>CAZHGD010000256.1:0-3902 GCA_964531735.1 uncultured Fimbriimonadaceae bacterium | reverse complement strand
GTCCTACCGGTTCATCCACGCGACCGACGAGCTCTACCGCCAGGCGCAACCCGGCAGCCCCGTGGCGCTGTTCTACTCCAGCGCCACCACCTGGCAGGATCATCGCCGCCAGAACCTGACCGAGTTGGCGGCCCGGTTGACCGCCGCCGGTCTGCCCTACGAGGTGGTCGGCAGTCCCGACGCCGTCGCCCCGGACGGTCTCCGCGGCGTGCGAACGCTGATACTGCCCAACGTCAGCGTGATCGACGAGCCGACGGCCGCCGGCCTGCTGCGCTTCGTGGAGCAGGGCGGGCGCGCGATCATCGGCGGCGAGTTCGCGGCGGTCGATCCCCTCGGTCGACCATCACCGGCCGCGTCGGCCAAGCGCCTGCTGGCCGCGCTGCGGCTGGTCAGCCGTCCGGTGCAGTCGTGGACGCTCGACGGCTGCGAGCCCGAGGGCCCGGCGACCATCCGCGTCAAGGAGAAGGTCGGCCGCGCGGTCTGGGTCAGTGACCAGCCGCCTGGACGCTACCGCGCGCATCTGCAACTCACCGACGAGAGCGACGGGACATCCAGCTTCACCGTCCGCGTCGGCGCCCGCGAGGTGTTCAGCGGCCAACTCGACTCCGAGGACGATCAGCGGCACTGGTTCTCCACGCCGCCGTTCGACCTGGCCACCGGCGACCCGGTCACGGTGACGATCCATGCCGACGCCGGCGAGCGCGGCCGGCTGCACGCCGTGGTCTTGTGCAGTGCCGAGGCCGAAGATGGCGCTCAGCTCGGCCAGGGCCAGGTCGGCTACCTGCCCGGCGGCGTCGAGTCCCTGCCGGCCGACAAACTGCGGGCGCTGCTGCGACCCGAGGTGCAGTTGCCCGAGCCCGGCCAGGTGACGGTGAACGTCCGGCGCGAGCCCGAACTCGGCTTGCAGAGCATCCATCTGGTCAACTACGACTTCCGCTACGAGGTGGAGCGCCCGGGCGTCTATGCCACCGACCAGGGCAACTGGGGCGCGCGCGTGTTCTTCGCGGGGCAACCCGTGGCCATCCGCAAGGTCCTGCGCCTGCCGGATCCCAGCCGTGTGAACGAGCCGGTGCTGATGCTCATGGCCTCCGCGACGGCCGGTTGCCAAGCCGACCTGGTGGTGACCATCAACGACCAGCCGGCCGGCCGGCTGTCGGCGCAAGGCGGCCAGCGGCAAGGCTGGCACGAACTGCCGCTGACCCGCGCGTTGCTGGCGCCCGAGATGCGGATCGACATCCGCGCCGAAGGCCCGCTCGATCTGAATCACTGGTGGCAGATCGGCATCGACACCAGCGTCAAGGGCGGCGGCTCGTGGTTCTCCACCGACGGTGGCCGCACGTTCAGCGCCGATGACCTGTCGCCCGATTTGAAAGCGCAGCGCGGCGAGTACCTGATCCGCGTGCGCGACAAGGCGCCCGAAGGCAGCCCGACCGAGCCCGGCAATCTGGTCGCCAACCCGGGCTTCGAGCACGTGCGCGTACCGCACAGCGAGACGCGGCTGACGGTGGTGCCGGCCAAACACGTGGCCGTGCGCGTCGCCGGTCCGCCGCGCGAGTGCCTCGCCATGGCGCCCGACCGGCCGCCGGAGTGGCTGACCGGGCGCGCCGACGGCGCCGAGACGATCTACTCGGTGCCGCAGGTGGAGATCGCCAGCACGCTGGTCCTGGCCGAACGCCGCGCGCCACTGGAGCGGCTCCGCCAGGCGCAACTGGCCGCCGCGCCGTGGGCTCTGCCGCCAGTGACTGCACCGCTGCGCCCGAAAGTGATGGGCTGGGAGCCCTACGGCCGCGGCTTCGCCATTGAGCCGGCGACGGTCCACAGCGGTCGCCGCGCGCTGGCGGCGTCGGCCACGGGTGAGGACGAACTGGCTGGCGCGGTGCAGCAACTGGAGCTGCAACAGAGGGCCGCGCGGCCGCTCCAGATCACGGCCTGGAGCCGGGCGGTCGGCGTCGGCGGACAGCCCGATGCCCACTACGCCATCTACGTGGACGCCACCTATGCGGACGGCTCGGTGTACAACGGCCGCTTCGCGCCGTTCGCCGTGGGTACGCATGACTGGCAGCAGGCCACCTTGCAGCTCGACCCGCGCCAGCCGATCCGCTCGCTGCGGCTCTACCTGCTGTTCCGCAGGCACACGGGCCGGGTATGGTTCGATGACGTGGCCGCCAAGGAACTGCCGGCGAACTGACGGCTCAGGCCAGCAGTCGCCGCATCAGGCCGATCTGGCCGACATGGTAGGCCTCGTGCCCGACGGCGAAGTAGCCGGCGTCGCCAACGGTGCGCACGTCGATCAGGTGCTCCTCGGAGACCATGGTGTGCGCCAACGGCGCGGTCAGGTCGGCAGCGCCAAGGTGGGCCCGCAGGGCCTCACCCGAGGCGGCCAGGGCGGCGCGCAGGTCGTCCCACGTGGGCGTCGCGGCCGTGAAGGCAGCGGCCGAGGTGCCTTGACCGAAGCACTCGGCCATCGCCCCGGCCTCGGGTAGCGGCAGCTCCGCCAGACCGAAGACCAGCCACTCGCTGCTCCACAGGATGTGGCCCGCCTGCCAGCGCAGGTTGTTGGCCCCGCCGGGCAGCACCCGCTCGGCTTCGGGTGCGGTGACGGTCGCCACCATGTCGAGCGTCAGCTTCCGAATCATGGCCAACTCGCGGTCCAGTCGCAGATCCATGGCACCTGCCCCGCCTGGTGGCTATTGTGCCTGGTCGGCGCGGCGTTGGCCAGCGGCGGCGGGCAGGAGGCCGGGCCGAGCCGTCGAACCATGGCGCCGACCGCCTGACTGCGGCGGTCGCGGAGGTTCCGACAATGATCAGGTATCGCGTCCGACTGGCTTCGCTGCCGCTGCTGCTGGGTCTGGCCGCGCTGGCCCTGGCGGCCGACCTGCCGGCGCCGTGGAAGGCCCAGGACGTCGGCAGTGTCAACACCAAGGGCTCGGCCGAGGTGAAGGACGGCAAGTGGACCATCAAGGCCTCGGGTGATGACATCTGGGGCACGGCCGACGCGTTCCACTACGTGTCGCAGCCGGTCTCGGGCGACGCCACGGCGGTCTGCCGCGTCGTCAGCCTCGAGAACACGAACGAGTGGGCCAAGGCCGGTATCATGTTCCGCAGCAGCACCAAGGCGGAGTCGCGCTATGCCTTCATGTGCGTGACGCCGGGTAGCGGCGCCGACTTCCAGTACCGCGAGAGCGATGGCGGCGAGGCGGCCAACGCCAGCCCGCAGGAAGCCAACGCGCCGTACTGGGTGAAGGTACAGCGCAAGGGCGACGTGTTCACCGCCTTCGTGTCGAAGGACGGCAAGGACTGGACCAAGTTCGGCGAGACGACCATCCAGATGGGCAAGGACGTCCAGGTGGGCGTGGCCGTCACCTCGCACAACAACGACGCCGTCACGACCGCCGTGGTCGAGAACGTCGAAGTCACCAAGGGCTGAGCGGCCCGCAACAGTAGCCTTCCGGGCGCGATCTGCGCCACAGCCGGCTGGCCCGACACGTGTCGGGCCGGCCGGCTGTCCTGGGTGAATGGCAACCAAGCAGAACGCCACCGGCGGTGACCCGGTCCGCTGACGGAACAGGCCGCGGTGGCGTCGGCTTCTTCGGCGCTCAGGCGCCGAACGGTTACGCCGGGGCGGGGGCGCCTTCGGGGCACTCGTCCGCGCAGGAACCGCAATCATTGCACTTGCTGGCGTCGATCACGTAGGTGGCGTCGCCCTCGCTGATCGCCTCATTCGGGCAAGCATCGGCACACAGGCCACATTCGATACACAAATCCGCGTCGATGACGTGCGGCATGAACGTCTCCTTGGACCTCTGGTCCCTGCAACCAATTTGCACACCGCGCCGGTTCCCGGCTCAGGACCTGTTCATCGATAACCGTACCGGTCACGCGCGGCTCCGCGGACGGATGGT
>CAZHGD010000255.1:0-5460 GCA_964531735.1 uncultured Fimbriimonadaceae bacterium | reverse complement strand
CGGGCGTGTCGGGAGGATAAGCCGATGGTCCAGAGCGACCCCATGGCCAGGCCCAGGTCGATGCGGCTCACTGAGCGCGTGATCGGTGGCGGGTTGGCGGCCAGTGCGCTGTTCTCGGTCGTGGTCACAGTGGGCATCGTGGTGGTGCTGGCCCGCGAGACCGTGCTGTTCTGCCACAGCGTCTCGGTCCGCGAGTTCTTGCTCGGCACGCGCTGGGCGCCGCTGTACGAGCCGCCGGCCTTCGGCGTGCTGCCGCTGCTGACGGGCACGGCGCTGGTGGTGGTGCTGTCGTGTGTGATCGCCGTGCCGTTCGGCATCGGCAGCGCGATCTACCTCAGTGAATACGCCACGAGCCGGGTCCGCGACCTGCTCAAGCCGGCGATCGAGGTCCTGGCCGGCATCCCGACCGTCGTCTATGGCTACTTCGCGGTGGCCACGGTGACCCCGGCACTGCGGGCGATCCTGCCGCAGACCGACATGTTCAACGCCGCCAGCGCCGCGGTGGTGGTCGGCATCATGGTGCTGCCGACCGTCGCCTCGCTCTGCGACGATGCCTTCCATGCGGTGCCGGCCGGCATTCGGCTGGGGGCTTACGCTGTCGGCGCCACCCGGATGGAGGTGTCGACGCGGGTCGTGCTGCCGGCTGCCCTGTCGGGGGTGGTGGCGTCGTTCGTCCTGGCTCTGTCTCGCGCCATCGGCGAGACCATGGCGGTGACGCTGGCTGCCGGCTCCACGCCCAAACTGACGCTCAATCCGCTGACCAGCATCCAGACCATGACGGCCTACATGGTGCAGGTCAGCATGGGCGATACGCCCGCCGGCTCGGTCGGCTACCTGACCCTGTTCGCCGTCGGCGCGCTGCTGTTCGTCATCACCCTGGGGCTGAACGTCGCCGCGCACCTCATTTTGAAGCGGTTCCGCGAGGAGTACGAATGACCGAGACCGCGGCGAGTCTGTGGCCCGAGGGCGCGCTGGTGCGCCGGCGTCGGCGGGCCGAGGTGGCTTTCGGATGGCTGTGTGCCGGCATGATCGCGGTCGCGCTGCTGCTCCTGGTGGTGCTGCTGGTCTCGGTACTCTGGCAAGGGTGGCCGCACCTGCGCTGGAGCCTGCTGACCAGCTACCCGTCGAGCCGCCCGGCCGAGGCCGGCATCAAGTCGGCCCTGTTCGGCACGGCCTGGATCATGGCGCTGACGGCCGCGGTGGTGGTACCCCTCGGCGTGGCGGCGGCGGTCTACCTGGAGGAGTACGCGCCCAAAGGCCGTCTGAGCACCATTGTCGAGATCAACATCGCCAACCTGGCCGGAGTGCCGTCCATCGTCTTCGGCATGTTGGGTCTGGCGCTGTTCGTGCGCGGCTTGCAGATGGGCCGCAGTGTGCTCGCCGGCGGGCTGACGTTGGCCCTGTTGGTGCTGCCGGTGGTGATCATTGCGTCGCGCGAGGCGATCCGCGCCGTGCCCACCTCGCTACGGCAAGCGGCCTACGCGCTCGGTGCCACGCGCTGGCAGACCATCTACCATCACGTGTTGCCGGCCGCGGTGCCGGGCATCGTGACCAGCGTCATCCTGGCCATGTCGCGCGCCATCGGCGAGACCGGCCCGCTGATCATGATGGGCGCGCTGACCTACGTGCGCTTCGTGCCGGCGAAGCTGACCGACGAGTTCAGTGCCCTGCCCATCCAGATCTACAACTGGGCCGCGCGACCGCAGAAGGAGTTCCAGAACCTGGCTGCGGCCGCCATCGTGGTCCTGCTAGTGGTGCTGCTGCTGATGAACAGCACCGCCATCTGGCTGCGCTACCGTTCCGAGCGCAACGCGCGCTGGTAAGGCTCAGCGCGCCGCGCGGGCCAGGTCGACCACCATCTGGTGGATGCGGCCGTCGTCGGTCAGCTCGGGGTGGAAGGTCGAAGCGAGCAGATTGCCTTGCCGCACGAACACCGGTTCATCACCAATGGCCGCCAGGACCTCGACGCCGGTGCCGACGCAGCGGAACCGCGGCGCGCGGATGAACACCGCGCGGAACGGCTCGCCATTCAGCCCGGTGACCGTCAGATCGGCTTCGAAGCTGTCGATCTGACGGCCGTAGGCATTGCGGCTGATGGTCGCGTCGAGCAGGCCCAGGTTGTGTACGTTCTGCTCCACGACGTTGGTGGACAGCAGAATGGCGCCGGCGCAGGTGCCGTAGATAGGCTTGCCCGCGGCGTGCAGCGCGCCGATGGCCGGGGCCACCGCGAACCGCTGCAGCAGCTTGCCGATGGTCGTGCTCTCGCCCCCCGGCATGACCAGCCCGTCGCACGCCGCCACTTCCTCGGCGGTGCGCACGTTGCGCGCATCGACGCCGAGCGCCGTGAGCATGTCGAGGTGTTCTTTGAAGTCGCCTTGCAGGGCGAGGACGCCGATGGTCATGGTGGAGCTAGGCAGCCCTTCGACGGTCAGCCAAGCGGCTGAGAACGTGGCTGGTTTTCTGGACGGCTGCGACGAACGCATCGGCCGCCTCGGGTGCCGGCGCCGCGCTGAGGCCGGTGATGGCGGCGTAGACCAGGCGCAGCCGCTCATAGGCTTCGAACAGCTCGGCCGTCACCTCACCGCGGCGGGTGAGTTCGTACATCGCCCGATAGTCGCTCTGCACGTCGACACCGTGGAGCGCCGCCAACTCGCGAAGCGCGTCCCGCAGCTCCCTGTAGGACCGCTCCACGGCCCCTCGCGGATCCTCGTTCACCGTCATCGTCGTCACCTCGTCCCCGATATGGTCTCAGGCGGTTCCTCTTGGCCCGTCAGGCGCGCCTGCTGTGCCGAGGCTTCGGCAGCCGCAATCGCCGCCAAAGCCTCGCTGGTGTCGTGCTCCTCGTCCTTGGGGCTGTAGACCTCGGTTCCTCCGGGCCCCTTGATGCGCATGTTGTCGATCCAACGACGGATCTCATCAGGGGAGTAGCGTGAGAACACGTTGGCCAGGAGATAGAGCGCCACGCCATAGCCGACCAGGTCGGCGAATGCGCGCGGTTGGCCCCAGAACATGACCACCAACACCAAGCCGCCGACCCACCAGAGCCACCATGGCGTTCTGTCTGGAAGCCGCCACTTCAGCGTCATCGCGCTACCACCCTCGCGTGGCCAGCCGCTCGCCCTCCGGGATGTCGCTGATGTTGATGCCGACCATCGCCTCACCGAGGCTGCGGCTCACTTCGAGCACCTTCTTCGCATCGTCATAGTAGGTGCAGGCCTCGACAATCGCCTTGGCGCGACTGGCCGGGTCACCCGACTTGAAGATGCCCGAACCGACGAACACGGCCTCGGCGCCGAGTTGGCGCATCAGCGAGGCGTCGGCCGGCGTGGCGATGCCACCGGCCGAGAAGTTCGGCACCGGCAGTTTGCCCGTGGCGGCGATCTCTTTGATGATCTCGTACGGCGCGCCGAGGTTCTTGGCCTCGGTCATCAACTGCTCCGGCGCCAGCGTGGTCAACCGGCGGATGCCGTCCATGACCGTGCGCATGTGGCGCACGGCTTCGACCACGTTGCCGCTGCCGGCCTCGCCTTTGGTGCGGATCATCGCGGCGCCTTCGCCGATGCGGCGGAGGGCTTCGCCCAGGTCGCGGCAGCCACAGACGAACGGCACCTTGAAGGCGTGCTTGTTGACGTGGTACATCTCGTCGGCCGGCGTCAGCACTTCGCTCTCATCGATGAAGTCGACCCCGAGCTCCTGCAGGATCTGGGCCTCGGCGAAATGGCCGATCCGGCACTTGGCCATGACCGGAATGCTGACCGCCTCGATGATCGCCTGGATCATGTCGGGGTCGCTCATGCGGGCCACGCCGCCATGCGCGCGGATGTCCGCCGGAACCCGCTCGAGCGCCATGACGGCGCAGGCGCCGGCGTCCTCGGCGATCTTGGCGTGCTCGGCCGTGACCACATCCATGATCACGCCGCCGCGCAGCATCTGCGCCAGGCCGACCTTCTCGCGCCAATCGTAAACGTGCCCGTTGCGGCTCTCGTCCACCGTCGTCTCCTTGTTACAGCTCGCGTCGACCGGCCAGCGCCTGCTCGATGGTCACCTGATCGGCGTAGGTCAAGTCGCCACCGACCGGGAGACCCAGCGCCGGTCGCGTCACCCGCACACCGCGCGATCGCAGCAGACGTGCCAGATAGCTGGCCGTCGTGTCACCCTCGGGCGTAGGGCTCAAGGCGAGGATGACCTCGTCTATTGTAGCACCGTCCAGCCGTGTCAAGAGCGGCCCGATGGCGAGGTCATCGGGCCCGATGCCGTCCATCGGCGAGAGCAGGCCACCGAGCAGATGGTAGCGCCCGTCGAACCAGCCCGTGCCCTCGATCGCCATCAGGTCGCGCGCGTCGGCGACCACGCAGATGACCTCGTCGCGGCGCCGCGGATCATTGCACAGACTGCAGCGCTCGCCTTCGGCGAAGTAGCCGCAGACCGGGCAGAGGCGGACGTTGTCGATCGCCTCCAGCAGTGCCTGGGCCAGGCTGGCCATGCGCTCCTGCGGCTCGCGCAGCAGCCAGAGCGCCAAGCGCTGGGCCGACTTCGGCCCGACGCCGGGCAACTGCTCCACCGCGTCGACCAACCGCGCCACCGAGCGCGGGAAGCCGGTCATCAGAGCCCCAGGCCCGGCGGCAGCTTCAGCCCACCGGTCAACTGGCTGAACATGGCCTGCGCTTCGGACTCGGCCTGCTGGGCCGCTTCCTTGAGCGCCGCCTCAATCGCGTCCTGCAGAACCTCGGTGGTCTCCTCGTCGAGCCCGAGCTTGCTGCCGTCGAGGCGGATCGACACCAGCTTACCCGTGCCATCGACGACGCAGTCGACCAGGCCGCCGGCCGACGCCGCGACGCGCTTGGCCGCCAGTTCCTCTTTGAGCTGCTCGGCGCGCTGCTGCATCTGGCTCATCTGGCGCATCAGCCCGCCCAGGTTGCCCATCATGGTCGTGTCCTCCTTCGGCGCCGCTGGGGCGCCTGCTCAGCTATCGATCTCGCGCGATTCGGGGAAGGTGGACTTGGCCAGCGCCACGGCCTGGTCCAGGTCCTCCACGGCGTCGGCCGGCTCGTCGTCGGGCCGCTCGTTGACCAACTCACCGCGGAAGGCGACCGGTCGTCCGAGCAGTCGCTGCCAGACGGCTTCGATGATACGCTTGCGCTCCGGCATCAGGCACAAGTTCATCGAGGCTTCCCAGCCGTGGAAGCCGTAGACAATGGTGTTCTGCTCGACGCCCACCACCTCGCCATGGACCAGGTGTGCGGTGAGCGGCATCCAGCCCTCGCGCATGCGCGCCAGGAACAGGCTCTGGCGCGAGCGCACCGCTTCGAGCGTTAGCGGCTCATCTGGTGGCAGCGTGTGGTCGTCGGCGTCGCCGCCGGCGGGCGGCAGCGGCACCTGGGCCACCGGCGTGGCCGGGCGTGGTGGCGGCGGGACGGGCGGTACCGGGCGGCGCACCGGCGTGGCCTCGACCGGCTCGGG
>CAZHGD010000254.1:0-5518 GCA_964531735.1 uncultured Fimbriimonadaceae bacterium | reverse complement strand
CGTCAGCGCCGCCCTGGTGGCCAGCGCGCTGGCCACCAGCAGCTCGCGGTCGGCCAACGCCCAGGGCCGCGCGAGGTAGCGCTCGCGGAGCTCGACCCACTCCCAGGCTGCCGCCGACTCAGGATAGTCGACGGCGGTCGGCAGCTTGGTGACCACTGACCAGTTGCTCATCGCTCTCCCACCCGCCCTGAGCCCGGGCGGTCCAGGTTGCGACTCAGTGCTGCTCGCACTTCTCGTCCATGGGCCGGATCACCGTCTGTTCGCTCTCCGGCAGGTTGGGGTTATGGAACAAGATGCGGATGTCGATACGCCGGTTGCACGAGACATCGCGGTTACTCGCCAGGTACACCTCGCGTCTGGCCGGCCGGTGCCAGGCATACGCGGCGGTGGCGAACAAGTGGCGGTGCTGCCACAGGCGTGTGTCCGGCCGCACCAGATGTTGGCGCACTCGCTCGGCCCGCTCCTGCGCCAGCTCGTAGCAGCGCCCGTACGAGTCCGGTGTGTTGTCCCGCGGCTCGAACGACGTGTGCCCCTGAATCTGCACCTCGAGGATCCGGCCGTTGCCCGCCTGGCGCGCGTCCAGCAAGGCGCCCAACGGCTCGATCAGCTCATTGAAGCACTGCACCGCCTTCGGTTTGGGCTCGGACTTCGACCACTCGAACAGCTCATCGGCTTGCAGGCGGACCAGCACCGTGTCCAGTCCGGGCAGCACCTGCCACGGCCGCGCGGCGGCCGCGCCCGGCCGCAGCCGCCCGGAGGCGGGCCCGCTGCCGGCCGAGAACAGCCGCAGGCTCTCCTCGACCGACGTGCTGGTCTCCACTGGCACTTTGGCCTGCGCCGCCTGGAAGACCATGGTCACCGCCAAACAGAGGATGACCGACACGGTGATGTCGCACAGGACGACGAACGGGTTGAGCGTCACGCCGGCGGCGCCGTTCCGGCCGATCCGCGGTGGCATCAACATGGCACGGCCTCCCTCGTCCTCAGAAGTTCCAAGGCATGCTGCGCAGCAGCGAGGCAGCCCAACTCGGCACCAGGCCATAGTCGATGCCCAGCCCGATGACCACCGAGCCGGCCACCACCATCACCGCCCAGCCCAGCACCCGGAGCGCGGTGACGCCATAGCGCTGCGCGTGCTGCTGCCAAACCGGCACCTGGTCCTCGTCCTCGTCCTCGCCGCGGCCACGGGCCGCGCTCGCCTCGAGCAGCTTGGCCACCCGCGCCTGCTGCTGGTTGAGCTCGCGGAGCTGCTTGCCAATGTCCTCCAGCGCGCCCTTCAGCGGGGCCATGCCTCGGCCCGACTCGGGTCGGCTGGCCGCCTGCTGCATGGTCGTCGCCGCCGACGCCATCTGCTGCACCGCCTGGTGCAGCGCGGTGAGTTGCGCTTGCTGGCCGGCCGTGGCGGCCGCCGCGGCGGCGACGGCCTCCTGCACCGCCGCCGCGCCGTCCGACATGCCCTGGAGCTGCTCGCGCAGCCCCGCGGCCACGGCGGTCAACTCCTCCACCACCGGCGGCGCTTCGGCCAACTGGGCATGGATCGCCTGCACTGCGGCGTCCTGGAACTGGCGCTGGCCGGCCAGCGCATCGTCCATGACCAGTTGCAGGTCGGCGAAGGCGCGCTGTTGCTGAGCGGTGGACTCGCTCAGGCTGTCGGCCAGCTTCTCGATGGCCTGCTTCGACTGGGCCTGCGCGTCGGCGAGGCTAGTGGCCACGCGGTCGAGCGTGCCGGCCGCCGCCTCCAAGGTCGCCCCGGCCTCGCCGATCCGTGCCGCCATCGGCACATGCGCACCGGCCAGATCGGTCAGCGCCGGACTCAGCTTGCCGTCCACCACGCGCGTGAAGCCGTCCAGGCGCTCGCCCAGCGTGCCGGCGGCGGCATACAGGCCACTGACCGAGAGGCGGATCGGCTCGGCCACCTCGAGCAACGGCTCCAACGCATTGCTCGCATCGCTCAGCCGCGCCGCCGCCTTGTCGGCGGCCTTCGCCAGGCCACCGGTCGAGGCCGAGACAGCCTTGGCTGCGTCATTGAGGTCCTTGGCTTTGGGGCCGAACCCGGCGGTGGTGTCCGCCAGGGCCTGAGTGCTTCGGGTCAACTCGTCGGCGGCCGCCACCATGCGGTTGGAGTCCAGGCCGCTGACCGCTTGCTGCAGCCCCTGGATCACCGTCTGGAGCGGCGCGGCGCCGCTGCGCAGGCTCTCGGCCGCCGACACGAGCTTGTTGGCCGCCGCGCCCATATCGCCCGCCCGCCGCGCCAAGGCGACCAACTGGACGACGGCGCCGTCGAGCGCCGAGGTGGCCTGGTCCCAGTGGCCGATGGCACCGAGCGCCAAGTGGCGCACCCACAGGCCGAACAGAATCCCGGCGAAGGTGGGCAGGAACGCTTTCCACATGCCCGACAGGCTGTTGACCGCCGCCAGGCTGGCGGTCCCGGCCTGCGCGGCCAAGCTGGGCGCGGCCGACGCCGCTTTGGCCGCTGTGTCGGCCGCCTGCGGCGCCAGGCCACACGACAGCAGGTACAGCGTGGCCATGAGGCCGAACACGGTCATGGCCAGCGCGGTCAACACGATCCCGTCCGGCCGGCTCCGCAGCCGGTCGACCACCGCGTTCTGCCAGGGCTCGAGGCTGCCCCCGAGCAGCGGCGAGCCCTCCGCGGCCCAACCGCGCTGGCACAGGCGCCAGGCCCGGTCGAGACACTGCTGGAGGATCTCGCCTTCGCCAGCCGCCTGCTCTTCCAGACGCGTCTTGCCAACCGGCCGGACCTCTTTCTGGTTGGCCTCCAGAAAGGCGTTGACGAGCTGCTTGAGCGAGATGGTGTCGTCCGCCACCAAGCGCACGCCGGCGGCCAGGCGGCTGACCTCGCCCGACTCCAGCCACCCGTCGCGCGTCAGCTTGACCAGCCAGACCAGCGCTGCTCCGACCACCAGCCAGGGAACCACCGCACCCATCGTGCCCCTCCCTCCGGACGGCTCCGTCTCCGTCCGCTGGCGTTATTGCCCTTGCAGCGCCAGCGGTACGGCGTGCTTCTCCAGCGCCGGCCGCAGCAGCGACACCGACACCGCCCGGTGTTCGGCCGCCTGCCCGCCGGTCGGCGCACGGTCCAGGAACCCGACCACCCGGCCGTCGCGCGCGTCCACCGCGGCAGCGCCCAGCGTGGTCGGGATCAACTGGCCCTGGAACTTGAGGTAGACGAAGTGGGTGCTCTCCACGCGCTCGACGGTCGTCACCCGCTCGGGACCGAAGCTCAGGGCCTGGTTCTCCTTGTTCATGCCGCAGATGCGAAGCGGCATCCCCTGGCAGACCGCGTTCGGGTCGGCGTTGACCAGCAGCGGCCGCATCGCCTGCCGCGGCGGCTGGATGGCGAAGACCGTCGCGCCGACGTTCTCCTGCACCGTTCGGCCGGCGTCCACAGCCACGTCGTTGCGGCCACTGGTGCCCTGCATGGCGCACTTCTCGCGCCCGCCGTTGACGTAGACCACCACGCCCTGGCGGGGCTGCCCCTCGGGTGTGCGCACCGCCGAGTCGGCTGCCACCACCACGTTCGGGCGGCAGAGCCAACCCGTGCTGTACACCGGCTGACCACGGTCGGTGGTCTGGATCAGCACCATCGCCTCGCGCAGCCGGGCCGGCGTCAGCGGCCCGGCCGGGCCATAGGCCGTCGCCAGCCAACAGGCGCCCAGGCACAGCACCACCAGCAGCACCACCACGGCCGGCCTGGCCTGGCGCGCCTGGAAGCTGCCGGTCACCGCCGGCATCTGCAGTACGTCGTTCCCGTTCTCGTAGTAGTCGACCATGTCACCCACCCGATCGCCAATCCGATCGCCCGTCTCGGTTGGCCCACTAGTGCCCTGTCTTCACCCGCCCCGTGTTGTCGCAGTGCGGACAGCGTTGGTTGAACGGCGGCAGCGCACGCCCGATGTAGGTGGCGCAGTCCGGCCCATGCTTGCAGTAGAAGCCCGCATTGTTGGCCGCCGAACCGTTCTCCAGGCGCTCACCGACCCGGTACCACTTGGCGTAGTTGTGCTCGACCTCCACCACGCAATCGAAGCCGTGGGTAGCCACGAAGCGGGCCAGGTAGCCGAACGCGTTCTCGTAGCTCAGATTGCTGAGATAGATGTTGCCCGGCTGGCCCAACTGGCCCCAGACGTCCACCTGCTGTGCTTCGCACCGCGGCGTCCGGTTGACCAAGTGGTAGTTCAGGTTCTGGAAACCGGCGGTCAGGTTGACCACGGAGACACCCACCTCTTCGGGCGCCTGCAGCGCTCGGATCCGGGTGATGAGCTGGTCGCGCACGAAGTCGTCGCGCGCCAGATCCTCGCGGGCCTGCTCGAACTCCAGCGGCAGGTCCTTGTGCAGCGCCCGGTAGGCCTGGTTCTCCTGCACCTGGTAGGTAAGCCGGAGCCCGCTCCCTTCGACTCGGAAGACCCGGTCCTGCCCGAGCACCAGACCGCCCAGCAGCAACTGCGCCGCCTCCTCCATGATCTTCAGGGGCACCGGTGGCTTGATGCGCTCGTCGATGAACGGCGGGAACTGCTTCTCCGTGATGCTCACCGTCACCCGCCGGATGCGGTCCACGTCGTAGCCGGCAATCAGCGGTGTGGCGATGCCGCCACGGTGGTGGACCAGCGAGACCACCGACCGCATCTTGCTGTCCGGCTCCGTGTGCAGCTCGCAGGCGCGGTCGGCGAAGTCGTGGCCGGCCTTGGTGGTGGTCACCAGGTTCTCGAACAACTCCACGCCCTCGGCGTCGTGGTCGTAGATCAGCTCCCAGCGGTCAACGTCGGCGCCGAACCGGCAGTCCTGGTTGTAGGCCATGTCGGGCTCGAACCGCAGTAGCACCGAGGCCTCCTGGTGCAGGTCGACGAAGCGGCGGCTGGCCACCTCGGCCTCCTTCTGCAGGTAGTCGATCACGTCGAGCGCGTAGGGACCGTCGGGCGCGTTGCCGATGGCGGCGTAGATGTCGCCCTCCAGTTCCTCGAGGTAGCTGTAGTCGGTCTGCCGGTTCCGCCGGTTGACCGGCAGTCCGCCCACCAGCAGGTACGGTCGCCCGTCGTCATCCTCGTCGGGCAGCTTGAGGCCGACCTGGGCCATCAGCTCGCGATAGAGGCGCACGTGCTTCAGGTTGAGCGGCGCGTTCTTCATCGCGGCCCAGCGGCTGGTGCTCTCTTCGTCGACCAGCACGAACTCGCGCTCGGCATCGTCGCGAGGCAGGTAGTCGTCCATGGCCGGCGCCCGCACCGCCCAGCCGCCGAAGTACTGGCGCAGCCAGGTCAGCCGGACCTTGAGCCGTTCCAGGGCCCCGATGACCTCGTCGAGCACTTCGGCCTTGCAGCGCAGCACCTCGCGGAACAGGCGGCCGTTGGCGTCCTTGATTACCACCTGCTGCAAGGCACGCTGGTCGGTGGGCTCCGACACCGACCCACGCCACCAGAGCAGCAGCCAGTCGCTCTTGGCCGGCTCGGCCGACGGCGCGACGACCGGCGCCGGACCGGCGCCGCTGGCCGGGCTACTCTCGGCCAGC
>CAZHGD010000253.1:0-5733 GCA_964531735.1 uncultured Fimbriimonadaceae bacterium | reverse complement strand
CACGTCCCCGAGTTCCAGTGGCATGGACTACCTGCTGACGTGGAACTGCCGACACTTGGCCAACGCACAACTGATGCGCAGTGTAGCTGAGGTACACTGGGCCCAGGGCCACGCCGCGCCACTCATCTGCACGCCCGAAGAGCTGATGGGAGTCTAGGCACCATGGACGACGACCCGATTGCCGCTGAAGTCCGGCAGATACGCTGAGAGTCGGCCGGGCGGTTCGACTTCGACGTTCACGCTATCTATGCCGACCTGCGCCGGCGGCAGGTTCAGCTCGGCGACCGGCTGGTGTGTCGAACCGCACGGCGCAACAGCGACCGAGCCGCTGACAGCCGCGGCCCGATCGCCCCGGTTCGGTGACCTTCAGCCGACCTCACCGGACGCCTACTTCACCGCCAGCCGCCGCACCTTCCCGTCGGCCGTCGCCACCACCACGTCCTCGCCGAACGCGCGGACATCGACCACCGCGGCGCCGAGTTCGGTCACCGAGGCCGCCTTACCCGCCGCGTCGAAGGCGAAGACCTTGCCGCCCGCCGTGCCGACCACCGCCAGGCCCTTGATGGTGGTCAGCGCCGTCACCTCGTCGCCCACGTCCTGCCGCCAGCGGCGCTTGCCGTCGGCGCCGAAGCAGTAGACGTTGTAGTTCAGCGAGCCGGCGATGATCTGGTCCTTGCCCGAGCCGTCCAGGTCGGCGCAGGCCACCTTGCGCACCTCGTCGCCGGTGTTGTACTTCAGCCGCGACTTGCCGGCGCTGTCCAGGTAGTGGACGAAGCCGTCACCACCGCCGATGACCACGCCACGCTTCCGGTTGCCGTCGAACGAGCCAGTGGCCACGTCGTAGGCGATCGGGCCGAAGTGGTAGCCCCAGAGCTGCGTGCCGTCGGGCTTCAGCGTCGAGAACCAGTAGTAGTGCGTGCCGCAGAGCACCTCGCACTTGCCGTCGCCGTCCAGGTCGGCCACCGCGCCACTGCGCGAGGGGTGGACACTCTCGTAGTTCCACAGCTCGGTGCCATCGGCTTTGTAGGCGTAGAAGCGCCAGTTCTCGCCGCCGGCGATGATCTCGGGGCGGCCGTCGCCGTCCAGGTCACCGGTGCGCACCACGTTCACGTACGGCGGGCGGCGGTAGAACTTCAGCTCGCGGCTCCAGCGCTCCTTGCCGTCGGCCGACAGCAGCGTCAGCTTGAAGTCCTGGCGGCCGATGACCACCTCGTCACGCCCGTCGCCGTCCACGTCGGCGCAGGTCACATCGTTGATGGCCGCCGGGCAACTGACCGACCACAGCGGCGCGCCGTCGGCCTTGAAGGCCAGCAGTGAGCCTTCCTTGGTGGCCACCACCAGGTCGGCCTGCGCGCCACCGCTCAGGCGGCCGGCCGCCAGGCGACTGATGTGGTAAGGCGCCACGGCCGCGCCGCCCTCGGGCAGCTTGCCGTCCACCAACAGCTCCGACAGGTAGACCGCCGAGCCCTTCTGCGGCTCGATCACCCAGCGCACGTAGCGCGCCGTCTGGCCCGTCACCGCCACGCGGTACGGCAGCGGCTGACCGAAGTTCGGGTGCGGACCCGGATCGGTCACCTCGCCCACCTGGCGGCGGTCGGCCTGGAAGCCGTCGTTGCTGAGCAGCACCGTGGCCTTCTTCAGCAGGTAGCGCGTGTTCTTCGACGAGCTGGTGGCCCACCATTGCAGCCAGCGCACCTGCTGGATCGCCACCGGGCGTCCCAGATCGAGCGTCAGCGTCACCGTCCGGTCGGGATCGTACATGACCGAGGTGCCGGTGTTCGAGGCCCAGTCGCCGTCCAGGAGCGCCTCGGCGGAGTTCGGCCCGCCCTCGTTGAACACGTTGGCTTTGGCCGGCGCCGGGTCGCTGGTCAGCTTGACGCCCAGGTTGACCGCGCCGGGCAGACCGCGATTGCCCGAGACGACCAGGCTGTCCGGCTGCGGCTGCCGCTCCCAGACGGTGCGACCGGGCGCGGCCTGGCCACCGGCCGACAGGTTGGTCGGCACCGGCCGCGTCGGGATCTGCGCCATGGCACCGGCCGCGTCGGGGAACGGGAACTCCACGTCGGTCGGCTCGGGCGAGCTGTGCACCTGCGTGCCACCGGCCCCGGCTTCGCGGGCGCCGAGCAAGGTCACGCCGTCACCGTCGACGACAATCGCCTTGGCATCGGTGCTGAACGCGCCGACCGGCGTCTCGGCCGCCACCGGACCCATGCCGACGGCCAACGGGCCGTTCGGCGTCGCGAGCATCACGCCGTCAGCCCCGGCGATGTAGCTCATCTTCCACGGTTTGACGTCGCCCTTCGGGTCACCGTGGATGACCGTGGCGAACAGGTAGCTCTGGCCCTTCTGCAGTTGCACCTGCGCCACCGCGTTCAGCGAGCGCACCACCGGGTCGGCATGGGCATAGCCCGACCAGTTGGCGCCCAGGTCGGCGTCGTCCACCACCTTCAGCTTCGGCCCTGGCCCGACGTCGATGCGCATGGCCGGGCCCTTCTGTTCCAGCAGCAGGCCGTCACCGTCCAGCGTGGGCCGCCCGACGCCGTGCCAGAGCAAGCGGAGCTGGTACTCGTTGGTCTCCTGCGCCTCCAGGCGGTCGAGCACCACGAACGCCTTCTGGCCCTTGAGCCAGACGACCGCGCGGTCCCAGGTGACGCCCGAGTAGCCGCTCATGCGGCTGCGGCAGTAGCCGTAGCCCTGCGTCTCGCCCATGCCGACCAGCTCGGCATAGTCGGGGATCGGTGTCGCTTCGCCGTCCTTGAAGATCAGCACCGAGTTGTGGTACTTGGTCTGCGCCTTGAAGTAGTCGTTGTCGGCCAGCCAGATGCGGTCGTAGGCCGTCATCTGCGGGATGCTGTTGCCATCCAGGTGCTTGTGGCCGCCGTTGCTCAGGCCGTCGACCAGCAGGTACGGCGCCTGCGGGTCGACGCGCTCGCGGAAGGCGACCTTGTCGTAGCAGTGCGCCAGCGCCGGGCGGCCCTCGGCCGGCCAGGACTCGTAGTAGGTCGCGTCCAGCGGGAAGAGCTTCACCCCGTCGAGTTTGGCGGGCTTCTCGCCCGGGTCGCTGCGGTAGAACGAGTACAGCTCGAAGGTGCGCTTCAGCTCACGCTTCCGCGCGGCGGCCCAGGCGGCCGCCTTGTCGCCGGTGACGAAAGCGTAGGCGTCCAGGCAGATCATCTCGCTGTTCCAGCACTGCCAGGAGCCGGTGTCGCCGTAGGGCACCTGATAGCCCAGGTTGTTCATGGTGCCCAGGCAGTAGTCGATGATCTTCTTGGCGTTGCCGTTCTCGAATACGGTCAGGTCGGGCCGCGCCAGGCTGTAGCGCATCAGGTGACCGTTGGTCAGCCACTGATAGCCGTTGCAGTCCTCCCACGGCTTGGCGTAGGCCGCCTGCCAACCGAACAGGTTGTCGGCGATCTGTAGCCAGGCCGTGCCCTCGACCGCCCGGTACGACTTGCTGTAGTAGAGCCCGGCCATCAGCGCGCCCAGGCCGGGGAAAGTCTGGTGGTTGTGCGGTACGTGGTTCGGCCGGCCACCCACCTTCGGGATCACGGCCTCGGCCAACCAGCGGGCCATCTGTTGGGCGACGCGCAGCCGCTCGGCATCGGTCAGCGACGGGTCCTCCTCGATGGCGTCCCAGCCGGTGACCACCCAGAACGACGGGAAGTCGCTGTCGAACCCCCACGGGCCGCCGAACTTGCGCGGGTCGGCCACGGCGCTCTTGGCGTACAGGTCCCACAGCGCCACGAACAGCTTGGCCTCGACACTGTGCCCGCTGAGTTGGTACCGCAGAGCCACGCTTTGCAGGATGCCGGCGATGGAGGTGTGCATACCCTCGTCCAGCGCGCGCTGGCCCTGCTTCAGCCCCTCTTCGAGCCGGTTGGCCGCCGCCGGCTTCATGGCCCAGGCGTAGCGCCGCTGCATCTCGCCGGTGTAGTCCGGCAGGAACAGGCGACCCAGCGCCAGGTCGGCGCCCGCGGGCCGCTGCGCCACCTGCGCGGCCAAGGCAGCCGCGGCTTTGGCCAGTCCGGCATCGTCCGAGGCGCCGGCCACCACCACGCTGCCGCCGGTGCCGAACGGGTCCGCGATGGTGTGGACCAGCGAGCCACCGGGGCCGGGGCAGATGGCGTCGGCCGGCGTCAGCGCCCGCGCGTAGAGCACCGCCAGGGCCGGGTTGCTGTCCACGTTGCCCAACAGGATCGCCGGCGCGGACGGCTGGCGATCGGCCGCGGTACCGGGCCGCGCGGTCAGCGTGGCGCCGCTCTGCTTCTTCACCGCTGCCACCACCACGGCCGCGGCCTGACGGCCGGCGTCACTGTCGGGGTGCAAGACCGTCGCCACGGGCTGGCCCGCCGTGACCAGCGGCACCTCGCGCAGCAACAGGTTGGCCGCCTTCAAGTCTTTCACCGAGCGCAGCGGTGGTGCGACACGCAGGTTGTCCACAAACAGGTCCATCTTGACCTTCTTCTGAGCAGTGCCAATGATGAACTCGAGGCGGTCGACGCGCGTCGGCTGCCGGTCCTCCACGACGCTCGCCTCCCACGCCAGGCCATCCAGGCTGAGCCGCGGTTGGAGCGTGAAGGTCCGCCACTCCTTGGTCAGCACGCTGCTCCAGGAGTTGTAGCTCATCGCCGGCTTGCTCTCGCCCTGGTTGTACAGGCGCACGTAGAACGCCTGCGTCGCCGGCAGCAGACTGGTGCGCGCATCGACCAGCACTCGGACCTGGGTCAGGTCGACGGGCGCCGCCAGCGGCACGGTGAAGCCGACGTACTGGTTGCCTTCGCGTTCGCCGACCGTGGCGGTCAGGTGCAGCGAGCCGTCACCGTCGGTGGTCTCGCCGGCGCCCTGGGCCACCGTCAGTTCCTGCGCCGCGTCGCGGTAGCTCAGCTTGCAGCCGGCGGTGCTGTTCAGCGACAGCAGCGCGCCCTTGTCGGGCGGGGACACGCTCAGCGCCAGACCGAGGACCAGGCCGGTACACCAGTGCATCGCTCTCTCCGTGGTACCATGCTTGGCGGTGCCGGTCCGGATTCCTGCCGGTCGCAACAGGTTGGCAACATATGCGCTTCGACCTGCTGGCTGTGGCCATGCTCTGCTGGGGTCTGGCGGTCTTCCTGCCCAAGGTGGCCGGACGCGATCTGTCGCCCGCTGGCGTGGTGCTGTCCAACGCGCTCGGCTATGTGATCTGCCTGCCGCTGGTCTGGCGCCTGCTGGAGCCGCGTGACCGGCATCTGGGCCCGGCGCACGCTTGGGGCGTGCTGATCGGCGTCCTGTTCGTGCTGGGCAATCTCGCCTTCTATCGCCTGCTGACCACCGGTCACGTCAGCCGCCTGGCGCCGCTGACGGCGCTGTACGTCGCCATTCCGGTGCTCCTCGGCCTGGCGCTCCTCGGTGAGCGGCTGTCGCTGCACCAGTGGGCCGGCGTGCTGCTGGCCTTGCTGGCCGGCTATCTGCTGGGCGTCGAGCGCGTGCCGCCGTCCGCGGACGCGCCGCTGGCAGGACACCAACCGTCGAGCGCCAACTAGACCACGGTCGCGCCGGGCAGGAGACCGCGCATGGGCGAATCGCCGACGGGCCAGCCGGCCGCGCCGCCGCTGCCCGACGGTTCCGCAGGCGATGTCGACTCGGCACCGGCGATCAGCCGCGCCGCGTTCCTGGGCACGGCCGCCGCCGCCATGTTGGCGGCGATGGGCGTGCGCTGGTGGCTGACGCCGGCCGCCGCGCCCGCGGCACCGCGCG
>CAZHGD010000252.1:0-5812 GCA_964531735.1 uncultured Fimbriimonadaceae bacterium | reverse complement strand
GGGCGACCCAAGGGTCGCCCCTACGGGACAACATCACCGGCAGGCTGCTTAGCGCCTCGCCGTCAGAGGCCGGCGTCGTCGAGCCGGCGGAGCAGCGATGGCTTGCGACGGCAGCGCTCGCGCAGTTCCACCACGCGTATCTCGAACTCGCTCAGGCGGCCGTCTCGGCGCGCCAGTTCCTGGAGATCGACCAGGTGCGCCACGGCGGCATCGTAGAGCTTGGGGTCGGTCAGCGCGGTGTCGCGCCGCACTTCGGCCCAGAGCCGCTCATCCTTGCCCGTCAGCGAAGCCAGGTGCTGCTCGCGCGCCAGGCGCTCGGCTTCCTGGCGCCGGCGCTCGGCAGCCTCTCGCGCGGCCTGTTCGCGGGCCAGCCGCTCGGCGGTGATCTGGCGTGACCTGGCGTTGAGCGCCGCCGCCGACGGGCCGGCCACCACCGACTGCGCGTCGCGCGTCTCGGCGGCGTAGCGCAGCCGCAGCACCGCGCCCAAGTGCGCGGCGGTCTCGCCCATGGCGTCGAGGAGCCAGGCGTCCTTCTGGTCGGGCGCGACCTGCGCCAGCCAGCCGGCGTAGTCCGCACGGGTGGGCTGGCTGGCCTGATAGGCGGCTGAGTGCTCGGCCGCCGCCGCGAGCAGATCGGCGCCCACGTAGAGGAACTCGGCCAGCGTGGCCTGGGCCTCGGTCAGCTCGCTGAGGCCAGGGGGCACCGGTGGACCGGCCGTGCCGTCGTCCTCGTCCCACGGGTCGCAGCCGGCCAGCCAGCCGATGTAGAGCGGGCGCAGGTCACCGGCGGCCAGCTCCTGCCGGATCGCCATCAGGCTGTCGATGGGGTTCTCCTCGAGCAGGTCATAGTTCGGCGGCTCCTCCTCCTGCCAGCGGAAGTCCAGGATGACGTAGCCGTCGACCACCTTGTGCTCGAGCACGCTGCCGCCAAGGAACGGCGTCACGTCGGTCGGGTCGAACACCGCCAACGGCAGCCGGAACATGCACCACCGGGTGCCCCAATTGGCGTGGTAGGTGAACACGTCGAAGTAGCGGCGCACGAGTTCGTCGGGGTCGCCGCGGAAGTCGCCCCAGTGGTACTCGTTGGAGAAGCTGGTCGGCGTGATCTCGGCGCGCGAAGACAGCTCGCGCAAGCGTGTGCGCGCGGCGCCGTCCAGCGGCCGGTCGACGGCGCGGAACTCGTAGGACTGGTACTCGCTCACATCCCGCTCTCCGACGGCGGCACGCCAGCCCATACGCCAATGAGGGTTGCCGTCCTGCAAGGCGGCTGCGGAACCGCGGCCGTCAGCGCGGAGGTATCCTGTAGGCGGGTGGCCAACAGCACCCCACTGAAGGAGACGATTTCATGGCGAACCTCGGCTATGACGACACGCCGCTGATTCCCGGCACCAACTGGCACGTGCATGACGGCAACCGGCCGCAGCCGCCGGTGGTGACGCCGGGCACCGAGATGACCCAGGCCGCGCCCGGCGCCGTGCCTTCCGACGCCATCGTGCTGTTCGACGGCACCAGCCTCGCCGGCTGGCACAGCCTGAAGGGCGGCCCGGCCGCGTGGCAGGTCACGAACGGCTACATGGAAGTCGTGCCCGGCACCGGCAACATCGGCACCGACGCCAAGTTCGGTGACTGCCAGCTCCATCTGGAACTCGCTTCGCCCGAGGTGGTCAAGGGCGATAGCCAGGGCCGCGGCAACAGCGGCGTGTTCCTGATGGGTCTGTACGAGATCCAGGTGCTCGACTGCTACAACAACCCGACCTACCCCGACGGCACGACGGCGGGCATCTACGGGCAGTACCCGCCGCTGGTCAACGCCTGCCGCCCGCCCGGCGTCTGGACCACCTACGACATCATCTGGTCAGCGCCGGTGCTCGACGGCGACAAGCTGGTCAAGCCGGCGTACGTGACCGTGCTCGTCAACGGCCTGGTGGTACACAACCACACCGAGCTGCAAGGCCCGACGCAGCACCGCCAGACCGCTAGCTACAGCGCGCAGGAAGCGGTCGGCCCGCTGGTTCTCCAGGACCACGGCGACCTGGTGCGCTTCCGCAACATCTGGTACCGCGAGCTGAAGGGCTACGACCAGGCCTAGCACTCGCCGGACCAATCCGCGACCCGCTCGGCGGCGGCGTCCCCGAGCGGGTCGCGCCGTTGTGGCCCGGTCGCCGCGGCGCAGTTCGCGCGTTGACTCCCCTGGACACCGAGAGTATGGTTCCCCCCGAAACGGCCGCACGGGCCGTCTCTGCCATGGAGATGCGGAATCATGTTGAGAGTGGCCGTGATCGGCCAGGGCGGCATCGGCCGCGGCAACCATGCGCCGGCGTATCTGGCTCATCCCCAAGCCGAACTGGTCGCCGTGTGCGACATCATCAAGGAGCGCTCCGATGCCGGTGCGCAACAGCACGGCGTCACGGCCTACTACAGCGTGGCCGACCTGCTGGCCGCTGAGCAGTTGGACGCGGTCAGTGTCTGCTCGGCCGGCCAGGAGAACGGCGGCGACCACTATGAGCCGGCACGTCAGTGCCTCGAAGCCGGCCTGCACGTCCTGTGCGAGAAGCCGCTGAGCAACGAGGTCGAGTACTGCCGCAAGCTCGTCGAGCTGGCCGAGCAGAAGGGCCTCTACCTCGGCTGCAACCTGAACCACCGCTTCACCGCGCTGGCACGCCAGGCCAAGGAGTGGATCGACGAAGGCCGCATCGGGCAGCCGCTGCTGATGAACATGACCATGTGGATCGGCAACCCGAACGAGACCTCGCCGTGGTTCCACATCCGCGCGCTGCACCCGCACAGCCTGGACATCATGCGCTTCTACTGCGGCGATGCCCGGCGCGTCCACGCCTTCTTCAACAAGGCGCCCGGCCGCAGCGGCGCCGATCAAGAGACGGTCTGCTGGTCCAACGCCCAGGTCAACATCGAGTTCGCCAACGGCGTGGTCGGCCACCTGACCGGCTCGTACGACACCAACCCACAGCACAACCTCGAGCGCGCCGAGATCCTCGGCACCGAAGGGCGCATCGTGCTGGACGACTGCTTCCAGGAGCTGACGCTCTATCCGCGCCGCAGCATGGAGAAGACGGTCGTCACGCGCTCCATCTTCGACGCGATGAACTTCGGCACCACCTTCACCAACCGGATCCACCGCTGGGTGGACCAGGTGCTCGCAGGCGTGCCGCGCGATCAGATCGAGGCCTCGGGCCTCGAAGGCTACAAAGTGCAGGCGATCATCCAGGCCGCCATCGACAGCTTCGAGCGGAGCGCGGTGGTGGAAGTGGAGGTTTGAGCATGGCTGCTCCGTTGGGTCTGGCGGTCCTGGGCTACGCCCACGGTCACGTCGGCGCGTACTCGCACCAGATTCGCGGTTTCGATGACGCCAACGTGTTGGCGTGTTGGGACCATGACGAGGGCCGCGGCCAGTCGTCGGCCGAGACCTTCGGCATCGACTACTCGCCGCACCTGGAGGACATCCTCGGTCGCGCCGACGTCGACGCGGTGATCATCGGCGCCGAAACCAACCGGCATGCCGACCTGTGCGTCGCCGCCGCCGAGGCCGGCAAGCACATCGCGCTGCAGAAACCGATGGCCCTCAGCCTCGCCGAGTGCGACCGCATCATCGCCGCCGTCGAGAAGGCCGGCGTGCGCTTCACCAACTGCTACCAGATGCGCCTCGACCCGATGAACATCAAGCTCAAGCAGTTGGTGGATGACGGCGTCATCGGCCGCATCGCCTACTTCCGCCGGCGCCACTGCCTCGCGCTGCTGTTCAGCGACGCCTTCGTCAAGGGCGCGAGCCGCTGGCACTGCGATCCGGTGGCCAACATCGGCATGTTCAACGACGACGCCTCGCACGCCGCCGACTTCCTGCTGTGGGTGATGGGCATGCCGGTGTCGGTCTCGGCCGAAATCGGCAACGTGCTCAACGAGTTCGCCGCCGACAACACCGGCATCGCCACCTACCGCTACGCCGACGGCGCCTTCGCCGAGATCATCCACAGCTCGGTCATCTGGGCCGCCGAGAACACGACCGAGATCTACGGCGACCAGGGCGTGGCCATCCAGAACCATGACGACGGCCCGTCGACGCAGTACAAGGTGCCGAACCCGGTCGGCGTGAAGCTCTGGACCACCGAGACCAAGGCCTGGGAGCTGTTCGACTTCGAGCTACCGGAGTCGCACGGCGCGCGCATCAACGGCGTGGCCCGACCGCTGGTCGACTTCCTGCTCGGCAAGCGCGAGCCCATCTGCACCTTGCAGGAGGGCCGCCAGGTCACCGCGATGATCCAGGGCGCGTACGAGTCTTCGCGCACCGGTCAGCGCGTGATGCTCGGCTGAGCCAGCCTTACTGAGGCGATCCGACAACGCCGCCGGCCAGCCCGCTGGTGGGCTGGCCGGCGGCGTTGTCGAATCGGTCTCGCGTTGGCCACCGGTCGCCGGCGCTACGGGGCCTCTTTGAACACCTTCCGCAGCGGCAGCTCAAACCCCGGCAGCAGATCGGCACAGGTCAGCGTGTCGTCGGCGTAGAGCGTCGTCGCCTCGTGGCCGGCCCGCCAGACCTGCAGGCACTGCGCCCGCGGCCACAACACCCAGACCACCGCCACGCCGGCGTCGAGCCAGTCGCCCACCTTGCCCAGCACCTCGTGCTGCGAGTCGGTGGGCGAGGCCACCTCGACCACCAGGTCGGGCAGGACCGTCGCGAAGCTGCTGCCGAGGTCCGCCGGCTGACGCTCACGCCGGAGAAAGGCACCGTCTGGCGCCCGCACCGTGTCGGGATCGCGGCTCAGTACAAAGCCCGTCTCGGCCAGATAGACCCGGCCCAGGCCATTCTCGATCACCCAGTGACCGAGGTGGACCATCAGGGCCATGCCCTGCACGCCATGCTCCTCACCTGCCGGCGCCATGGTCACCAACCTTCCCTGCACGAGTTCCAAGCGCCGGCCGCCCGAAGGCATGGCCGCCAGGTCCTCGGCGGTCAGCAGGCGGTCGACGGTGGCCACTTCACCCATGGTCTGCCTCTTGCAGCTAGTCTAGCGCGCACCGACTGTGCCGCGCAACGCCAGCGCCCGGCTCAGGCCCGGATGGCGTCCGCCACGGCTGCGGGTCCATCGGCCACCGCTTGCGCTCCGCTCGCCCACAGTTCGTCGGCGTCGCGGAAGCCCCAGGCGGCGCCGATGGCGTACATGCCCGCGGCCACCGCGGTGCGCATGTCGGTGTCGGTGTCACCGACGTAGGCGATGCGCTCGGGCGGCAGCGCCAGCCGCGCCGCCACCTCCACCGCACCGGCCGGGTCGGGCTTGATGGGCACGCCATCGCGCTGGCCCAGCACCACCTCGAACCGCCAGTGCGGCAGTTGCGCCGGCACCACCACCTGGGCATCGCGATCGGGCTTGTTGGACAGTACCGCCAACCGCAGGCCCTGCGCGGTCAGGGCGTTCAGCAGTTCGGGTATGCCGTCATACGGCCGCGTCCGCGCGCCGCGCCGCGCGGCGTACTCGCGGCGCATGCCGGCCACGCAGGCCGCCAACGTGGCGTTGTCGCGCCGCTCGGCCGGCACCACGCGCTCCGCCAGCGTGTAGATGCCGTCGCCCACCAGGTAGCGGTAGGCTTCGCGCGGGTGTGGTGGCAGCGCCAGTGACGCCAGCGTCGCGTTCATCGCGTCGGCCAGGTCGTCGAGTGTGTCGAGCAGCGTTCCGTCCAGATCGAACAGCACGGCTTCGTACGGCATCATGCTCCCCTCATCAGGGCAACCCCCCCCCCCCCCCCGGGGGGTTCCCCCCCTACCCAAAGCCCGATCGGTGGGGGCTTTGTTTCCCGGGGGCCC
>CAZHGD010000251.1:0-5961 GCA_964531735.1 uncultured Fimbriimonadaceae bacterium | reverse complement strand
TACCAACTGAGCTACTCCCGCGAGGCGCAATCGGGATTATTCCATAGCGAATCGGCGGTGTCAAGCCTCGCCGAGCCGCTATGGACGCGCCCGAATGCGGGCACCGCCGGCCTGCCGCGCGGCCGCAGGCCAGCAGGCGAGGAGTCGGCGCCGGACCGCCCGTCACTCGCGGCGTCGCTGCTCCAGCCATTCGCGAGCCAGCGCGCCCAAGCCCAGCTCGTCGGTCTCGGCCACGTGTTGCAGCAGCTCCGTGGCCGCCGGGCCCGGCACGCGCGCGATGATCGACAGCAGCCAGCGCTGCCGGATGGGCGCGTCGCCATCGGCCCACTGCGCCGCCGTGGCCCAGCTCCTGGCAAGCACGTCGGCGGCCCGGTCCAGGGCGGTGTTGACGGCCTTCAGGCCGCCGAGGCCGACCAGCGCTTCGAGCGCCTGGACGGCGTGGATCGGGTCCGCGTCGTCGAGCCAGCCGACCAGCACCGCCAGCGCCTCCGGCGTGGCCAGCCGCGCCACCTCGCCGACGTCGCGCAGGGCGCGCCACTCGCCCAGCGCCGCCGCGCCGCGGGCGGCCAACGCCCGGCGCACCTCGTAGCCGAGTTGCGGGTCGCCTTGGCTGTAGCGCACCAGCGCCGCGCCCGGCACACTCAGGTCCCAACGTAGACGCCGCACCGCGGCCAGTTCCGCGGCCAACTCGGCCGGCACGCCGAGCAGGCCGCGAACCACCGACAGCAGGTGACCCGGGTTGAACGGTTTCTGGACGTAGGCCTGCGCGTACTCGTGGTAGATCGCCACGCGCTCCTCGTCCGGCCGCATGGCGGTCAGCGCCACGACCGGCGTGTTGAGCAGCGCCACATCGCAGCGCATCTCGCGCAGCACCTGGGCACCGCTGAGACGCGGCATCATCTCGTCGAGCACCACCAAGTCGGGCCGCGCGGCCCGAATGACCTCCAGCGCGGCGACTCCGTCGCCCGCGCTCACCGTGTCGTAACCGGCGGCCTCCAGGTTGACGGCCACCAGCCGCACGATGTGCGGCTCGTCGTCGACCACCGCCAGCAGTTGTCGCTCACGCTCGGATGCGCTGCTCATGGTGCCAACTCCTTTCGCAAGGCCACGCGCGCCCGCTGCAGCCGGCCCTTGACCACCGTGGTCGAGACACCCAGCCGCGCGGCGGCCTCCTCGCGCGTCAGCCCGGCCACCAGACACAACTCGACGACGTCGCGCTGCTCCGTTGGCAACGACCGCAGCAACTGTGCCACGGCCAGTTCGTCGGCCACCTGCGCCGCCGGATCGCCGGTCGCCGGCAAGACGGCCAGGTGCTCCACGCTCAGTGAGACGATCTCGGGCTGCCCGGCGCGGTGGCGCTGGTAGCAGTAGTGGTGGGCGATGCCCAGCAGCCAGCCGCCCACCGCAGCCGGGTCTCGCAGTTGCGCCCGGTGCTGCCAGGCGCGCAGGCGGGTTTCTTCGACGACCTCCTGGCTGAGCCAGCCGTCGCCGAACCACCGGCGCCCGACGCCCTGCAGGCGGTCACGGTACCGGGCGAAGAGCTCGTCGAAGGCCGCGGCCTCGCCGTCCTGCGCGCGCCGCGCCAGGTCACTGTCGCTGTCGCCCCACCGCCGTGCCGCCACGGGCCTGTCTCCACTCATCAGGAGTGTCGCCTTGGCTCAAACGGAACGCCCGGCGGCGATTCGCGGCTACTTGATCGGGAAGCCGAGCTGCTGGGCCGATTCGCGGAGCGTGTGCCGAGTGCCCAGTGACTGCGCCGTGGCGATGCGCGCCGCCGCGTGGTGCGTCCAGTTCGGCAGGTGATCGCGACCCTGGATCAGGTACACCGCGTGCATGATCTCGTCGTACCGCGCCAAGTGCTCCACCCGGCCCGCCGTGCTGTAGCGGTCATGGTGCAGCACCTCGCACTGCGGCAGCCGGGGCCGCATGGCATGGGGTGCGTCGGGCCAGCCCACGCTCAGGCCGAACAGCGCCAGGCACCGCTCCGGCAGCCCGAGCAGGGCCGCCATCTCCAGCGGGTTGTTGCGGGCCCCACCCACATAGCAGGTGCCCAGTCCGGCCGCCTCGGCTGCCACCACCAGGTTCTGTGCCGCCAGCGTCGCATCGACCACCGCCATGAGGAACATCTCGAGGTAGTCGAGACCCTCGCCGGGCAGGCCGTGCTGTTCGGAGGCGAAGACCAGGCGCGACAAGTCGGCACAGAAGACCAGGAAGAGCGGCGCTTGCCAGATGAAGTCCTGGCCGCCGGACAGCGCGGCCGCGGCCGACTTGCGCTCGGCCGCCTCGAGGGCCACCACGCTCCAGCTCTGCAGGTGCGACGAGGTGGCCGCGCTCTGGGCCGCGGCGACCAACTGCTCCAACATGCCGTCAGGCAGCGGATCAGGACGGTAGACGCGGCACGACCGGTGGTTCACCACCGACAGCCAGGTCGCGTCACCGCTCGGCGGCACGGCCACCGGTTCACCATAGCGCTCGGTCAGCAACTGCTCCGGCGTCGACATGCTCAGGTCCTCTCCTGCGCGCGGGCGGTCAGCCTCAGTCGCTCATCCCGGTCATCGGGCCGAACGGGCAGAGCGAGACCGTCGGGTACGGATTGCCGTGGATGTCGTCCACCTGCTCGGCGAAGCGCCACAGCTTGGCGCACAGCTCGCGGATGATCGGCTCGTACTCCGGCCGCTCGGCGCCCGGCCGCGGCGCCAGGTTGTGCTGCTCGTGCGGGTCTTCGGTCAGGTGGTACAACTCGTCCCAGTCGAAGCCGTTGAAGACGTACTTCCACTCCTTGGTCACCACCTGGCGCTGCGTGTAGTACAACTCGACCCCGTTCATCTGGCTGATGAAGCAATCGGTCCAGTCGTCCGGGCGGTCGCCGTGCAGGAATGGCACCAGGCTGCGCCCATGGCAGTTGTCGCGCGCCGGCAGACCCGCCAGCTCCAGGAACGTCGGGAAGAAGTCGGCCAGCGTGACGAACTCGTCCACCTCGCGACCCGGCGCTTGGATGCCGTTCGGCCAGCGCATGACGCAGGGCACATGGTAGGCCTCGTCGAAGGCCGGCACGCCCTTCATCCACAGGCCGTGCGCGCCGTTGTAGTCGCCATGGTCGGACAGGTACAGCACCACCGTGTCGTCGGCCTGCCCACTGCTGTCCAGGCGATCCAGCACCACGCCGAGCAGGTCGTCCTGCATGGTGCAGTAGCCCCAGTAGTGCGCCACGGCCTCCCGCTGCTCGTCGGGCGTCAACTGCGACCAGAAGCGCCGCTGCCGCTGGTAGACCACCGGCCGGTCGGCCAACTCGTCCTGCCAGCTCGCCGGCATCTCGACGTCGGCAGGGTCGTACATCGTGGCGTACTTCTCGGGGATAATGTACGGGTCATGCGGCCCGCTGGTGCCGATGAACACGCACCAGGGATCGTGGCCCGGCAGCACGGTGTCCAGGCCCTGCAGGCCGCAGTTGACCACGTGGTAATCGCCCGGCGTGTAGCCGTGATCGTGACCGGTGCGCTTGGCCATGGTGCCGTAGTGCTGGTAGGCGCCCCAGCCGGGGCGCAGCAGCTCGCCGCGGCGCCGCGGCCGGACCTGATCGGCGCCGGCGGCGAAGCGCTCGTGGAAGTGCGCCCAGCTCGCGCCGTGGTGCTCGTGACCGAGGCCGTTGGCGTACTGCTCGGTCCAACCGCAGTCGGCCGGATCGCGGTGCTTGGCCACGTGCCATTTGCCCGACCAGTGCAGGTCGTAGCCGCACTCGCGCAGCAGCTCGCTCCAGGTGGGCACACCGGCGTAGAGGTCGGTGTGAATGGCGGCGTGGTTGAGGATGTTGTTGTAGACGCCGTGCCCGCTCGGATAGAGGCCGGTCATGAACGTGGCCCGCGCCGGACAGCAATGGGCCGACGGTGTGTAGCAGCGCCCGAACCGCAGCCCCGCGGCAGCCAGGCTATCGAGCACCGGCGTCCGACAGGGGTGGCCCGGCGCGGTCACCTGGGCTTGCTGCTGGTCGTTCATGAAGATGAGCAGGTTGGGTCGCTGGCCGGCCATGGCACTGTCCTCGCGTTGCGCCGGCCGTTCGCCGTACCCGACGGGTGACCTCCTGACCCCATGAGCCGCCCGCCAACTCAGCGACGCCGCGCGCGGGCGAATCCACTAGGCGCGCCCCGGTGTATCACCGGACGGTGAGCGCTGTCTCTCTGTCTGGGCGACACGAGATGACACCACGCACCAACCAGCAGGTCCGCTGCGCCACCGCGGCCGTCCGGCAAGCCGGGCTGCCTGCGGCCTTGGCCCCGTTCCGGCCGACGGTGGCGCTGCTCGCCGTGCCGACGCGGGCCACCGTCTACACGCCGCTGGTGGTGGTCTGGGCGATGATCTGGCAGGCGCTCTCGGCGCACGGCTCGGACCGGGCCGCGAGCGGCCGGGCGGAGCCCCACCGTGTCAAGCGCCGACTCACCCGTTGTCCGGCCTTGGCCAGACCGCGTGAGGCCTTGCGCCCGGCGCTACGCGGCGGCCGATGAGGGCGGTGTGGCAGTGCCATTCGGCTGGCGTCGCTGGTCTAGGCAGCCTGCCGGTGCCGTTGCCCCGTAGGGGCGACGCTTGGGTCGCCCGGCTGCGGGCCACCAAGCGCCTACCGGGCAGTGACAGGGCGGGCACCAGGGCCCGCCCCTACCGGAAAGGACCTCCGAGCGGCTGCTCAGGCGGTAGCGCACGTCGTAGGTGTCATGCGCCTCTTCGCTGCCGCCGGCGACGGCGAAGAGCCCTGCGAAATCCGGTTGACGTCCCTGGTTTCGCTGGTTTCCTCGCCAGGTTCACGGCTGGCCTCGCTCATCTGTACGAGGTTGCATTCGTCGCCTGACGCACGTCCGCCACCGTAGCAACTCGGCCCTTTCCTCCCCGGACACCCGCGGGTCGGCGGCGAGCTCGTCGGCGAGTCGGATGGCAGCCGGATGCCGGAGTTGCTCCAGGCCTCGTGCCGCGCCCCAGCGCACTCGCCAGTCGTCGGAGCCGGCCATGACGAGTAGGTCTGAGATCGCGTCCGCTTCTCCCGCCTTGCCCAACGCCAACGCGTACGAGGGCAGCGCTTGTGTCTCCGTCTCCTGCTCAAGAGCCGCACGGAGGATCTCGAGCGCGGGTGCCCCACCCTGATTGCCGATGGCTTCGGCAGCAACACATCGGGTATGCCAGTCGTCCTCAGCGCCGATCAGGGCTTGGAGAGCAGGTAGCGAATCGGTGTCACGCAGCCTGCACAGGACGACCGCCGAGACGAATCGGACCCTCGACGCCTCATCACCCAGCAGTTCGGTCACACGACGGGCAACTTGCTTGCTCCGACGTAGCCGTCGAGCGGTACCAGGCTGCCCGACCAGTACGGCCCGAAGTGCGCGGATTCTGTCCTCGTGTTGGGGGGCCGAACTCGCGCGCAACCAATCGGCCACTGTGCAATCCTGGTCTGCCACTCTGGGCGCCTCCTACTACCACGGCGGCCCGTGGCTCTCCAACTACGTTCCGAGACCGACAACAAGGAGACGAACACAGAAGAGACCATGCGCGTCGACCTGGCCCACCGGGGCAGCGAGGACGTACGGATATGTGTTGGTTCCGCCAGCGCAGCCTACTGGATCCCGCTCCGGGAACCTGCCCACCTCTGGCGCGTAGCACCGGTACGCCAACGCGATGAGCCCCGTCTCGCTGTCCGCGTAATACCCGACTTGCGCCCGGTACCCATGCGGCCCGGTGCCACTCGTCAGCTCGTTGCCCCACGCGTCGAACAGCCGGTTCGCCGTCACCGCGCCGCTCGCGTCAAGCTGATGCACCGCATCGCCCAGCGGGTCGAACTGGTACTGCACGCTTCCGCGGCTCAGCAGGCCGGCCGCGCCGAAGACGCTCTCGGCCACCAAGTCGCCAGTGCCGTCCAGTTCGCAGACGATGTTGATGCCGTCGTAGAGGAAGTAGGTGCGGCCGCTGCTGGTCTGCTTCCAC
>CAZHGD010000250.1:0-6284 GCA_964531735.1 uncultured Fimbriimonadaceae bacterium | reverse complement strand
TGGTTGGCACCAAGAGCTTTGACCCGATGGACTATGACTCTGACTCAGCCCTGCCGCGGCGCGCTTCGCGGTTGCCGCATACCGGCGGCTGTGCTAGACTGTGTGACGTCACCATCAACACGGCGGAGCATTCCCCATGAAGCAGGGCATCCATCCAGAATACGTCACCGCCACGGTCACGTGCGCGTGTGGCAGTTCGTTCACCACCCGCAGCACCACCGCGACCATCCGCGTCGACATTTGCAGCGCGTGCCATCCGTTCTACACCGGCCGCCAGAACATCGTCGACACCGAAGGGCGCGTCGAGCGGTTCCGCAACAAGTATGCCAAGGCCCAGGAAGCCGCCGCGAAGGCCAAGCAGCGCTAGCACCAGCGCCGCTCGGTGCGCTTTCGCGCGGAGTTCTCTATGGCTTCTGCCTCAGACGCCCCCGAGGTGGCCTACGGCGGCCAGGCGGTGGTCGAAGGGGTGATGATCCGCAGCCCGCACTATGTGGCGGTCGCTTGCCGATTGCCCCAGGCCGACGGTAGTCACGGCGTCGATACGCCCATCGACGTCCTGACCGAGCCCGTCCGCTCCCTGTTCTCGCGGCTGCCGTGGCTGCGTCGGATCCCGCTGCTGCGCGGGTTCTTCGCGCTGTTCGAGATGCTCGGCATCGGCCTGCGCGCGCTGGAGCGGTCCGCCAACCTGCAGACCGTGGTCGTCGCCTCGTTGAGCGCGATGCTGGCCGTCGACACGGCCCCGGCGCCGCGCCGCGATGAGCAGGGCGAGCTGAACGGCCCGATTCTGTGGGCCACCATCGGCACGGCCTTCGCCATCGGCCTGGGCCTGTTCGTGCTGCTGCCCAACTTCACGGCCAACTGGCTGGGCACGCGGCTCGGGTTCGGCGACCACAGTACGCCGAAGGCGCTGATCGAAGGGGCCATCGTCCTGACGTTCTTCGTCGCCTACGTGGTGCTGATCGGGCAGATGGCCGAGATCCGGCGCGTCTTCCAGTATCACGGCGCCGAGCACAAGGTGGTCAATGCGCACGAGGCCGGCCTGACGCCGACGGTTGACGCCGTGCAACCGATGAGCGTCATCCATCCGCGCTGCGGCACCAGCTTCGTGTTCTTCATCATCGTGATCGGCATCTTCGTACACGCGCTGCTGCCGTGGTACCCGAACCACCTGCAACGGCTGGCTCTGCGCCTGTCGTGCCTGCCGTTGGTCGCCGGCATCGGTTTCGAGTGGATCAAGTTCGTCGGCGCGCAGCGGCGCTGCTCGTGGCTCCAAGCGCTCATCGCGCCGGGCCTGCTGATGCAGCGGCTGACCACGCGACAACCGACGCCGGACATGATTGAGGTGGCCTTGGCGAGCTTCGAGGCGGTCAAGCTGGCCGAAGAGACCGGCACCATCACCAGCGAGGTGCGCGGCGCGCCGTCGGTCGACCAGGAGCCGTCGAATGGATGAGTTTGAGGCCCGTCTGGCGGCCATGCGTCAGCGCTACGATGAGCTGGCCGAAATGCTGGGGCAGCCCGAAGTCTACGGCTCGCCCGAGCGGTTGAAGGACGTCTCGCGCGAGCGGGCCGGCCTCGAAGAGATGGCCAACGCCTACGACGCCTATCGCGAGTTGTGCGACCGGCTGGCCCAGGCGCGCGAACTGGCGCTCGATCCCGACATGAAGGAGCTGGCCGACGAGGAGATCGCCGAGGTCGAACCCGAGATCGAGCCGGCGCGCCAGCGGCTGCGCGTGATGCTGCTGCCGAAGGATCCGGCCGACGACAAGAACGTCATCATGGAGATCCGGGCCGGCACCGGTGGCGACGAGGCCGCGCTGTTCGCCTCGGACCTGCTGCGCATGTACTTCCGCTTCGCCGAGCGGCGCGGCTGGAAGTACGAGCTGATGGAGTCCGAAGAGACCGGTATCGGCGGCTACCGGCGGGTCTCGTTCGCGATTGCCGGCCAGGGCGCCTACTCGCAGCTCAAGTTCGAGGCCGGCGCGCACCGCGTCCAGCGCGTGCCCGAGACCGAGAGCAGCGGCCGCATTCACACCTCGGCGGCTACCGTGGCCGTGCTGCCCGAAGCCGATGAGGTGGACATCGAGGTCAACGAGAACGACCTCGAATGGGAGTACTTCCTGTCGCAGGGCGCCGGCGGTCAGAACGTGCAGAAGAACGAGACCGCGGTGCGGCTGATCCACAAGCCGACCAACATCCGCATCGAGTGCCAGGATGAGCGCTCGCAGCGGCAGAACCGGCTGAAAGCGCTGCGCGTGCTGCGCACGCGGCTGTACGAGATCGAGCGCGAGCGGCAGCAGGCCGAACGCGACGCGGTGCGCGCCTCGCAAGTGGGCTCGGGCGACCGCAGCGAGAAGATCCGCACCTACAACTTCCCGCAAGGCCGCGTGACCGACCACCGCGTCGGCGTCACCAGCTACCGGCTGCCCGAAGTGCTCAACGGCGACATCGACGAGTTCATCGACAGCCTGATCCAGGCCGAGCAGGCCGAACGGCTGAAGCTGCTGGCCGCGGGCAACGCGTAGCTCACGCTCACGCTCGCGCCAGGAGCACCGCGCGGCTGAGCGCCACCGGCGGCCGCTCGACCACGGTCAGGCCGACCGCGCCGGCCAAGGCCACGGTCGCCTCGAACGCCGCCGCTGACACGTGCCCCTTCGGCTCGGCCACCAGCCAGCGCGCCTCGGGCTTGAGCAGCGCGCCCACCTCGCTGAGCAGCGCGCGCTGGTCCGGCACCTCGTGGACCACCCAGCAGCAGATGGCGAAGTCGACCGCCTCCGTCAGCCCGAGAGCGGTCGGCTCGCAACGGTGCGGCGTCACCCGATCGGCCAGGCCCGCGCGCGATGCCCGCGCCAGGGTGACGTCGAGCATCCGCTGTTGCAGGTCGACGGCGATGACTCGCCCACCCTCGCCGACCATGCGCGCCAGGCCGAGGGTGAAGTGCCCCATGCCGCAGCCCACGTCGAGCACCGTCAGGCCGGGCTTGACCCACTCGGCCAGCATCACCTCGGGCCGGTGGATCAGGCGCCGGAGCGGGTTGTCGAAGGTGTAGGCCAGCCACCAGGGGCAGACGGGCGAAGGCATTGCGGGGCTCCTACGGTGCCAGTGTGGCCTGCACCGCCTGGCCGAAGGCTTCGCCGGCGCGGCCGCCCTCGCCGGGGAAGCCCGCGTGCTGCACCAGGTAGACCTGGCAGCGGCCGGCGGCCCAGTGGACACTCATGTGCGTGGCCAGCGCGCCGCCGTGTCCGGTCCAGCCGTCGCCGACGGCCCAGCCCAGGCCGTAGCTCTCGGCGATGTCCGGCGCCGTGTGCCGGCGCGTCAGCTCGGCCACGGCAGCCTCGGACAGGTAGCGGCGACCGTCCAGCTCGCCACGCCGCAGGATCATGCGGCAGAAGCGCGCGCAGTCGGCCGCGGTCGAGAACAGCCCGCCGGCCGGCATCGGGTAGCGTCCGGTCGGCTGGTCGAGCGGGTAGGTCAGTTGGACAATCTGGTACTCGACCAGCCCGCTGCCGTCCGGACCGGGCTGGTAGCCGGTGGCCAGGCGACCGACCTGCTCGGTAGACGGCCAGAACGTCGTGTCGACCATGCCCAACGGGTCGAGCAAGCGCTCCTGCAAGAAGTCCTCGAACGTCTGCCCGGTGATGACTTCGGCGATGCGCGCCGCGGTGTTGATGCCGGCGTTGGAGTACTGGTACCGCGTGTCGGGCTCGAAGTCGAGTGCCAGCGCGGCGTAGCTGCGCGCCGCCGTGGGCAGCGGCAGCGCGTCCAGCGTCGGGTGCTCCACCGGCGACGCGAAGGCCAGGCCGCTGGTGTGGCTGAGCACGTTGGCCACGGTGATGGGGTGCCGCGGCGCGCGCAACAGCACGTGTGACTCGTCCTGCTCGACCCGGACCATCTGGCCGGCAAACTCGGGCAGGTACTTCGCGACCGGGTCGTCCAGCGCCAGCCGGCCCTCGTCCACCAGCATCATCACCGCGGCGCCGGTGATGGGCTTGGTCTGCGAGGCGATCCAGAAGACGGTGTCCGGCGCCATCGGGCGGCCGGCGGCCCGGTCGGCCAGGCCGACACAGTCAACGGCCAGCAGGCCGGCGGCGTCGGCGACCAACGTCACGGCACCGGCCAGCTCCTGGCGGTCCACAAAGGGCTGCAGGGCGGTGGTGATGGCGTTCGAGAGGGCGGTGTTCATGGCCGGTGACGATAGCAGATGCCAGGCCGGGCGTCCAGCCGCCCCGGCGTGTCGATCGCTACCGGTCTCGTCGGGCCAGTTCGCTGGCGTACCACCGCCCGAGCGTCGCTCGGTGCTGCGCCGCCCATTCGCTCAGGCGGGTCTCGCCGACCGGCTCGTCATCGACGTAGAGGCACTCGGCCATCAGGCCGCGGATCTCCTCGCGCGTGAGCACCACATCGCGCTTGAGTGCGCCGAGCGCCCGACACGACCAGTAGCCGACGGCCGGTGAGACGCGCAGCAGCCGGCAGCGCGCGCCGAGCGTGTCGCGCAGCTCGGCGACCAGGCCACGGTAGGTGTAGGTCTCCGGGCCGATGGCGTTCAACACGACGTTGCGCGAACGCTCGACCTGTTCGCGGGCCACCCGCGCCAGGTCGTCGACGTGGATGGGCTGCAGCCGGTAGTCGCCGTCGCCGAAGATGCCGAACACGGGCAGGTGACGCAGCGCCCAGGCGATGTTGTTGAGCAGCACGTCGGCGCCGCCGAACAGCACCGCGGGCCGCAGGATGGCGTGGGACACGTTCAAGCTCACCAGCGCCGCCTCGATCTCGGCCTTGCCGCGGAAGTAGGGCAAATCGGAGTGCAGGTCGGGGTTGGTGATGCTGACGTGCACGATGCGCCGCACACCGGCGGCCTGAGCCGCCGCGAACAGCGTGAGCGTGTTCGCCACGGCCTGCTGGTGGTTGAACCGGCGGTGGTCGAACCGGACCCAGTAGGTGTTGACCAGCACTTGCACGCCGCGCAGTGACGCCATCAGGCGCGGCGGCTGAGCGAAGTCGAACGGGTACGCCGGCACGGTGTCGCCAAACGGGTTGGGGCGGTCGGGCGAACCGGTGAGCGTGCGCACGCGGTGGCCCGCGGCCAGCAGGTGCTGGGTGATGTGGCGGCCGGAGTAGCCGAACGCACCGGTGACGGCGACTTCCATGGCTGGCGGCCTCGGGCGCGCTGAGCGCCGCGCCGTGCCGGCAGCATACCGCCAACGTGGCCTCGTTGGCAATGACTCGGTTGGCCGCGTCGCCACCCAAACACGCCGGCAGCCGGCACCCGATGGTGCCAGGCTGCCGGACGCCAGGACCCGCGTGGGTCAGGTTAGTTGAGGTCCCAGAGCTGGTCCTTGTAGGCCGCGTTGTTGGGATCCACGATGCCGTTGCCCGCCCACGGGTGGGCCGGGTAGAACGGCTCGGTGCGCTTCATCCACTTGACGTGACCGTCGACCCAGGCGATGTTGCAGCCTTCGTTGTGGCGCGGCACCGGGCGGGTGATGTTCACGTAGGTGACCTGCGACGGCGGGTTGATGTGGGCGCCGCGGCTGTCGCCCGGCGGGGTGTTGTCGTTCCAGCCGTAGTCGCAGAAGATCACGGTCTCGGACGACGACCCGACCTTGGCCATGGCGGTGCCGGGGTTGCCCAGGTAGTAGTAGTTGTAGCCGTACGACAGCGTCTGCCCGGCATCGGACGGGCAGATGCGGCACTGGGCGTTCTTGACGTACGGATCGACCAGCAGGTACCAGCTATCGGCGGCACCCCACGGCGCCCGCGCATAGCACGGGAACGTCTCGTCGTAGTCCTGCGTGTACTGCAGCATCGCCAAGCCCAGTTGCTTGGCATTGCTGGAGCAGGACGACTGCCGCGCCTTCTCCCGCGCCTTGGCGAACACGGGGAACAGAATGGCGGCCAGAATCGCGATAATCGCTATGACCACCAGCAACTCGATCAGGGTGAATGCACTCGGTCGTCTCATACTTCGTCCTCCGACAACCCAGTGGCTGTTCCGGCCGGCAGCCCTGAGTCCTGCTGGCCTGACACCATCGTGTCCAGCGGCGGTTCGGCGCCCCTCGCCAACGCGACCATGCCTGCGCGACCTTCTCGCGCACCATCTCGGGCCGGCGGGGCCGTGCGCCCCTTGGCCGGTGTGCCGCCAGTCGGCCGCGGTGTGCTGCCGGATCGTCGGGCGCTGCCGGGCGCACCACCGCGGCCCGCGACACCCTCGCTGCGGCGCACAGTCGCCGATCAGCGCCGACGACGAGCGGGAGATTCTATGTTCGGTGTCAAGCGGAACTCAGTCC
>CAZHGD010000249.1:0-6421 GCA_964531735.1 uncultured Fimbriimonadaceae bacterium | reverse complement strand
GTGCCTCACAGGCGATTCTTGCCTGGGCGACATTTTCTCGGGATCGCTGCTTAGCGTCGTCCGCCGGCCAGACCACTCCTGGCGATCGCTGGCTTGGTCTGGCCGGCCACTGCCCGGCAGTGCAACCGGGGAGGTACCATGGCGGCCCGGCCGAACACACCGGGCACCGAGGCACCGCCATGGACAGCTCCGCCACGCCACCTCCGAACGCTGCGCTCATCTTCGGTTGCATGCGCCTGCCACGTGAGTGGGCCGACGCGCGCCGGCCGCTCCACGCGGCCATCGAGCAGGGGGTGACCTGCTTCGACCACGCCGACATCTACGGCGGCGGCCACTGCGAGACGGTGTTCGGCAACCTCTGGGACGACGGCGTCGCCCGCGATGACGTCGTGGTCCAGAGCAAATGCGGGATTCGGCCGGGGCGCTACGACTTCAGCTACGAGCATGTCACCGCCTCGGTCGAGGCCAGCCTGCAGCGGCTGCGCACCGACTACCTCGACATGCTGCTGTTGCACCGCCCGGACGTGCTTATGGAGCCCGACGAGGTGGCCCGCGCCTTCGACGAGCTGCACGCCGCCGGCAAGGTGGTCCACTTCGGCGTGAGCAACTTCACGCCCGCGCAGATCGAGTTGCTGGCGGCCACGGTCAGCCAACCGCTGGAGGCCAACCAGATCCAGCTCAGTCTGGCGCACGTCTACGCCTTCGACAGCTACCTCGTCACCGGCTACGGCGAGGACAAGGTGCCCAGCCGTGGCGAAGGCGTCATCGAATACGCGCTGTTGCACGACCAGACCATCCAGGCCTACGGGCCGCTCGGAGCCGGCCGCCTGTGCGGTGGCGCCGTGCCTGACGAGCAGCCGACGCTGCGGGCGGTGGCCGCCAAGATCGCCGCCTTGGCCGACGAGCTGGCCGTCAGCCGCGAGGCGGTTGCGGTGGCCTGGCTGCTGCGGCACCCGGCGCGCATTCGGCCGATCATCGGCACCATGAACGTCGCGCGCATCGCCGGCGCCTGTCAAGCGACCGGCGTCACGCTGACGCGCGAGCAATGGTACGACCTGTACGTGGCCGCCCGCGGGCAGAAGCTGCCCTGAGGTCAGGCCGCGCGGCCTACTTGTCGCTGATCAGCCAGATGTCCTCGGTGCCGCCTTCGTAGCGCCGGAAGTCGGGCGTCGGCGTGTCGGCCGGCGTGGCCGTGCCGGGCAGATAGGTGCTGTACTCGCCCTTCAGCCATTTGACATGGCCGTCGGCGTAGGCGACGTTGGCCCCGTCGTTGTGCGGCGCGGTCGGGGTCCGCCAGCCGCAGGCCGCCGTGACCGCGCCATACGCCGCGCCCGAGGGCGAACCGCCGGGCCGCCGCCACGAGCTCGGCAACATGCACGAGTCGTAGGCATCGGCCACCAGCGCCGTCTGGGCCGGCTTGACGATGCTGGCCATCGCCGTGGTGGGCCGGTTGGCCGACTGGTAGCCTTGCCCGATGTACTGGCTGAATCCGCTGACGCGCTTGGTCGACGGGCAGATGACGATCTGCGAGTTCTTCACATACGGCTGCACGCCGACGACGTACCACCGGTCGTAGGTGCTGCCGTTGTACACGCAGTTGTTCAGGAACACCTCGTCGTAGTCCTGAACGTAGCTGAGCAGTGCCACACCGATCTGCTTGTGGTTGCTGGTGCAACTCGACTGGCGCGCCTTTTCTCGCGCCTTGGCAAACACGGGGAAGAGAATCGCCGCCAGAATGGCGATGATCGCGATCACGACCAACAGCTCGATCAGAGTGAAACCTCGCCGTCGCATGGTGGTCTCCTCAAACGACAGCGGTGCTCGCGGGCTCACGGCGGCCGCGCGATAGGCGCTAGTTGAGTTCTAGCTCAGAAGTGACGGCTGGTGCAACCTGGTTCGCCATGATTCCGTCACTACCGGGCGCGAGTAGTCGGCGGGAGCAATCGCGATGGCTGGCGAGCAGTGCCCTGACCTGACCATTGGCGCGGCCGGCGCCCGCCCGCGTGGGCGCACCGTGGCCGCGCCGCTGACGCGTCTGGTGGCCACGATCGCGGCACCGGGCACCTGCGCCACGGCCCGGTTGGTCGTTCGCGATGGACGAGGCGACAGCTACGCCGCGCTCGAGGTGGCCCTCAGCGAGGGCCGCGGCGGCGCCGAATGGGTCGTCCGCGGCGAGTTGGGCCGCCACCGCGCGGAATTGTGGCTGGCCGGTGAGCGGTGTCTATGGCGCGAGTTCCTCGTCGACGCCGAGACCGCCATCCACACCGGTGACCCCCGCTGGGACATGCTCTATCCGCGGCTGCGCGCCTTCGTCGACAACGACATGGAGGCCTGCTACACCGACGGCCGCCTGCTCCGCGGCTGCGCTTGTGCCGGCAGCGTCTGGATCCGCGATCACACCCACATGCTACAGGCGACGCGCTACTGGGAGCGCGATCCGGTGGGCTTCGTCGACCACTTCCTGGAGCATCAGCGCGCCGACGGCAGCTTCTTCGACTTCACGCGGCAGTTCACCGATCCGGAGCGTCTGGCGGCCGAGAGCCGGAGCTACGGACTCCAGCCGGACCTGGCCCTGGTCGACCACGACAACCTGGTGCTCTACAAGCGGATCGGTGTCGAGGCCGATCTCGAGTACCTGTTGGTGCAAGCGGTCTACCTGGTCTGGCAGGCGACCGGCGACGACGCCTGGATGGCCGCGGCCCTGCCACGGCTCGAGCGCGGCCTGCGCTACGCCATGACCGACCCGTTCCGGTGGTCGCCGGAGCACCAGTTGGTCAAGCGGCCGTTCACCATCGACAGTTGGGACTTCGAGGTCGGCCTGCGGCCGGTCGGACCCGATGGCGAGAAGCTGAACTCGCGCTGCGAGGTCGACGGTGACACCCACTGGTGCCTGATGCACGGCGACAACAGCGGCATGGCCCAGGCGTGCGAACTGCTGGGCCGCATGTACCACCAGAGCGGTGACCTGACCGCCGCCGACCGCTGGTCTGGCGAAGCCGCCGGCTTCCGTGAACGGCTCAACCGTTGGTGCTGGAACGGGCGGTTCTACACGCACCAGGTCCACCTGGACGCGGTGGAGCCGCTCGGCGTGGATGAGGCGGCGCAACTCAGCTTGAGCGTGCCGCTGGCCATCACGCGTCGCGTGGCCGACCATGCGCAGGCGGTGAGCATCATCGCCGAGTACCAGCGGCGGCGCGAGACGACCGAGGCCTTTGCCGAGTGGTTCAGCCTCGACCCACCGTTCCCGGCTGAGGCGTTCGACGGCACTTGGCACAGTGAGCCCGGCCAGTACGTCAACGGCGGCATTCTGCCGATGGTCGGCGGCGAACTGGCCCGCGGCGCCTTTGCCCATGGGCAGGAGGACTACGCCGTCGACATCCTGCAGCGCTACCGCGCCATCATCGCCGAGACGCAGCAGACCTGCTTCGCCTACCACCGCTCGGGCCACCGCGACGAGCGCGTGACCTTCCCGAACAATGGCTGGGGGCCGGCGACGATGATCGGCGCGCTGATCGAGGGGCTGGTCGGGGTCGTCGACGAGGCGTCGCTGCTGCGGACCGTCACCATCTCGCCGCGCTGGCCGGCCGCCGGCCAGCGCGAGGTGAGCTGTGTGGTGCGTTACGGCGCCGTCGACGCCTACGTGGCCTACCGTGCCAGCTACACCGCCGGATCGATACACCTCACCTACGCGGGCACGGCGCAGGCGGTGACCTGGCGCGTCCTGCTGCCCGAGCCAGCCACGGCCACCGCCGTCGTGGCGCCCGACGGCCCCGTGCCCTGGTCGGAGCAGTTGGTCGAGGTCAGCCGCTACGTGGTGTTCGAGACCACACCGCCGGCGGCCGAGCTGACCGTCCACTTGACGCGGCGCGCTGAGTAGGCGGCACCCGGCGGCCGGTTCGGACGCGGCGTCCAGCCTGGCCCAGAGCGTCGCTCAGGCGCCGTCGATGAGGTCACCGATGTCCATCCAGTAGACGCCACGGTAGCCCTCGTGGATGGAGTCGAAGCTGATGTGACGGCCGTCGGGCATCCAGCGCGGGTGCAGGTCGCAGCGCAGGTCCACCATGCTGCGGTCTGGCCCTTCGGCGGTCTGCCGCACCGTCGGCTCCGACCGGAAGCGCCCGAGCGTGTAGCCGACACCGCGGTCGAGGCTGTAGACACTGAGCCAGCGCAGGTAGTCCGGTGTCGAGCCGTCGGGATAGCTGTCGTAGAGGATCCAGCGACCGTCCGGCGAGTACGAGCAGTGCCCGTCGGCGCGGAAGAACTCCGCGTCGACCGGCGTCATGGCGCCGGTGTTGGTGTCCAGCACGACCAGCGCCCCCTGGCGTTCGGCGCTTGGGTACATCCAGGCCAGCAACTCGTCATCGTTGCGCCAGTGGTAGTGCGAGGTCATGCCCCAGCACGGGTGCAGGCGCACGTCGCCGCCGTCGGAGTCGGCGGTGAGCAGGAACGTCAGCCAAGGCTGGTGCGGCGCGGTCACGAAGGTGCGGACCAGGCACATGAACCGCGAGCCGCTCGGGTTGAAGGTGATGTGGTTGACCACCAGCTTGCGCGGATCGGTCAACTCGCCCAACGAGTCCATGAACTCGGCCAGGTAGGCATAGGACAGGATCTGGCGGTAGTCGCCACTGGCCAGGTCCATGACGAACACGCCGTCCTCTTCCGGCGCCTGGATCGCCGCGAAGGCGTCGGGCAGTTCCTCGTAGCCGTAGCCGGGACGGAAGTCGTAGACGCGCGACAGGTTGATGCACAGCGCCTGCGTGCCGTCGGCGGCCACGTGGGCCACGGGCAGCGGCAGCACGCGACGTACACCGTTGGCCAGGTCGTGGATGCAGGCGCCGTAGCGGCCGTTCTCGAACACGTTGTACAAGCAGGTGTCGGCGGCACCACCGAGCCATTGCAGCAGCGAGCCCTGCTGGAAGTTCCAGGCGCCGGTCTGACTGAACGGCTCGAACGGGCCGACCGGTGCTTCGCGGTCGGTCGGCAGCGAGATGGTGCCCAGCGTGGCGATGTCCTCAGCCGTGGGGAAGCGCTCGCGGAAGGCCACCTGATGGCACAGGTGCCGGCCGGCGGTGTCGGCCGCCGGTATGTCGTAGTACCCGAAGAAGAAGTGCCCGTGCCCCGGGCTCAAACGGCGAACTGGTGCGGCGAGGTCGATGCACTCGGGCATGGCGTGCGGCTCCTGTCAACTGCTCCACGAGCAGCAGAGCCCTTGGCCGCGGTGCGCGGTGATCCTCCTGGTGCGCGAACGGGACCTGACCGCACCCATCAGATCCCGTTCTGTGGACTCGGCGCCGCGCCGTGCAATCGACGCCACTACGGCGTAAAGTAGAGCGCGCCGGACGTGGGCGCGCAGTACGAGCCGATGGTGACCGCGTTGAGCCACTTGGCGTGGCCGTCGGCGAACGCGGTGTTCGAGCCACCGTTGTGCCGCGCGTTGCTGTCGATGCGGTTGGCGGTCGTGCAGCCGGCGGTGCACACGTTGGCATAGGCATGCACCCAGCCCTGGTTGCCGCTGTTGATGTCCCAGTGGCGCCCGTCACCGAAGACGCACAACTCGGCGGGGTAGCGGATGGTCGAGTCGGGGATCCCACGCGTGGCCGCGTTGTTGCCATAGGCATTGGTGCCCTGGACGGTGATCAGCGACATGTCGCCGGCGCCGCTCTGGCTGGGACAGACGAAGATCTGCCAGTTCTTGATGTATGGCTGCATGACGAAGCGCTAGAAGTTGCGGTTGGTGTCGGGCGGTGTTGCCGGCGCCGACGCATAGTTGTCGTTGCGCGGCAGCAGCTCATCATAGTCCTGGGCGTACATGCGCAGCGACGTGCCCAACTGCTTCAGGTTGCTGGAGCAGCTTGACTGCCGAGCCTTCTCGCGTGCCTTGGCGAAGACCGGGAACAGAATGGCCGCCAGGATGGCGATGATGGCGATGACGACCAGTAGTTCGATCAGCGTGAACGCACCACGCCGTTGCATCGTGACCTCCTCTGCTGGTGGAGCAGGCGTGACGGAACGACGGCGATCCGCCGTTCGCGTCCGCATCTGGCTGCAGATAGGATCACGATGCCGCTGAGTTCAGCGCGTGTCGTTCAAACTCGCGTCAGCTCCGTGCGGTACCGACGCACTCAGCGCAGCGGGGCTCGCGGTCCGGTCCAACTGGTGAGGTCGGCCGCGCTGTTGCGGGTCACGCTGTACACCGTGACCTGGGGCCAGACGCGGGCGCGGGTCGTCCCGATGTGGGGCCTGGTCAGGCCCTGGCGGCCACGCTCGAGAGCCGCCACGCTGCCGCGCGTCAGGCTGACGCCGTCGGTGCCGCCTGAGGTTCGGACGATGGCCGCCTGCTTGGCGGCTCCGGTCCGCGCCGCTCGCCTACGGCACGCGCACCGTCCGCGTCGCCCGGCTCTGGGCGCCGTTGTCGGCGGTG
>CAZHGD010000248.1:0-6472 GCA_964531735.1 uncultured Fimbriimonadaceae bacterium | reverse complement strand
ACTCCCCGGACCGCCTTGACTCTCAGATCCAGCCACACGATTCGACGCGCACCCCAACCAGCCGATTCCTTGACACAAGCGAGAGTCCGGCGGTATTCTCAACACTCCCGATCACGCCAGGCCATCGGGTCGACTTTGGCGGCCCACCGTGCTTGCGGGGCCCGGCGCCACGGGGCAAGGAGTCTGCCATGGCGGCGCGATATGTCGGCTACAAGCTAGTTGCTGGAACCGCCAACCCGCAACTGTGCCAGGCCATCGCGGACTACCTGCGGCAGCCGCTGTGCCGTTGGACCACCAAGAAGTTCACCGACGGCGAGATCTTCGTGCAGGGCGAAGAGAACATGCGCGGCGCCGACGTCTTCGTCCTCCAGCCCACCGGGCCGCCCGTCAACGACAACTTGATGGAGCTGCTGATCATCATCGATGCGCTCAAGCGCGCCAGCGCCGAGCGGATCACCGCGGTGGTGCCGTACTACGGTTACGGCCGGCAGGAGAAGAAGGACGCGGCGCGCGAGCCGATCACCGCGCGTCTGGTTGCCGACATGATCGAAGTCGCCGGTGCCGATCGGCTGGTCACCATCGACTTGCACGCCGGCGCCATCCAGGGCTTCTTCAACATTCCGATCGACCACCTGACCTCGATGTACATGGTCGCCGAGTACTACCGCTCGGGTGACCTCACCGACAGCATCGTGGTGGCGCCCGACACCGGTCGCGCCAAGGCGGCCGAGAAGCTGGCCGGCGCGCTGGAACTGCCGATGGCGGTGCTGCACAAGCACCGGCCGCGGCAGCAGGAGGCCGAGGTCACCCACATCGCCGGTGACCTCAAGGGCCTGCGCCCGATCATCTTCGAAGACATCGTCTCCACTGGTGGCACGCTGGTGGCCGGCATCGAGACCATGCTGGCGGTCGGGGCGCAGCCCGACATCCGCATCGCGGTGACGCACGCGCTGCTCACCGGCAACGCCGCCCAGCGGCTCAACCGGCCGGAGGTCAGCGAACTGGTGATCACCGACACGGTGCCGGTCTCGGGCGACCAGTGCATTCCGAACCTGAAGGTGCTCAGCGTCGCGTCGCTGCTGGGCGAGACCATCCGCCGCATCCATCACGGCGAGTCGGTCAGCGCGCTGTTCGACCCGCAACGGAGCGACCGGCAGTTCGGCGCGGCGATCTAGCCAGCCGCTCAGCCGCCGGTCTGGCGCAACCGCACCGGCGTGAACTCGCCGCGACGGATCTGGTTCTGGGTTCCCGCCTCGATGTGGCCGGGCTCCCAGACGCCGTGCGAGCACTCGCAGATCTGCCACGACTGCCCGAAGGCCGTCACTTTGAACCCGCCGGCGTTGCCGTCGCAGGCAATGCCGGCCACCATGTGCTTCGGCCCGCGCAGCAGGATGACTTCGGTGCCGGCGCCGTCGTCGAGCAGGCTGGCCAGCAGCAACGCCTTCGAGTCGCAGTCGCCGCAGTTCGCGGCCAGCGTCTCTAGCGGCGGCAGCACGCCGCCCACGTAACGCCCGCCGATGGTGTCGCGTAGCTCTTCGTAGCGGATCTCCTGCACGAACGACAGCGCCGCGCGGACCGGGTCGCCGTCCGCCGCCGCCGCGAGTTGCGCCGCCGGCCCGCGCATCCGCTTGATGTTCCACTGCCACAAGCGCGCCACATCCACCGCCACCGTCTTGGCCTTGATGTAGATGAAGCCACGCTCCAGGAGCTGGCGCGAGTGCTCCTCTTCGGCGGCCTTGATCTCCGCCTGCATCGCCGCCTGGGCCGCGGCCCTGAGGCGGGCCATCTCGGCCGGGTCACGAGCCTGCCCGGCTGTGTACTGGATCTGGCGCTGGGCGTGGAACTCGCGCGGTTGGAGCAGTTCGGGGTCGCAGCCGAACTCCTCGCGCGAAGCCTCCAGTTCGCGCTGCGGGAAGGTCATCCGGCAGGTCCGCTGGGCGCGATCGAAGTCGGTCCAGGCGAAGTCCTGCGTGACCATCGGGCCCGCGTCCTCCGGCGTGGCGGCCTGGCCGCCGCGAGCGGCGCCGGGCTCCGGCAACAACTCGCCCGTTCCAGACGGAGTGAGCGGCCGCCCCGTGGGTGGTATCGCTGGTGGCAGTGAACAGCCGCTCACCAGCGCCAGCAGTACCAAGCCGAGCCACGACTGGCCGAGCCGTCGCGCTCGACCACGTCCCGGCGATGCCGCCCCATGCTGCTCCATGGCCGTCTCACCGCGTGCCTGGACCCGCCCTGGCGCCGAGCTTCGCGCGCCAGGGCGGCAGTCCTCCGCCAGGTCACGGCCGGCGGCTCACTCCAGCCGGGCGTCGGCCCAGGCGCCGTGGTCGGCGTGGATGTTGTCGCCACCGTCGGTGACCACCAGCTTGAGCTGCTCGGCACCGCTCAGGTCCACGTCCACCTCCGCCGTCGCGCCGCCGCCCTTGAGCACCGGGCTCGCGTAGACCTGCTGCCACTGGCCGTTGCGGCGCAACTCGACGATGAAGCCGACCGAGCCGCGTGGGCCCACGCTGTCCTCGACGCCGACCGTGGCCTTGAACCGCTTGGCCAGGCGCAGACCGCCGTCGAGCGCGTAGATGGCGAAGCCGCGGCCGCCGCCGGCCTGCTCCTTGGGATGCAGCGTCAGGCCGTGCGGATACGTCTTGCCGCGCAGCTTGATCGGCTGGCCGGCCATGTTCGTGTCCACCTTCGGCTCGGCGTAGCCGTCGGCGCCCGCCGTCGGCAGCAGGCTCAGCGGCAGGCTCTGACCGTGGCCCAGCGGGTAGACGGTGAACCGGGCCTCGGTCACGTCGGAGCGTAGCGGGCCGGCGAAGGCGGCGGCTCGGAGGGTGCTGGTCGCGGTCAGCTTGACCGGGCCGGTACAGACCGGCGAGTGGGCCGTCGGGTCGCTGCCGTCGAGGGTGTAGCGCACCACCGCGCCGGGCGAGCGGGTGCCGATGCTGACCTGCTGCTCGACGGCGAAGGCACCGCCATTCGGCGTGATGGCCGGCGCAATCGGCGGCACCACGGCGCGGTCTTCGTCGGCGCGCAGGCCGATCTGCTCGAACGGGATCGCTTGGAAGCCCGGCACCTGCTTGAACACGGCCGAGTCGGCGCGCAGGCGCAGGTCGAGCTTGGCCAGGTCGGTGAGCCCGGGGTCCTCGCGCGTGACCCAGTTGTCGGCAATGGTGCCGAACTCACGCGCCGGCTTGGCGATCTGCGGCTCGGGCGTCCAGCACCAGACGTTCCGCCGGACCACGTTGCCCTTCGGGCAGCCGGGGTTGTCGTCCAGTATGCCGGTCAGCTTCGGGTAGCGCTGCCGCCACAGCTCGGACTGGTACGGCATCTGCTTGAGCGTGGCCGGCATGTCGCCATCCGGCGCGGTGCTGCGCTTGGCCCAGCCCAGGCCGCGGTCGTCCAGGTGCAACGGACCGGTGCGCACGGTCAGGTTGTTCTCGATGACGTTGTCGCGCCCGCCACCAATCAGGAACGACAGGCCCTTCAGGTTGGCCAGGACGTTACCGATCACGTCGGCGCTGGAGAAGCAGTCGTCCAGGTAGATGCCCTCGGCGCCGCCGTCACCCAGGCCGTAGATGTCATGGATGAAGTTGTAGCGGATGACGTTGCCGCGCATGGACCAGTTGCGCCCGGCGTAGATCACGCCGCAGTCGCTGGTCTCGCGGCAGACGTCATAGAACTCGTTGAACTCGATCACGTGATCGTTGCCACCAAAGCCCAGGCCCATGTGCGGCGCGTTGTGGACGCGGTTGTACGCCGCGCGGAGGCCCACGCCGTAGAGGCTGAGCGCGGTGCAATAGCACTTCGAGAGCCGGCTGTAGTTGTACAGGTGGTTGTTCAGCGCCTCGTGCCGGCCCGGCGTGAGCGTCTTGCGGTCACCGCCCGACAGCGAGATGCCGCCGTTGACATCGTAGATGTCGCACCCGCTGACCACATGGTGCGTGCCGCCATTGACGCTCACCGCGCCGGCGGCCAGCTTGCGGAAGGTGCACGCCGCCACGCGGCAGTCGGCACCCCCGTTGATGACCATCGCGCCGGCGCGTGAGGTCTCCAGCGTCAGGCCGCGGAAGGTCACCTGGCTGGCGCCGGTCAGCACGAACATCGGCTGGTCGAGCAGCGACAGCTCGATCTCGGCGGTGCTCAGGTCGGTCGGCGGATAGAGATAGAGCCGGCCACGGCCGCGGTCGAGGTACCACTCGCCGGGCCGATCGATCTCCTCCAGCAGATTGAAGGCGTAGTAGCGGCCGCCGGCGCGATAGCCGTAGGTGTGCGGCTGCACGGTCTTGATGAGGCGCTGGTCGAGGTCGATCCGGTCGACCTTGACCTTCTGGTCGGCCCAGTCCCACCACCAGAAGCCGTGGAGCCACAAGTCCTCGGCGGTCTTCCAGCGGGCCAGGTGCGGGTCCTTCAGCTCGAAGATGGCGCCGCGGTCGGGCTTCTCGTGCAGTTCGGGATCGCCGGGCACGTTCGAACCCCAGACCGAGCCGCGGTCGATGACCTTCTCGAGCCGGAGCCAGCCGGTGTTGGGATAGCGCGCCAGCGTCTGCGCCTGACCGTTGATGAACAGTTCGGGCGTGGCGGCGCCACCCATCTGGCCGTACTGCGTGATGCCCAGCGCCTTGAGGTCGATCTGGCGCACCTGGCCGCGCGACTCCTCCGGCAGGCGCGCCAGAACGGCCGGGTCGGTCACCGGCTGGAAGGCGGCCGCCGACAGGGCGCGCCCACCGGTGAGCCGGACCGTCTCGCCTGGTCGAGCGCGCCAAGTGATCCGTGAGTCGGCCGCGCCGAGCGCGATCGTGCTGGTGACCGGATAGCTGCCGCCGCGCAGCGTGATGGTGGCGGCCTGGCCGCGCGCGGCGTCGCGCGCTCGCGTGAGGCTGGCAAACGGTTGCGCGGCCGTGCCCGGGCCGGCGTCAGACCCGTTCGGCGCCACGAAGAACTCCGGTGCCGCAGCCAGGCACCCGCCCAGCAGCAGCAACGCCGACGCAGCAGTCAAACCCATCGTCTACTCCCAACGCCATAGAGCATACACCAAGCCAGGCGGCGCACCTGCGGGCCGGCCGCCGGCCGCTGGCCAGTTGCTTGCAGCTCATGCGAACGGGCCGCCGTTGGCGGTGAGCTACGGAGAGCAGCTCATGACTTGGCGCGAGCGTTTCCTGGCCTGTTTCCGGTTCCAGAGCGTGGACCATGTGCCTGACCACGAGTTCGGCTACTGGAACGAGACCTTTCCGGCCTGGCACGAACAGGGCCTGCCGCAGTGGGTCAGCGACAACGGCCTGGGCGACCGCTACTTCAGGTTCGAGCCGACCGGCGGCGTGCCGGTGAACGTCGGGTTGAGCCGCGGCTTCACCGCCGAGGTGATTGAGGAGACGCCGACCTACCGCATCATTCGCGACGGCGAGGGCGTGCTGCTCAAGCAGTTCACCGACGGCACCAGCAGCATTCCGCACTACCTCGAGTTCCCGCTGAAGACGCGCCGCGACTGGGAGGCCGAGTTCCTGCCGCGGCTGCAGCTCGACCGGCCTTACCCGGCCAACTGGGACGAGCTGAAGCAGCGCTGGGCGCAGCGCGACTACCCGCTGGGCATCGGCTGCGGCAGCCTCTATGGCTGGCTGCGCAACTGGATGGGCCTGGAGGGCATCTCCATCGCCATCGCCTCGGAGCCCGAGTGGGTCGACGAGATGATGGCGCACCTGTGCGAGCTGACCTGCCAGACCATCGAGCGCGCGGCGGCCGAGGTCGACCTCGACTTCGCGACCTTCTGGGAGGACATGTCGGCCAACCACGGCCCGCTGATCTCGCCGCGCATGTTCCGCGCGTTCATGACTCCGAAGCTCAAGCGCATCACCGACCTGCTGCGCGCCCGCGGCGTCGAGGTGTTCATCGTCGACAGCGACGGCAACATCAACGAGCTGGTGGAGCCGTGGCTCGAAGGCGGCGTCAACTGCATGTTCCCCCTGGAGATCAACGGCGACAGCGACCCGGTCAAGCTGCGCGCCAAGTACGGCCGCCAGGTGCTGCTGAAAGGCGGCGTGGACAAAGGCGCGCTGCGGCGCGGCAAGGACGCCATCGACGCTGAGCTGGCGCGCCTCGCGCCGGTGGTGGCCGGTGGCGGGTATATCCCGCATGTGGACCACCGCGTGCCGCCGGACGTGACCTACGAGAACTACCTCTACTACCTGCAGCGCAAGCGCGAGCTGTTCAACATTCCCGATCCCGGTTTCGCCGCCGCGCCGTAGGCCCGCCCGGTGGCGCGCTTGGCGAGCGCAAATGGGAGCGCAAATGGGGTCAGGTGCGATATCCTTGCCATAATCGCACCTGACCCCATTGTTCCCTGACCCCAGTGTTCCTGACCCCATTGTTCCGCTGTCCGGTAGGGGCGGGCACAAGGCCCGCCCTGTCGTTGGCCGGTAAGCGCTTGGTGTTCCGCAGCCGGGCGACCCAAGGGTCGCCCCTACGGGACAACGTCACCGGCAGGCTG
>CAZHGD010000247.1:0-6761 GCA_964531735.1 uncultured Fimbriimonadaceae bacterium | reverse complement strand
ATCATCGCCATTCTGGCGGCCATTCTCTTCCCGGTGTTTGCCAAGGCGCGCGAGAAGGCGCGGCAGAACTCATGCTTGAGCAACGCCAAGCAGATTGGCACCGCCGCGGCTATGTACATGCAGGACTACGACCTGTACACCCCCAACGCGCCGTACTACGTCGGCGGCGTCGGGCCGAGTTTTGGTGACCTCGGACCGTCGTTCGCCATGATCCTCAGCCCGTACGTGAAGAACGCGCAGCTCTGGCGTTGTCCGAGCGACTCGCGGGGTGCGGTGGACAGCACGTCCGGCTACACGACGGCGATGAAGAACGTCAGCTACATCTACAACACGATGGCGCTGGTGCCTAGCTTCCAGGGGCCGGCGATCAACGAGTCGGCGATCAAGAGCCCAGCGGAGTTGATCATGTCGGGTGGTGCCTGGACCGGCGCCTGGGTGCTCGACCATGTGGGCGACCAAATCGGTGCGCCGATCACCCGGATCGAGGGCTCGCCGTCCACGTTTGCTGATTCGCGCACGGCCAACGGCCACAATGGCGGCGGCAACTACGTGTTCTGTGACGGGCACGCCAAGTGGCTCGGCACCGGCACGCTGGGCGGCGAATGGCGCAAGGCGCAGGCCAACCAGACCGGCATGTTCTTCCAGCCCTGAGAGCGCCTGGCGCGCTATGGCGCGGTGAGCAAGGCGGTGGCGCGCGCGGCCAGCGCCTCGGCGGCGCGCGCGATGAACTGCTGACCGGCGGCGGCCGTGGCTTCGCTGATGCGCCGCAGGTGGTCCGGTGGCTGCCCCTGCAACTGCGAGACCAGCGGGCTGGCTTCGATGTCGGCGGCGCGGCTCAGGTCCACGTGCTCGGCATCGTAGGCCATGGCCAGCGAGGTCTCCCAGAGCATGCCGTGGCCGTACTGGCCCGCGTCGCCGGTCTCGTCAGCAGAGCGGGTCTCGTGCAGCAAGGCCACCACGCCGCCAGCCCAGAAGCGCATGGCACCGAGACGGCCCTGGTAGCGTTCGTGCAGTTCGCCGAGTAGCCGCTCCGCTGGATAGTGACCGCCCAGCGCGATGCAGGCGCGGCAACCCAGGTCGGCCAGCGACTCGAGCAGCTCGGTGTAGACCAACTCGCAGGCCTCACGGCTGACCCACAGGCTGGGCGGATAGAGCTCGTGCGTCCGGGCGCGCAGTTCGGCGCGCGACAGGCCGGGGACATACGGCGGCGCCAGGCAGATGGGCGGATGCACGATGCCGCCCGAGAGGCCGGCCGCCTGCAAGCAGAGGTGGTGCGCCGACAGCGGGTCCAGGCCGAGCGGGTTGTGCAAGCCGTGCTCTTCCATGGCGCCACAGCACCAGTAGACCAGCGGCGTCCGCGCGAACTCGGTGGCGAACTGCTCCGGCCGCAAGTGCTCCCAGCGCAGGCCCTCGGGCATGGGCGGTCTCCTACACATGGTCGAGGCGCCAGACCCAGAGGTTGTACGGCCCGGGCGCCAGCGTGTCGAACAGTGCGAGGGCCTGATGCCGCACCGGCAGGGCGGCCAACTGCGCCGCGGTGGGCACCGGCGCGGTGGCTGGTTGGTCGGCCAACGCGGCCAGGGCCCCGGCGGGGTCGACCACGCGGATCGCGCCGATCTGCGTCACTGACCAGCCGGAGGCCACTTCGCGCACAATGGCCGGGATGGTCTCGGCCGACGGGTACATCAGCGTGAGCGAGCCGAGACCGCGCTCCTGCATCCGGGCCGCGCAGAGCCGCAGGACCAGCGTTGGATCGCCGCCATACTCGGCCAGGTGCTCGCTGTCGCCCGAGTGCAGCATGGCGACGTAGGCGAAGCGCTCGCCGTCGGCGGCGCAGTAGACGGCCCCACCGTCGTGCGTGAGCAGGCGCTCGTACTCGATGCGCCGGCGCACCCGCCGCCACTCGTGCGCGTCATACGCGGCGATGAGGCGGTCGAGCAGGTCGGGCTGGCCCTGCCACCGAGTGGCGCTGACCGGCTGCAGGTCGAGTTTGGCCAGGCCGCGGGCGGTGATGGTGCCTTGCAGCCGCCGACCGGCCGGCTCATAGCCGAACGGCGCATAGCGGTGCCGGTCACCCCAGAGCACGGACACGACGTGCCCGTCTGCGCGCATACGCTCGACGGCGTGCTCCATCAGCCGGGCCATGTAGCCGCGGCCGCGCGCCCAGGGCGCGGTCGAGACGCTGCCGATGCCGCCGACGGTCAGCTTGGCGCCGCCAAGCACCATCTCGAGCGGGAAGGTGCGCACCAGGCTGGCAATCTGCCCGTCTTCGGTCAGCAGGTACGTGTGGTCCCAGTCGACCGCGTCGGCGACCCACCGGTTCGGTATCGACAGAAAGGTCCCCGGTGCGAAGCCATAGGAGCTGTCGAGGTGGCGCAGGATCACCTCGTGCTCTTCGGGCCGCGCCGTGCGCAGTTCAGTCACGCTCACTCCCCTCGCGCGGCGCAGCCGCTCCGGGCGCCGCCAGCGCCCGGTGAGTTGACCGCCGAGGTGTGGCCTCCTGCCCGAGCCCTTGACGGCCGGGGTCAGCAGGCGGCACCGCCTCAGGTGAGGCGATCAGGCATACACGCGGTAATCGATGTCGGGGAAGATGCAGTCGCGCCATTCGGCATCTTCGATGTCGGCCGGGCTGAGGCGGCCATGCTCCAGACCGTCGAACAGGCGGTCGAAGCGCCCCAGGTGGTCGCTGGTCCGCTTGTTGGCGTACTCGACCATGGTGCCGGTCTTCATGATGAACGCCCAGTCGCTGGACTGGGCCAGCAGCAGTTCGCGGGCGCACTGGTTGAGGGCGCGCCGCTCCAACTCGGTGGGCTGCTCGAACCGCCGGGCAAGGTGGACCATGCGCTCGCCCGCCATGTGCAGGTGCCGGTAGATCCAGTCATTGGTGTCGTTGAGCCAGAACTCGGCGTAACCCTTGTAGCCCCAACTGCTCAGCTCCGGCTGCACTTCCTGGAGCACCGGATTCTCCTCCAGGTACTCGCTCGGCGTGGTGACCTGCACTTCGTCCTGGTCGAAGTGCAGCTTGCGGAACAGGTACTCGAGGAACTGCGGGCCTTCCCACCACCAGTGGCCATAGAGTTCGGCGTCGTACGGCGCCACGACCAGCGGCGGCCGCCCGAGCACCTGCTTGGCGTAGGCCATCTGTGAGCGCCGGTTGAACACGAAGTTGCCGGCGTGGTCAGCGGCCTTCTGGCGCGCCCGCTCGATGTTGTAGGGCTGCTTGGCGCCGAGGTCGATCTGGTCGTTCGGCCCGGTGATGCGGTAGTACTTGATGCCCAGGTTCTTGCGCGTGCCGTCGCCACCCAGGTATGGGCGGACGTACTCTTCGTCGAGGTCGTAGCCGATGTCACGGTAGAACTCGCGGTAGTCGAAGTCGCCAGGATAGCCTTCGATGGCGCTCCAGACCTGCTTGCTGCTCTCGACGTCACGGCCGAACGCCGCCACGGCGTGTTGCGGACAGAGCACCGGCGCGAACGTGCCCAGCCGCGGGCGCGGGTTGCCGAACAGAATGCCGTGCGCCTCGACAAAGAAGTAGCGGATGCCGGCCGCGGCCAGGTACTGCTCGTGGCCGGGGTAGTAGCCGCACTCGGGCAGCCAGATGCCTCGCGGGCGGCGGCCTAGGACGCGCTCGTAGTGGTCGGCGGCCACTTGCACTTGGGCGCGCACGGTCTCGGGCTGGTGGGCCATCAGTGGCAAGAAGCCGTGGGTCGCGCCACAGGTGACGATCTCGAGGTAGCCGGCATCCTGGAAGCGGCGGAACTCCTGCGACAGGTCGCCGCCGCAACGGTCGAGCACCTCGAGGCAGTGGCCGAAGTGCTCGCGGTACATGCAGGCCAGCGGCTGGAACTTCGGCATCGACCGCGTGCGGTGAACTTCCTTGTCGGCCAGCTCGATCAACTGGGTGACATGCCGGCGCGTGCGGTACTGCAGCAAGCCGTCCTGGAACATGCTCAACAGCGGCGGCGTGAGCGACATGGTCAGCCGGAACCGGACCCCGTCGTTGGCCAGCCGCTCCATCATGGTCAGCAGCGGAATATACGTCTCGCAGACGGCCTCGTAGAGCCAGTCTTCCTCCAGAAAGCTGTCGTACTCCGGATGCCGCACAAACGGCAGGTGGGCGTGCAGTACCACGCACAGGGAGCCAACCGGTTCCGCCACTCGTCCTTCTCCTCGGGAGACTGACGGCAGTGTACCGCAGGATCGCCCGCGGCGGAAGGAACGCTCCCGTTAGCTTTGTCTGCGGCTACTCCGCGCCGTGCCGGGTGGCGGTCTCTTCGATGGCGCCGTTGAGGGGCTGGTCCTTGCGGCAGGCCGTGCCGGGCAGCGGCGGCGGCGCGTGGACGCCGCCGACCAGCTTGCCGCCGAGGTCGAGCTGCGCCCGAGCGGTGTCCAACTGCAACCGCAGCCGGTAGCAGCGGCCCGGCCGCCGCGCGGCCGCGGTGGTGCTGTCGCGCGTGCCACTTCCCAAGCGCGGCCCTGACACGCGGCCGCGCTGACACTATCATCGAGCCAAGACAGGCGCCGACCGCGTGGCGCCGGTACCGGACGTTGGAGAGGGCAGCGATGGGCAATCGTGGACTGGCGGTGATACTGGGTGTGGCGCTGGTGCTGGCGCTGGGCATGTCGCTGATGAGCACGCCGGCCAAACAGGCGCGGGCGGCGACCATGGTTGGCGCGTCGGCGCCCATGTCCGGGCCGTCGTGCAGTTCGGGCGGTGGCGGCTGCGCCATGTCGGGCGGTCAGGGATCGTCATGCGGCGCGTCGGGCGCGTCCGACCTGGCCGGCATGAGGGGCGGCACCTGCCCGTTCAGCAAGCCGGTCGGCAAGTAGTCGGCGGCGCGGCAACCAGAAGACCGACAGAGGCGCGCCCTGGCGGCGCGCCTCTGTTCTGGTGGCCCGCTCCGGCTAGCCGCAGGGCTCGTCCGATCGGTCTTCGAAGTCGTCGGGCACGTCGAGGGCGAGCAGTTGGGCCAGTGTCTCCCAGCCCAGCGTGGCGCACGGCACGCGTGCCGGGAACCGGGAGACACCTTGGAGGGCGACCATGTCACCAAGCAGGTCTTCGTCGGCGGTCTCGCCGCGGAGCATCAGGCGGAAGCCTTCGTAGACGGTCTTGATCTGGTCGACCGGTTGGCCCTTCACCGCCTCGGTCATCATCGACAGCGAGGCTTGCGAGATGGAGCAGCCCTGGCCGAGGAACTTGACGTCGGTGACGATGCCGTCCTCGACCTGGAGGCTCAACAGCACGCTGTCGCCGCAGCTCACATGGGCGTTGGTGGCTTGCTGCCCGTCCTCGATCACGCCGACGTTGGCCGGGTTGCGGTAGTGGTCCAGGATGATGGCCTGGTACAGATCAGCGAACATTCCCGAACACCTCCTGCACCACGCCGAGGGCGGCCACGAGCGCGTCGATGTCGGCCTCGGTGTTGGTCAGGTAGAAACTGGCGCGCGCCGTGGCCGGCACGCCGAGCTTGCTGTGCAGCGGTTGCGCGCAGTGGTGGCCGGCGCGCACCGCGACGCCTTCGCCGTCCAGCAGCGTGGCCACGTCGTGCGGATGCACGCCGTCGACGCTGAACGCCACCGGACCGAGGCGGCCGGTGCGCGGACCGTGCACGGTGACGCCCGCCAGCGGTTCGAGCGCCGCCACGGCCAGCTCGGTCAGCCGCTGCGTGTGCTCTTGAATGGCGGCCAGGCCGAGGCGCTGCACATAGTCGACCGCGGCGCCCAGGCCGATCACCTCGGCGATGGGCGGCGTGCCGGCCTCGAACCGGTAGGGCACCACGTTCCAGGTGGATTCCTCCCAGCCGACCGACATGATCATGTCGCCGCCGCCGACCACCGGCTGCATCTGGTCGAGCAGTGCGGGCTTGCCGCAGAGCACACCGGCCCCGGTGGGCCCACACATCTTGTGGCTGGAGAAGCACAGGAAATCGGCGTCGAGGGCGCGGAAGTCGACCGGCATGTGGCCGACGCTCTGGGCCGCGTCCACCACGGCCACCGCACCCACCGCATGGGCGCGCTCAATCAACGTCTCCACCGGATTGATGGCCCCGAGCACGTTGGACACGTGCGGCATCGAGACGATCTTCACCGGGCCGGCGAGCAGCTCGTCGAGCCCGCTGAGGTCCCACTGACCGTCCGCGTCAATGGGGATGAACCGCAGCTTGGCGCCAGTTCGCTGGGCGATGATCTGCCACGAGACGTGGTTGGCGTGGTGCTCGCTCTCGGTGACCACGATGGCATCGCCCGGCTGGAGGCGCGGCGCGGCCCAGGCGTGCGCCACCAGGTTGAGCGCCGCGGTGGCGCCGCTGGTGAACACGATGGCCTCGCGCCGCGGCGCATTGAGGAATCGCGCCACCTTGTCACGGGCGCCCTCATAGCGGTCGGTCGCCTCGCTGCTCAGTGCGTGCAGGCCGCGGTGTACGTTGGCGTTGTGCTGCTCGAAGAACGCCACCATCGCCTCGACCACCGGCCGCGGAGTCAACGAGGTCGCGGCGTTGTCGAGGTAGACGAGTGGCCGCCCGTGTACCTGGCGGTCGAGAATCGGGAAGTCGGCTCGAATGGTGTCCAGCAACGTCGTCTTCCGGTCACGCCCTGAGAGCAGTATAGCACGCTGCCCACATCTGGCAGGAGCGCGCCCGCACGGCCCGAAAGGCCCAGCCGCGAGGTGGGCGATGAGCGCATACACGGAGGCGGCACGGCGCGTGCCGGTGGCCGGCCGCGCCGCGGTGATCGTGGCCGGCGCCGGGCCGGCCGGTGTGGCG
>CAZHGD010000246.1:0-6787 GCA_964531735.1 uncultured Fimbriimonadaceae bacterium | reverse complement strand
GTGCCTCACAGGCGATTCTTGCCTGGGCGACATTTTCTCGGGATCGCTGCTTAGAGTGCGCAGGTCGGCGATGGCGCCGGCACGCATGGAGGCACACGATGACCTCACGAGAGCGCCTGCTCACGGCTCTGCTGGGCGGCACGCCCGACCGCGTCCCGGTCAGCCCGTTCGGCTGGGGACATGTCGATCCGCACAGCGCCATCGGCGCCGAGATGCTCGCGCGCCTCGACATGCTGCTCTGCGTGGGCGGCGGCGGTGACCCATTCCTCGGCGGTCACGTGCCGGCGGAATCGCACGCCGATGGCGACGCCACCACCACGGTGCTCCACACGCCCGCCGGTGACCTGCGCACCGTGCATCGGCGCACTTCGGTCACCTCGGCCACGGTGGAGTTCTACTGCCACCACGCCGACGACCTGGCCAAGGTGATGAGCCTGCCTTACGAGGAGCCACCACTCAACCTGGCCGACTACTGCGCCTGGGAGGAGCGCGCCGGCGACGAGGCGCTGACGCTCGTCGGCGTGCCCGACGCGATCTGCTGGCCCGCGGCGCTGCTCAGTCCCGAGGACTTCTGCTTCTGCTGGGCCGACTCGCCCGACCAGATGGTGGCCCTGACCAACCTGGGGCACCAGCGGCTGATGCGCTACGTGGAGCGGCTCTGCGAGGCCGGCGCCAAAGGCTTCCGCATCGTCGGTGGCGAGTATGCCACGACGCAGCTCGGTCCGGCCGGCTTCGACGCCCTCTGCGCCGAGCAGGACCGCGAGCTGTGCGCGCTGATGCGGCGCTACGGCGCGGTCTCGTACTACCACAACCACGGCCTGGTGATGCCGTTCCTGGAGCAGTTCCGCGCCGTCGGCATGGACGCGATCGACCCGTTCGAGGCGCCGCCCTATGGCGACTGCGACCTGCACGAGGCCAAGCAGCGGCTCGGCGACGTCTGCATCGTCGGCAACCTGGACGACATGGAGCTGATGGAGCAACTGCCGCCTGAGCAACTGCAAGCCATCGCCGCCGAGCGGCTGGCGCAGGCCGGTCCGACGGGCTTCGTGCTCGGCGGCACCGCATCCGGCACCTATACCGAGGTGGGCGCGCGGGGCTTCATGGCGCTGGTCGAGGTGGCCGAGAGCTACCGCGGCTGACCAAGCAGCCGTTCGGAGATCCTGTCCGGTAGGGGCGGGCCTTGTGCCCGCCCTGTCGTTGGCCGGTAAGCGCTTGGTGTCCCGCAGCCGGGCGACCCAAGCGTCGCCCCTACGGGACAACGTCACCGGCAGGCTGCTCATCCGGTCGGCCGCAGATCGTCCCACCAGACGCGTTGCCGCAAGGCGGTGATGCGTTGCTGGAGCACCATGCGCATAAACACGGCCGTGCCCATCAGGTGGTCCAGCGCCTGGCGGTCGCGATCGCCGTTACGCAGCCGCTGGAGCAGGCTGATCCCGCGCTCGACGTGGGCCAGGCCGTCGCGGCACTTGACGATGTTCCCACAGATGTGGTCGTCCTCGTAGCCGAGCCCGTGCCCCGACGCGATCTGCTGGGCCACCAGCAGCGCCTCGCCCACTAGATCGGCCCAGCAGGCGTCCCGCCAAGCCGCGGAGCCGGCCGTGCCTAGCTCGGCTTCGTGCTGCGCCCGGACCGCGGCGGCGAACTCGTGCGCCAAGCGGAAGGCCGGAATGTGGCGGATCTGCGCGCCCTCTTCGTCGCCGAAGTCTTCGCGCAGGCCCTCGCTGCGGTCCGGGCCGGGCAGGTCGGGCTCACTGAGGCCGAGCTGGACGAGCAGGGCCTCGTCGTCCCAGTCGGCGGCGGGCGGTTCGGCCGGACGGCCTTCGTGTTCGCGGATGAACCGCTCCCACTCGGCCTCGGTCCACGGCCGCGGCAACGCGCCCTGGTTGGCAGGATCCTCGCTACTGTTCATCGACGCCCCGTTCGCTGGGACCGTCCATCAGCCACTCGTCTGGTCAATGCCTGTCCGTCCTCCGCGGTCTACGCCCCGCCGCCGCTCAGCGCCTGAGAGGCGATGTCGCGGCGGTAATGATGTCCGGCCCAACTGATCCGCGCCACGGCGTCGTAAGCCCTGGCGATGGTCGCCTGGAGCCCGTCGCCGGTGGCCGTCACGCCCAGCACCCGGCCGCCCGCGGTCTGGATCTGGTCACCGGCCAGCTTGGTGCCGGCGTGGAAGACCATCACCTCGGGCAGCGCCGCCGCCTGCTCCAGACCGCTGATGGGCTGGCCCGTCTGGTACGCTTCGGGATACCCACCGGAAGCCATGACCACACACACCGCCGCTTGCGGTCGCACGCTCAGTTCGGCCTCCGGCAGCCGGCCCGCCGCCGCCGCCGCCAGTGTCGCCCCGAGGTCACCGGCCAGCCGGGGCACCACGACCTGGGTCTCCGGGTCGCCGAAACGGCAGTTGTACTCGAGCGTGCGGATTCCTTCCGGGGTCAGCATGTAGCCGCCGTAGAGCACGCCGCAGTAAGGCGAGCCGCCCTCGGCCAGCGCCACCGCCGTGGGGCGCAGACAGGTCTCGATGATCTCGTCGATGACCTCGTCGGAGAAGCTCGGCACCGGGCTGTAAGCGCCCATGCCGCCGGTGTTGAGCCCGCGATCGCCGTCGAGCGCACGTTTGTGATCCTGCGACACCGGCAGCGGCAGCACGGTCTCGCCATCCACGAGCGCCATGACGCTGATCTCCGGACCGCTCATCATCTCCTCGATGACGATGGCCGCGCCAGCGTCACCGAAGCAGCGCTCGCGCATGACCTGATCGACCGCCGCGTGGGCCTCGTCCAACGTGGCGCAGAGGATGGCACCCTTGCCCGCGGCGATGCCGTCGGCCTTGACCACGATCGGCGCGCCGACGCGCTGCAAGTAGCGATCGGCGGCATCCGCGTCGTCGAACACCTCGAAAGCGGCCGTGGGGATGCCCGCTGCGCGGAAGAGGCATTTGCTGAAGACTTTGCTGCCCTCGATCCGCGCGGCGGCGGCCGACGGGCCGAACGCCGCGACGCCGGCCTGGCGCAGACGGTCGGCCAAGCCGGCGACCAATGGCCCCTCGGGCCCGATCACCACCAGGTCGACCCGCTCGCGCCGGGCCGCGGCCACGATGCCGTCGAGGTCATCGACCCGACCGGGCAGGCAAGCTGCCAACTGGCCGATGCCCGGGTTGCCGGGCCAGGCAGACAGCCGCGTCACACTCGGGCTCCGCGACAGGCCCCAGGCCAACGCGTGTTCCCGTCCACCGCTCCCGACGATCAGTACATGCATGCCGCGCTCTCACACCTCCGCCAGCGGTCGGTTCGCCTTGGTCGGCGGGTCTCCTGCCCGCCTCGCCAGGCGGTTGGCGGCACGGGTGCAGCGCGGCCCGCGGTGTGCTATAGTTGGGCACGAGGCAAGCGTTCGTGGGACAGGTGCATCTGGCCGGTTTGTGGTCCATCGTGCGGCCCGTGCTGGTCTTGTTGCTGCTGGGTCTGCCGGTGATGACCGGGCTGTGTGTCTGGCAGACGATCTACCAGCGCCAGCACGGCGACGACGCGCTCTCGCGCTCGTGGGCCGACGCGTCGAAGAGCTTCGGTGGCATGATGGTGGCCAGCTGGGTGGTCGCCTACGCTGTCTACTGCTTGGCCCAGTACGCGGTGTCGGCGCTCGCGGAGATGCAGCGAAGCGGCGGCTAGGGCCAGCAGGTGGATTGGGGAGCCATGAGCGAAGGTCGCATACTGGTGGTCGACGACGACAGCAACTCGCGGGAGTTGCTGCGTATCATCCTCCGGGCGTCCGGTTTCGCGGTGGATGAGGCGTTCAGCGCCGAAGAAGCCATCGCCATGTTGCGGCGTGACCGCTATGACCTGGTCACGCTCGACATCATGATGCCCGAGGTGGACGGGTTCGATTGCTGCCGGCGGATCCGGCAGTTCTCGCCCGTGCCCATCATCTTCGTCACGGCGCGTGACCAGCTCTACGATGAGATCGTCGGCCTGGAGGCCGGCGCCGACGACTACATCGTCAAGCCCTTCCAGCGCGAGTCCGTGGTCGGCCGAATCCGGGCCGCGCTGCGACGCGTGGCGATGGGTCGCCAGGCCGCCACCGAGGGCAGCGTGCGCACCTACGGGCCGATCACCATCGATCTACGCTCGCAGAACGTGACCGTGTTCGGGCAGTTGTACGACTTCCCCGGCAAGGAGTTCGACCTGCTGGCCGCCCTGTGCGAGAACCTCGGCACGCTGCTGGCCAAGGAGCGACTCACCCAACTCGTCTGGGAGGGCGACGTCGAGGCCGACAGCAAGACACTCGAGGTCCACATCTACCGGGTGCGCAAGAAGCTCGATCAGGCCGGTGGCCTGGGGCGCTTCCTGGAGACCCGGCGCTACCGCGGCTATCTGCTCAGTGCCGCCATCCTCGACGTCGCCGCACCGGACCCCACTGCCGGCTGACCGGCGAGTCACCCCCTCTCCACCGCGTCGCAACGAAGGATCAACAAACACTCCACAGCTTCGCCGCTCCGATGGTGAGGCGACGTGCCTATCATTGGTTGACGGTGCCCCGGCCGCCATCCGAACGGTGTTCGGAGCGGCCAGGACAGACCGGTCGCCAGGCCATCAGACCGACGGGAGGCGGTATGGTGCCAAGCGGGGCCGGAGACCGGTGCCAGCAGGTGGCAGGCAAGCAGCGCCCACCGTGGGCGGCAGGAGTGTGGCATGAACGTTCTGGTGGCCGACGATGAGCCGGGAGTCCGGGCCTCTGTGGCGGCCGCCTTGCGCGAAGCCAGACACGAAGTGACCGAGGTCGGCGACGGCCACGCCGTCTTGGAGGCCGTCAGCACGGCGCGGCCCGACCTGATCTTCCTCGACCTGCGCATGCCTCGGATGAGCGGCCTCGAAGTCCTCAAGTGGCTGCAGCGGCACTGCCAGGCCAAACCCATCCCCGTGGTCGTGTTGAGCGGCTTTGTGGCCACCCTCGACCAGTTCGACCACTGCCCCTTCGTGGTGGAAGTGCTCCAGAAGCCCTTCTACCTGAAGCAACTCCTCGACGCCACGCGCGCCGCCGAAGAGGCGCTCGCACCGGCGTAGCCAGCGCGCCCATCTGGCCGCGACGTCGGACACCCGCGCAACCACGGTGGCCCTTGCAGTTCCACTGGCCACAGTGATAGACTGCACCCAGTGGAATGATCCACGGGTGGACCATCAGCCTAGCAGTGGGAGTGCGCGGTCATGCGTTTCCTGAGCCCAGAGGAACAAGCCGATCGTGAGCGCCGCCGGCAGATCATTCGTGAAGCGGTGGAGCGTGCGGAGAAGGAAGCGGTCGATGGCGAGTTGACCGTCGCCAACACGCTCATCCGGCCGGCGGAGCCGAAGACCTTTGAGGAGTCCGGTGTCAGCGCCCGGGTTCTGGAGGGGCTGGCGCTCAAGACCTTGAAGCAGAAAGGGGCGATGACGTTCCAAGCCATCGCCGACTTCCTGCACCTGAACATCGGCGTGATGGACGACCTGTTGCGCGAACTGCGCGACCGCAAGGTCATCGCCGACCTCAAGCCGCTCCACTTCGACTTGACCGCCGAAGGCCGGCGGATCTGTCTCGAACTGGAGCGCGAGGACGCCTATATCGGCCCGGCGCCGGTGCCCTACCACGAGTACTGCCAGAAGGTGCTCGAGCAGGCCCAGCACACCCATCGCGTCAGTGAGGACGAGGTCGTCGAGGCGTTCCACGGCTACGCCTTGCGGCCGGAGCTGATCAAGACGCTCAAAGAGGGCTACAACTCACAGCGGAGCCTGTTCTTCTACGGCCCGGCCGGCAACGGTAAGACGCTGGTCACCGGCGGCCTGCACCGCCTGATGGACCGCGAGCCGACCGTCCTGCCGTTTGCCTTCGAGTTCAACGGGCGGGTGGTCCGCCTCTACGACCCGGCCTACCACACGCTGTGGCCCGACCTGATGGACAAGGAAGAGCAGGACGCCACGCCGGAGTCGTTCGATCCCTACCAGCGCCTCGTCTACTTGCAGCCTGACCAGCGCTGGCTGATCTGCCACGCGCCACTGGTCGTGGTCGGCACCGAGTTCCGCGTGGAGCACTTCGAGATTGCCTATGACGGCGTCTATGACGCGCCGCCACAGGTCAAGGCCAACAACGGCGTGTTCATCTTCGACGACCTCGGCCGGCAGACGCAGGATCACAACATGATCCTGAACCAGTTCATCTACCCGCTGGAGTCGCAGGAGAGCATCGTCAAGTTCGGCGGCGGCTCGTCGATGCGCGTGCCCTACAAGCAGCGCCTGTTCCTGTCCACCAACCTCAACAAGGACGACATCATCGACGACGCGTTCAAGCGGCGTCTGCTCTACCAGGTGCTGGTCGACCGCCCGACCATCGAGCTCTGGCGGCGGATCTTCCACCTCGAGGCCGGCAAGGTCGGGGTCCAGGACGACGCCAAGGTCGAGCGCTTCTGCGACCTCATTCTGCAGTGGTGGCAACGCGACCAGCGCGTGCTGCGCGCCTGCGATCCGCGCAACATCTTCATCATGCTGGACGCCACGCTGATGCCGGGCCAGAGCATCGACGAACACGTGCACGAGAGCACGCTCGAGCGCATCTACTGGCAGTTCCCGGCCGGCTTCCAGCGCGACGCCGTGGCCTACACCGACGAGGCCAACTGGGGCCGCATCGGCAAACTCGCCCAGTGGGAGTTCGAAGGCATCAGCGTCCCGCCCGATTGGGACCAGACCTACCACGACGACCCCTCGGCGGCCTGGGACGGCCACCCACCGGATGACAGCCCGCGCGCGGAGATCTCCGGCGGCAAGCC
>CAZHGD010000245.1:0-6884 GCA_964531735.1 uncultured Fimbriimonadaceae bacterium | reverse complement strand
GCCGCCGGCGGTCTGGCCGCCTGCGCCGGCTCGCTGCTGTTGCCGCACGGCGCCGCCGGCCCGCGCCCGGCCGCCGCGCCGACCGACCAGCGACCGGTGATGTTCATTCCACTCGAGGTCGACCCCACCGGGCAGCGACTGTCGGTGTTCTCGCTGCGCGACCGCGAGGACCCCGGCGACGGCACCTTCGCGCTCTGGTCGCTGGACCTGAGCTCGGGTCAGCCCTACCCGACATATCGTGGCTTCCCGCTCTACATCACGTCCTGGTCGCCCGACGGCCGGAACCTCGCCCTCATGGCCTCGCAACGCTCGTGGGAGGAGCAGCCCGAGCCGTTCGGCATCTTCACTGCGCCCTTCGGTGGCGGCTCGCACCGTCAGGTGCTCGCGGCGCCGTCGGACGGGACCACCTGGTACCTGCCGGCCTGGTCGCACCGCGGCAACCTGATCAGCGCCTGGCGGCTGCGCGGGAGCGGTAGCGAGGCCGCGCAGTCCGACCTGCCTCGGTCGTTCGTGGTGCCCGCCGGCGGTGGCGAGCCCCGCGAGATCCACATCCGTGGCTGCCGGTTGGCCCTGCTGTCGGCCTGGGACCATCAGGAGCCGGCCGGCTACTGCCTGACCGAGCGTGGCCTGTTCCGGGTCACCATGGACGGTGGTGCCAAGCGCCTGGTGCCCAGCGGCGAGGCGCCGCTCGATCCGTTCCCGTTCGTCACGGCCGACGGCCCGTCGCCGGACGGCCAGCACCTGGCCTATCTGGAACTGCTGTTCAAGCGCGGCGAGATCGACCGCATCGACCTCGGCCTGTGCGACCTGCGCGGCCGGCGCCGCGCCGTGCTGCGCGGCCTCTACCCGGTGGCCTACGGCTGGGACGCGCGCGGCGGCACACTGGCCGCCGGCCAGGTGGACAAGCGGCGACAGGTCAAGCTGCTGCTCACGGACATCGGGGGCGGCCGCCAATGGGTGCGGACCGGCCTGACGCTGGGCTCGACCGAGTACCCGATGCGCCTCCAGGCGGCGCCCGGCGGACGCTACTGGGCCCTCGACGGGCAGTTCACCGATGCCGAATCGTGGGACGTGGCCATCTTCGACCGTGAGACCGGGAAGACCGCACTGATCGAGGCGGCCCACAACCATCTCGCCGCCGGCTGGCGGGCCGACGGCAAGCTGGTGCTCAGCACGCTGTCCGGCGTGGCGGTGGTCAATGCGGATGGCAGCGGCTACACGCCCATCTACGGCCAGGCCGGCGCCCGGGCGAGTGTGCTGGCCGGGGCCGCGTGGCGCACCCGCAGCCCCGGCATGACCATCTGGCGCAACGCCCTGCGGCAGGTCAGGCCACTGCCCTGATGGCCGCTTCGAGGATCGCCAGGCCCTCGTTCACCTGAGCCGCGTTGAGGATCAGCGGCGGCAGGATGCGGAGGGTGTTGGGCTTGACCGCGTTGACGATCAGGCCGCGCTCGGCCGCGGCGTCGCGGGCCGCCGCGGCGATGTCGGCTGAGAGTTCCAGCGCCAGCATCAGCCCGCGCCCACGCACCTCGACCCCGCACTCCAGCCGCTCACAGAGCGTGCGCAGGCCGGCTTCCAGGCGCGCGCCGACCTCGCGGACCCGCGGCAGCAGGTTGTCGGACAGGATCGTCTCGATCACGGCCAGGCCGGCGCGCGTGGCCAAGTGGTTGCCGCCGAAGGTCGTGCCGTGCGAGCCCGGCGTCAGCGCGTCGGCGATTTCCTGCCGGCAGACCATGGCGCCGATGGGCACGCCGCCGCCGAGGCCCTTGGCCAGCGAAAAGGCATCCGGCTTGATGTCGTACTGCTCATAGGCGAACATGGTGCCGGTCCGGCCGACGCCGCACTGCACCTCGTCGAGCAGCAACAGAATGCCGGCCTCGTCGCACAAGGCGCGGAGCCCCTTGAGGTAGTCCGGCGTGGCGACGTTCACGCCGCCTTCGCCCTGCACCGGCTCGACCAGGATGGCGCAGACGGTCTGGTCGATGGCCGCTCGCGTCGCCGGCAGGTCGTTGAACGGCACATAGCCGAACCCGGGCATCAGCGGCGCGAAGCCCTTCTGGATCTTGTCCTGCGCCGTGGCCGTCAGCGTGGCCAAGGTGCGGCCGTGGAACGAGTTCCGACAGGTCAGCACGGTCGGCCGCACGCCCTCGCCCCACCGCGCGGCGCTCCAGCGACGGGCGCCCTTCAGCAATGCCTCGTTGGCCTCAGCTCCGCTGTTGCAGAAGAAGGCCCGGTCAAGGCCGGACAGCTCCACCAGGTACTTGCCGAGCAGAATCTGCGGCTCGACCAGGAAGTAGTTGGAGCTGTGCAGCAACTGCCGCACCTGCTGGCAGAGCGCCTCGGTCAGGCGCGGGTGCGCATAGCCCAGAGTGTTCACCGCGATCCCGGCCAGCCAGTCGAGGTAACGACGCCCGGATGAATCGTAGAGGTACACGCCCTCGCCGCGCTCGAATGCGATCGGCAGGCGTTGGCCGTAGTTCTGTACCAGATACGCTTCATCCAGTCGCTGGTAGTCCGCCAGGTCCACAGTGAGACTCCCTTCCTTGTTCGACAGGCGTCAGGTCAGTGTTGGCTCCCCGCCGGGCCAATCCTCCGTGGTGCGGCGCCGGCTAGAACAGCTCGTCCGGACTGGCCGGCAGCGGCAGCAGACGCTCGCGACGCGGCGTCTCGGCGGCCCGGATGGGCAGGCGCACGCGGAACGTGCTGCCCACCCCCGGCACGCTCTCGACCAGTACCTGGCCGCCGTGCTCGCGCACCGCCGAGTAGACGATGCTGAGGCCCAGCCCGGCGCCGGCGCCCGGCTCGCGCGTCGTGAAGAACGGGTTGAAGATGTGCGCCAGCACGTCCTTGGTCATGCCCTCGCCGGTGTCGGTCACCGTAAAGGCCACGTGCTGCTCATCGGCCTGCCACAGACGGATGTGGATGCTGCCGCCATCGCGCGTGGCCTGGTAGCTGTTGGTGACCAGGTTCAGCACGACCTGCCGCATGGCGCTGCGGTTGGCCCAGACGTCCGGTACTGCGCCCAACTCCATCTCGACGCCGACATCACGCGTCGCCATGCCCTTGCGGAGCAGCGTCACCGTCTGCTGCAACAGCGCACCGATGCCGACCCACTCGCGGCCGGCGGAGCCGCCGTGCGCGAACTCCAGCACGTTGTTGATGACCTCCTGCACGCGCAGGATTTCCTCGCGCGCAATGGTCAGGTCCTCAATCACGTCCGGATCGTCCGAGTGCAGGATCTCCTCCAGATCGAACAGCGCGCCGACGATGATCCCCACCGGGTTGCGCAGCTCGTGGGCCACGCCCGAGGCCAACTGGCCGATCGCCGCCAGCTTCTCCTGCTCCACCAACTGCGCCTGCACCTGCAGCCGCAGGCTGACGTCCTTGATGATGCACTGCATGATGCGGCGACCCTCGCCGACCTCGAACCAGCCGAGGACGACGCTGACCGGTCGCAGCTCGCCATTGCGTTGCAGCAGGCCGGCCTGATCGACATTGCACTGGCCCCGGCTGAGTGCCTCGAGCACGGCCGCCTCCAGCGCCGGCTGGTCGCTGAGCGCGAACAGATTGAGGAACGGTCGGCCGACCCAGTACGCCGCGGGCCGATCGGTCAACCGAGCGAGTGTCTCGTTGGCCTCGATGATCGTGTAGTCCGGCTGTTCGAGATAGGCGATGCCCACCGGCGCCCGCTGCAGCGACAGCCGCATGAACGCTTCCTTGTCGGCCAACTCGCGTTGCAGGCGGTGGCTGACGGTGACGTCGCGCGCATGCTCGACCACCGCTCGGACCTCACCGGTCTGTGGGTCGACCACCGGATGGCAGTCGATGGAGAAGACGCGGTCGTCGACCTCCACCTCGCAGTCGACTACCGACCGGGCCTCACGCAGCACCTGCTGCACCGGGCAGTCGCCGTCGGGCGACAACAGCCCGCCCAGCGGCCGGCAGTCGCCCAGGCGGCGCGCCGCCAACAGGAAGTCCTGCGCCGTGGCGTTGGCCACTTCGACCTGGAACTCGGGGTTCCACACGACCACCAGGTCGCGAATGCGGTCCAGAATGGCCTGCAATCGCCGCAGCGCCGTCTCACGCTCCTGATGGAGTTGTTCGGCCAGCGCCAGCTCGCGCGCATGGACCAGCGCCAAGGCCACGCGGTCGGCCAGCACACGGCCCAACTCGAGCTCGAAACCGCTGAGCTGCCGGGGCTGGTCGAAGTACAGCACGAGCGCCCCGAGTGGCTCGCCGGCATGCTTCAGGGCAAACCCGGTGATGCCGCGGAAGCCCTCCTCAGCAATCAGCAGGCGGACCGGCTCGGCCACGGGGTACTCGGCGGGCAGGGTGGCATCGCGGACGCTGAACCAACTGCTCTCGACCAACTGCTGTAGCAGTGGCAGGTGCCCGCTGGCCAGATGCTGGCAGTAGGCTTCAGACAGCCCGCGCGCGCGGCGCACCGTGCGCTCGGGGCTCCCGGCGTTGCCGATGACCACCGCGCAGCGGTCGGCGCCGAGCAGATCGGCCGCGGCGTCGAGCACCGCATCCAGCGACGCCTCGAGGTCGCGGTGCGAGTGCGTGCGAGCCACGGCGTCCAGGACCGCGCGCAGCCGCTGGTTCTCAGCGCGCAGTTCGGCCAGCTCGACTCGACTATCCCCCGACGAATGGCTCTGCATCCTGGATCCGTCAACGCCGGCGGTGGGCGTGGCGGTTCCTTCGGCCAACTCAGCCCGCCTGCGCCGGCCGGTAGAACGGCGGCTGCACCAGCCGGCACGGCACCGGCCGCTCGCGCACTGACACGGTCACCTCGCCCCCGGGCCTGGCCAGCTCGGCCCGCACATAGCCCAACCCGACCGAGCGGTCCAGCGACGGCGCAAAGGTGCCGCTGGTCACCTGTCCGACGGCGCGTCCATCGACCTCTATCCGGCAGCCCTCGCGGATGACCTGGCGTCCCACCACCTCCAGGCCGATCAGTCGCCTGGCCGGTCCACTGGCAGACACCGCCACCAGTGCATCGCGCCCGACAAACGGCTTGTCGAGGGCCACGAACCGCTCCAGACCCGCGGACAGGGGGTCGATGGCCGGCGACAACTCGTGGCCGTGCAGACAGAACCCGGCCTCCAGCCGCAGCGTGTCGCGGGCACCCAGGCCGACCAGCGCCAGTCCGTGCGGCTCACCCGCCGACACCAGTGCGTCCCACACCGAGCCCGTCTGCGCCGCGGGCACAAACACCTCGTAGCCGCGGTCGCCGGTGTAGCCCGTGCGCGAGATGACCGCCGGCGCACCCGCCAGCTCGAAGTGGCCGAACTGGTAGTAGCGCAGGGCCGACAACCGCGCCGCCGCGTCGGCGTCGAGCAGATCCGCGAGCACGGCCGGCGACCGCGGGCCCTGCACGGCGATCAGTCCGGTGCCATCGCTCTGGTCGACCAGCTCGGCGTCCTCGCGCGGCAGGCCCTGCAACCAAGTCCAGTCGCCACCGATGTTGGCCGCGTTGACCACCAGCCGGAACGCCGCCTCGCCCAGCCGGTACACCAGCAGGTCGTCCAGCACGCCACCGTCGGGTGCACAGAGCAGCGCGTAGCGGCAGCGGCCCACGCTGAGATCGGCCACCCGATTGGTCAGCGCCTGCTCGAGGAACGCCGCGGCCCCAGGACCGCTGACGTCGAACTCGCCCATGTGACTCACATCGAACAGCCCGGCGGCGGTCCGGCAGGCGCGGTGCTCCGCCACGATGCCCTGGTACTGCACCGGCATCGACCACCCCCCGAACTCGACCATGCGCGCCCCGGCCGCCTCGTGGCGGCCGTGCAGCGACGTCTGTCTCAGCATCAACCTCGCTCCATCCTTCGCGCGGCCCAACGCGCCGCCGGCGCCACGACCAACCGGCTCACCCACCGGCGCCACCGCGGCCGGGCCTCGATCCAGCGCGCGAGCACCGGACCAACTCGTTCGTACACCCAGATGAACGCCCGACCGGCGGGCCGCGCCAGCAAGACCTGGTCGCGGTAGCACCGTAGCGTCGCCACTTCGGGCGCCAGGGCACTGCCCATCGCCGCCGTGGCCACGAAGCACGGGCGCCGGCTGGCCTCATAGCGCACCTCGACAAAGTCGAGGGCGTGGCCGCACCGCTGGCAGCGCTCGGCGCCCTTCTCGTTCGGGCACTTGCAGACCCGGCAGCGCACCTGCGTGTCGGGATCGAAGTCCAGGTCGGCCACCGCCTTGCGCAGCACGCGCTGCCGCACATCGGTGTCCTCGGTTCGGCGCGGCCGGCGAACCTCGAAGTCGGGATCGGAGGTGTCCGGGTCGTAATCCTCCTCTGCGACCTCAGTCGGTGCCACCACTACCGCTTTGGCCGCGGCGCGAGCCTCGGCTTCGCGCCGCCGGTCGTCCTCACGCTTCAGCCAGGCGCGGACGCCTTCGGCGTAGGGCGACTCCAGCCCCTGGTTCAGCGCCTCCTCGAAGCAGGCCCGCGCGTGGTCCATCTGGCCCGTGCCGCGGAAAGCCTCGCCCAGCTTGGCGCACAGCCAGGCATCGCTCGGATCAGCCGCCAGCGCCTTGCTCAGCGTCCCGACCGCCTCGTGCCACCGTTCCATCTGGCAGAGCGTCAGGCCCAGGTGCCGCTGCACGCCCACGTCGTCCGGCGCCGCGGCCTCGGCGAACTGGTAGCACTCCAGGGCCTTGGTCCACTCATCCGCCAGCTCGGCCACCGCACCACGCGCCAGGTGCGCCTCGACACAGCCGAAGTCGAGCCGCGACGCCTGCTCCGCGGCCTCCAGCGCCGCGCCGCGATCGCCCGTGCGCAGGCCCACCTGCGCCAGGCCGGCGAGGGCCAGCGCCTGTGGCCGCCGGCCCTTGGCGGCGGCCGCCGCCGACTGGTAACGCTCCGCGGCCGCGTCGAG
>CAZHGD010000244.1:0-7099 GCA_964531735.1 uncultured Fimbriimonadaceae bacterium | reverse complement strand
TGGTTGGCACCAAGAGCTTTGACCCGATGGACTATGACTCTGACTCAGCCCTGCCTGCCGGCCTGTCCCACTCGTGTCACATCGGCGTGGTACGATGGAGTGACCAGCCCGCACTGCCGTCTGCAGAGGAGATTGAGGTGAAGGTAACGGTCATCGGTACCGGCTACGTGGGACTCGTCACGGCTTGCTGTTTTGCCGACCAGGGCCACACCGTGGTAGGCGTCGACGAGAACCAGGCCAAGGTGGCGCGGCTCGCGCAAGGCGACCCGGTGATCTTCGAGCCTGGCGTCGGTGAACTGCTCCAGCGCAACCTGGCCGCCGGCCGGCTGCGCTTCACCTGCGGCATCGGCGACGGCGTGGCCAGTTCGGACGTGCTGTTCCTGTGTGTCGGCACGCCGCAGAGCGAGGACGGCCGCGCCGACCTGAGCCAGATCGAGCGCGTCGCACGCGTGGTCGCGGGGCACCTGACCGGCTACCGCCTGCTGGTGGAGAAGAGCACCGTGCCGGTCAAGACCGCCGGCTGGATTGCTCGCACCGTGCGGCTGCACCACCGCAGCACCGCCGACTTCGATGTCGCCTCGAACCCCGAGTTCACACGCGAAGGCACGGCCGTCAGCGACTTCCTGCATCCCGACCGCATCGTCATCGGCGCCGAGACCGAGCGCGCCAAGAACCTGCTGCTGGAGCTGTACGAGCCGTATCAGTGCCCCAAGGTGGTCACCGACGTCAGCACCGCGGAGATCATCAAGCACGCCAGCAACTCGTTCCTGGCGCTGAAGATCAGCTACATCAACATGATGGCCGATCTGTGCGAGGCGGCCGGCGGCGATGTGGAGACGGTGGCCCGCGGCATGGGCCTCGACGCGCGCATCGGCGCGGCGTTCCTGCGGGCCGGCATGGGCTACGGCGGCTCCTGCTTCCCGAAGGACGTGCGGGCGTTCATCCGCATCGGGCAGGAACTGGGCGTCGATATGGACCTGCTGCGCGCGGTGGACGAGCTGAATGGCCAGCGCATCGACCGGCTGGCCGGCAAGTTGCAGCGCGCGCTGTGGGTCACGCGCGGCAAGACCGTCGCGGTCTGGGGATTGGCGTTCAAGCCCGACACCGATGATGTGCGTGGCGCGCCGGCCCTGGCCCTGGCGCAGCGTCTGCTCGCCGACGGCGCGCGCCTGCGGCTCTACGACCCGCAGGCGTCGGTGACGGCCCGGCAGGCGCTGCCCCCCAGCGATGAGGTGACCTACTGCGACGATGCGTTGGCGGCGGCCGAAGGCGCTGACGCGCTGATGGTTGCCACCGAGTGGCCGGAGTTCGCCCAGCCCGACTACGACGCCCTGCGCGCGCGTATGGTCACGCCGGTGATCGTCGATGGCCGCAACCTCCTGGATGGTGAGGCCGCCCGCCAGGCCGGGTTCGAGTATCACAGCATCGGCCGCCGCGAGTCAGCCACCGTCTGATCGGGCGGAAGGTGTTCCGCCGCTCCGGTGTAACCTCCGCCCAGACAGCGGAGCGGGCCGATGACTCATCGTGAACGATTCCTGGCCGTCGCCAAGGGCGAACCGGTCGACCGCATGCCGTACTGGTTCGGCTGGCCCCGAGCCTCGACCCTCGCCGCTTGGCGGCGCCAGGGCCTGACCGAGGAGCAGATTCGCTCCTGGGGTTCCTTCGTGGGCCAGGACCCGGCGGCGGGTCTGGGCAAGTTCTACTGCGGGCCGGTGCCGCCGTTCACCGAAGAGGTGCTGGAGGAGCACGGCAACTACCGCATCTGGCGCGACCACTGGGGCTGCCGCCGGCTCGATGCCATCAAGCAGCCGACCGACGGGTTCGTGACGCGCAGCTACCTGGAGCACTACGTCAAGGACCCGGCCACCTGGGCGGAGATGCGCGCCAAGTTCGACCCGCACTCACCCGAGCGCACCGGGCCCGGTGGCGACGGCGCACCGCTGACCGACCTGAACCCGAACCGCTACCGCCATGTCGGCGATGGACCGAACTGGTGGAACCTGGTCGACCAGTGCAACCAGGCCGCGGCGCCCGTCTTCCTCACCGTGCCATGTCTCTACTGGACCATCCGCGACATGTGCGGGTTCGAAGGCTTGTCGATGATGTTCTACGACCAGCCACAGCTCGTCCACGAGATGATGGAGTACTGGACCTGGTTCCTGATGGAGCTGCTCGACGAGCCGCTGCGCCGGATTCGCGTGGACAAGGTCTGTCTCAACGAGGACATGGCGTTCAAAGGCCAGTGCATGATCTCGCCGGCGATGATCCGCGAGTTCATGCTGCCGCGCTACCAGCGGCTGTACCAGTTCTTCAAGGAGCGCGGCGTGACCGTGGTCGAGATGGACTCGGACGGTCACAACCGCGACATCATCGCCACCATGTACCCCAGTGCCATCGACGGCATCCAGCCGCTCGAGATCGCCGCCGGCAACGACCCCGCGGAGTACCTGCGCGACTACCCGGGTCTGTACATCTCCGGCGGCATCGACAAGCGCGAACTCCGCTTCGACAAGGCGCGGGCCCGCGCCGAGGTGGTCGAGCGTTACCGCGTCGCCCGGCAGTACGGCCGCTACATTCCCACCGTCGACCACGGCGTGCCGCCGGACATCCCAGTGCGGACCTTCCTCTACGTGGTCGAACTGATCCAGGGCTTCGCCGACGGTGAAGACCTGGACACCTACGAGCCGCCGTGCGTGCTGGAGCAACAGCTCGGGGAGATCGACGAGCTGTTCGACCCGGGCAAGGCGATTGCCGAGGCGTACGCGCTGGAGGACGACCGCGCAGGCTAGCGCGGCGCCGGTCGCCAGAGCTGGTCGCCGTCGATGCCCAGCGCGGCCAGATGGTCGGCGCCGGCGTGGACCCAGTCCAGGTGGCTCATGTCGTGGGCGTCGGAGCCGAGCGCGATCTTGGCGCCGGTCGCGGCGATGTCCAGCATGTACTGCGTGTACTGCTCCTTGAAGCGGTCGGTGTAGGTCGGATTGGCCCAGATGGCGCCCCAGTTGGCTTCGACCGCCGTGTGGTGGGCCACGGCCGCCTCGCCCAGTTCGGTGGCGAAATGCGCCGGGATGTCGTCCATCGAGGTGAACCACGCCATCGGGCCACCTTCTTTGAACTCGGAGTTGCCGAACCACCACGGGTGGACCAGCACATCGATCAGCGGGTTGGCGACCACCGCCAGCATCAGCTTCTGTTGCAGGTCGATGATGCTCCGCCGGTCGGGCTCCTGGTGGTAGGAGCTGTGTACGCCGCCGATGACCACTTCGAAGCCGGCCGCATCCATCTGCGCCTGGTCGATGGACACCGCGCCGGTGGCGCTGTCGATGACGTTGACCTCGACGCCGAAGTAGATCTCCAGATCGGATTCGCAGGCCGCGAGTTCGTCCTTGATGAGCAGATGCTTCGGCAGGAACTCCGGCGCGTTGAGGTGGTCCGTGATGGCCAGTGTCTCCACGCCCAGTTCGGCCGAGCGGCGCAGGATGTCGGGTACCTGCATGGTGCCGTTGGCACAGCGCAGATGGTGGGTGTGGATGTGGAAGTCGTAACGTGAGCCCATGGTCCGTCTCCGATCGAGCTGGGGCCACCATTGCCCGCGGACCGGCCGCCACCTCCCGAAGGAGTCGGCCGCGCGGCCAGGAAGCTCCGGTGCGGAGCCTGATCATGGGTGTGCGCGGCGCGCGGGCCGGTCGCCGTGGGCGGTGGCTGGCCGTGGCTGGGGCACTGGTCGCCTGTGTCTGGGCCAAGGAGGCCGCGATGGCCAGCGAGACCCCTACTGTCGATGCCCGTCAGGCGCCACCGCGCGACCTGAACACGCCCGTGCCGCCGCCGGCGGCGACCACCAAGGCGGCCTGGCAGCGCCGCCGGGCCGAGCTGCGCCAGCAGGTGGCCAACGCGGCCGGTCTGCTGCCGATGCCCGAGCGTCCGCCGCTCGAGCCGCATTATTCGGGCCGGGTGGAGCGCGACGGGTACAGCGTCGAGCAGGTCTGGTTCGAGTCCTGGCCGGGTCTGGTCTTGGGGGGCAACCTCTATCGTCCGTTGGGACGGCACGGCAAGCTACCCGCGGTGCTCACGCCGCACGGCCACATGGCGCGCGGCCGCCTGGCCAACGATGAGCTGTTCAGTGTGCCGGGCCGCGCCATCAACTTCGCGCGGCAGGGCTACGTCGTCTTCGCCTATGACATGACCGGCTACAACGACACCGGTCTGGGCCTCGACCATCGCACCTTCGCGTTGGGCAACGACATCGCCGCGCTGTGGGGCGTGTCGCTGTTCGGTGTGCAGACCTGGAACAGCCTGCGGGCGCTCGACTACCTGCTCAGCCTGCCGGACGTCGACGCCAAGCGCGTCGGCATCACGGGCGAGTCGGGCGGCGGCACGCAGACCTTCATCCTGACCGCGCTGGACGACCGCTTCGCCGCGGCGGCGCCGGTCAACATGATCTCGCTGCACATGCAGGGCGGCTGCCTGTGCGAGAACGCGCCGGGCCTGCGGGTCGACACCAACAACGTCGAGATCGGCGCGATCACCGCGCCGAAGCCGATGCTGATGGTGGCTGCCACCGGCGACTGGACCAAGGACACGCCGCGCCTGGAAGGTCCGGCCACCAAGGCCTTCTACCAGTTGCTCGGCGCCGCGGACCACCTCGCCTGGGTGCAGATGGACACGGGCCACAACTACAACCTGGCCAGCCGCGAGGCCGTCTACGCCTTCTTCGGCCGCTGGCTGCTCAACGACCCGGACCCGTCGCACCTGCGCGAGCAGCCGTTCCAGCCCGAGCCCGACGAGGGCCTGCGAGCCTTCGCCGATGGGCGCAAGCCGCGCGAGCAGGTCGGCGAGCAGGAGCTGATCAAGCGCCTGATCACCGCCCGCGGCCGGGAGCTGTCGGCCAGCCTGCCCGGCGACGTGGACAGCCTCAGGACGTTCCGCGACCGCTTCGGCCCGGCGCTGCGCCATTGTCTGGCCATTGCGCCGGTCGCGCCGCGCGACGTGGCCGCCACGGTGGACGGTGAAGCGGTCACCTTGAGCCGCAAGGGCCGCGGTGACCGGGTGAGCGGGCGCCTGCGCCAGCCGGGCCGGCCGGTCACGGCGCTGGTGGTCGGCGCCGACGAGGTGTTGGCCAACGCGTTGGTGGCCGCCGGCCGGACGGTGCTGAGCATCGAGCCGTTCCGCTTCGCCACGCCGCGGGACACCCGCGCCAACTTCTTCACCTGCTACAACCGTACGGAACTGGCCGAACGGGTGCAGGACGTGCTGACGGCGTTGGCCTGGCTGGAGGGTCGCGGCGGCCAGGTCGAGCTGATCGGCGTCGGCCGGGCGGGTCTGGCGGCGCTGCTGGCGCGGCCGTTCGCGCCGCTGGTGACCCGCTGCGTGGCCGACCTGGCCGGTCTCGACCTGCGCCGCGACGCGACCTACACCGACGACCTCTGGCAGCCTGGCTTGCGCCGCGCCGGCGACTTCACCACCGCGGCGCTGCTCACCGCGCCGGGCGACCTGTGCCTGCACCACGGCGCGCTCCTGGCCACCCCGGTGCGCCGGCTCTACCGGGCGGTGGGCGGCCGGCTGAAGGTCAGCGAAGCAGCACTGAGCGCGGCCGAACAGGTGAAGTGGCTGGGCGCGGGCGGGTAACGCGCAGGTTGCAGTTGCACACGTATGTGGGTACACTGTGGGGTGGGTCACAGACGTGGGCAGCAAGGACAAGCGTGAGCAGCGGCTGTTCGCGACCGGGCGCAATGTCCGGTTGGGCGAACTGATCGCGGTCATGGAGGCTGCCGGTTTCACATGCGCCCAGGGCGGACGAGGGCACTGGTGCTGCCGACACGCCGCCGCCGGCGTGGTCGTGAACGTGGCTGCCCCACACGGTCGAGAAGACAGACTGCTGCCGCCATATGTCAAGGCCGCGCGTGAGGCGCTGGCGGCCGTGAGGGCGTGGCAGGCGGAGCAGGGAGAGCCCGATGAAGGGTCAGACTGAGCCGTTGGCGGTAACGGATGCGCACGTGGCGCAGGCCCGGCGTTATCCTATGCTGGTGGCCGAGGAGGACGGCTACTGGGTGGCGCGGGTCCCCGGCCCGGACTTCCCCTACGTGCTGGGCGCGGGCGCCTCGCCCGAGGAAGCTGCCGCGGAGCTCGTCAACGGTTTGGCCACGGTACTGGCCGGGCTGGAGCGCGAGGGCCAGACCGCCGTAGCGCCGGTCAGCGACTACAGCGGCCACCTCAACGCACGTTTGCCCCGATCGCTGCACCGCGCCCTGGCACAGCGGGCGGCCGTCGAAGGGCTCAGCGTCAACGCCACCCTCACGTATCTGCTCACCCAGGCCCTGTCGGGCGACATGCCAGGCGCCGGTCCGACGTCGACCGGCTGAGGCGCGTGCGGCGCTCTGTTGTGGCGCCTGCTGCGCGGTCGGAGGTGACGAAGTGACCCAGAGCGAACCGCTGCGGTGGGTGCTCACCCGGTCGCTGACCGGCGAGGGCGCGTTCGAGCATCCGGAGCACATCCTCTCGGGACTGACCGCCGCGCAGGCGGTGGCCGAGCCGCCCGGGCTGAGCAGCTCCGTGGCCCAGTGCGTGGGGCACATGGTCTACTGGATGCGGCTCTACCTGTCCTGGATCGCCCGCGGCCGGGCCGGCGAAGCGCCGCCGTGCTGGCCGCGGCCAACCATCGCCGAGTGGCCCGGAGTGCAGGCCGACTTCACGGCCTTGCTGGCCGCGGCGCGCGAGTTGGCGCACGACGCCGACGCGCTGGCGCGACCGGTGCTCTTCGACGACGGCCCGGTGCCGGTGGCCACGCTGCTGGGCGACCTGGGTGCGCACAACGCGTACCATTGCGGGCAGGTGGTGCTCATCCGGCGGTTGCTGGGGTTGTGGCCGCCGGCCGGCTGAGGAGCCCGGCGCAGCTCCATTTGCGGGCTGTCTGGGTGCCACTGGCGGCTTGCCCGCCAGTGCTGCGGCGGCTCGGCAACGCACTGGTGGACCAGCCACCAGTGCCACCCGACCGCGAGCTGACAGCGCCACACCAAGCCGCCCATGGCAGTCTGCACACCTGCTGGGCGTTGGGCCGGGTGTGAGTCTATTCGTGTGGCTCAAGCCGCCCGCGGCAAGGGCTGAC
>CAZHGD010000243.1:0-7474 GCA_964531735.1 uncultured Fimbriimonadaceae bacterium | reverse complement strand
CCGCGTCCTCATCTTGGCCCGCGGCGTTGGCCGCCGCGGCGGCGTCGGTCTGGACCGCTACCGTGGGCCGCTCCGCGGCGGGCGTCAGGGCCGCCCCGCTGGCGGCCGCCGACTCCGCGGCGGCTGACGTGGCGGCCGCCGTCCCATCGGCTACCAACTGCAGCCCGCCGGCCGTCGTCCAGGACGCGGTCGTGGTCGGCTGCGTGGCGGCCGCCTGGTAGCCCGTGCTCTGCCGGCCGACCGGCTGGTACGCCACGGGTTGCCAGGTGGCCGGGCTGCCACCGGTGCTGTCGGCGATGGCGTCCGAGCCTGGCGGCACGGCGCCGGCGCTCTCGGGCGCCGGAGCGCCGCTGGGCGGCTCAGGGGCCGGGGCGGTGCGCGTGCTGCCGGCGCCGGTCACCAGTTGGTTGATGATCGGTGCTTCCAGAGCGGCACCGACCAGCGCGTCCACCATGGCGGACGGGTCGGTGTCATCCTTGTCAGAGGTGTCCGCACTGCCGTCTGCGCCGTCGGCTCCATCGGCGCCCTTGCCGGTCACGGTGCCGTCGGGCCGTACGGCCGGAATCGGGTGGTCGTTCGGGCCTTTCGGTTCGGGGCCACCAAACTGTACGCTGCCGTCCGGGAAGACCCAGACCTCGTCGGCGTCGAGGTCGATGCCGCTGGCACAGCCGGGGCCAGAGCAACTGCTGGTCTCGTCGGCCGCCTCGGTCTCGTCCTCCTCGTCGGCGCCCTTCGCGCCGCCCACCGGGTTCGGGCAGGTGCCGCCGGGGCAAGCGCTCTCGGCCTGCTCCACGGCCGCGGCCCCAGTGGCCGCCGAGGTGGGCAGGACACCGCTCAGGCCCGCGGCGGCGCCGGTGCCACCGAGCTGGGCCTGGTAATCGGCCATGCTGGCCAGCACCTTCGGCACGTAGGCCTGGGTTTCGGCAAACGGCGGAATCCCGCCATGGCGCTTGACGGCTCCGGCACCGGCGTTGTACGCCGCCAGCGCCAGCTTGACGTCACCGCCGAAGGCATCGAGGCACTGCTTGAGGTGGCGCACACCGGCGTCGATGTTCTGCGCCGGATCGAGCGGGTTGGTGACGCCCAGCTCCTGGCAGTTCACCGGCATGAGCTGCATCAGCCCTTGAGCCCCGGCGCGAGACACGGCGTCGGTCTGGAAGCCGGACTCGGTCTGGATGACCGCCAGGATCAGCGCCTCGTCGACGCCGTACTTCTGGGCCGCCTGGTGAGCCAACTGCTGGATGTTCGCCGGCACGCCACTCAGCGTACCGGCGGCGCCCGCGCCGATGGCTGACTTGAGCTGCACCTGGGCGGCATCGGCCGACGGCAGGTTGCTCTCAAAACCACGCTTGTCGAGCTTGGGGGTGACCGGCAAGCCCAGCGCGGCGGTCTGCGACAGCTTCGGCGCAGCGGTCTGCCCCGTCTTGCCCGCGACCACCTGGGACGGGTCGGCCGGCTTCAACATCGCGGCCAACGCGTCCTGGAAGGTCCCCTGCGCTGTCTGCGCCTGGGTTCCGGTTTGGGCCACTTCCGGGTTCAGTCGGTCCAGCAGCCCCTGGATTTGGGTGACTCGGGCGAGCGTCCCGCCCAAGTTCTCTGAGTTCATGGCTCTCTCCCGCGGCGGGAGTGGCCGATCACGGCCAGCTCATCGCAGATAGCCTGGTCGGCGCGGTCTATCTCTTTGTCATAGTCCCGCTTCATCTCTTCCTTCAAGCGGTCCAGGGGCTTTCGGTCCCGCTGGGCCGCCACGTAGGACTCGCGCCGTATGGCGACGACTGACTCCAGTTCGGCCAGTTCGGCCGCCTGCTTTAGGGCAACTTGCTCAAGATAGTCAAGGTCTCGCCAGGCATTCGAGACCTCGACCGGACTCATCTGCGTCACTTGCCCTGTCAGCCGCTCGGTGGCGTCCGCAATCCGTCTGCGCGTCAGGTTCAGAGCCTCTTCAGCAGCGTTCCGAGCGAGTACCGCCTCCTGCAACGCCTGCCGCGCCTCGGCTTCATGGAATCGCCGCAGGCGCAGGACGCTCTCCAAGGGGAACTCGAACCGCTTCATCGGAGCTCCGGTCTCTGATGGACTATAGCTCGCACCGCCCGGCGGCGATATGGCCCGTCTTGGCCCAATCCGCGCCGCACTTGCCGACCAAGCCGGTCTGGTGCGATCATGGCCAGCAGAGTCAGGCTTGCTGGAGCAGGTTGGGATGAGCAGCAGCAACTGCGCCAAGTGCGGTTCGACGCGGGTCACGCCGGACGCGGTGCTGAGAGACCAGAACGGCGGGACGGTCACGTTGTGTGTGTACCGGCACCCGGACGCGCTGATCTTCGGCGGCCCGGTCCTCTCCACGCTGCACGCTCGCGTGTGTGCCAACTGCGGCTACACCGAGTTGTACGCCCAGGACGGCGAAGCGCTCTACCAGGCCCACTGTGCCGCCGCCGGACGGTCCGAAGTCAGCTTCTGAGCACCTGGCAGAGGGTGTCCGCGTCGCCGGTGTCGCGTGCTACACTGTGCGCGGCGGGTGAGTATGCGGACGATTCCCTCCTCCATGATGGCCGCAGTCTATCGCGGCCCGGGCGACATGCGCATTGAGACGGTACCGGTGCCAGCGACTGGACCGGGCGAACTGCTGGTCGAAGTGGCGGCCTGCGGTGTCTGCGGCACCGACCTGAAGAAGATCCAACTCGGCCTGCAGTCGGCGCCACGTATCTTCGGCCACGAGACCGTCGGCCGGATCGCCGCCGTCGGTCAAGGCGTCAGCGGTTGGTCGGTCGGCCAGCGGGTGGCGCTGTACCACCACATCCCTTGCGGCCAATGCCACTTCTGCCGGCGCAGTGTGGCCTCACAGTGCGCCGTCTACAAGCGCACCGGCATCACCGCCGGCTTCGAGCCGGCCGGCGGCGGCTTTGCGCAGTATGTCCGCGTCATGGACTGGATCGTCGCCGGCGGCGGCGTCATCGCCGTGCCCGACGGCGTCACCGATGACGAGGCCAGCTTCATCGAGCCGGTGAACACCGGGCTCAAAGCGGTCGCCCGCGCCGACGTGCGCGACGGCGACACCGTCCACGTGATCGGGGCCGGGCCGATCGGGCTGATGCTGGCGCAGTTGGCCCGCAGCCGCGGCGCGCACGTGGTCATCGCCGACCTGCTGCCGGGCCGGCGTGCGCTGGCTGAGCGACTCGGGGCGACGGCCGTGGAACCGGCCGGAGTCCGTGACGCCGTCCTGGCCGCCAGCGACCAACGCGGCGCCGATGCCGTCTTCCTGGCCGTGCCGCACAGCGCGCTGGTCGCCGCGGCGCTGGCCCTGGCGCGGCCCGGCGGGCGCGTGGTGCTGTTCGCCCAAACGCGACCGAACGACCCGTTCGAGGCCGACGCGGGCGAGATCGGCGTGCTCGACAAGCAAGTGCTGGGCAGCTACAGCAGCGACGTGGACCTCAACGCGGCGGCCGCGGACACGGTGTTCAACCGGCGCATCGACGTCGCGGCCCTGGTCACCCACCACTTTGGTCTGGACCAGATCCAGGCCGCGCTCGACGTGGCCAGCCGGCCTGCGGACAACTCTCTGAAAGTGATCATCCAACCGTGAACAACGGACGACATATGCGGGCCGCCGTGCTCTATGGCGCGGAGGATGTGCGTCTGGAGGACCTGCCGGTGCCCGACTGCGGCCCTGGCGAGGTCCGCGTCAAAGTGAGCGCGGCGCTGACCTGCGGCACCGATGCCAAGGTGTTCCGGCGCGGCTACCACGCGCGGATGATCGTTCCGCCGGCAGTGTTCGGCCACGAGTTCGCCGGTGTGGTGGACGCCGTCGGCGACGGCGTCACCGGCTTCGCCCGCGGCGACCGCGTGGTGGCGGCCAACTCGGCACCGTGTGGGCGGTGCTTCTACTGCCAGCACAACCAGACTGAGCTGTGCGAAGACCTGCTGTTCCTCAACGGTGCCTACGCGCAGTACATCACGGTCCCCGCCCGCATCGTCGCCTGCAACCTGCATCGGCTGCCCGAGCGCCTGTCGTTCGCCACCGCCGCGCTCACCGAGCCGCTGGCCTGTTGCGTCAAGGGCGTCGACGATACGGGCGTCGCCGCCGGCGAGCACGTCGTCGTGCTCGGCAACGGCCCCATCGGCCTGCTGATCATCGGCCTCTGCGCGCTGCGCGGCGCGCGTGTGATCGCCATCGGTCGCCGCCGCAGCCGGCTGCTGGCCGCGGCAACGTTCGGCGCCCAGGTGGTCATCGACGAAGCCGCCTGCAACGACCTGCCGGCGGCCGTGCGCGAGCTGACCAGCGGCTACGGCGCCGACCGGGTGATCGAGTGTGTGGGCAAGCCCGAAGCCTGGCGCGAGGCCATCGCCGTCACACGCCGCGGCGGTCTGTGCAACCTGTTCGGCGGCTGCCCCTCGGGCACCCACATCACCATCGACACCACCCGGCTGCACTATGAGGAACTGACGCTGCTGGGCTCGTTCCACCACACGCCGCACCACATCGCCGCAGCGCTCGATCTGCTCGCGCAGGGGCGTCTTCCCGCGGATACGCTCATCAACGACCAGATCCAGCTCGCTGAAGTGCCCGACGCGCTCCGCCGCATGGGCACCCGCAGCGAGCTGATTAAGGCCGCCGTGCAGATGGACTAGGCGCGGTCGAAGCAGCCGCTCGGAGATCCTGTCCGGTAGGGACGGGGCCTGGTGCCCGCCCTGTCACTGCCCGGTTGGCGCTTGGTGGCCCGCAGCCGGGCGACCCAAGGGTCGCCCCTACGGGACAACATCACCGGCAGGCGGCTTAGCGCACCTTGCCGCGAGCGGCGATGTTGAACGTCGTCTCCACCTGTTCGCCGCGCACGCAGACCAGCTCGTCGAACAGATTGATCACCGGGCAGACGTGGCTGGGAATCCAGGTCAGCCGGTCACCCACCTTGAACGGGGCCGGCCCGTCGCCGGTCCACTCGCCGTGCCCGTGCTCCTCGGTGCACTTCTCCAGGTGCAGCGCCGGGTACTCGATGCAGTAGGCCCGACCCCAGCCCGGCATCTGATCGTTGAAGAAGGTCTTCGAACCACCGTCAAGGATGACCCGGTTCGGCCCCGGCCGGTCCACCACCGTGCTGATGACGCGCACGGCGCAGTCCTCCGGCCCGGTCTCCATCGCCGCCATGCACATGGCGTCGCTGAACAGGTAGGTGCCCGGTCGCACCTCGGTGACGCCCGGATAGCCCGCCAGGTCGGCCGCCGTCGGCGTGCCGCCCGGCGCCACCTCGTCACACGACAGCCCGCGCCGGCGCAGCTCCTCAGCGGTGCGCAGCAGGTCATCGGCCGCCTGCCGGCCAATCTGCAGCACTTCCTGGAAGTTGTGACCCTGGTGCGCCTGCCCCTCGTGGGTGAACACGCCGACCATCTCCAGGCCCGGCAGCGCGGCGATACGCTCGGCGGATGACACCACCGCCTCCGGCGTCATGCCGTCGCGGAACAGACCGCAGTCGACGTTGAATCGGATCTTCACCTTGGCGCCGCCGAGACCCGCCGACAGCAGACGCGCCTGCTCCTCGCTGTCGATGGAGACGCGCACGTCGGCCCGGTCCATCAGCCGCTTGAGCCGCTCATACTTGGCCGCACCGACAATCGGATAGGCGATGAACAGGTCCTCACAACCCGCCTCATCGCGCATCACCTCGGCCTCGCCGAGTTTGGCGCAACAAAGGCCCACCGCGCCCAGGTCGAGCTGCCAGCGCGCGATCTCCGGCGTCTTGTGCGTCTTGATGTGCGGGCGGAGGTCCGTGCCCCCGGCGTTGCAGGCCGACTGCATCGCCCGCAGGTTGCGCTCGGTGATGTCCAGGTCGCAGACCAGGACCGGAGTGTCCAATTCGCCGATGGTCATGAGCCGATCTCCAGCACCTCGAACGGGTCACGCGCCAGGATCGCCTCGACCTGATCGAGATCGACCCGGGGCAGCTTCGTGCCCTCCAGAATGTCGTTCACGCTGCGCGCTCCGGCAGCGTTCTGCTCCGGCGTCGCGACCGGATAGTCACTGCCGAAGAAGCACTTGTGCAGCACCTGGTACTCCTGCGCCAGGCGCATCAGGTTGTAGAACTGCCACGGCCGGTAGTAGAGCGCCGACAGGTCGGTGTAGACGTTCGGCTGCTTCCGGACCAGGCAGATGGTCTCTTCGTACCAGGGGTGGCCCCAGTGGGCAATCCAGAACCGCAGTTCGGGAAAGGCCAGCGCCACGTCTTCCAGCGCCTCCGGATGAGCGTACTTCAGTGGCGCTCGCCGGGGGAACGTGGTGCCCTGATGGAACAGCACCGGCAGCTTCAGTCGCTCGGCGGCGGCCCAGATGCGCAGGCAGCGCTCGTCGGTGGGATGGATGCCCTGGTAGATGGGCGACATCTTCAGGCCCACCAGACCAAGCTCGTGCTTCGCGCGCTCCAGTTCGGCCACCGGGTCGGCCCAGTGCGGGTCGACCGAGGCGAAGCCGAACAGCTTGCCCGGATGCTGGCGGCAGTAGCCGGCCACGAAGTCGTTGGTGACATGAACACCCAGATGCTCGCTCTCGAAGGCGAGCACGATGACCTTGTCCAGGCCGGACAGGTCGCGCCAGTGGTCGTCAGGGGTGCAGGTCAGGTCGACCGGCTCCGAGCGCATGAGTTGTGCCTCGCGGCAGAACTCAGCGGTCAGATGCTCGCGGGCCAACCAGACGTGCGTGTGGCAGTCAACCAAGCCACGATGCTCCGAGCGCGAACGCCCGGAGCATAGCAGCAACGCCCCTCGGCGGCAAGGAGTCTACTCGTTCCAGAAGCGGCGGTCCGCCATGCAGTCCTGCCAGCTCCGCCACTTCGCGTGGCCGTCCACGTAGGCGACGTTGTTGCCGCCGTTGTGTCGGCCGCCGGGCCACACCAGCCCGTTGTAGTAGGCCCAGGAGACGGAGCCGATAGCGTAGGTGAACGGGCTGTAGCACAGGTACAGCGCGTTGCCGTCGTAGCCCGCCGCGTTCTGCCCTTCGGTCTCACTCACGAAGCAGGTGTCCGCCGGGTACTGGATCTGCGCCAAGGTCGTCCGGCCGCCGACCGTCGAGACACGGGGGTAGTTCGCACCATAGTCGGTGGCGTGGGTGCCCTTCGGCTTCGACGGGCAGTACAACACTTGGCGGTTCTTCACATAGGGCTGGGTGATCTCGTACCAGGCCATGGTGGTGAAGTTGTAGTTGGCGTCCACGTACCACGGCACAGTCTCGTCATAGTCCTGGGTGTACTGCGTGCAGGCGACGCCGAGCTGCTTGAGGTTGCTCTGACAGCTCGACTGGCGCGCTTTCTCGCGCGCCTTGGCGAAGACCGGGAAGAGAATCGCGGCCAGAATCGCGATGATGGCGATCACCACCAGCAGCTCGATCAGGGTGAATGCGGTCGCTGAGTTACGGCGCATCGCTGTTCCTCCTACCACACTGACGACGATATGCCCTCATTGTGGCGCGGAGGTGACCGCCAGGTCAAATCGCGGA
>CAZHGD010000242.1:0-7536 GCA_964531735.1 uncultured Fimbriimonadaceae bacterium | reverse complement strand
GTCCCCTGGTTGGTGTTGCCCGGTGGAGCCGTGTCAGTTGGCGAGCGGCGGTGTGCCGCTGGTTGCGCCCGCCGGCACGGCTGGGGCGTCCGCGGCGGTGGCCAGGACCACGTTCGGCAGGCCGGCCGACAGGGCCGCGTCCATGATGCTGACCACGTTTTGCAGTACGGTCTGCCGGTCGCCTTCGACAATCACCAACTGCTTCGGGCTCTGTTGCACGCGCTTCAACTCGGTGGTCAGCGCCTCGGGCGGCACCGGCTGGCCGTTGACCGCGGTCTGGCCGAGCCGGTCGACGCTGACGCGAATGCCGCCGAGGGCGTCGAGATCGTTGACCGTGCTGGCACTCGGCAGGTTGATGTCGAGGCCCTTGTCCTTGTGCTCGATGAACTGCGCGGTGACCATGAAGATGATCAGCAGCACCAGCATCACGTCGGTCAGCGGGACGATGTTGATCTCGGTGAACGGACGGCGGTGACTGCGCCGCCGGCTGCCGGCGCCGCCGTGGCGCGGTTGGTCCACGTGGAAGCTCATGTCAGGTGCCCCGCGGCGCGTCGAGCAGCGACAGCACCTCGTCGCCGGCCAGGTCCATCTCGAGGCTGATGCCGTCGATCAGGCTGTTGAGGATGTTGTAGGCCACCAGCGCCACGATGGCGATGCCGAGGCCGGCGGCGGTGGCCACCAGGGCTTCGGAGATGCCCGCGCCGACCACGTCGATGCCGGCCTGCTTGGTGACGGCGATCTTGGCAAACGCCCGCTGGATACCGATGACGGTGCCGAACAGGCCGATGAACGGGGCCGAGGCGGCGACCGTGCCGAGCACGTACATACGCCGCTCCAGCAACGACTGCTGGACCAGCTTCATGCGGTCGACCGAGGCGCCGAGCTCACCCGGCGTGGCCGAGCCGACGGTGCTCAGCGCGTGGCGCACCACGCGTGCCACGGGGCCACGGTACTGGTGCGCGGCGGCCTGCGCCGCGTCGATGCCGTCGCGCCGGTAGGCCTGGGTCACCTCTTCGACCAGCTCTTCGCGGCGGCAGCGCGCGCCGAGCAGGTAGAGCGCCCGATCGATGATCACGGTCACGGCGCAGATCGAGCAAAGGAACAACGGCCACATGGCCGCGCCGCCCTCGCGCAGCAGGGGAAACATGCACTCCTCCGTACGACGTTCGAAAGCGCGTTAGTGCCTTGGACACCCGCAGCGCCCCTATGGTTTCAGGTGCACGATGGTGGCGCGCCCGACGAGCACCACCGCCGTGCCATCCCACAGCGCCTCGAGGCCGCCGGTCGGCCAGCGCTCCGGGCCGTACGCGGGGTCGATCACGTCGAGCCAGCGCCCATCCGGGTCGCCGCCGGTCACCAGCAGTGTGTGCCAACTGCCCACGCTCCAGCCGTAGCGCTCCATCTGACGGGCGATGGCCCGCGGCGTCGTCAGTGACAGCCCAACCGTGATCAGCGCGGGCTGACCGAGCCGGCAGAGCGCCGCCGGCGTCCGCGGCGTCACCAGCCGCGGTGCCAGGCCGTGCGGGCGCGTCTGGAGTGCCAGACCGCGGAACAGACCCAGCCGCGACGTGCCTTGGCGCGGGCGGCACAGGCAGTCTCGCGCGAGCGTGGCCTCGTCGCTGGCGATGCCGTGCCGGTGCAACAGCATCGCGGCTGCGGCCGGAGTGCAACTGGCTTCGCTGCTCTGCGGGCAGAAACCGGCGCTGTCGAGCCGGCCGCTGAGGTGCGGCGGTGCCGGCTGGAACCAACCCGCGTAGCTCCAGGTGGCCAGCAGCAGCAGCGTCGCCGCCAGCAGCGCGGCGCGGAGCCGGGCCGTGCGGTCGCCGCCTGCGGGCCACAGCAGCGTGGCCAGCACGGCTGCCGCCGCGAGCGACCAGTTGGTGAGGAAGACCAGGTGGGCGGTGCCGCCCGGCCACCAGCGCAGCAGCGGATTCGGCCAGCGTTCGGCGGCGAACCCGGCCAGGAGCAGCGCCGCCGCCGCCAGCCCCAGCCCGGCGCGGCAAGCCGCGCGGTCCTGGACACGGCGCACCGCCAGGACGCCGGTGGCGGCGGCGAGCAGGTGCAGGAGAGCGTAGCCGGCTGGCATGACCGGTTCCTTCCGCAGCGCGCCCAAGTGCCTCGAAGAGTGGCTGACGGGCAGTCGTCCAGTGGTCGAACAGCACCTCTTTGGCGCGGCCGGGCGCTCACTCCGCCCGATCATTGACGCCGGGACCCGCAACCGCTACAGTCCGCGGCGCAGGCGCGTGGGGCGTTACGACATTCTCCCAGGTGCCGTATGGAGTTTGACTGTGACGCGACGTACGGGGTTCACGCTGATCGAGTTGCTCGTGGTGATTGCCATCATCGCGATCCTGGCGGCCATCCTCTTCCCGGTGTTCGCCAAGGCCCGCGAGAAGGCCAGGCAGTCGAGCTGCGGCTCGAACACCAAGCAGATTGGTCTGGCCTGGCGCATGTACGCCCAGGACTACGATGAGAAGGGCGTGCTGGTGAGCATGGGAGCGGGCACGGCGGCGCCGGGCAACGGCATCTGGTGGATGATTGTGCTGCAGCCGTATCTGAAGAACATTCAGATCCTGGTCTGCCCCAGCTTCAACAACGCCGGCTTCTGTGCCGCGGCCTGTGACAGTGGCGGCTGGGGCCGCTACCGCGGTGGCTACGGCATGAACCAGGGCGCCGGCGGCTGGTCCGATGGCGACATCCTCAAGCCGGCGCAGACCATCTTCGCTTGCGACAGCGCCTGCGTCATCTCTCGAGCGGCCCCGAACTGGCCGATGGATCCCGGCAGCGAAGCCAACTGGCTGCGTCACAACCAGGGCGCCAACTACGCCTTCTTCGACGGGCACTCGAAGTGGCTGACGCGCGACTCGGTGGTGCCGGCGATGTGGACTCAAGCCGGGCCATAGCCTGGGGCGCGACGGCCGGCCGCCAACGCTGCGGCCGGCTTCGCCTCACCGCCCGCCGAACCGCACCGGCTGCCCGAACAGCAGGTCGACCACGCTGACCGGCGAGTTGCCGGCCGTGGCGCCGCCGCGGTAGAAGCAGTCGTCGGCCACGCTCAGTTCGTGCAGGCCCCAGATCTGGGCCACGCTCAGCTTCGCGAAGCGGGCCGGCTCCAGCGTCTCGCCGCGCAGGCGGGCCGGGTAGGCGAAGGCTTCGGCGCGCACATAGCCGATCGTTGGCCGGGCACCGGCGCGCGGAATGGGGTAGCTGGCCGTCGGGCCGTCGGTCACCTGCACCACGCGCCCGTCCGCGATGAGGCGGATCTGCACCTGCGGGCGCCGTTGCGCGTCGTGGCCGGCCACGGCGACCAGCAGTCGCTCGGGCACGCCGGCCGCATCGCGCACCAACTGGTGCCGCGTGAAACGGAAGTTGCTGTGGTCGAACGGTGGCACCAGGGCCCCGTTGGCGTCGGTGGTGATGGCGCCGATGCTGCCGTAGCAGGCGCCGCGACGATAGGCCCGGAGCGCGTCGCGCCGCCGTTCCTGGCGCGAGCGACCGGCGGCCGGTGGTAGCAGCAGCACGTTGCGGCCGGCGGCGCAGGTCTGGTGGTCCTTGACGAAGAAGCCGAGGCAGCGGCGGCCGGTGCCCAAGATCTGGTCCCACAACTGGTAGTAGTGCTGCTGCTCGTTCGGCGGCCCGACGATGGGCCCGTCGGCGACGCCGAAGCCGCCGGCGAGGTGGTTGAACACCTCGATGCCGAGCACGCGCGGATCCGCGTCGAGCATGGTCAGATAGGGCTCGACCTGGCTGCTGCTCGGGTGGTTGATGGTCAGCCCGCCGCCGTCGGCGAACTCGAGCCCGCCGACGGTGCGGCCGTCGACCAGCTCGCCGTCGAGCAGCGCGCGGAAAGCCTCTCGCCAGGGGCGGTTGGCGCCCTGCATCAGCCGGAACTGCGTGACACGCGTGGTGGCCGGATCGAAGGTCAGGGTCACCTTGACCTCGGTCGCGGTGGCCCGGAACATCACCGAGCCGCGCCGGCCGTCCCATGGCAGCGCCACCATCTTGCCGTCGCCGACCAACTCGCCGCCGGCCTTGCTCTGCAACCCGCCCTCGATGGTCACCTGGCCCGCCGGCGGGCCCTGGCCCACGGCCGCCAGCCGCACATCCAGCCGGTAGACGCCGGCCCAGGGACGCTCGTCGGCGCGGTACACGGTGGTGCCCTTGAACACGTGCTCCAGCGGCGACTTGTTCGGCGGACGCACGCTCATCCAGCCGGCGCCGGTGCGCGTGGTGCTGCCGACGGCGCAGCAGTGGATGCCCGCATCGGTGAAGCTGTGGTGCTCGCCGTTGGGACAGTCGAGCGCCTCTGGATGGGCGGCGAGCCACGCTTCCGGCACCGGTGTGGGCGCCGACGGGTAGTAGTTCGAGAAGGCCAGGTGCCGGTAACCCATGGCGTAGAACGAGTCGAGCGACCGCGTGTTCTGGCCCTGGTGCTGGTGCGACATGGAGTGGATGTGCTCGACCGCGGCCCAGTCGACGTCGGCATAGGGGTCGTCGACCGCCGGCGCGCCCTCGGCGGCGATGGCACGGCCCAGGCACGGCCCCACCACCGCCGCGGCCACCAACTGGTCCAGAAACGCGCGTCGCGACACGTCGGACATGGTCCACTCCCCGCGGTTGCCCGCTACATCAGCATCGTCCCATGGCGCCGGCCGAGCCGCTGGGCCAGCACCAGCATCGCGCTGACGGCCACCACCAGCACCACGCCGTAAGCGGCCGAGCGCCCGAAGTAGCTGTTGCGCACCTGGTTCCAGATCTCGATGGCCAATGGCCGGTTGGCCGGGGTGTAGAGCACCCAGGAGGCCACGAACTCGCCCAGCGCGGCGATCATGGCCAACAGCCCGCCGGCGATGGCGCCGGGCGCCACCAACGGCAGGACCACGCGCCCGAGCACGCCCGCGGGCCCGGAGCCGAGCGTGCTGGCGGCCTCTTCCAGCGCCGGGTCGACCTGGGCCAGCGAGGCGGACACCGCGCGCAGGACCAACGGCAGGTTGCGCACGAAGTAGGCCAGCGGCAGGATGCCCCAGGTGCTGATCCAGACGAACCGGCCGAGGTACCACTGCGGCACGGAGAACCACTCGGCGAGGCTGAGCGCGATGACCGTGCCGGGGATGGCATACGGTAGCATCGCGGCGGCCTCGACGGCGCCGCGCCCGCGGAAGCGGAACCGCGCCAACAGCCAGGCCGCCGGGACGGCCCAGAGCAGGTTGGCCACGGTGGCCTCCACCGACATGTGCAGGCTGTTGCCGAACGGGGCGCGCCCGCTGGGCGTGGTGGCCAGATAGCGGTAGGCGGCCAGCGTGTAGCGCGGCGGCAGGAGCTGGGTGGTCCAGCGCGCGTCGTCGGCGACGCTCATCAGCAGCAGCATGGCATGGGGCAGCAGCAGCACCGTCACGGCGAGCACGCCGACCGCCGCCAGCAGCAGGCGCCAGGCGCCCCGGGTGACCACTTGACGCTCACGCCGGGCGCCTTTGGTGCCGCCCAGGTAGTTGCCGCGCGACTCGGCCCAGCGCAGCAGGACCATGAACGCGATGCAGCTCGTGGCCAGGACCACGGTCTCCACGTTCATCATCAGCATCTGCCCCTCGCGGCGCGAGTCGAGCAGTTGCATGGTCAAGGTGTTGACATCGAACATCAGCGGCGCGGTGAAGCTGGCCATGGCCTGCATGAAGACCAGCAGCGCGGCGCCGACCAGCGCGGGGGTCAGCAGCGGCAGCGTCACGGTGAAGAAGCGGCGCAGCGGGCCGGCGCCGAGGGTGTCGGCCGCCTCGAGTTGGTCGGCGTCGAGTCGGGCCAGACCGGCGGCGACGAAGGCGTAGAAGTAGACGTAGAAGCTGTAGGCGTGGACCAGCAGCACCGCGCCGAGGCCCTTGAGGCGCCAGGGCCGGTGGCCCAGGTGCAGCAGTTGCTGCACGACGCGGGTGACCAGGCCGCTTTCGCCGTAGAGGAAGTAGAACGCCACCACGCCGACCAACGGCGGCAGCAGCACCGGCACCATGGCCAGGGCGGCGAAGAAGCGGCGGCCGGGGAACTCGCAACTTTCGAACAGCAGCGCCAGCGGCACGCCGATCAGCGCCGCCAGCACGACGCTGCCGACGGCGACCAGCAGCGAGTTCCACAGCGCGGTGAGCTCCAGGTTACGCGCGGTGGCCAGCCCCGGTGGTCCGGCAAAGAAGGTACGGTAGCCGGCCAACGACCAGCCGCCGCCGTCGTGCAGGCTGCCGGCGAGCAGGCGCAGGTTGGGCGCGACCACCAGCCACAGCAGCACGCCGCCGACCAGCGGCAGCAGCACGAGCACAGCCGGTGAGCGCAGACGAGACGGCATCACTGCTCCGTGCGCACGGTCCGCTTCCACTGGTCCATCCAGGCGCCGCCCTTGGCCTGGATGCGGTCCCAGTCGAGCTTCAGCTCGGGCAGCTTGCGCGGCATGCGCTCCGGCAGCCTGGCCTCGTCCAGATCCGGTCGTGCCGGCAGGCAGTCGAACTGCTCGGCGGCCCAGTAGAGCTGCTCAGGCGCGGTCACCCACTCGTAGAACACCTTGGCCGCCTCGGCGTGCTTGCCGCCGGCCACCAGCGCAATGGCGTCCAGGACGATCGGGCAGCCGGACTTCGGCACCACGTAGCCGAGCGGATAGTGGTTGACGCGCTTCTGGATCTCCACGTCACGCAGCGCCCAGACCGTGACCACGCCTTCCTGAGCGCTGATCTGCCGGTGCAGCAAGGCCGGGTTGGCCGGGTAGTCCTTGGTGTTGGCGTGCAGCTTGCGCAGCCACTCGAAGCCCTTCTCCTCGTTCGGTTGCCGCTCGATCATCGCGGCGAAGAACGTCCGCATGGTGCCGCTCTCCAGCGGGCTGCGGATGAGGATCTGGTGGTGCCACTCGGGCTGCAACAGGTCGTCCCAGTCCTGCGGGGCCTGTTCGGCGCTCAGGGCTTCGGTGTTGTAGACGATGACCGCCGGAGTCAGGTACTGCCCGCACCAGCGGTCGGCGGGGTCGCGCCGCGCGGCGGGCAACTGGTCGCGCCAGGTGGGCCGATACTCCGCCAGCAACCCTTCGTTGGCCGCTTTGGTGAACATGTCCTGCGGCGCGCCCCACCAGACGTCGGCGTAGGGGTTGGCTTTCTCGGCGCGCAGCCGGTCGAGCACCTCCTGCGAGCCCATGTCGAGCCATTCGAGGTCGAGTTCGGGATGCGCCTGTTCGCAGCGCTGCTCGAACGGCTCGAGCATCTCGCGGCCATGGGGTGAGTAGACCACCACTTTGGTGCGCTTCACCGGTGCCGGTGCCGGGCCGGTCGGCGCCGGCACGCGCCGGCCGCAGGCGGCGAGCAGCGGCAGCAGTACGAGGCCGCAGAGCAGCGCGCAACGCTTCATGATGGCGTTCTCCGGCTAAGCATCGGGTCCCTTGCGCGGTCGGCCGCGCGGATGCAGCGAGCACTCGAGGCCCAGTTGGCGCGCGACCTCGGTCTGCCAGTCGGGCGGGCCGAAGGGCCGGCCGCGGCGGACCGCCAGGCGCACGGCCGCGATGTCGCCCGGCGAGCC
>CAZHGD010000241.1:0-7770 GCA_964531735.1 uncultured Fimbriimonadaceae bacterium | reverse complement strand
GGCCAAGGGCAACAAGTAGCCTGAACCCACGCAGGTGAAGTGAACCGGGCGGGCCACCGGCCTGCCCGGTTCGCGCTTTGGGCTGACCGACTACCGCCCCCTACTCGATCCGGTACCGCCGGATCTTGTTGTAGAGCGTCTCGCGGTGAATGCCCAAGCGCTCGGCCGCCTGCGTGCGGTTGCCGCCGCAGAGGGCCAGCACGCGCTTGATGTGGGCGCGCTCCACCGCTTCCAGCGTCTCGTCCTGGCTGGCCTCGTCGGTCGCCGCCGCCGGGCGGTAGGGGTCGAGAAAGGCGAAATCGTCCAGGTCGAGCGTGTCGCCGTCACCCAGCACCACGGCGCGCTCGATGGCGTTCTCCAGTTCGCGCACGTTGCCCGGCCACCCGTAGGCGCTCAGGCGCTCCACCGCGGCCGCCGATAGCCGTCGCGTCGGGCGGTTCATCTCGCGCGCCGACCGCTTCATGAACGTTTCGGCCAACAGCGGGATGTCGGACGGCCGGTCGCGCAGCGGCGGCACGTGGATGTTGATCACGTTCAGGCGGTAGTACAGGTCCTCGCGGAACGGCGTCTCGCGGTGGACGTCGCGCAGGTTCTGGTTGGTGGCCGAGATCAGCCGCACGTCCACGGCAATGGTCTCGGTGCCGCCCACCCGTTCGAACTCGCGCTCCTGCAAGACGCGCAGCAACTTGATCTGCACCGCCGGCGAGATGTCGCCGATCTCGTCGAGAAACAGCGTGCCACCGTGCGCCAACTCGAACCGGCCGATGCGCTGGCGGCGGGCGTCGGTGTAGGCGCCTTCCTCGGCGCCGAACAGCTCCACCTCCAGCAGCGTCTCGGGCAGCGCGGCGCAGCTTACCTTGACGAACGGCCCGTCGCGGCGCGAGGAGCGCTCGTGGATCGCTTGCGCCACCAGTTCTTTGCCGACGCCGCTCTCGCCGGTGATCAGCACCGTGGCGTCGGTGTCGGCCACCTTGTCCACCAGCCCCATGACGTCCGCGATCTGCGGGCTCTCGCCCAGAATGTCGCGCTTGCCGCCGACACTGCGAACCTGCTCGCGCAGCGCGCTGTTCTCCTGCGCCAGGTGCCGGTTCTCGAACAGCCGGTTGAGGCGGAAGCCCAGCTCGTCGGCGTTCACCGGCTTGGTGATGTAGTCGGCCACGCCGTTGCGCAGCATCTCGACGGCGTGGTCGACCGACCCGTGACCGGTCATGACCACGATGCTGGCATCGGGATAGTCGGCGCGCATCCGCGCGATCAGCTCGTCGCCCGACATGCCCGGCATCCGCAGGTCGGTGATGACCACCGGGAAGCCGTGCTCCTTCTCCGCCTGCAACGCGGCTTCGCCATTGCTCACCGCGGTGACGTTGTAGCCCGCGCGCTTGAGCACCGCGCGCATCGTGGTGCGGATGTCTTCCTCGTCGTCGATGAGTAGGATCCGGCGCCGTTCAGTGGCCATCCTGGTGACTCTCGCTCACACCCCAACCGAGTCGGCCAGCTCGACGCGGACCGCGGGAAACCACATGCGGAACTTGGTGCCCACCCCGACCTGGCTCTCCACCTCGACCCGGCCATTGTCGCTCTCGATGGCTTGCCGGGCAATGCTCAACCCCAGACCCGTGCCCTGCCCCGCCGGCTTGGTCGTGAAGAACGGGTTGAAGATCTGCTTCAGGTTCTCCGGCGCGATGCCGACCCCGGTGTCCGCGACACTGATCACTGCGCGGCCGTCCTCGATGCCGACTTGGATGCTCAGCACACCACCCTCGGGCATGGCCTGCATCCCATTGACGATCAGGTTGAGCAGCGCCTGCTTGACGGTGTCGGCCCGCACCTGGACCACCACCCCGTCCTGAATCTCGCGGCGCAGGTCAATGCCCTGGTCGACCATCGACTTGTCGAGAATCGACAGCGTCTGCGCCACCAGGTCACCCAGGTCGTGCTCCGCCAGCACCGCATCGGCGGGCCGAGCGAAGTTGAGGATGTCGGTGACGATGCGCTGCGCTCGGTCGACGTTGCGGCGGATGAGTCGTACATACTCGTCCACGTCGGCCAGGTCCGGCTCTTCGTCGGTCAGCACGTCGCCGATGTAGAACGCCGCACCGGAAATGGCCGAGAGCGGATTGCGGATCTCGTGCGCGATACCGGCGGAGAGCTGCCCCAGCGCGGCCAGCTTCTCCGACTGGATCAACTGCGCCTCGACGCGCTGCCGGTCGGTGATGTCGTCGATCAGCAGCAGCGCCTGCCGGCCGCGCCAGGTGTCGGTCCGCGCGATGCACTGCTCGCATTCGCGTTCGCACTCGGGCGCCGACACCAGCGCCATGCAGAAGTCGTCGCCGACCAGTTGCAGCGGACCCTCCAACTGCGCCGGCGGCAGCGGGAACAGGCTGTAGCGCACCACGCGGCGGTTGGGCCAGGAGCCGGTGTAGACCGTCTCTTCGCGCACCGGCTCTTGCTGGTCAAGCACGCGCGTCACCTCGGCCGGCCAGTCGATCTCGGCCAGCGGGCCACCCGTACCGAGTTGCCGCAGGTCCTGCCCGAGCTGGTCCATGCTGATGTGCCAGACACGGTGGAACGCGGCGCTGACATAGAGCAGGCGGCCGTCTTCCGACAGGATGGCGATGCCGTTGGGGATGTTGTGGATGATCTCGTCGTTGAGCTTCTTCAGCAGGTGCAGTTCGCCCAGCACGCGACCCAGGTCGCGCGTGCGTTCGGCCACGCGGTCCTCGAGGTCACCGGTCATCAGGCTGATGCGGTCGGCGAGGAGGTTGAGTCCTTCGGCGGCTTCGGCCAGCTCGTCGTCGCTGTGGATGGTCACGCGCCGGCCAAGGTCGCCGCGGCCAAGCTGCGAGGCGCTCTCGCGCAGTTCGCGCAGGGGCAGCATCAGCGAGCGGCGCAGGAAGCGCAACAAGGTGATGGTGGCCAGCAGCCCACCGACGACGATGCACAGCGCGTAACCGGCCAGGCGGTCGGCCGCCTCGGGATTGATGGTCAACCAGCCGCCGCGCAGCGCGGCCACGAAGAACCCGACATTGAGCAACAGGGGCGTGGCCGCCAGAATGGTGAAGACCGCGGTGAGGCGGACCAACAGACGTCCCGAGCGCCCTCCTTGGCGTGACACCAGCTTCTCCCGCCCACTCACTTCACCGGGCCCGGATGGCGTTCCAGGTACGGCGCGATCTGCGCCAGGCTCTGTGGGTACCAGCTCATCGATCGCACGTCGGCGCGCGTCAGGCGCAGCAGTTCGGCCGTGACATCGCCGAACCAGTCATCGCCGCTGAGTACCCAAGCGTAGCTCAGGGCCGACAGGCACTGGCCGTCAGCCCCCGGTCGCTTACTGTTCTGTGGGCTCTGCTTGTACCAGAATTTGGCTTTGGGACCCATCGGTTCGCTGGTAATCCACTCCGCGATGCCGAGGCAGGCGTCCTTGACGCGCGGGTCGCCGGTGACATCATACCACCGACCCAGCCCTCGGCCGACGATCCCGTGCATGAAGGTGGAGCCCCCTTCGTAGCTCGGCTGCTCGGAGATAGGCACCGAGATCACGCCGCGCACAGGATCCTGCCACTGCATCAGCCAGTCGGCCACCAGCCAGCCGGCTTTGTGGATGCGCTCGCCGCCGGTGGCGCCCGCCAGCGCCGAAATGGCGATCAGCGCCCAGCCCGGCCCACGCTCCTGCCCGCCGGCGCCGAACTCATTGCGCTCGGCGCGCTCGCAGTACCAGGTCGCCATGTGCTGGATCACTTCGTCGGCCCAGGGGTCGCCGGTCAGCAGCCAGTAGTCGATCAGACCTTCGACCCAACTGTGTCCGGCCGACGTGCCCGCCAGGTTGTGGTCGGCCACCCAGAACTGGGTCGGGTCCTGCGGCATCCACACCGTGGTGGCGTTGTGGTGGCGCGGCCCGCCGACGTGCGGGCTGCCGGCCGGGCCGTGGTGGACCACCACCACGTCGCGGTAGAAGCGCGCGGTCTCCTCGTGCAGCACCCACCAGCGCGGGTCGCCGCTGCGCAGGTACTGCAGCGCGAACCCATGGTGGTGGTCGTACTCGCTGTTCGACCAGAACGTGTAGCTCGGCCCATAGCCCCACTCGAAGGTCAAGTCGCCGAAGTTCTCGAAGCCGTACTCGCGCCGTTTGGCCCGTTGCGCCAGATACGCCTGGTAGGCGCGCTCGGTGCTCTCCTCGTAGGCGCCGAACCGTTTGCTGTCCACCGGGCTGAGCTGCCCGAAAGCGCGCGTCGACGCCACGTAGGTCGCGTCGGGCGCCGCGCGTAGCGGCGTGCCGGCCGCAACCAGCGCCGCGGCGTCCTGCGCGGCCACGCCCTGCCCGTCGAAGACGAACTCGAACTCCTGGCTCAACGCTTCGCCCTGGCCGAGACGGAACAAGCCCATCTTGCCGGGTGACTGCGGATAGCCCACGCCGCCGACGGAGTAGCGGTCGGTCATGGTGCGCATGCGCTCGGCCCAGCGAGTCGGCAGGTCGCCGTTGTCGAACGGCTCCGGCAGCAGGTCGAACCGGACCTCGTCGGCGGCGAAACGGACCGCCTGCGGGTAGCGCTGCCAGAACCACCGCGGGCCGGCCAGCAGACCGGGCAGGCGCACCCAGCCCGGCGCTCGGCCGGCCTGGCGACTGCTCCGGCCCTCGGCGCCGGTCCAGGTGTACTGGTCCTCGCGGTGCTGATAGAGCACGGCACCGGCTTCGGCCGGCACCGACCGCTGCTCATCCAGCCAGACCCGGCCACCAGCCGCGCCCGGCCGCCGCAATGCCAGCGACCAGCGCTTGACGTACACCTCGGGCTGGTCCTCGCGATTGATGATGGTCGCCTCGACGCGCACGCGGTCGGAGCCGGCGGTCGCCTCAGTGGTCAGGCGGTAGTCCACGCGCCGGCCCTGCCCGTCATGCAGTGTGCCGGTGCGGACAATCAGCGCCCGCAGTGGCCCCGCCTCGACGAGGCGCGTGGCCGCCACCGTGTCGCCACCAGAACGGTAGCTACGCTGGGCCTCGTCCACCAGACACAGCTCCCAGGTGTCGCCGGCCGTCTTCAGCGCCTGGTCGCCCCGCCGCACCTGCTCGAACAGCGTCCCGCCCCGGCGGCTCAGCGCGAAGGCCACGCGCCCGGTGTCCACCTCCACCCGGTCGGCCTGTTCGCGCACGGTGACACCGCTGGCCGGCACCGGCGTGACGCCCTCGCCCGCGGTGACGCGGTAGACGGCCGACGCGCCGGCGGCCAGCGTCACCGGGAAGGCGACCACGGCGCTCTTGATGCTGCCGTCGGGCCAGAGCGCAATCCGTCGGGTCTGGACCGGCACCGCCGCGCCTGCCGGGTCGGTCACCCGCACCTGTTGCGGATCCCTCAGGCAGCCCGGCGGGAACGGCAAGCCCTGAGCGGCCACTTCCTGCGTCCGCGCCAGGCCGCCGGCGCACCGCACCGTCACCGGGAACTCGACGCGCCGCAGACCGCCGTCGCGACTGCTCGGTGGCGCCACCGGCCGCGCCGGACTCGCCAGCAGGCGCTCGGGCACCACCGCCACGCGGCTGAGCCGGATCGGCTCGCCGCCATCGCAGGCGGCCTCGACCCGCAGCGTCGCCCCAGCCGGCAGCGCCACCACCGGCGCCACCGCCCAGTAGTCCTGCAGGTCGTCAGCGCTCAGCGTCCACTCGGCCACCTGCCGGCCGGCCACCGCGAGGCGCACGGTGCCGCGGCCCGTCGGCTCGTCGCGGAGCTTGAGCGCCACGGCGTACCGGCCCGCCGGCACGGTCAAAGTGCCCGTCGCGGCGCCGCGCCCGCGGGGCAGGCTCAGGCCGCCGGCCTCGGTCCGCTGCCACTCGGCGCCGTTGAGCACCTCGCCAGCCGGCACGTCGACGAAGTCGGTGAGCAAGTCGACGGTGCCGAAGAAGACGTCGATGGCGAACGGGTGCTCGCCCGAGCCCTTCACATCGGTGACGCGCAGCGCCACCTCGCAGCGCCCGCCGGCGGCCTTGACCGCGGCGGTCACGTCGGCCGAGCGGAACGCTCGCCGCGCCGGTTGCGGGTTGCGCCCGCAGACGTCTTCCGACCAGACCACCTGCTGGTTGACCAGCACCTGAGCGAACCGCTGGCCGCGCTGGTAGTTCTCAAAGGCGGTCTGCCCGTGCTTGGCGCCGCCCAGCACGATCTCACGCCCGCCGCAGTAGGTGTCCGTCTCGTACCAGCGCAAGACCACGCGCGCGGCGTCCGCCGGCACCATCACCGGACGGCTGAGTTGCGCGTAGCTGCCCGCGGTGCTCGGCTGGTCTGCGTGCGTGAAGGTCAGCACGCCGCGGCGATCCACCTGGTGGGTGTACGGCCCCTGGCTGCTGAACCGCCACTCCGGCGCGGCCAGATCGAGGCCGTCGCGCCGGCGCGGCGTGGCCAGGAGGTCCGACAGGTCGGCGCGGAACGTCTCGGGCACCACGCGCGGCGGGCGTGTCGCGGCGGCCGTACCCGAGCGACTCAGGGCGTAGCGCACCAGGTTCTCGAACAGCCGAGCGCCGGCCGACCGGGCATCGCCCTTGGTGTCGTAGAACCAGTGGTACTCAGGGATGAGCTGGCAGAGCACGACCCGGCCCCGCTCGACCGGCAGCTCGATCAGGCCGTAGCGGGTGGCGGCCGACAGCGACGGCGTCTTGTCCCAGGTCTGTTCAGCACCGGCCGACACCAGCGGCACCCAGCCCGGACCCAACTCGCGGAACGCGCTGTAGATGCTGCCCCCGTGGACGTCACCCAGCGCGGCCCGGTCGAGCCGGTGCGGCCCGGTGAAGAGCGGGTGCTGCGCAGCGAGTACCTCACCGAGCTGGAAGGCCTTGTCTCGCCGCACCGGCGACGGCAGCCAGCCGTCGGGCCCGCTGCTCCGCAGGCCGACGAACACGCCACCCGACCGCAGCCAGGCCTGCCAGGCATCGGCGCGGGCCACCAACACGTCGCGGCCCTCGTCCAGGCCCCAGATGACCAGGTCCCAGTCGAACGGCGAACGCCGCTCGAGGGCCGCCGGCGCCAGCCGCTCGGCGGTGACGCCGAGGGCCTGCAACGCGCGGACGGTGAAGCTGTCGTCGCGGCCGGCGACGACCAGCACCTTCGGCGTGGCCGCGCCGGCCAGCCCACAACCCAGCAGCAACAGCAGTCCGGCAGGTTTCATCAGGGGGCTCCTGTCGTGGGCTCAGGCCCGGTACTCATACGGTTGCGCGCGGGTGGGCATCAGGACCTGGCCGGCCAGCACCCAGCCGCCCTGGCCCGGTCGCACCCCGGCCACCCGGCCGGCCAGCTCGCGTCGCGAGGTCGGCACCGCCGGCGCTTCGGCGTCGACCACCACCCGGCCTTCCTCGAACGGGCTGCCGGGGCTGGTGGTGACCCGCTCGAGGCCCAGCTCGGCCAGGCGACGCGTCGCCGCCGACTGGGCCTGGCTCAGCCAGTCGCACAGCGCGGTCGTCTGAGCGGGCGACAACACGCCCACCAACGCGGCCATGGCCGCATCGGGACCAAGGCGCTCGAACAGCGCGCGGTCGAGCTCGGCGTGGTGGGTTCGCACCACGGCCGCCACCTCACCGGTGGCCAAGGCCGCCTCGATCGCGTCCGGGAGGTCGCGCACATGAGCCACCAACGAGGCCAGGCGCTGCGCTTCGGCCGGCAGGTCGGTCCGGTCGGCCAGACCCATGGCCACGGACTCACCGTCCGGTCCATCAGGCACCTGGCCGGCACTGTCTGGCGGCGTTGGGTCGGCCGGTGCCGGCGGGGCCGGCGGCGGCGGTGCCGCCGGCTGCGG
>CAZHGD010000240.1:0-7834 GCA_964531735.1 uncultured Fimbriimonadaceae bacterium | reverse complement strand
GACGACGATATGCCCTCATTGTGGCGCGGAGGTGACCGCCAGGTCAAATCGCGGACGTTGCGAGCCTACACCGGCCAGATGATCAGCTTGGCCCCCATGATGATGGTCAGCCAGATGACCAGTCGCGCGAACGCCTGCGGGTTGAGCTTCTTCAGCAGCAACTCGCCCGCCAGCACACCGAGCAGCACGAACGGCGCCGCAGCCAGGCTGTAGCCGATGGTGGCCGCGGAGATCTGGCCCGACCCGAGGTATGGCCCCACCTTCATCAGGTTGATGACGAAGTAGAGCAGCATCGCGGTGCCGGCGAAGGTCTCCTTGGTGAGGCCCTGCGAGAGCAGATAGAGGTTGGTCACCACGCCGCCCTGGTGAGCCAGCGTCGAGACCACGCCGGTGGCCATGCCGGCCAGAAAGCCCTGCCACTTCGGCGCGGGCCGCAGCGGCTGCTCCGGCCCGCGCGCCTTGCGGTAGTCGAGGATGAGCTGCAGCACCGAGAACGACAGCGCGATCACGCCGATGGCCCGGTTGAAGTGGGCCTTGGAGTTGCTCAGATAGGTGAGCAGCGGCGTGCCCAGCAGGATGCCGACGAGGGCGCCGGGCAGCAGCTCGAGCACGATCTTGGCGTTCCACTTGCCCCAGAAGCGCCACCCGGCGATCAGGTCGCCGCAGACCAGCAGCGGGAGCGTCACGCCAATGGCAAAACCGGCCGACGTATAGGTGGTCAGCAACGGCGTGTTCATCATCGCCAGGCCGGCAAAGCCGGCCTTCGCCAGGCCAATCAGCACAGCGGCCACGGCGACCGCGAGGTAGGTCATCTGGGACGTCTCTGCATCGCCTCGGTAGCATAGCACCAGCCCCGGCGACGGGCAACCGCCGTGCGACTACACTGGCGCTGCGCGCGGGTTTCGGCTATGCTGCCAGACGAATACGATGCCAAGAACCGGGTCACGTGTCCGACGACGTGTTGGCCGGCCGGGGCCCGCAGAATGAAAGGTTAACGGATGAACCTGCGCCAACCGAACGCGAACCAGGCCACCGGGACCAGCAACCGCTCCAAGGATGTGGTGCCCTATTCGGGCCTGTGCACAACCTGCTACGACGGCTGCAAAGGTGGCTGCGAAGTCTTCGTGTCGTCCTTCCGCGCGAATGAGGTGCTCTACCCCTCTCCGTTCGGGCGGACCACGGCCGGGGCCGACAAGGAGTACCCGGTCGACTACTCGCACCTGAATATCCAGGGCTACGCCGCCGGCGCCAAGGGCCTGCCCGAAGGCGTGGAGCCCGGCCCGGACACGGCCCTGTTCAGCCATGTCGACACGACCACGTCCTACGGCTGGGACCAAAAGGTCGACTTGGCGCTGCCGGTCTTCACCGGCGCGCTCGGCTCGACCGAAGTGGCGCGCCGCAACTGGGAGCACCTCGCCGTCGGCGCGGCAATCTCCGGCATCACGCTCGTCTGCGGCGAGAACGTCTGCGGCGTCGACCCACTGATGGAGCTGGGTCCGGACGGCCGCATCACCTCCTCGCCGGAGATGGACCGCCGGCTGCGCATCTATCGCCGCTACACCGGCCGCGGCGGCGAGATCCTGGTCCAGATGAACGTCGAGGACACGCGCCTCGGCGTCGCCGAGTACGTGCTCGACAAGCATAGTCTCAACACCATCGAGCTCAAGTGGGGCCAGGGCGCCAAGTGCATCGGCGGCGAGATCAAGGTCGACACGCTCGATCAGGCGCTGGAACTCAAGCGGCGCGGCTACGTCGTGCTGCCCGACCCGACCTTGCCCGCCACGCAGGAAGCCTTCAAGGCCGGCGCCGTACGCCAGTTCGAGCGGCACTCGCGGCTCGGCTTCGTCGACCGCGACGGCTTCTTCGCGGAGATTGCGCGGCTGCGCAAGCTGGGCTTCGAGCGCATCACGCTCAAGACGGGCGCCTACTCGGCGGTCGAGCTAGCGCAGGCCATGCGCTGGTCGAGCGAGGCCAAGATCGATCTGCTGACCATCGACGGCGCCGGTGGCGGCACTGGCATGAGCCCGTGGCCGATGATGAACGAGTGGGGCATCCCCACCTTCTACCTGCAGGCCCTGGCCTATCAGTACGCGCAGAAGCTGTCGGCGCGTGGGCTGCGCGTGCCTGACCTGGCCATCGCCGGCGGGTTCAGCACCGAGGACGGCGTGCTCAAGGCACTCGCCATGGGCGCGCCCTACTTCAAGGCCGTGTGCATGGGCCGCGCGCTGACCATTCCGGCGTTCGTCGGCAAGAACATCGGCCTCTGGCTGGAAGACGGCAACCTGCCGCGCATGGTGGCCGAGCACGGCTCCCGCGTCGAGGAGATCTTCTGCGTCTATGAAGAGCTGCGCGACCTGTTCGGCAGCGAGCTGATGGACTTCCCGCTCGGGGCCATCGGCGTCTACTCCTACTGCAAGAAGCTCCGCACCGGTCTGCAGCAGCTCATGGCCGGCGCGCGCTGCTTCCGCCTCAGTGCGTTGGCGCGCACTGACCTGTTCGCGCTCACGGCCGAGGCCGCCGAGGTCTCGGGCATCCCGTACGTCATGGATGCCTACCGTGACGAGGCCGAGGCCATTCTGGCCGAGTGACCCCCCTGACACCAACGAGCCGGCCCGTCCTGGTGACGGGCCGGCTCGTTTCGTTGGGCCGCTTGGCTTACCGCCCGGCGGTTCGCACCAGGTGGCACAGGCCGACGGCGGCCAGTCCGTTGGCGACCAGCCAGAGCACCGGCCCGAGGCCCAGCCAACAGGCGGCGAAGCAGCCCACCGCGAACGCGCCGGCACCAAGGCTGAGCAGCGGCCGCAGCGGCTTCACGCCAAGCAGCAGCAGCACCGCGCTCAGCGGCCACAGGACGCTGCTGCCCACCAGCACCAGCCAGCCACCCCGGTGAACCGGCCGCGCCACGACCGGCTGCGGCTCGAACCGCGCCGGCCCGGAGGCACCCACCGCGCGCGCCGCGTTGAGCAGGCCCGCGCCATAGCGTAGCGGGTCGTCCTTCGGCGTGGCCGTCTCAGCCAGCCGCCGACGGACCGCGTCCGGTTCCTTGATGCCTTGCGAGACCAGCAGCGCGGCGACACCGGCCACGTGCGGCGAGGCCATCGAAGTGCCCTGCCAGGACTCGAACGTGTCCTTCTTCATGAAGACGGTGTTCTGCAGAATGCCGTTGGCCTTCTCCTCGGGCTTGCGGTACTCGCCGCCCGGCGCCGCGATGGCGATCTCCTTGCCCCAGGTGGAGTAGAAGGTCAGCTCGCCCGACGGCCCGACCGCCGAGACCGCGATGCACTCCGGATAGGCCGCCGGATAGCAGACGCCCTCGCCGCCGGTGTTGCCCGCGGCGCAGACGATCACCACGCCGCGCTCGTTGGCGTGCTTGATGGCCCGCGCCAGCACCGCCGCTCCGCGCGGCCCGCCGAGGCTCATGTTGATGACGTTGGCGCCGTTGTCGGCGGCGTAGTTGATAGCGTCGGCGATGTCGGCCATGGTGCCCGAGCCGCTGCTGCTCAGCACCTTCAACGGCATGATGGTGGCCTCGTAGGCAATGCCCGCCACCCCGTGCCGGTTGTTGGTGCTCTGGGCGATGGTGCCCGCCACGTGCGTGCCGTGCCCGTGGTCGTCGTACGCCTTCGCCTTCTTCCGCGTGAAGTCGTACGGCTTGGTCCAGCGCGTCTGCTTCAGGTCAGACGCCGCCGGAACGCCGTTCTCCGCCTCGAAGGCCACGCCCGTATCGATCACCGCCACGACCGCACCGGCCCCCCGGGTCTGCTCCCACGCCTGTGGCATGCCGATGGCCCGGAAGCTCCACTGCTCGCCGTACCGCGGATCGTTCGGCTCCATGGCCACGCCGGCCTGGCCCAGCAAGGTCAGATACGAGTCCTCGTCCGCCGCCTCGACCTGCTCGTCGGCGCGCAGGCGGGCCAGCGTCGCCGACCGCTGCGCCGCCGACAGACCCGCCGCGTCGGCGATCATCAGCCGTTCCGGTACGCTCACCGGGCTGTTCGGCTCGAACCGCAGCCCGAGCGCCTCGCCGCGCCGCGCGATGTCCGCCAGCGACAGGTCGTCACGGAAGTCGACCACCAGGCGTGGCGGGGCGCCGGCTGGGACCTGCGCGGTCGGCAGCAACGCGGTCTGCTGGTGCCGGTCCGCCTGCAAGCTGATGATGGACCAGATGACCAGCGCCAGCGTACACAACAGCACCACGCCGGCCAGTATGCGCGTCTCGCGCCGCTCTTCTGGGTCACTGAGCGTGCGCCACCAACGGCGCAGCGACAGTACCAGACCCAGGATGCTCAACAATCGCCACAGCAGGTCCAGCAGACGAGCCATCGTCAGTCCTCCCCACCCTCGCGCAACTCCGGATGCCGCGACAGGATGTACTCGAAGCGGTCGCGCGTCTGTCCGGTGCGCTCGTCGAACAGCGGCGTGCCGCCCGCATACATGGTGTCTTCTGGATCACCGTACTCGTTCCGTCGCTCACGCTTCAGCCAAGCCTCGATGCGCGACTTGAGCCGATCGCTGATGTGCGCCATGCTCGGTCCTCCGCCGGCCGGTCAGCCGGCAGCACCGCGGATCAGTCCGCTGCGTACAGTATGCGCCCGGAGCGATGGTCGTACTCATCTTCGCCCATCGCTGCCGCGGCGGCGTAGACCGCCAGAGTACGACGCGCGGCCGTAACCCAGTCGAAGCGCAGCGCCCGGGCACGCCCGCGCGCCACCAGGCTGTCGCGGAGCGTCGGCTGACCCAGCACCTCGACGATGCCGTCGGCCCAGGCCTCGACATCATCGACCGGACGCACCAACCCCGCCTGGCCCACCACCTCGGGCAACGAGCCGGCGTCCGAGACGATCACCGGCACGCCGGCGGCCATCGCCTCCAGCGGCGGCAGGCCAAAACCTTCATGGCGGCTGGGGAAGCAGAACAGCGCGGCCCCGCGGTAGATCGCCGGCAGTTCCGCATCACGCACCCGCCCGACGAACTGCACGCGCGTCTGCAGACCCGCACGCAGGAACTCGCGCATGACCTCGTTGGTGGCCGTGCTCAACGCACCGGCAATCACCAACTTCGGGACCTCGCGCCCGCGCTCGCGCAGCAACTGCATCGCGCGCAGCAGCAGGCCGACATTCTTCTTCGGCTCGATGTTGCCCACCCACAACAGGTACTCGGCCGGCAGCCGGTAGCGCCGGCGAATCTCCTCGTCGCTGCCGTCGGCCGGCGCGAAGAAGCGCTGCTCCACCCCGAGCGGCACTTTCACCGTCCGGTCGTAGGCGTGCGGCAGGTACTGCGCGATCGCCCGGCGCGCGGCGGCGCTGGGCACGATCACCCGCTGCGCGCCGCGCAGACCCAGCGGCAGGCCGTGGCGGTGGTACAGCCGCCCGAGCCGCGACAGGCTCTGCGGTTGCTCGAACCCGATCAGGTCGTAGACGGTGACCACCTGTGGCGACCGCATCAGCACCGGCGCAAAGTAGGCCGGCGCATGGAACACGTCCACCTGGTGGGCATGGCACAGCCCTGGCAGCATGACCTGCTGCCACACCAGCCGCTTGAACCGGTCGGCGTTGTCGAAGTCGCTACGGACGATCTGCAGGCGCGGCTCGAAACCGTCGGGGTGGTGTCGCTCGACGTAGCTGTCGAAGGCGTTGCCGACGAACAGCAGCACTTCGTGCTGGTCGCCCGCGGCCGTCGGAAGATGCTTGACCAACTGCGCCACGCTGCGGGCCACGCCGGAGAAGCTGGCGCCGAGCAGCGAGCCGTCGATCGCAATCCTCATGGCGGTGCCTCAGGCCTCCTCGCCCGCCGTGGTCGCAGCCTGCCCCGTGGCGGCGGCCACGTCACCGGTCCCCTCGGCCGCGCCGGCTTCGGCGCCGGCCTCTTCGCCGGCCTGTTCGCCGGCCTCTCCGTCGGCCTCCGGCTCCTCCGGCTTCGGCCGCGGCGTCAGCGGCAGCCGCTCCACCACCGTGTAGTCGGGGCCACGCGGCCGCAGCACGCTCTTCATCAGCAGCACCGCGTCGACCTCGAAGCGAGTGATCTCCTCGCCCGGGCCAACCTGGCCGGCCAGCTCGCCGGCCTCCTGGCTGTCGCGGAACCGCGCCAGGGTCATGTGCGGCTGGAAACCTTCTTCGTCGGGCTCGAAGCCCAGTCCGTCCAGACCCTCATCAATGGCCTGCGACAGGGCCGCCAACTGCTCGGCCCCCTCCTGAAGTCCGACCCACAGCACTCGTGGGCGCGCCGGGTTGGGGAACAGACCGGTGCCAGCCAGCGACACGTCGAACGCTTCATACTGCGCCGCGACCTGCCCGACCAAATCGGCCACCGCCGGTATCAGTTCGTCCTCAACCTCACCCAGGAACTTCAGGGTCAGATGCCAGAGCGAAGGATGCACCCAGCGTCCATTGGGGGCAAGCTCGCGAAGCGGGTCTCGGACCGCTTCCACCTTGTCCCGCGAGTCGCGGGGCGGGACCACCGCCAGAAAAGCTCTCACTGCTTCGACCCCGCAATATGCCGGCAGGCCAACTCGAGCGCCTCCAGCACCGTCCGTTCCTTGATCATCTGCCGATCACCGCCAAAACGGCGCTCGACAGCCTCCACAGTCTCCGTCCGACGATCATACACCGCAATGTGAACCAGGCCAACCGGCTTCTCGTCCGTACCACCGTCTGGACCGGCAATACCCGTCGTCGCCAACCCCACGTCGGCGCCCAGCCGTTGCGCCGCGCCCCGAGCCATCGCTCCGGCACAGGCCGCACTCACTGCGCCGTCCGCCGCCAATACGCCCGCCGGTACACCCAACAGCGACTCCTTGAGCGGGTTGCTGTAGGCGACCACACCACCCACATAGTAGCGCGAACTGCCCGGCCGCGCGGTGATCCGATCACCGATGCGGCCACCGGTGCAGCTCTCCGCGGTGGCCAACGTCGCGCCCGCCGTCTCGAGCAGCCGTCCCAGCCGGTCCTCCAGTCCCTCGTCGTCGACGCCGTAGATGACGCCGCCGAGCCGTTCACGGACCGCCTGCTCCACCGGCGCGATCAGCGCGGCGGCCGCCGCAGCATCGGTGGCGCGCGCGGTGAGGCGCACTTCCACCTCGCCGGTCTTCACGTACGTCGCCACCGTCGGGTTCACGTTGCCCTCGAGCAAGTCTTCCAGCCGCGTGGCGATGTCGCTCTCACCCATGCCACGCACCCGCAGCACGCGCGGGAACAGGCCGGTGTCCAACGCGAACCGCGCCCGCAAGTCAGGCAGCACCGATTCGGCGAACATCCGCACCATCTCACTCGGCACGCCCGGCATCGCGTACACAGCTCGTCCCTCTTGGACGGCCAGGATGCCCGGTGCGGTTCCGGTCGGGTTCGGAATCACCTCGGCACCCACCGGCATGTCCGCTTGCTTGAACGCCGCCTCGGTGGGTGTCCGGCCGAAGCCAGCGTAACGCTCGCGAATCGCCGCCATCAACTCGGCCCGGCGCTCGAGCGGCACGCCCAGCGCCTGCGCGATGCTCGCGCGGGTGGCATCGTCCGGCGTCGGGCCGATGCCGCCGGTGATGATCACCGCGTCGGCCCGGGCCAACGCGTGGGCGATGGTCGCGGCGCCGCGGTCGACGTTGTCGCCCACGGTGCTGTGGTGGAAGACGTCGACGCCGTAGCGCGCCAGGTCGCGCGCGATGTGCGCCGCGTTGGTGTCGACGATGTTGCCCAACAACAGCTCGGTCCCGACCGAGACGATCTCCGCCCGCATGACTCCTGCCTCTCTGCCCGACAGTGTAGCTTGCCCGCGCCAAAGGGGGAACCTGCCGGGTGTGCTTCCAGATTGTTGGGCCATGCTGGGCACGCCACCTCGGCCCCCG
>CAZHGD010000239.1:0-7915 GCA_964531735.1 uncultured Fimbriimonadaceae bacterium | reverse complement strand
CCGCGGCCGCGTCGGATCGCCGACTGGGGCGCGCAGGCCGCGGCCAAGGCCCGCGCCATCCTGCGCGCCGCGACGCTCGGACCGGACGGCAATCTGCCCCGGCGCTGGGTGGCCTCGCACCGGACCGAGCAGCGCTACCTGAACACGTTCCAGGCCGCGATCCTGGCCGACGGCGTGGCCACGTTCGATGCGGACCTGGCCATCGACCTCGCGCGCTGCGCCCTGTCGCAGCAGCAGGCCAACGGCCACGTGCCCGAGTTGGCCTGGCCCGACGGCCGGCACGCCGCCGGCGGCCCGCTGCTGCTGTGCTGGACGTTCTGGCGGCTCTATCGGCGGACCGGTGACCAGCGGCTGCTGCAGGAGGTCATCTCGCGGCTCAAGGAGTACGTCAAGTACCCCCTGGCCGCCCGTCTGCTGGAGCGCCTCGGCCATGCCCGCAGCGGCGGCGCGCGGTTCCTGACCTGGGGTCTCGGCGACGGCTCGAACATGGACAACTCGCCGCGGTTCGACGTCAACGAGCCGTTCGCCGCCGTCGACCTGACCAGTTACGTCACCGCCGAGATCCGGCTCGTGGCGCGGATGATCGATGAACTCAGCCCGGAGCACCGCGAGGGCGTGCACCTCGACTGGATGGGCCAGGAACTGGCTCGCGAGACGAGTGACTACTTCTGGCACGAACCGAGCGGCTTCTTCTACGACCGCTATCCCGATGGCGACTGGGTGGAGGCGCGCACGCTGGCCGGGCTGGTGCCGCTGTTCTGCCGGACGGCCACCGTGGAGCAGGCCGAGCGGGTCGTCGAGCAGCATGTCCGCTCGCCGCAAGGCTTCTGGACCCGGTTCCCGGTGCCCTCGCTGGCGGCTGACGACTCGCGGTGGAGCCAGAACATGTGGCGCGGCGCGGCCTGGCCGGCGATGAACGTGCTGGTCCACGACGGCTTGCAGTCGTATGGTCAGCTCGAGCTGGCGGCCGACCTAGCCCGCCGGACCATCGACCAGATGACCGCGTGGTACCGGCAGACGGGCAGCCTGTGGGAGTACTACGACAGCAGTGGCCAGCGCTCTCCGGCCGAACTGCCGCGGGGGCGGCGCGTCGGGGCACTGGCGGACTACCCGTGGTCGGCGGCCGCCTATCTGGCCCTACTCGACCGCTCGGGTGAGCACTGACATGCGCGCCGCGCGAGGGCTGCTGCTGGTTCTGGTGGCCAGCGCCTGCCGGGCGGTGACGGTGCCGGCCGGGCCGGGCTTGGCGCTCGACTTCGACGAGCCCGGCACGCTTGGCGGGCTCAACCTCGACGACCGTCCGGCACCGCTGCTGGCCGGCGGTGGCTGGCAGGTCACCGACGTCGGGCGCGGCCCCACGACGGTCACCTGGTTGGGGCTGGAGGCCCAGTGGCCGGCGAACCACGAACTGCGGCTGACCGGGCCGATGTGGCATTTGGGCGCGGGCTGGCGGCTGTCCGGCAGCGGTCCGCGCACCGGGCCGGCGGCGCTTTGGCAAGCCGCGGCGCCGTCGCATGGCGACGCGCTGCGCCTGATTCTGCCGGCACAGCCGGAGACGGTCTATGTCATCCGCGTGCCATGCCGCGCGCGCCGGCTGAAGGGCGAGATCCGCTTCGGCGCGTTGCCGCTGAACGGGCTGGGCAAGGCGGCCGGCGAGTGGATTCCGGGCGACCGCCTGTCTGGCCCGCCACCCGACGGCGAATGGCACGATCTGACCTGCACCATCGCCGCGCCGCCCGGGGCCGCGATGGTGACCGTCTGGCTGGCGCTGGAGCAGGCGGCCGGCAGCCTCGAGGTCGGCGGCGCCGAAGTCACCAGCCACGCGCCCGGTCCGACGCTGGCGTTCAGCGGGCGACTGACGGCGCAGTCCGACGGGGCGCGGTTCGAGGGCCGCGCCGATGACCTGCAGTTGGCGGTCGACTACCGCTCGAGCGAGCTGGGCCTGACCTTCGAGGCCCGGCTGAGCGCGACCGGCCCGGCCGACCGCGCGGTGGCACTGCGCTTCGGCGTGCCCCTCGACGGCACCGGCTGGAACTGGTGGCACAGCCTCGAGCGCAAGGCGCTGATCGGCGACACGCCCGGCCAACGGTTGGCCACTTGGCGGCAGTTGGGTGACGGCCACCTCTACTCGCCCTATCCGGTGGCCTGTGTGAACCGGGCGGCACCGGCGCAGGGCCTGGCGGTGGCGGTGCCGCCGCGGCAGCCGGTGCTGTCACGGGCGTGGTTCGACGCCGCCGGTGGTCTCTGGCTCGCCTTCGACCTGGGGCTGTCGCCGAGCGCCGGGCAGGCGAGTGCCACGGTCGGCGGCGCGCTGTTCGCCACCGATGCGGCCTGGGGCATGCGCTCGGCGGTGGAGCGGTTCCAGCGCTTGTACGCCGCCGACCTGACCGGCACGGCCACTCGCTACGGCGCCTGGTTCAGCGGCGTGAACCCGCAGATGGTGCCCACGCCCAGCCGCTTCGGTCTGCTCTACGACGAGCAGTCGTCCGGCCACCTGCCGTGGGCGCGGTCCAACGACCTCAAGTGCCTCGCGCCGCTGCTGCCCTGGGGGCTCTACTCGCGCCCGGGCGCGCCGGCCGAAGCCGCGGCGGGCGGTGCCTATCCGCTGGGCGCGGTGGGCGCGCCGACCATGCCGAGTGGCGGCGACCTGCTGGACGCCGAGGCGCGGCCGGTGGCCTGGACCACCGCTGACCACGTCACGTTCCGGCCCTGGTGCACCAGCCCGCAACTGTTGGCCGACGGCCCGGCGGGCCGGGTCAACGCGCTGCTGGCCGAACTGCTCCGTGGCGAGGACGGGCGGCCGCTGGACGGTCTGGCGCTGGACGGCGTCGGCGCGGACTGGGCCGGCTGGGCGGTGGACGACCACGCGCCGGCGCACTTGCCGTTGGCGCGGGCACCGCTGAGCCACAGCCGCCTGACGCGCCGGCCGGTGGTGCTCAGCGCGGTGGTACACAGCGAGTACCTGCGCGACCTGTCGGAGCGGTTGCGCCGCCGCGGGCAGTTGGTGTTGGGCAGCCTCGATGCGGCCACCGCGCTGCCGTTCGTGGCCCCCTGGCTGGACGTGGTGGTCCTGGCCGAGGGCGTCCCCGACGATGAGCGGCTGATGTGGGCGCGGGTGGTGGCGGGGCGGAAGCCGCTGAGCTTTGTGGACCCGCTGCTACTGGACACCACCGGGCTGCTGGACGAGCGGCGCGAGTGCTGGCGGCAGGCCTTGCTGTGGGCGGCCTTCCCCGGCGCACCTGGTTGGCTGGGCCGGCGCGCCGCCGAGGTGCAGGCGCCGCTGTTCGATCTGTGCGTGCCGCTGCTGCGGTCGCTGGCCGGCGCCGGCTGGGAACCGGTGCCGTACGCGGTCGTCAGCGATGCGGCCCTGCGGCTGGAGCGGTACGGTCACGGCGACGCGTTGCGCCTGGTGTTGGCGAACAACACCGAGCGGAGCCGGGCGGCCACCCTGACGCTCGATCCGCAGCCGCTCGGGCTGGTGGTGCAGACGGCCGGCGGGAGCGTGCACCGGCGACTGGTGTTCTCTGACCAGATGTCGCGCACGGCGCGCACGGTCGAGTGTCGCGTAGTGCTGGACCGCTGGCAGGCCAGCCTGACCGTGCCGGCGCGGTCGGTGGTGGTACTCGCACCGCTGCCACGGTGACGGCAACTTGGCGCGCGGGACGCATCAAGACTTTACTGTCACGTTGCGCGCATCATAATTGGAACATGGATCGTCCCACCGGACGTTCTAGGAGGGTAAGAGCCACCGGAGACCGAGAGCCGGTCGCTCCCACGAACAACCGCGTCTCAGCCGGCGTATGACCAACGCCAGAGAAGCGCCCTGACCAGGATGTTGCTGCCAGGGCGCTTCGCTTGTTGGGAGGCTCCACCAGACCCCGGCCCGGCGCTGCTACTCGCGGCGAATCTCGACCTCGGAGTAGCCGATGACGCCACCGACGGGCACGGACGGCTTGCGGACCCAGACGGTGACGGCGTCGATGTCGTAGCGGTCGAGCACGCGGCCGGCGATGCGTTCGGCGACGGCCTCGATGAGCTGGCACGGCGGCTGCATGCACGTCGCCACCAACTCGTACACCTCGCGGTAGTTCACGGCGTCGGCGAGCTGGTCGCTCTGCCCGGCCGCCGACAGGTCCGTCTCGATCTCGAGATCGACCTCGAAGCGCTGCCCCAGTGCCTGCTCACCCGAGTCCGCACCGTGGTGGGCATAGAACTGCATTCCGACCAGTCGGAGAAAATCAGCCACGCGATTCGCCTGCCTCAATCCAGCGCGTCTGGGTGACCACGACATCCACCGGCTGATCGTGGCTTCCCGTGGGCAGCTCGTCGAACACCTGGACATCGAAGGCGAGTCCCCACCGGCGCGCCTGGCTGGGTAGCGTTTTGAGCAGCCGATCGAACATCCCTCTGCCATAGCCCATGCGCCGACCGGCCCGATCGAACGCCACCCCCGGGACCAGGACCAGCTCCAACGTGGCGTGGTCGACCGGCTCGCGCTGGTCGGGCGGCGGCTCGGGCAGCCCCCACCGTCCAGGGGCCAAGCGGGCCGGGTCGACCATGCGCACGGCGTGCAGCGTCTCGTCGGTCCAATCGACCAGCGGGTAGGCGACCACTTTGCCATCGGCCAGGGCCTGGCCACAGATCGCCGCTGTGTCGACCTCGCCGCGCATGGTGGCATAGACCAGAATGGTGCTGGCTGACTGGTAGTCGGAATGGCTCAGCACGCGCTCGGTGATGCGCCGCGACGCATCGCTGCGATCGAGGCTGGGCATGGCCGCACGACGGGCCAGGGCGCGCGCGCGCAGATCGGCCTTGAGCCGGGAGAGCGGAGTGGGGTCCGACGCGGTCATCAGCGCCCGCGCTGGTAGACGGGCACCAAGGCCGGCGTGCGTAGGCCGGCCGGTTCCAGGAGGTGCGCGGCCTGCCGCAGCAGCGCGGCTTGTTCGACGTGCAGGCGCGCCAGGTGGTCGCGCGAGGCTTCGGGATCGCGCAGGCGCGAGACGAACTCGCTGGTACTGAGCGCGTGCTGCAACTGCTGCAACTGCGCTTCGCAACGAGCCAGCAGGTCGCGGGTGGCGGCCAGTTCAGCGGCCACCAGGCTGGCCTCGCCGCCGCGGTGGCTCATCTGCCAGGCCAGCAGCTGCGCCCGCTGCCACAGCCGCACCTCGGCCGCGTAGCACTGGAAGCGCATATCGTTCAGGCGTGGCGCCGTATTGCCGTACTTGACGCCCAGGTTCCAGAGCATCAGGCCGGTGGCGAGACAGGTGCAGAAGACCACCATGCGCAACCAGACGCCGGTGCCGGGCGCGTTGGGATCGAGCAGGGCCAATGCCAGGCCGGCATAGCCGAGGAGGTAGCTGGCGCCGGCATACTGCGCCCAGCGGACACCCTCGGTGGACACCGGAGAGACGAAGCCCTGGCGGCCTTGGCGCCGCTGACGGGCAGCTTCCCAGTAGACGATGCCGATCATCGGCACCAGTCCCCAGCATGTGATCGCGAGTTCCCTCATTCTGCCTGTGGCTCCCGGCTTGGCCGGACAGTCTCCGGTGTTCGTCGGACGGCTGTCATCATTCTACCGTGCAAATCGCGTGCCAAACCTACAGTCAGGTGACATCTCCGTCGCGACATCGCAAGATCGCGCTTGGTTCGGATTGGCTCTCCGGAATCATAGCCGGCCGGCCGATCGGGCGGCATGGCCCAAATGGGCGAGTCCGGCAGCTTGACAGGGGCTCTTGGCAACCCGCATAATGCGAGCGCCGCGGCCGTGCCAGGCGGGCGGCCGCAGCCACGGCCTCAGACCGGTGGCCGCGCGATCGCAGCCGGTCAGCAAGGGAGTCGGATGAGCGCACTGCCGCCTGAATCGCCCGCCTCGCCGCCGCACAGCGCGGTCACGCTGCGCGCATTGGTGTTGGCCACGGTGCTGTCCATCCTGGCCGGCATGTGGATCAGGCAGGCCGAGATCATCGGCTACGCGGTCCAGTTGAGCGAGAGCGTGCCGGTCATTCCGGCCGTGGCGGTCCTGGTCCTCTTCATGGCGGTCAACCCGCTGCTCGCACGGCTCCACCCGCGCTTGGCGCTGTCACGCGGCGAAGTGCTGGTGGTCTTCACCATCCTCAGCATCACGCCGCTGTTCAGCAGCGTCGGCATGATGCGTATGTTGCTGCCGATGATGGTGGCCGCGCAACACTACCAGACGCCGGAGAACCACCTCGATACGGTCTGGGAGCGGTTGCCGCGCTGGTACGGGCCGCGCGATGAGAAAGTCATCGCCGGTGCCTTTGCCGGTCACCAGCCGGGCGTGCCCTGGGCGGCCTGGCTGCCCGGGCTGACCGTCTGGTTCTGCTTCTGCCTGGCCATCTACCTGGCGCTGCTGGCGCTCTGCACCATCTTCCGCCGGCAGTGGGCCGAGCGCGAGCGACTGACCTTCCCGCTCATGCAGGTGGTGGAGGAACTGGCGCCGGAGCAAGGCGGCGGGCTGGGCATTCTGCGCAACTTCTACTTCTGGGTCGGCGCGTCCATCCCGCTGCTCTACAACCTGGTGCAGATGACCCATGCCTATTACCCCACGTTCCCGCAACTGGGCTATGGCTGGGACCTGGGCGCCGGGCTGGAGGCCCGGCCATGGAACGCCTTGCGCCCGCTGTACGTCGCCTTCCGGCCCGAGTTGGCCGGCCTCGGCTACCTGATGAGCACCGAGGTGACGTTCTCCATCTGGTTCAGCTACCTGGCGCTGCGGTTCAGTCGGGTGGTGGCGACCATCCTGGGCTTCGTCGACCCGAGCTCACCCTTCCCCTATGACCAGAGCCAGTCGATGGGCAGCTTCCTGGCGCTGACCGTGGTCTCGTTCTACCTCGGCCGCATCGGCTTGCGCGAGGTCTGGGCCAACGCGATCGGCCGGCGCCGGCAGGTGGACGACGGCAACGAGCCGATGAGCTACCGCACCGCGGTGCTGACGTTGCTGGCCGGCCTGGGCTTCATGCTCTATGTCAGCCTGAAGGCCGGCATGGGCTGGACGCTGGCCCTGCTCTATTTCGGCTTCGTCATGGCGGTGGCCCTGGTGTACAGTCGCATCCGCGCCGAGACCGGCGCGCCGATGGTCTGGCTGTTCCCCTTCTGGCAGCAGGAGAAGATGATCTACTCGCTGTTCGGCAGCTCACCGTTCCTGGTGGGCGGCAACGCGCAGCCACTGGTCGTGCTGGCCAGCTTCACCTGGATCTCGCGGGGCTACTACCCGAACTCGGTGATGGCCGCGCAGCTCGAAGGTTACCGCCTGGCCGACAGCAGCGGCACGCCGCGCCGCCAGTACACCTGGGTGATGATCTATGCCTTTGCCATCGGCTTCGCCATCGCCGCTTGGGTGCACTTGAGCACCTACTACTCCGTGGGCTGCGACTACGCCGAGAACGGTGGCGGCCGGGCCAAACTGATGAACCAGGGCTACCTCACCGTGGCCCAGATCCTGACCGGTCAGGCGCGGCGGCCGAACTACAGCGAAGCCGCCGCCGGCGTGTTCGGCCTGCTCCTCTCGCTGGCGATGGTGGCCGCGCGCATCCGCATGGTCGGCTTCCCGCTGCACCCGCTGGGCTTCGCCATGGCCAGCGCCTACGGCATGCCGCTGTGGGCCCCCGCGCTGGTCGTGTGGGCGTTCAAGACCGGCGTGCTCAAGGCCGGCGGCATCAAGCTCTACCGCCGCTTCCTGCCGCTGTTTGTCGGCCTGCTGCTGGGTCACTTCTTCGCCGCCGGCGTGGTCTGGGGCACCGTGGCCATCTTCTATCCTGAGGTGACGCGGAACTATATCGTGTTCTTCGGTTGATCTTGCGCAGGGCGCGTGTCCGGGCGGGTGTGGCGGACCTCGTGCCAGGGGGTGTGCTTCCGGATTGGTGGGCGCTGCTGGCGCACCACCTCGGCCCGGGGC
>CAZHGD010000238.1:0-8088 GCA_964531735.1 uncultured Fimbriimonadaceae bacterium | reverse complement strand
CCTTCCTGCGTCGCCGCTGGCGTTGGTGGCCCGGTTGTGCTACGCTCGCCCGCAGTACGGCCCGGAACGCTCAAAGGAGTGTGACGATGGAGCCTCTACCGTCCGAACCGGTAGTGGCGGCACCGCGCCGCGCTGTTCTGCCCGTGCTGTTGGGTGGGCTGGTCACCACCGGCCTGGCCTTGGGAGCGGTCTGGCTGCTCGACCGGTCGAGTGCCGACGTCAACGTCATGGGCTGGTACGCCAACCGGGTGCTCCCGATCGGCGCGATTCTGGTCGGCGCCGTGGCGGGCGTCGGGTATGGTATCGCGTCGTGGATGACCGGCACCAAGATCTCGCGTGGACTGCTGGTGGTGGTGCTGCTGCTGCAGGTGCTGGCCTACTTCGTGGCCCGGTATCTGGAGTTCTGGCAGGTGCAGCAGATGATCGGCCGCCTGACCGGCCACTGGGTCGATCCCTGGTCCGGGTTCGTCCGGTGGTTCGACTACACCACGCGCTCGTTTGCGTGGATCGAGCACGGCAAGGCCGGCCATCCGCTGGGTGCCTGGGGCTACGGTATCCGGTTCCTCGAGGTTGCCGGCTTCGCGCTGGGCGGCGTCATTGTCCCGGCCATCACCAAGAGCCTGCCCTACTGTGACGCCTGCGGCGTCTACATGCGCACCAAGCCGTTCGGCTTGCTGCCCGCCGGCATTCCGCCCCGCAAGATCGGCAAGCGCGACACCGAGGGGCAGGCGGCCTACCAGCAGGAGTGCGAGACCGCGCTGTCGGCCGGGCTGGCGCTGCTGGACCAGGTGCGCGAAATGGCCAAGGAGGGCCGTATCTCGGAGGTGCGCCGGGTCATCGACGAGCACCACCCGCACCAGAAGGAGTATGGCGCGCAGACGTGCCGCATCCGCTGGGAGATCAGCCGCTGCCCGCTGTGTCACGCCGGCTTCCTGTCGGCCAAGGCCGTGACCGGGCAGGGCAACGAAGAGAACGCCCACGACCTGGGCTCGTCGCCGGCCAGTCCGTCGCTGGAGTACGAGGTGGCCTGAATCGCCCGGCGGACTACTCCGTCTCGTGCGGCAAGTAGTCCGGCCGCACCGGCGAGAAGACCTCGATGGCCACCGACGGCTCCAGAATGCGGGCGCTGTGCTCGGCGTCGGGCGGGATGCACCAACTGTCGCCCGGCGACACGGTGTGCTCCTGTCCGGCGATGGTCAGCGCGACCCGGCCGGCGACGAGGTAGCCGGTCTGCTCGTACGGGTGCGCGTGCGCCGGCAGCACGCTGCCGGCCGCCATGATGAACTCGGCCATCAGCGTGCGCTCGCCCCAGCAGAGCGTCTTCAGGCGGATGCCGGGCAGCGCTTCGCGATAGCCGTCGGTGGTGTGTTCGGCGAACATCGGTCACAGCTCCAACCATGGACAGGTTTGGAGCTGCGCTGCCGGGTCCCTGCCGGCAACGTCAGAACTGGCCGAAGTCGGTGTCGGGGCCGAAGCCGCGGCCGCTCCACTCGGGCCGCGCGCACTGCACCAGTCGCACGGTGGCGCGGGCGATCTCCTCGGGGGTCCGGAGCTGCCCGGTCTCGAAACACTCGGCCGTGGACGGGATCCAGCGCCGCCCGGCCTCGCTGGCCGCTTGCAGTTCGGTCATCTCGGTGCGCACCAGGCCCGGGCCGGCGCTGAAGACCATGACCTGGCTGCCCTGCTGCTTGAGTTCGGCGCACAGCACGCGGGTCAGCTCCATCAGGCCGGCCTTGCCGCACGCGTAGCCCGAGCCGCCCACCGGCCGGCCGCCGTCCATGCTGATGATGATGCCGCGGTCGCGCTCGATCATAGCTGGCAAGACCGCGCGGATGACGAGCAGGCTGCCGAGCAGGTTGATGGTCACATCCTGCCACCACAACTCGGCGTCCACCTCGTGCACGCCGGCGATGGACTGGAAACTGCCGGCGTTGTTGAACAGCACGTCGATGGCACCGAAGCGGGCTTCGGCGGCAGCCACCATCTGGCTGACCTGTTCAGCGACGGTGATGTCGCAGGCCACGGCCAGGACCCGTCCGCCGGCGGCCTCGACGGCTGACGCGGTCTCAGCCAGGCGCGCCTGCCGGCGCCCACAACAGACCACCGCCGCGCCGTGGCGCCCGAACTCGACCGCCAACGCGCGGCCGATGCCGCTCCCCGCGCCGGTGACGAGTACCGTGGCGCTGGCCAAATCCATCGCACTGCTCCTGCGGCTCAGTCGTTCGGGTCCAGTGTCCAGTCGCCGTAGCGTGGCTGGCGCTGCCACTTGACGTGACCGTCGGCGTAGGCGGCGTTGAAGCCGTCATTGTGCCGGATCGACGCCGCATTGCCCATGCGCGTGAGGATGGCATCGCCGGTGCCGGTGTTCATCGTGGTGGCCGAGCAGTAGAGGTCGCTGAAGTAGATGGTCGTGGACGGCGCCAGGATCGCGGTTTCGGCGCGACCGGCGCCGATGATGCCCATGCTGCTGGCCGCGCCGCTGCCGCTGCACGGCATGTCATAGGACGGGGCCGACGGCCGGTCCTCACTGCCGCCGCAGTTGCACTTGTTGCCGGTCCAGGGCCGACTCGGACAGCTCAGCATCTGGGTGTTCTTCAGGTACGGCTGGCACAGGAAGTACCAGTAGCGCCCCATGTCGGCGCCGGTACGGTCGAGGCACTTCGGCACGTAGGAGCTGTCGTAGTCCTGGCTGTACATGCCGCAACCCAGGGCCAGTTGCTTCAGGTTGGAGGAGCAACTGGCCTGCCGGGCCTTCTCGCGCGCCTTGGCGAAGACAGGGAACAGGATGGCCGCGAGAATCGCAATGATGGCGATGACCACCAGCAGCTCGATCAGTGTGAAGGCTGTACGCTTGCGCATCATGATTCCTCCGCACGCCCTTCCGACTTGGCGTAAGTCTACCTGGACCCGATCGGCGCCGCAAGGGCTGGCGTCGGGCCGGGCGGCACTGGTTCGGGAGGAAGCCCGGCTCGGCACCGAAACCATCGGCTGGAACCACCGGAGCCGAGCATGAGCATCTACCGCGGTCGCTGGCATGGCGCTGAGCGCTACTTCGGCCTGCACTATGACCTGCACGCGAACGAGAACGATACCGTCCTGGGCGCCCGCTGCGGCGAGGACGAGTTGGTGCCCACGCTGCAGTTGATGGACCCCGACTTCGTGCAGACCGACTGCAAAGGGCATCCGGGCTACACGAGCTGGTTCTCCAAGGTGCCGACGGCCGCGGTCAGTCCGGGCGTCGTCCAGGACGCCATGGCGCAGTGGCGCGCCGCGACCGCCAGGCTGGGCTTGCCGCTGCACTGCCACTACTCGGGCATCTGGGACAAGGCGGCGGCCAGCCGCTACCCCGAGTGGCGCGTGCAAGGCCCGCCGGTGCCGCCGGAGGCCACACCCACCGGACAGAACGCCGGCGCGCCGGTCTCCGAGAAGATGTGCCCGCGCGGGCCCTATGTCGATGAGTTGCTGATCCCGCAGATGCTGGAGTTGATCGACCGCTACGGTGTGGACGGCTTCTGGGTGGACGGCGACCTGTGGGGCGTGGAGCCGTGCTACTGCGAGCGGTGTCGCGTGGCCTGGCAGGCCGAGACGGGTCTGAGCGACCCGCCGACCGAGACCGACGATGCCAACTGGCCGCGCTGGTGGCTGTTCACGCTGCGCAGCTTCGAGACCTACGTCACGCGCTACTGCGACGCGGTCCACGCGCACAAGCCCGGCGTGCTGGTCTGCTCGAACTGGCTGCAGACGTTCAAGCACCCGGGCGAGCCGCGGGTGCCGACCGACTGGATCAGCGGCGACAACTCCTGGGTCTGGGGCCTGGATGGCAGCCGCTGCGAGGCGCGCTTCCTGTCCACGCGCGGCAAGCCGTGGGACATCATGCTCTGGACGTTCTACTGCTCGCACGGCATGGGCAAGCCCGACTCGCCGTGGGTGGCCAAGCCGGCCGAGATGCTCATGCAGGAGGCGGCGGTCCTGCTCTCGTTCGGCGGCAACGTGCAGCTCTACGAGACCGGTGGCGGGCTCCGTGACGGGCGGCTGATCCCCTGGCGGATGCAGCGCTGGGGCGAAGTGGGCCGGTTTGTGAAGCACCGCCGGCACTGGTGCCAGGACACCGTCACCTGGCCGCAGATTGCGGTTCTGCACTCCGAGCACCATCTGCACGCCACGGCGAATGGCCGCAATCTGATGTGGAACGTCGATGTGAGCGGCGTCCAAGGCGCCACGTTTGCGCTGCTGGAGAGCCATTACGGCGTCGATATCCTCGACGAGTGGGCGCTCCTGCCGCGCTTGGCCGAGTTCCCGCTGGTGGTGGCGCCGGAGCAACAGCACCTGTCCGACGCCATGCTGGCCGCGCTGAAGCAGTACGTGACCGACGGCGGCAAGCTGGTGGTCACCGGGGCCGAGGCGTACGAGCGGTTCGGGGCCGAGCTCCTCGGTGTCGACAGCGTGGAGACCGCCGCAGAGGCCACCTGGTTCGTGCCGGCTGGCGACGGTGCGGTGCCGCTGCACAGCCAGCTCTGGCGCCTGGTGCGGCCGACCACCGCGGTGGCGCGCGGCTACCTCGGCCGCTCGCCACTGGCCACCGCGGAGCTGACCGAGTATCCGGCGTGGACGGTGAACCAGGTCGGCGCCGGGGCCGTGGCCTACGTGCCGGCGGCGGCCTGCCACGACTTCGCGCACAACCGCTACCCCGACACGCGCCGCTTCCTGGCCGCCGTGGTGGACAGCTTGGAGCCAGGCTTCGACGTGCGGGTGACCGCGCCGACGGCGGTTGATGTGGCGCTGCGCCGCAAGGAGCAGACCCGGCTGGTCCACCTGGTGAACCGCGGCAGCGGCATCCCGAACCAGCCTGGCAACGGCGCCATCGACGAGCTGCCGGTGGTCGGCCCGATCCGCCTGGAGGTGGCGCTGGCCGAGGAGCCCTGGCGCGTCGAAGAGGTGCTGGAGGGTCAGCCGCTGCGCTGGGACTGGCGCGAGGGCACGTTGACCGTCGAGTTGGACGGTGTCCGCGTCCACGCGGCGGTGGCCATCATGTAGCGGCGGCGCGGCGGTGGCCGTCGGCCCTTGCCCGTCCGGGGGTCTGATGCTAGACTCCCGGATGTGGTCCCCATACGCGTTGTATTCCTTGGCACCAGTGCCGGCACTCCCACCAAAGGTCGCTATCTCCCGGCTGTCGTGCTGGTGCGCGAAGGTGAGATGTTCCTGTTCGACTGCGGCGAAGGGGCCCAGATGCGCTTTCGCAAGGCTGGGCTGAAGTTCTCGCGGCTGAGCTGGATCCTCATCTCGCATATGCACGGCGACCATGTCACCGGCCTGATGGGGCTGTTGATGTCGCTGCAAATGGGCGAGCGCGTCGAGCCGCTGCGCCTGGTCGGCCCGGCCGGCTTGCAGGACTTCGTGATCGGCTGCAAGCGGCTCCTGCGGACGGACTTCTCGTATCCCATCGAGTTCATCGAGCTCAGCGACCGTGGCGGCATCATCCATGATGGCGACGAGTTCGTCATCGAGGCCGCGGCGCTGCAACACCGCGTGCCGACCTACGGCTATGCCTTGGCTGAGAAGGATCGGCCGGGCACCTTCGATGTGGCCGCCGCCAAGGCGCTGGGCGTGCCGCCGGGCCCGCTCTACGGCAGGTTACAACAGGGTTACACCGTCGCTGTTGGCGACGGAACTGTGGTCCGGCCAGACCAGGTACTTGGAACAGCGAAGCCTGGTCGACGGATTGCGTACGTGAGTGATACGCGGCCGTGTCGCAATGCGGAACTGCTGGCGCGCGGCGCGGACCTGTTGGTGCACGAGGCTACCTTTGCCGGTGATATGGCGTCAGAGGCTCGGCACAAGAAGCACTGTACCGTTGTGGAGGCGGCCCAGACGGCCGCTGCAGCCGGTGCCAAACGGCTGGTTTTGACCCACTTCTCGCCGCGCTACCTCGACCTGGAACCGCTCCGACGCGAGGCCGCAGAAGTCTTCAGTCCCGTCGATGTGGCAGCCGATCTGCTGCAACTCGACGTCTAGACCACGCGCCTCGCGAGACACGACGGGGTCGAGCCGTCTTGACCCACGCGGAACCGCTCGGCAACGAGCCTTCACCACTGCCGCGCGACCCTACCTGTTGGGGCTGCGCAAGGACGGTGCTGGGATGACGTCAGGTAGCGCACATAGTAGTGAGGAACGGGTGGCGGGGAGCTTTCGGAAGGCCTGGGCGCTCCAGGCGATTCCCTTCGGGTTGGTGGCCTTGTTGGCCATTGCGCGACACCCGCAGCCGGACACGTTGCGGCCGGTGGCCGAGCAGCACTTGCCAGGGCCGCTGCGCCTGGTGCGCTGCGGCACGGACCGCGCCGGTGCTCACCTGGCGGTTCTGGCCGGCGACGGCCAGGTCCATCTGCCGGTGGTGAGCCACGGTCAGCCGGGCGGCCAGGTGCTGCCGCTGCCGAGCGAACTGCGTGAGGTCGCCGGGGACAGCATTGACCTGGTGCTGCTGGACACCAACCACGACGAGCTGCTCGATGTGGTGGCATGCGAACGGCGGTGGGGCGTCAGCCCACTGCGGTCGGCCGTGGCGGTCCAGACGGAGCGGGGGTTTGGGCCGTTCCAGATGGCCGCCGGTCTCGACGGCCGCGGGGCCGAGTTCGCGCCCACGGAGGTGGTCGACGCCAGGGGCGAGTCGTACGCGCTGGCGGCATCCGAGGATGGGCAGGGGGCGACTCGGGTGACGCGTCGGCGCGACGGGCGCGTGCGCGGCATGTTGCGCGGCGCGGTGGTGCAGTGTGCGGATCTGGATGGCGATGGTGGCGCCGAGGTGGTCACCGTCCAAGACAGTCCGGCGGCCAAGAAGCCGCAGGTGTTCCGTGTCTACCGGTTCGCGGGCGGTCACCTCGGCCAGGTCTGGCAGGCTTCGTTCGCGTCGCCCGGCCGACCGCACCCGGATCCCTATCGGGCCACGGTGACCAACCGGGCGATGGCGCGAGCGCTGGACATCGACCACGATGGGCAGATCGAGCTCGCCATCGCGGAGGGGCGGTCCGGCCGGCTGACCATCTGGCGCTGGCGGTCACCCGAATAGTCGGGGCGAGCCCGGCAGGTCGGGCGGGCGCGGCGGCGAAACCGGTCGGCATGAACCCGGCGCAGTTCCGAGCCTACACCATCGACCTGGCGACGGCGGCGGCGTTCTGCCGCGCGCACGGGGTGGCACGTCCAGTCGCCGTCGAACGTATCCGCAAGGGCGAGGTCAGCGCGTCGTTTGTGCTGACGCTCGAGACCGGCGCGGCGGCGGTCCTCAAGGTGTACTGCCGCAGTCAGGACCCGTCGTGGCTGGCGCGCGACGCGGCCAGTCAGGACTACCTGCGGCGGCACAGCGAAGTGCCGGTGCCGGACTGGGGGCGGCTGGACTGCTCGGGCGACATTGTGCCGCACCCGTGCCTGCTGATGGACCACGTGGGTGGGGTCGATGCCGACGAGGTCGCCGTGGAGGGCCCGGAGGCACGCGCGGCGCTGTTGATGCGGCGGTGTGGCGCGGCCCTGGCGGCGCTGCACCGCACGCCGCTGGCCCAGGTTGCCACGGTGCTCGCAGCCGGCCTGTATCCGGCTGAACGCTGGGCCGAGCGCACCGGCGAGCATTTCGAGCTGTCGGTGCGCACGTTGCGGCAGCAGGGCTGGGTCGATCCCTACCTCCTGGCGGCGGCCGAAGAGGCGTGGGGAGCGGCCCAGGCCGCGCTGACCGAGCCGTTCCGGCCGGTTTTCTGCCACCGCGACTACCAGCTCTGGAATCTGCGCGTCGACCCGGCCAGCCTGGCGGTGCTCGGGCTGCTCGACTTCGATGCCGCGGGGCTGGGGCCAGCCGAGAGCGATGTGCGCGACCTGGAGCTGAACTGCTTCCTGGCGCAACCGTGGCTGCGCCGGCAGTTCTGGCTGGGCTATGGCCGGCCGGCGCCCGAGGGTTTGGAAGCCGAACGGCTGCGCTTGTCGGCCCTGGTCCGGGCGCTGTCGTTGCTGGCCGCCTACTGGGGTCCCGTGGCGCAGGTGACCGCAGCCACCGTCTGGGCCCTGCTGTCGCCCTGGAACGAAGACGCCGACGAACTGGCTCTCGGTTAG
>CAZHGD010000237.1:0-8332 GCA_964531735.1 uncultured Fimbriimonadaceae bacterium | reverse complement strand
GTCGCGCTCGGACCTGCGCCTGCGCGGCAGCGTGCCGCTGGCGCCGGTCACCGGCGGCTTTGGCGTGGCGGCCGGCGCCGACGGCCTGCTCGGCCGCTATGCCGCCGGCGATGGCGTCGCTATCGCCCTGCAACTGACCGCCGCGCAGCTTCCGGCGGCCGAGCGCAGCTACCTGCGCTACAGCCAATGGCGGCTGACCCGCACGCTGTGCCAGTTGCTCGCCAACCTCGGCGCCACCTTCGAGATGGACCAGCGCAGTCTGACGCCAGGCTGGAACCTGGGCAACGTGCCGTTGCCGCTGGCCGGCGCCTGGCGGTTCAAGGTGGAGCAGAAGCTCCCCGCGGCGACCTCGGCCGCGGCCCGCACGCAGGATCCTGGCCGGGCCCCGACCACCGCCGGCTGGGAGCGCGCCGACCTGGACGATGGTGACTGGACGCCCGTCGAGCTGCCTGGCAACTGGGAGCAGTGGCCGACGGTGGGCGAGGTCGACGGCTCGTTCTGGGTCCGCCGCGAGGTGACGCTGCCCGCCGAGTGGGTCAACCGCGAGTTGGTGCTGGAACTGGGCACCATCGACGATCGCGACCAGACCTGGTTCAACGGCCGGCTGGTCGGCGAGACCAGTGGGTGGAACACGCCGCGGAGCTACCGCATTCCACCGGGTGTGGCCCGAGCCGGCCGCAACCACCTCGCCGTGCGCGTGTTCGACGAGTTCGGCGGTGGCGGGTTCGGCAGCCGACCCGACGAGCTGCGCCTCGGTCCGGCGGCCGCGCCGCCCCAGGCCGAAGGCGAGGAGATCCTGCGCAACGCCGACTTTGCCGGCGGGTTGCAGGAGTGGACCGTCAGCGGCATCGCCCCGGCCGAGGTGAAGGCCGCCGTCACCTCGGAAGCGCCGCCCGCGCTCCTCGGCCAGCGCGCCGTGCGGTTCGAGGTCATCAAGCCGAGTGGCACCTCCTGGCACGCCTCGTTCTCGCAGCCGGGGTTCGGCATCCGGGCCGGCACCACCTACGTCTGGTCGGTCTGGGTGCGCGCCAGCGGGCCGGGCACGGTGACCGCGGCCATCGAGAAGAACCATCCGCCCTATGGTGGTGCCGGCCTGTTCGAGCGCACGCCGGTGGGCCCGGAGTGGAAGCAGCTCAAGCTGCGGTTCACGCCACGTGAGAGCGACGACAAGGTGCGGTTCAGCCTGCAGGAGCTGGCCGGCCAGGCGCTCACCTTCTGGTTCGCCGCGCCGTCGTTCAGCGTCGCGCCCGCACCGGGTCGCGTGTCGGAGCGGGCGCCGGTCGGCCTGTACAGCGCCGATTACCTGGACGGCTTCGCGCTCGGCGATGATCCGTACCGCTACTATCGCTGGTGAGTCGGTGCCGGCTCGGGAGGTAGGCCGCGGCGGCGGTCGAAAGCGCGGCCAGAGATGGCCATGCAGACGCTTGCCGCGATCCTGACCGTAATGCTGCTGCCCTTGGCGCCGCCGCGTATGCTGGAGGAGTCCTTCGGCAACCTGATCGGCCCCTGGCTGTTCCGCATCGACGCGGCGGACACCGGCGAGCGCGACGGCTGGCAGCGGCCGGACTTCGACGACGGCGCCTGGCGCACGCTCCAGGCGCCGGGCTACTGGGAACCGCAAGGCATCACCGATCCCCGGCCCGGCCGGCCGCCACAGAAGTCCACCACCATGGCCTACACCGACTACGACGGCGTGGCCTGGTACCGGTTGCACTTCGTGGTGCCGGCCGCTTGGGCCGGCCAGGAGCTGGCGCTGCGGTTGGGCAGTGTGGACGATCAGGACCGCACGTTCTTCAACGGGCAGTTGGTCGGTGCCATCGGGCCGGGCGTACCCAACTCGGTGGGCAAGCTCCGCCGCTACCGAGTGCCGGCAGGTCTGGTCAAACCCGGCGCCGAGAACGTACTGGCCGTGCGCGTCTTGGACAGCGGCGGACCGGGCGGCCTGATGGGGCCCGATCTGTCGCTCGTGCCGCGCTCATTCATGGAGCGTCCGATGAAAGCACCGACGAGCGACCGACCGTTGACCGAACGCCTCACCGACCCGCCGGCCGACGCCCGCATCCTGCCGATCAAGCACAATCTGCCGGACGACGCCGATGCCCAGGACGAGTTGTTCGCGCAGCTCATCGCCCAGGGCTTCGGCGGGTTCGTGGCCAACGTCAACTTCCGCGACTATCTCGTCAGCGAAGCCAAATGGCAGGCGTATGTCCGCGGCGTCAAGCGCGCCAAGGAGCTGGGCCTGGCCATGTGGGTCTACGACGAGCGCGGCTATCCCTCGGGCAACGCCGGTGGGCTGGTGATGAAGGGCCACCCCGAATGGCAGGCGCGCGGTCTGTTGGTGGCGCAGGCCACCAGCACCGGCGGCGCGGTCAGCCTGGCCGTGCCGCCCGGCCCGCTGCGGTTGGCCGCGGCGTTCCCGACGGCCGACAACCTGGCCGATCCGGCGCGCGCCGTTGACCTGCGCGCGCAGGTCAAGGACCAGCAACTGGCCTGGACCGCGCCGGCCGGCTCGTGGCAAGTGCTGGTGATGACCGAGGACGCGCTGCACGAAGGCACCCATGCGGCGATCAACCTGCACGAGCACATCCCGTACGTCAATCTGCTCCAGCCCGAGCCCACGGCGCGGTTCCTGGAGCTGACGCACGACGAGTACGCCAGGCGGCTCGGCCCCGACCTCGGCCACTACTTCATGGGCACCTTCACCGACGAGCCGTCGCTGATGAGCGCGTTCATGCGGCCGATGCCTTACGCGCCGCTGCCCTGGGCGGTCAACCTGCCGGCGGCGTTCGCGCAACGGCGCGGCTATGCGCTGGAGCCGAAGCTGGCCGCGCTGGTGCTCGAGACGGCCGACTCGGCCAAGGTGCGCTACGACTACTGGCTGACCGTCGGCGAGTTGGTGAGCGAGAACTTCTTCGGCCAGATCCAGGAGCGCTGCCGCAAGTACCGCGTGCCGTCGGGCGGCCACCTGCTGTGCGAGGAGCCGCTGCTGAGCCACGTGCCGCTCTACGGCGACTTCTTCCGCTGCCTGCGGCGGCTCGACGCCCCGAGCATCGACTGCCTGACCAGCCTGCCGCCGCAAGTGCCCTGGTACATCGGGCGGCTCGCCAGTAGCGCCGCGGCGCTCAACGGCACCGTACTCACCATGTGCGAGGTGTCGGACCACTCGCAGCGCTACCGGCCGCAGGGCGACACGCGACCGGTGCGCCAGGTCACCGAGGCGGAAATCCTCGGCACCTGCAACCGGCTGATTGCCGGTGGCATCAACTGCCTGACCAGCTACTACGCGTTCGCGGGCCTGGACACCACCGCGCTGCGCCGGATCAACGGCGCCGTCGGGCGGGCCTGCACGATGCTCCGCGGCGGCGCCCCGGCGGCCGAGGTGGCCCTCGTCTACCCGGTCGAGAGCATCTGGCCGCGCTATCACCCCCTGAAGCACAACTGGGGCGTGCCGGCCGCGCAGCCGGTGGAGCAGGCGTACCACAGCGCGGCCAACAGCCTGTGGACGGCCCGGCGTGAGTTCTGCTACGTCGACTCGGCCACCTTGACCGGCGCCAAGGTGGAGGCAGGCGCGCTAGTCAGCGGCCAGCTCCGCTGGCGTGTGGTGGTGCTGCCGCGGGCCGACACGCTGCCGCTGGCCGCGTGGCGCAACCTGGCCCGCTTTGCCGAGCAAGGCGGCGTGGTGGTGGCCCTCGGCGCCCGGCCGGCCAACAGCGAGCGCGAGTTCCCCTCGGCCGAGGTGACCGCGCTCGGGCGCAAGCTGTTCGGCGACGGCGGCGAGGCCGGTGTCACGGCGCAAGCCGGCGGCGGCGCCGGCGTCTGGCTGCCCGCTGGGTCCGACGACTTCCTGGCCGCCGTGCTGGACGCCGCACTGGACGCCGACGTCGCCGTGGAGCCGGCCGACGCACCGTTGCGCGCCACGCACCGTCGCATCGACGGACACGAAGTCTACTTCGTGTTCAACGACAGCCCCGAGCCGTGCCGCGCGCGCCTGCGCCTGGCGGGCGGTGGCGCCGGCCAGGAGTACCGCGCCGCCACTGGTCAGGCCACCGCGCGCACGGCCGGTGAGGCATTCGACCTGCAACTGGCGCCGTACGAAGGCGTCCTCTACCGGCTCCCCGCGGCGGCGCCGCTACGGCGCCGGCCGTTGGCCGCCGGCAAGCTGCCCGGCCTGGTGACCGAGGCGCTGCCGCCCGTCGAGCCGACCGTCGGCGGCGGCGAGTTCGTCAAGGGCCAACTGAGCCGCGCCGGTGACGCCTGGCACGCCGAGGCGCGCCTGACCAAGAGCGCCGTGGACACGCACCAGTTCGTGTCGTTCGCCTACCCGGCCGGGCTCGACCTGAGCCAGGCCAGCTACCTGCTGTTCGAGGTCACCGTGCCGGCCGGCCAGCGCCCGCCCACGCAGTTGCTGGTGATCCTGCACGAGCAAGGCGGCGGTGACTTCATCGCCAGCACCGGCCTGTCGCTGGCACAGCCGGGCCGCACGCGGGTGGTCTTCCCGCTGTCGCGGCTGCAACTGGCCGGCTGGTCGAAGGATGCCGATGGCCGCCTCGACCTCCGCCGCATCGAGCGCATCGCCATCGGCTGGGGCGGCTACTTCGGCACCGAAGGCGAGCGCCTCGAGTTCACCATCGGTGGTCTGCAATGGGCCCGGCGGGAGCGCTGAGGACCGGTGCAGTCGCAGGTCCAGGGAGAGGTAGTTGGCCAACTGCAGCCCGTTCACTGAGTTCGTGGCGGCGCTGAAGATCTTCGTCGTTCAGCACCCCGACCTGACCAGACAGATGCTGGGCAACACCCTCACCATGCGGCGGGTAGGCGCCAAGACGCATGGCGACCTGTTCGAGATCGCCATGGCCGAGTTCATCAACCAGTACCTGGACGGGTATAGCGCCAAGCATGTCGGCAAGGACCGGTACCGCAGCAAGTCGCAAGAGGAGGACATTGCGATCCGGCAGGACGCAACCGGGACCGAGTGTCTGGTGAGCCTGAAGGCCTATGGTGTCGGTCCGTTGCAGATCTCGACCGACAAGGCCGCGGGCATGTACTCACGCCTGGAGCGAACCGGTGACGGAGTGGCCGAACCGGCCGAGGTCGGCAAGTTGCTGGCAGAAGACTGCTTCACGGCGCTCCGCACCAACAACGTCCTGGCGCTCATCTATGACGAGGAGAAGCGCCTCTGTAAGCTGCTCGTCTCCGACAATGGCAGGGCCCTCCGCGAGACGAAGGTGATCCGGCGAGTCGCCCCGAGCGGGAACAGAAAGCACCCGGTGTACCATTTCGTCGACTCGGCCGGAGGCTACATCTGCGAGGTGCGTTACGGCGATGCCAAGGCGAATGCTCTGCAGCGAGGGCTCTGGGCCAACACCAGGACTGGCACGAGGTACTTCGACAGCCTGACGGACGGATGGGTCGAGTACTCAGACAGTACCGACTTGGAGAAGCTCTTCGGCCTCGCTCTGGTCTCATCGGGCGCCGGGCAGGCCGCGGCCTTGGCGGAGGTCAACAAGGACATTGCCCGGCTCAAGGAGCAGTTGGGATCGTCAACCTGATGCAGGCCCTTGCCCAGGATCTGGCTACTGAGGCCCCACCCACTGAAGGCGTCAAGTACGCAGGCTCGAAGCGTGCGCTGGTGCCACATATCCTGGCGCTCGCCAAGCGCGTCCCGGCCAAGCGCGTCTTGGACGGTTTCGCTGGCACGACCAGAGTGTCACAGGCCCTCGCCTTGGCGGGCTACCAAGTGCACTGCAACGACCTGTCGGTTTGGTCGGAAGCGTTCGGCAGGTGCTATCTGCTGGGCCACCGGCAGCCTACCGACTACACCGAGCTGATCAGGCACCTGAACGCGCTGCCCCCGCAGGATGGCTGGTTCACGGAGCACTACGGTGGCCAGCCGAATGGCGGCTGCGCTGTTCAGCACGACGGCCTCAAGCGGCCCTGGCAGATCCACAACACGCGCAAACTCGACGCTATTCGGCAGGAGATTGACCTCCTACGCCTCAGCCCCGTTGACCGAGCCGTTGCCCTGGCCAGCCTCATGCTGGCCCTCGACCAGGTCGACAGCACTCTCGGTCACTTCGCCTCCTACCTCAGGGAATGGTCACCGCGCTCCTATCACGAGCTGGTTCTGCGCGTGCCCCAGTTCTGCCGGACGGCCGAGCCGCACAGTGTGTCGTGCGCTGATGCCCTGGACCTGTTGCCCCGGGTGTCGGTCGACCTCGCCTACTTCGATCCGCCGTACGGCTCGAACAACGAGAAGATGCCACCATCGCGCGTCCGCTATGCCTCGTACTACCATCTTTGGACAACCGTCTGCCTGAATGACCGGCCGGCGCTCTTCGGCAAGGCCCAACGGCGCTGCGATACCTCTGACCGCGTGAGCGGATCTGTCTTTGAGGAGTACCGGCGGAGCGCTGACCACCGCTTCGTCGCCGTCGAGGCCCTCGAGCGCCTCATCGCCGGCGTGCAGGCGCGCTGGATCATCCTGTCGTACAGCTCGGGCGGCCGGGCCACCGCAGCGGAACTGCATGATGTCGTGCGACGGCACGGCCGCCTGATCGACGTGGTGGCCATCGAGCACAAGCGGAACGCCATGTCGGGCATGCGATGGACCCACGAGTGGCTTCGCGCCGCTGAGGAACCCAATCGGGAGTACCTGTTCCTCGTCGAGAAGGCCTAGTCGCCTGGACGGCCGGTCGGGCCGCCTGGCCAAAGGGAAGACGGTCGGAAGGAGTCGCACCATGTCCGACGCGATCGAGGCCGCCCGCGCGCTGCGGGCGCAGTTGCAGGCCGACCCGCACCGTCCGTGTTGGCACTTCGTGGCTACCGAGGGCCTGGCGCGGCCGTTCGATCCCAACGGCGCGATCTGGTGGCGCGGGCGCTACCATCTGTTCTACATCTTCCAGCGCCACCAGGAGAGCGAGCCGCGGGTGGCCCACTGCTGGGGCCACGCGTCCAGTGCCGACTTGCTGCACTGGGTCATCCACCCCACCGCGCTGGAGCCCGGCGAGGGCGATGCCGGCATCTTCAGCGGCAATGCGTTCGTCAACCGTGACGGCGTGCCGACGATTCTCTACCACGGCGTCGGCGCGGGCAACTGCCTGGCCGTGGCCGCGGACGACGAGCTGCTGCGCTGGCGCAAGCTGCCGACCAATCCGGTGGTGCCGAACCCCGCGCCAGGGAGCCCGGAGGCGGCGCTCTACGCTTCGTGGGACCCGCACGGCTGGGTCGAGGGCGGCGTCTACCACGGCTGCTTCGGCGGCTTCGGCACCGTGCGCGCCACGCACTTCACCGGTGACGAGCTGGCCGGCTGGCAGTACGACGGCCCGTTCATCGACGGCGCCGATCGCTGGCTCGACGCCGACGAGGACGTCTCCTGCCCCGACTTCTTCGCCCTCGGCGACCGCCACGCGCTGATCTTCATCAGCCATGTCCGCGGGGCGCAGTGGTTCATCGGCGACTGGTCCGGCCACGTCTTCCGGCCCGAGCGGCACGGCCGCCTGAACTGGCCGGGCGGCGGCTACTTCGCACCGGAGAGCCTGCTCGACGGCCGTGGGCGGCGCCTGCTCTGGGCCTGGGTGCTCGACCCGCGCCCGCTGGAGGTGCAGACCGCCGCGGGCTGGTCCGGCATGATGGGCCTGCCGCGCGTGCTCAGCCTGGGCGACGACGGCGATCTCCACATCGCGCCGGCCGAGGAGCTGACGCAGCTCCGCGGCGAGGTCACCGCCTACAGCGGCCCGCCGGTCCACGGCGAGTGCCTGTGGTCGGAAGCGGCCGGCGACAGCCTCGAGCTGGCCGTGGAGTGGCAGCCGGCGGACACGGGGCGCTACGGGGTCATTGTCCGCCGCTCGCCCGACGGCGCCGAACAGACGCGGATCGAGTACGACGCGCCAGCCGGCCAACTGCGGGTGGACTTTTCGCGCGCCAGCCTGGACGCGAGCCTCGTCTACCGGACCTGGGCGGTGACGCGCCCGGCCGACGAGGCCGACGCCGAGCGCACCGTCACTGAGCAGGTCGCGCCGCTGCGCCTGGCGCCCGGCGAACCGCTACGCCTGCGCGTGTTCCTCGACCGCTGCCTGCTGGAGGTGTTCGCCAACGACCGCCAGTGCCTGACACAGTGCCTCTACCCGACGCGCGCCGACAGCACCGGCGTGGCGCTGTTCCGCGAGGGCGGGCCACTGTCAGTGACCCGCGCGGAGGCCTGGCCGCTGGCGGCGACGAATGCGTGGTAGGCTGCCGCGGGGCCAGCGGCGCGCGAGGTAGACCAACTACTTGCTCCGCACGGGGTGTGCTTCCAGATTGTTGGGCCATGCTGGGCACGCCACCTCGGCCCCCGACT
>CAZHGD010000236.1:0-8462 GCA_964531735.1 uncultured Fimbriimonadaceae bacterium | reverse complement strand
CCGACGGCGACCTTCCTTGCGTGCCGCGCTCGTGGATGGGTACACTGTCCTAGAGCGTCATTCTTCAGCATCAAGGAGGCCGTCATGAAACGCGCCGGTTTCACGCTGATCGAGCTGCTGGTGGTCATCGCTATTATCGCGATACTGGCCGCCATTCTGTTCCCGGTGTTCGCCAAGGCCCGCGAGAAAGCGCGGCAGTCGAGCTGTTCGAGCAACTGCAAGCAGTTGGCTCTGGGCATGTTGCAGTACGCCCAGGACTACGATGAGACGTTCAGCCCCATGGGCACCTCGGCCGGCCTCACCACGGCGCCGACCTCGGACGCCAACTTCAACTACTACGGCAGCACGCCGATGTACTGGCAGTCGTGGGCGTCGAACATCTTCCCGTATGTGAAGAACACGCAGTTGTACCGCTGCCCCAGCACCACCTACCAGTACGCGGGTGTCGCCTATGGCGTGCCGGCGAACTGCGTCAACACCGGCGGCACGCTGGTGGGCCTGTTCGGCGGTACGGGTCCGGCGATGGCTTCGCTGCAAGCCCCCTCGCAGTCGATGATGCTGTCTGAGAAGGGCGCCGGCGGCGGCAACCAGTACATCATGAGCGGCCAGTACTACTGCATGCGGATGGACCACAACGAAGGCATGAACCTGGCCTACTTCGACGGCCACGTCAAGTGGCTGAAGGCCATCACCGGCGACATGGGCGCGCCCTGGCCCGCCGGCAACACGGCGTACCTGCCGAACCACCCGAACCGCGCCGTGCTGGACGGGGTCCTGTAGCCTGCCGCGCCACTCGTTAGTGGCAGGGGGCGGCCTGCGGGTCAGGCGCGCGGTGCCACCTGACCCGAGCGGCTACTGAGCCGTGACGCACTCGACCTCGACCACCGCGCCGGCCGGCAGGTCGGGTAGCGTCAGGTAGCGGCTGTCGCCCACCAGTTCCTGGCCGGCCTCGACGGGCTCGCCGTGCAGCGTCGCGCGGCCGGCGGCGGTGCCCTCGGGCAGCAGCAGTCGCAGGTCGGCCCGTTCGTGCGCCGACAGCAGCTCGAAGCGCAACCGCTGCTGCGTCGCGTCGTGGGTGAAGTGGTACTCCACCGCGGCGCCGGAGACGGCGTACTCCAGCCGCACGTGCGCGGCGGGCTCCTGGGCGGCCACCCAGCGCGGCGAGAGCGTCACGCAGCGGAACAGCGCGCCCTCGTCGCGCACCCCGGCCAGGCCGGCGACCAGCGCGTGCATCAGCTCCGCGCCGCACCAGCAGCGGGGCCCGCCGCCGATATCCTGGCCCGCGTAGTTGTAGAGGAAGGCGACCTTGCCGTCGCGACTCATCTTGCGGCCCATCCGGTAGAGGATGTCCGCGCCGTAAGCCTCCTCGCCGAACTCGAACGCACCGAGCGCCAACTGCCCGGCGACAAACGGCGCGATGGCCCCGTTGACGTACTCGCCCGCGTTGCGCTCATGGAACCGCGGGTACGGCGGCTCGAGGTTGCGGAAGTCGTCCAGCTCGCCGCCGAACTTCTCGCGCAGCGAGCGGTACTCGTTGATGATCGACCGGGCCATGGCGAAGTCGACCGTGCCGCGGTTGATGTCCGACGCGTTCGACAGGCTGAGCTGCCAGGTCTCGTCGACGCCGTAGTCGGTGTCGTCCAACCGGACGAAGTGCTTGTAGAACCGGCCGTTCCAGAGATGCTGGTTGATGCGCTCGCGGAGCGCCGCCGCCGCGGTCTCCCAGCCGGCTGCGGCCGAGTCCTGCCCAACCTGACGGTACATCCGGGCCAGCAACCGCTCGGCCTGGTAGAGGCCGGTGTTGTCACCGTGCATGAGGCCCATCGGGTCATCGTCATGGATCGCGCGGTCGGTGCTCGACGAGGCGCGGTCGAGGAAGTCCCAGGTGTCGATGGTGCGCGGGCGCTTGACGAGCTGGTAGGTCGGCTCCCACCGCTGCGGGTCGCTGGTCAGGTAGCGCAGCCCCTTGTCGAGGCGCGGCAGGTTGAGGCGCAGGTAGTCGTCGTCACCAGTGGCCTGCCAGATCAGGTAGACGCCTTCGACCATCAGGTACTCAATGTCGGCTTCCAGCTCGAGTCGCGCCAGACCGTAGCCGTTCTCGGGTGTGCGCCGGCAGCAGTAGTCGGGCCCGTAGTCGCCCGAGTGCCCGTCGGTCAAGGGGGCGATGATCTCGTAGAAGAAGCCGGTCTCGGTCTGCGTCTCGAGCATCAGGTCGAGGAAGCTCGTCAGATCGGGCTCGAAGTAGCGGAAGCCCTTCATCGTCAGCACGTGGTCGCGCACCCAGTTGAGGTTGACGCGGATCAGCCGGTCGCCGTACATGAACACGCGGTTGTTGCTCTCGATGGCGGCGCGGCACATCGAGAAGAGCAGCGACAGCGGGTAGTCGTGGCACGCCGTGGTGGCGTTGCGCAGATGGCCGGTGGCGATGAAACTGCCGCGCAGTTGGCTGGTCAACAGACGTCTCCGGTGGCACGACGACGCTTGGCAACCGCCACCGCCGCACACCATTCCTGGCGACTCGGGTTCGTCGCCGCGGCGCGCCGACCTGCCGGACGCGTCGGCCAGAGGAATGCGGCGTCTCACGCAGTACGTGGCTCCAGGCGGTGGTCCAGCCGCCACCTGAGGAGCCACGAATGGACCGTCGACAGCGCTTCCCGGTCGTCGAGATGCGCGGCACCCCTTACGAGATGGGGCACCAGTATGGCCGGCAGCAAGGCGCGCTGATCCGTGATCTGGCCGCCCGGTTCGACGCGCTGATGCTGCGACCCGAGAGCGCGGCGGCCGGACGCGAGCTGGCCAACGCCGCGGTGCCCTGTGTCAAGGACGCCGCACCCGACTTGATCGAGGAGGTCGAGGGCATCGCCGCCGGTTGCGAGCTGACCTTCGAGCAGGTCTTCCGGCTCAACTGCTCCGTGGAGCTGTTCGCCTGGCAGGGCTGTCTCGACGAGCAGGTGGTCAACACCGTGCCCGGCCCGGCCGACGGCTGCTCCAGCTTCGCGATCCGCGCGGCCGAGGGTCCGTTGGTGGCCTGGAACATGGACTGGTGGCGCCTTTGGCAGCAGTCCATCGTGCTCCTTCACGGCGTGCCCGACCACGGTCCGCGGTTCTATGCCTTCGCCTTCGCCGGTTGCGTCGGGCGACCGGGCATGTCGGAGCAGGTCGCGGTGGCGGCCAACTACCTGGGCTACCGCGCCGGCCTGTCGCCGGCCACCACCAACCAGTGGGCCGGCCCGGGCGTGCCCTACGGCTTCCTCGCGCGCATTCTGCTGCAGCAGTCGAGCACCGCGGCGGCGGCCGACGTGCTGGCCACAGGTCGCCGGATGGCTTGCCTCAACTACACCGTTGGTGACCGGACGGGCGACTTGCGCTGTTTTGAGACCACACCGACCACCAGCGCCGAACTCCGCCCGGAGGACGACTTCCTGACCCACGCCAACAGCTACCTCCATCCGGCCTATGACGGACTGACCGAGGAGCGCTGGGCCGCGCACGACGCGCGGACGCACCATGCCCGCCAGCAGCTCCGCGACTGCCCGCGCCCGCTCGATCGGCACCGGCTGGCGGCGGTGATGCAGAGCCACTTCGACGGCAGCACCACGGGCATCTGCGTGCACAACAAGCTGCAGGACAAGGACGGCATGACGCTACTGGCATTCATCGCCGATGTGCGCGCCGGCATCCTCTGGGCCGCCTACGGGTCCCCTTGCGAGCACGAGTTCGTGGCCTACGAGCTGTGACGCACCAGCCGCGGCGCCGGCGGCTGACCAAACGCACCTGACCCCATTCTGGCGAGGCGGGTTTGGTGATGGCCGGGAGGTGCCGGAGCGCCGGGCGTGTACTCAGCAGGCGGCGGCCCGATGCCGCTTCGCTGGTGCTCAAAGGAGTGATTCGATGGCCATTGTCAGGCTCGGTGTCATCGGCTGTGGCAGCATGTCCAAGGTGCATCTGGCCACGGCGTTGGGCAAGTCGCCCACCACCGCGGCGTCGTTGCGCCCGTTTGCCGAACGCGTGCAGGTGCGCGGTCTGGCCGATGTGGATGAGGCGCGCGCCGAAGCGCATCGCCAAGCGTATGGCGGCGAGTATGCCACCACCGACCCCGAGCGCATCTTCACCGATCCGGACATCGACGCGGTGCTGATCACGACCTGGCACGACACCCATGCGCCCTACTCGCTGCGCGCCATGGAGTGCGGCAAGCACGTCCTGATCGAGAAGCCGATGGCGATGACCGAGCCGGAGTGCGACGACATCATGGCCGCCGAGGCCCGCACCGGGCTGAAGTACCAGGTCGCCTTCCGCTGCCGGTTCGCGCGCGGCGCCCAGGACGTCAAGCGCGAGATCCCGCAGCCGGACAACATCATCGCCCACGCCCGCTACGGCGGCATCTGGTCGGAGGCGAGCTGGGCCCAGGACCCGATCAAGGGTGGCGGCCAGATCCTCTCGCAAGGCTGCCATGTGGTCGACATGATGTTCTACCTCGCCGGCGCCGAGCCCGAATCGGTCTACGCCACCGGCGGCGTGTTCCACCATTCGCGCCCCGAGGTGATCGACACCATCAACGCGGCCATACGCTTCCGCAACGGCAGCGTCGGCAGCTTCCTCGGCGGCGACGGCGGCACCGGCGGGCTGATGTCGGGCTATCCGTTGCCCTGTGGTTGCCCGTTCTGGGTGATGGTGGTGGACAAGGGCCGGAGCGGTGTCGCCATCGACCATGGCCACAACGCGCGGTTCGAGTCGACGGTGGCCGAGTCGGTCTGGAAGCCGCCGTACGCCGCCTGTGACTACTCGGTCGACCTGGGCCCCGATGCGGCCAGCGGACTGGCCGACATCCTGCCCAGCTTCGCCCGGTCCATTCTGGAGGACACGCCACCGCCGGCCACCGCGGCCGACGGCGCGCGGACGACGCGCTTCATCCTGAAGTGCTTCGAGTCCGCGCGCACCGGGAAGGTCATCCGGTTCGGCGAGTAGGGCCAACTGGTCGCGGCGGGGACCCGCAAGCGGTCCCCGCCTACTCGCGCACTGCGGCTATCAGCTCCGTGTAGTCGGTGCCGGTCGCGATCATCGCGGGCACGCGCCGCCCGTCGGGCAGCGGCGTCTCCAACAGGAACCACGTCCACCACTCCAGTTGCGGTGCGCCACGCTGTCCGCCCGCCTGGTTGAGCCGCTGGTTGAACGTCGACTCCACCCCCGCCGGCGCGCGGTGCGGCACGGTTTGGGCATAGGCCACGGCCTCGGCGCCGCTGCGCTGGCGCAGGTCCTGGCACAGCCGCCAGCCGACCCACAGCTCCTTGGCCGCGGCCACCGCCGGCTCCACCGGCCACCGCGCCTGTAGCGGCGCCCAGGCCAGATCGAGGAAGTGGTCGACCAGGTACAGCGTGTCCTGCCGGCTCGCGCCGCGCAGGATGACCGCCGGGCCGCAGCCATCGACGTCCTTGACGGCGGTGATCAGCCCGCTCGCGCCGGCCGGCACCGCCGGGCTGCGCAGGCGCTGCGCCAGGGCCGCGTCGTCGGGCGTCAGCAGCGCGATCAGGCTGTGACCGGCCAGCGGCGTCAAGGAGTCGCCCGCGCCGACCCGCCGCACGTAGTCGCTCGGCTGGCCGCCCGGCGGCGGCCGGTGCTCGAGGTGCGCCAGCCGGCGAGCAGCCCGCAGCAGCTCCATGCCCAGCACCTGCGCCGCGCGCGCCACCGGCCAGGGCGCCTCGCGCGCGATGACCACCAGCGGCGCCGTGCGCGCCAGCATCAGGCACTTGTCCGTCTCGGGCAGCACCGTGGCCAGCTCCGGCCCGACCCGGCAGCGCGCGGCGGTGGCCAGGTAGCCGAAGTAGGCCGTGCACTGCTCGGCGGCGTTGAGCAGTTCGTCGAGGCTGATGGCCTTCATCTCCAGCGCCGGCCGCAGCCTCATCTGCGGTCCGTCGAGGCGGCCGGGGTCGAGCATGTCGAGCGCGGTGAAGGTGGCGTGCCAGCGCGCGTACTGGTCGAAGTCGGTGAACGTCCAATCGGTCGGCCGCCGGAGCCGCGCCGCCGTGGCATAGCGCTTCACGCTCGGCAGCGTGTCGAAGTAGGCGTTGATGCTGCCGGAGTAGCGCCGCCACTGGGCCACGTTGTAGTCCGGCTCGGGCACGGCCAGCACGGTGTCGCGGTACTCGCCTTTGAGGTGCTCGTAGTAGACCGCCTTGCTCTGGCGCGGCACGCGCACGTTCTGCAGCCGCTGGGGCAAGAACCGGTTGAACGGGTCGCCGTCGCGTTTGTACCAGGCGCGCGAGTGCGCGATGCAGGCCTGGTCGGTCAGGTAGTGCGTGGCCGCCGAGGCGAGGAACAGCGCCTTCGGCCGGTCGCCGGCGCGCAGGGCGTCGATGGCCTCGAACGAAAACAGCCGCAACGAGATGCCGGGCCCGGCGTCCCAATCGCCCATGGCGTCGGGATAGGTCCCGTACACGGCCAGGTCGGCTCCGGTCGCGAACGGCTCGGGACAGATGGTGGCGGCCAGCCAAGTCGCCTCGTCGTGCTGCCAGCTCCACGCGCGGGCAGTCGCCGCCGCGCCCAGCACGGTCGCCAGCAGCCAGACCGACCGCCGCAACGTTGGCATCGCAGGTCGCCTACGGCCGCGCGAAGCCCGGTGCCGACGAGCTCACGGCCTGCCGCTTCGCAGGCCGCCTTCGCCGGCTGGCTGCGGGCTCCTCTTGGCGGCCGGCGGGCAAACTCGCGCGGGCACCTGCCAGGTGCGCGTGACCAGGGGACATCGTAACCAGGGGACATGATACTAGTTTTGGCGCCCCGGCGACGGGCGGTGCCGGCAACCGGTATCATGTCCCCGCGTTACCAGGCGACCGGTTAACCAACTCCTGCGCCGCTGCGGTTGTAGCACGCGGAGTGCCGCGGCGCCAGGGCATGGCGAAGCGGCCGAAACCAGTATCACGTCACCGGGTTTTCCGAAGCGGCCGAAACCAGTATCACGTCACCGGGTTCTCTCCAGTTCCAGGCCGAGGTGGGTGTTGGTGTGCTGGACCACGTTGCCGCCCTCGTCGAGGACGGTGGTGTTGATGGCCGGGCCGCGGAAACTAGTATCATGTCACCGTATTGTCTCCACCGTATTGTCTCAGTATCATGTCACCGTATCGTCTCCACCGTATTGTCTGTCACCGTATTGCCCCGGAAGGCATTGACGCCGTTGCCCCCTCCGCGAACCTGACCGGCGCTGGGCTAGCAGAAGGACCGCCGCGAGCCCGGCGCCGGCGACGAACGACAGCGCCGTAGCGGTTCGTGCCTGCCCAGTGAGCGCAACCGCCTGTGCGGGAAAGGCCAACCTCCAAAGGGCGACTTCCTTGGCACCCATGGAGAGTCCAACAGCGACTGCGACAATCGCCAGCACAAAGAGGACCGGTTTGGCGCGGTCGCATGATCCCCGAAACAACCAACCAAATGCCAGCACCGCACACGTGCCTGCCGCGCCTGTCAGTAAGGCCGCATGTCCAGTTCCGCCCAAGTCGCGCGGCACCTGACCATGCCCGGGCGCCAACAGCTGCCCGAAGATGTAGCCGGAAACGCCACATAGAGCTGCCAAGGCGCCGATCCGCCTAACCAGGTCGGTCATGTCGTCGCTCCACATCGGACGGTGCGGTGCATGATGCTGGCTGACCTTTGCCCTACGCCATGAATGCCCGCGCTCACCAGCCTCTGGCCACGCCGACGCTTCCCAGAGCATCCGTCAGGCGCCTCTGACAACCAGGTCAAACTGGAGCACCAGCGATGGCCCAAACCCCTACATGGGAATCCAGTTACGCGGCCGTAGTTGCCCCTCAGGGACCGTCCCAGGCGGTAGTATGTCGTACACGGGACCGCGCGGTATGCCTGGCGTTGGCAACATGGGCGGCCTAGGCGTGGGTGTGACCTTGGGTCCGTAGCATTCGCCTTCGCTGCATCCCATCTGCGTCCAGATGGGTTCCACCGTGTACGTCATGCATTCATCGAAGCTCTTGATGCCAGCAGCCGGACCAGCTATGGCGCCCCCCCACCATATGGCGCAGGCGGGCGCGGGTGCAACCGCACAAGGAGCCGTCCCGACGCACACGATGCCGGTTCCAATAGCCCACAGCTCAGCCGAGCCGCAACGCGCCCAGATAAGTCGTGAGCGTGCAGCGCATGAGCAGGTGGCTGGATCGCCAAACAACAGCCCCGATCTGTCGGCAGCAGCAACGGGACGCGCTGCCACGTACGTGTAGAGCCCTGTGCCACCTGCATACCCTACGGGATCCCGGTTCACAAACCGCCCGACCCCCGGCGCGTAGTACCGGTATGCAAGGGCGACCAACCCCGTCTCCGCGTCCGCGTAGTAGCCCACCTGCGCCCGATACCCATGCGGCCCGGTCCCGCTGGTCAGCTCGTTCCCCCAGGCATCAAACAACCGGTTCGCCGTCACCGCGCCTGACGCGTCGAGTTGATGCACCGCGTCGCCCAGCGGGTCG
>CAZHGD010000235.1:0-8564 GCA_964531735.1 uncultured Fimbriimonadaceae bacterium | reverse complement strand
GCACCTCGACGATTGTGTTGATGCGCTGGTCCAGGTCCTCGGCGGCCGGTGGCGCGGTGTCGGTGCGGCTGGTTGGCCAAGACGCGTTGCCCGGCGTCACTCCAAGGAACGCCCGCCCGAACGCCGAAGCGCTCAGAGGAGGGCGGCCGGTGGCAGGTGCGGAGGAGACGGCCATGCGCGCGATGGGACGGCGGTTGGTGTTGCTCGGGCTGGTCGGGCTGGCGGCGGTGGCGGGATCGGCGAAGGTGGGGGACCGGTTTGGCTACGGGTCGGCTGAACTGCGGTGGACAGCGAACATGGCAGTTCGGTTGCTCGATCTGCGCGAGGCCCGTGGCTACGTCGGGCAGCCGAAGCACCCGCCGCTGAAGACCGCCGAAGAGCGCCGGGGCCTGCTGCTCAAATGCCAGCAGGCCGAGAACGACTGCCTGGACTTCCACACGAAGCACCCCGACAGCCTGTCGGCGTTCTACCTCTGGCTCCAGGCCCGGAACCTCACCGACCAAGTGGCCAACGACGTGCTGGTCGACAAACTCGACGAGTTCCCACAGACGATCGACCGTGACAAGCCCTTCTACTTCGACGGCAGGACCTCGCTAGACGGATGCATCGAGGCGGCGCGGCGGCGCGCCTTGCAGCGCGACCCGAGGTTCGGGTCAATGGCCGTGCCTGACCTTGGCGAATACGATGACCTGGAACACACGACAGGCGACTTCATCGACAGCCGCCTCTAGTCTCAGCAATCCAGGGCACTCCGCAAGATGGAGTGGACCATCTCGCTGATGACTCCCTGGAGCTCCTGGCCATAGCGCAGGCCGGCGGCATAGGCGTCGTCACCCGACGTGGATGGGGCCGCGCAGTGTAGCTCCGCTGCTTGCGCCTCCCGCCGGCCATGCGCACGGTTGGTCTCGGTCTGCCTGATCTGGTCGCCCAGCTCCTTCAGCCGGTCGTCCTTCGCCGCCTGGGCCGCCGCCTTGTCGGCGCTGGTGCGCCCGCTCACCTTGGTGCCCTGCACCCGCTTGCGCTCCGCTTGGAGGTAGCTCAGCCGGTCATTGTGCCACTTGGCCTCGGCCAGGCGCTGCCAGTACGCCTCATCGGTCAGGCCGAGGCGGCCGGCACGCTCCGCGGCCAGGCGGCCGGCGGCCAGGTCGGTGGCGGTCAGTTGGCCCAGCAGCGGGTCCTCCGGCGGGTTGGCCGGCGTGCCGTAGACAGCCGTCAGTGCGTCGCGCCGAGCCTGGCGTTCCTTGGCCATCAGGTGTGGGAGCCACTCCTGGCGCAGGGCGTTCAGAACCGTGTCGAAGCCGCCGGTCTGGCCCGCCGGTCCAGCCGGGACGGCCCCCGAGGCTGCCAGCAACGCCTCGGCCGACTGCAGCGCCGCGGCCTGCTGCTCGGGCGTGCCGTGCTGCGCTTGCCGCAACGTGCCATAGGCCACCTGCGCGGCGCGCAGGCGTTGCTGGGCCATGAAGTGCGCGCGACGGGCGTCCAGGTTGGGATCGGCCAGGGTCAGCGTGATGGCACCGGAGTGGAGGTGCCGCCAGGTGGCGTCCTTCGGTCCGGTCGTGGCGACGCGGTGGCCGGCGTCGGCGGTGATCTGGTCGGCCGCGTCCGGCGGCACGCCTTGAGCCATGGAGTTCCTCCTCAGTAACCGCGCAGTCCAACGACCAGGCCGCGGTAGAAGCCGTCGTAGTCGGGTCTGGCCGCCGGCGATGGCGGACCGAGCGGCCGCGCCTGGATCGGGGCCGCGGCGATGCCCGGCCGCGGCGTGGCCGGCGGCAGGCTGGGTGTCACGGGGTACGGCAGGGCCGCCGCGATGGCCCGCTGGGCGTAGTCTGGCTCGCCGCGCCGTGGCCGCGCCGCCGCGAAGGCCGCGTCCAGGGCGCCGGTGGCCAGGGCCGTGCGCGCCTGGTGGAGCTGGCGCTGCCGTTGCTCCAAGGTGGCCTGCGCCTGGCCCAGCGCGCGGCTGGCGTTCTCGGACGGGTGCGGCCCGGCGGCCAACCGGAGCCGGTCGCGCTCATTGTGCGCCTCGCTGTAGCCGGCTTCGGCCCGGACCACCGCAGCCCGCTGCTGACTCAGCGGGTCACGAATCACGTACGAGACTGTGCCACTGTGAACGTGGTTGAGGCGATGGACGACCACGACCGGGGCCGACGGAGCAGCTCTTTGCTGCGGTGTGGCTGGAGCACCATTCGGCGTGGTGCGAGCAACGCCCGGCGGCGGAGCAGTCAGCGAGAACGGCTGCAGGCCACGGTTGATGTACTGCGCGATGCGCTTGTCCTCACTGGTGCCAGGGGCATCGACCAGCGAGCCGATCCAACCCAGCGCAGTGAAGGCGGCGCCAACCGGTCCGCCAAGCAAGGAGATCGCGGAGGTCGCCGTGGTACCCAAGCCGGACTTCAAGGTGCCGAGGAGTTGATCTGCCGCGCGCTTGTCGACGTCGTAGGTGCCGGCGCCTTGGCGGTATCTGGCACTGGGGGCGCGGCGGTAGACCAGTTGCCTGACCAGGTAGTGGGCCGTTACCCACGCCGGTGTCACCAGTCCATCGGCACCTTCCAGGACCGCCGACAAGTGAGGCTTGCCAGCACGCTCTTCGCAACGCTTATGGGACCAGAGCAGTTGCCGCACCAGTCGGAGCTTCTCACTCTCGTCCCTCTGCTGGTCTGGTGAGAGCGGCCCAATGTCCTTCAGCGCTTGCGTCAGTGACTGGACGTACGCGTCCGGGTCGAGTCTGTCAATGTCGGATGTAGGAGCCGCCACTCTCTCGTTGCCGAAGGCCATGTCGATCTCCTACGATATGGTCTGAAACAGGCCTAGCGCTTCGGCGAGGACCTGCTGCGCATTGGTGCAGGTCAACAGCGCCAACACCTCGCCTAGCGGTTCGCCGTTCGACGCCAACGGCACCCCGTACAGCTTCACACTCAGCAGCGACAACGCGTTCCAGAACTCCGGATCGGCCAACTGCTCACCCAGCCGCTGCCGCGCCTCGGCGGTGGCTGGCAGGCCCACGGCGTCCGGCGGCGGGTAGTAGCCTTCGAGCGTCAGCATGTCCGAGTCGAGGCAGGCCTGCTCCACCCACTTGCCCGGCAGCCGCTCCATCATCGCCTCGTACGCCGCGCGTGCGTTCTGCAGGTCGACCTTGAAGGTGTGCTCGCGGCCGTGCGGCTCCGTGCGGCAGACCCACAGCACCTGCGCCACCGCGAGTTGCTCCGGCGTCGGCTGGCCGCCGCGCGCCAGGTTGCTCGCCGCCCGCTTCCAGCGCGCCGCGTCGGCCCCGGTGTAGCCGTGTACCCATACCGCGCCCACGCCGGGCAGGTAGCGCTCGACATGCGGCGGGGTCCAGCCAGACAGGTCGTCGGCCACCGGGTCTACCTGGCCGGGCGTGCGTTCGCTCTCCATGGTTCCAGGTCCTTTCGCTGGTCGGCCACGTGCGCCGGAGCCCGTCAGGGGCCGGGCTCCGGCCGGTCACGTGACCCCGGGCGGCCGATGGCTCCAGCCCGGGCGCTTCAGCCGCCGTCAGGGGGTGTACGGCGGCTTGGTGGGCGTGCCAGTCGAGCGCACGGTGATCTCCTGCGTCTCGTACTCGCCCTGGGTCTGGGTGTCGGCGACCTTCGTCACGACCACCGCGCCGGCGAACAGCACCTTGTCCAGCGCACCGGAGGTGGCGTGTCGCGAGTAGTAGGTGGCCCAGCAGGTGTCGCCGAGGGCGAACGCACCCACCCCGTCGGTGTAGAGCGTGCCGCTCAGCTCATAGTGCCGGCGCAGCGGCGCCTCGCGTGCATGGGTGTCGCCGCTGGCGGTCATGTCCACCACGGTCAGCATGCGCACCAGCGTGGCCTGATGCACCTTCGTGCCGTCGAACAGACCGGCCGGACTGAGTGGCGCCCCCAGCAGCAGCAAGCCGCCTTGGTCCACGAGCTGTTTGGGCATGATCACCACTTCAATCCGACCCGGACCTGGATCTCGCTGGTCCAGGGCGTGCCACTGACGGTCTGCGATCGGTCCAGCCACCAGAGGGCCAGCCAGGCGTCGGTGACCTGACCGGCCCCCGTGGCGCGCGCGCCGCGGACCACGTTGGCGACGACACCCTCGTAACCGAGCGCATCGGCCTCGCCTTGGTCCGTCCTGAGGCGGAAGACCACCCAGACGGTGTCGAGCACGCCGCCGCCAACGGCCGCCGGGGCGCGTCGACGCCACCCGCCCAGCGTGACGACCAGGTTGGGGCAAGCAGGCGACCCCGGTGGCGGGTCGCGCGGCGGCGACAGAGCACGGTGATGCCGCCCGCCAGGGATGACGAACATCCGTTCTATATAGCCGCGTCAGGAAGCCGAATGGATGGATGCGTAGTTGTGACAGCGTGGCCGGGCGCCTTGCTGGCCAGGTCACCGGGCGCCGCCACCGTCCGGCGGCGCGTGCTCGCCGGGCTGGTTACGGCGGACTCCGCCGGGCCTGACCGGCCTTGGCCCCTCGCATCGCGCCGACGGACGTGCTATCGTCTCGCCCATGCCAACACTGCTTGCCGTGCTCTGCCTGCTGCCGGCCGTGGCAGCACCATCGTCCCGCCCGCTCCTGGCCGATTTCGAAGGCGGCGTGCCGGGCTGGTGGACCAATCCCTGGGGCGGTGGCCGCATCACCGTGGCGGCCACCGGCGAGGCGCGGTTCGGTCGGCAGGCGCTGCTGGCCGAATGGCACGAGGCCGACGGGCGGCTCAGCGGCAACCTGATCAGCGGCACCTTCGCGCCGGACGCGCCCTGGCGGCAGCAGGCCTGGGGTGCGCTCTCGCTGTGGTACCGCACGGCGGGCGAGCAGCCGTCGTTCACGCTCAGCCTGTGCCGACAGAGCAAGCCAGGCGAGCAGGAGTTGAGCTTCACCGCCAGCTTGCCCGCCTCGCCGCAGTGGCGCCGCCTGGTGGTCGAACCGCGTGGGCTGTGGAACCGCGAGCACCAGACGCTCGACCTGCGCCAGCTCGGGCGGTTGATCATCCACGGTTCGCGGCCGGCCCAGCTCTGGCTCGACCAGGTCCGCTTGCTGCCGACCAGCCGAGCCGTGCCGCTGACACCCTACACGACCGAGGTCAGCTTGCTGGAGCTGTCGCTCGGGCGCTATGAGGTCGAGGGTCCGGCGGGCTCCTGGACCGCTACGCTCGCCGTGCCCGGCGCTACAGCCAGCGTGCAGCGGACCGAGGACGGCGATGAGCCGGTGGTCGCGCTCGCGGCCCGGCCGACCGGCGAGGGCACCGGCCGCTTGACCATCGGCCAGAGCACCTGGCAGTTCCCGGTTATGCTGCCTCAGCCCGAGCCGGCCATTGCGCCCCTGGGCATCTTCCCGACGCCGAAGCAACTGCAACGGCGCACCGGAACCTGCCGGCTGGCCGCGCTGCGCCTCGCTGCGACGGCCGCGCCGGCTGCGGCGCGCGCGGCCGAGGTGCTGCGCCAGCGGCTGCAACGCGAGTGCCGCGTCGCCATCGCCGCACCGCTCGGGCCGCTCGCCGGCGCCGACCTGCAGGTGCAACTGGGCGAGGCGGCCCCGCTGCCGCTGCCGGCCGACCTGCGGGCCGAGGGCTACACGCTCCGCGTGACCACCAGCGGCGCTGCCATCGCCGCGCGCGACGCCCGCGGGCTGCTGCACGGCGTCTGGTCGCTGCTGCAACTGCTCGGCACCGCCACGGCGCCGGGGCAACCGGCACAAGCGCCGGCGGTCGAAGTCGTCGACTGGCCCGACCTGTCGGTTCGGGCGGTCTCCATCCCGCTGCCCACGTCGCGCTGGGGCTATCCCAACGATGCCCCCGTGCCCGTCGACTTCTTCATCGACTACCTCGACCGCAACGTGGTGCGCCACAAGCTCAACACGGTCATCCTGCTCGGCCTGAACGGCGTCAAGCTGGCCAGCTTCCCCAAGGTCAGCAGTCCGGCCGCCTGGAGCAAGAGCGACTTCCGCCGCGTGCTGGACTTCCTGCGGCAGCACGAGGTGGAGCCGATCCCGCTGCTCGACAGCCTCGGCCACGCCGACTGGCTCGGCGTGTTCCATCCGGAGTTCATGGACCGCGCCGCGCGGCGCGATGGGCAGACCGGGCAGTGGCAGGTCGTGCCCGACCGCCACACCTTCGACACACGCAACCCGGCGGCCTGGGACGCGCTGAACAAGGTCCTCGACGAGGTGGTCGAGCTGTTCGGCCGCCCGGCCCGGCTCCATCTGGGCCACGACGAGGTCCGCTGGCAGATCCACACCATGCCGAAGGAGTTGCGCGGCCCGAACGACACCATCGACGACCGCGCCGAACGGTTCGCCGACTGGGTCACGCGCCTCCACGACCGCTTCGCCGCGCGCGGCATCGAGACGATGATCTGGACCGACCAACTGACCCCCGGTCACAACGGCGGCCCGCCCTACCACACCGCACGCGCCCTGGCACGGCTGCCGCGCGACCTGTGGCTGTTCAACTGGTCCAGTGGCCTGGCGCCGCTGCACACCTACGAGATGCGCTCGCTCGGCTTCCAGCGCGTGCTGGAAGCCAACAGCGAGGGCGTCAACCGCGAACGCGGGCAGGCGGTCTGCGGGAATGTCATGGGCCTGTGGAGCAAGCACTCGTGGTGCGCCGAGACGGTCGGACAGACCAACGAGTTCGACTGGCAGCGCCTGCTGCACAGCACCGAGTATGGCTGGCGGCTGCACCCCGACCTGAGCGAACCGAAGCCCGGCACGAACCGAGCCTTCCTGCGCGCGGCGGCGGACGTGACGGCGGCCTGCGCCTGGCAACCTGAGCCGCCGGGCGGCGCGCTGGTGCCGCTGTCGCCGCGGCAGCCCGGTGCGCGGCCGGCCTGGCTGCCCGCTGCCCTGCCACCGCTGGCCGCGCGCGACGTGACCGTGCCGCTCTGGCCGGGCGCGCTGGCCACCGGCGGCACCGTGCCCGTCGGTCGCCGGGTGGCCGCCATCTACTGGGCTCAGGCGCTCGACGCCGATGCTGCGGCGCTGTCCGCGCTGCGCGATGGCTTCAAGGACAAGCTGAACTGGTCCGGCGTGCCGGCGGCCACGGTGCGGGTGACCTACGCCGAGCAAAGCACCGTCGACGTGCCGCTGCGCTTCGGCTGCGACCTGCGTGAGCGTCACGCGGCCGAACTGCCCGGCGCCTACGGCGCACTGGCCTGGCAGGTGGCGCCGGGCGCCGAGGGTGACGTGGCGGTGTACCTGCGGCAGTGGGTCAACCCGCACCCGGAGCGGGAGGTGGTTCGGCTGGAACTGACCAGCGCGCACCAGGTGCTGCTGCTGGGCGCGGTGGCGCGAGTGGCGGCCCCGTAGCCACAGGAGGAATCGGCTGCCGCTCGGTCAACGCCAGTGCCCGAACCAGGGCAACAGGCGGGAGAGTGGACATGAGGCGTTTCGCGCTGGGCGTGGTGGTGGCTGGCCTGGTCACGGTGTCGACGGCGCACGCGGCTGATTTGCGCGAGCCGGTGCGCCGGTTCGAGGAGGCGGAAGCGGCCCTCGACACCGGCGACCTGGTGGCCGCCGAGGAAGCGCTGAACGAGGCGATGGCCATCTTCCAGCGCCTCGACCCGAACGGGCACGGCACCGGCAACTGCCTGATGCTCCTCGCAGGCGTGGCCGGGCACTGGGGCGACCTGGCGGCAGCCGAGGAGTACGCACGCCGCGGGTTGGCCATCCGCGAGCGTCTCCGCCCGGGCGCGGGTACGGTGTACTCGCTCTATGGGGAGCTGGGGTGCATCCTCGCCGGGCGCGGCGACCTGGCTGAAGCGGCGGCCTGCCACCAACGACAGCTTGCCATGGCGCAGGCGGACGACCAGACCGACCGCAACATCGTGGGCCAGGTGGCTATCGCGCTGAACAACCTGGGTGTCGTCGCCCGCGACCGCGGCGACTGGGCCGCCGCAGCCGACTACTTCGGTCGCGCGAAGGCCGTGAGCGTGCGAGCGGAGACCCACGACTGGTTTGGCCCGCTCTGCCTGGCGAATCTGGCCGAGGTGGCCCAGCATCAGGGCGACACGGCGACCGCCAGCCAGCTCGTCGCCCGCCTGCTGGCCACCAAGCCGGCGGGCCGTTCGCCGTCGGCGAGCGAGCGGCGCGTCGCCGGCACGTTGGCGCGTCTCCGCGGCGACTGGTCGGCAGCCGCCGACCATCTCAACGCGGCGCTGGCCATCGACGAGCAACGCAAGCCCGCGTCGGACGAGTTAGCCGCGACTCTCGGCGAACTGGCCGCGCTCGAGTTGGCGCGCCAGCGGCCGGCGAAGGCGGCCGAACTGCTGCAGCGGGCACTGGGCATCGGCGCCGCCCCGTACTACGCATTCATTAGCTGTCCTGGTCAGGCGCCGGGCTGGCTGCACCGCCTGCGGTGGCGGGTCTGCCTCACTCAGGATGACCTGCCCGGTGCCTTCGCGGCCCTGGACCAGCACCACAGCGACCGGCTTGCCGAGGCCCTCAAGCGCCGCTGGTGGCAGGTGCCCGGCATGCCCGCAGCTCAGCAGGCGGCCTGGCGCACCACCGCACGCCAACTGCGGGTCGCTCGCCTGCAACTGAGCTACCGCGATGACGACCACGCCGCTCGGGCGGGCGAACTTAGG
>CAZHGD010000234.1:0-8884 GCA_964531735.1 uncultured Fimbriimonadaceae bacterium | reverse complement strand
TGTGGCGCACGGCGAACTGGGGCCGACCGTGATCCGGCCGGCGCCGTGATCGCGGGCCGCAGGTTGCTCTTGCCATGCCGAACCGGCGGGGCTATACTGCGCGAAGCGTTCATCACCCACCCGGGTCGCCTGTGGCGGCCCCCCTGCCTCGGCCCATGGCCGGTTTGGAGAGGACAACGATGGCTGCCACGAGCGTTATCACCACCGCCCAGACCGCTGGGGCGGGGCAACTCCCGCGTTGACCCGCGCCGCGGCCCTGCGGCGGCTTGACCCAAGCTAGACCGAACGCGTCCGAGCGACGGTTCGGCCCGACCCCGTCCGTTCCGTGACGGCCACGCCCGGCCTGTTGGGGCCGTCGTTCGGGCTGTTGCACGAGCGGTTGGGTCGTGCTCCCTACGGGAAGACGATGAACCTGAAGTCGATTGGTTGGGACCAGGGGTGGGACGAGATCTGGACGGCGGCGCCGGTGCGACAGTGTCAACCGGGCCGTGTGGTGGCGGTCCATCGCGACCGCCTGGTGTTGTGGACCGCCACGGGTGAGATGGAAGCGGTGGCGTGTGGTCACTTGCGGCGCGGCGACCTGGCGCCCGAGGAGCGCCCGTTGGTGGGCGACTGGGTGGCCTGGCTGCCGGGTGGGCAGGCGGTGGTGCAGGAGGTGCTGCCGCGGCGAACCTGTGTCACGCGGCGCGAGCCCGGCCCGGGCCGCCCGCGAGCGCAGCCGGTGGCGGCCAACCTCGACACGCTGATGATGGTCGTCGGTCTGGACGGCAACTACCGGCTGAGCCGCGTCGAGCGCTACCTGGCCATTGCCTGGGACAGTGGCGCGCAGCCGGTGATCGTGCTCACCAAGGCCGACTGCGACGCGGACCCGGCGGCGCGCCGGCGCGAAGTGGCCGCGGTGGCCGCGGGCGTGCCCGCGCACGTGGTCAGTGTCCATGCCGGCACCGGCCTCGACGAGCTGGCCGACTACCAGCAGCCGGGGGTGACGCTGGCGCTGCTGGGCTCGTCCGGCGTGGGCAAGTCGACGCTGCTCAACGCCTGGCTCGGCGAGAGCCGCCAGCGCGTCACCGAGGTGCGCGAGGGCGACTCGAAAGGCCGGCACACCACCACGCACCGCGAGCTGTTCCGACTGCCGAGTGGCGCGCTGGTCATCGACACACCGGGCATGCGCGAGATGGGCCTGTGGCAGACCGAAGAGGGCGTCAGCGAGACCTTCGAGGACATCGAGGAACTGGCGGTCGATTGCCGCTTCGGCGACTGCGCGCACGAGGGCGAGCCGGGCTGCGCGGTGAAGCAGGCCGTGCGGCAAGGTCGCCTGTCGGCGGCGCGGCTGGCCTCGTACCAGAGCCTGCGCCGCGAGGAGGAGGGCCTGGCGGGCATCCGCAAACGGTTCGCCGATGTGGCCGACCGGCGTGAGCGCCAGCGGCTGGTCCACATGTTCGGCGAGAAGCTCAAACGCAAGTGAGCCGGCGCGCTCAGCGCCGATGCTGTAGCGGCCGGCCGTCGCCGGGGCCGCTCCACTCGGGCAGTGGCTCATACTCGCGCAGGTAGGTGGCCAGCAGGCCGATTTGTTCGACGAACCGCCAGGTCAGCACCTGGCCGTCGTCCAGCCAGCGGCCATCGCCGTCCAGCCCGGTGACGGCGTTGACCACCGCCTGCGCGCGAGCCGCCGTGCGGCGCGCCAACTCCTCGCGCGAGTAGCCGCGCAACGGCAGACCCGGATGGCGGAGCCGCGCCCGCACGCGGGCGACCAGCTCGGTCGTCGCCGGTTGCTGAGCCACGTAGGGCAGCGTTGGCGCCACGGCGTCGAGGAAGCGGCGCTCGCCGGTCAGCTCGTGCAGTCGCAGCAGCGCGCGCACCGCGCTCGCCGTTGCGTCGGCAGCGGCTGGCGCGCCGCTCAGCGGCTGGCAGGCGGTGTCGTAGGCGGTGGCCCAGGCGCTGGGCTGAGTCAGCCGGCTCTGGATGAGGAAATCGCCGCCGCGCAGCACCGCGCGCCGCACGAGCGGATGCAGCGGCGCTACCTCGGCGAGCACGTCGATCAGCTCGCAGGTGCTGCCGGCCAGATGCGCGAAGCGCCGGTCGTCGTCGGGCACGGGCAGCGCCGTGGGCCAGCCGCCGTTGGCCAACTGCGCGTTGAGCAGCGCGCGCAGCGCATACTCCACCGCCTGCCGCAGGCCGGCGTCATCGGTCAGCAGACCGGCGCGCAGCACCAAGCGTAGCGCCTCGGTGGTGATGTCGCGGTCGAGCCGCGACAGGTCGGTCCGCGGGCCGCGCGGCAGCGACAGGAACTGGCGACGGCGCGTCTGGTAGGGCGGGTCGTCGCCGAGATCGGCGAGTTCGCCCCAGCCGCCCGACGCCAACTGCGCATCGGCCACCGCCCGCGCCGCGGCCAGCGCCGCATCGCGATAGAGCGGGTCGCGCGTGGCTTGCCAGGCCTCCAGCCACACCAGCCCGACGGCGGCCGTGCCGTTTGGCGCGACGAGGATCTGGGTCGCCGACAGCTCGCTCTCGGCGTAGCGCCGGCCGTCACGCGGGTCGAAGCGCGCGGCGAACCCGCCTTGCCGGGCGGCGTGGCCCACCATCCACAACGTGGCGGTCCGCATCGCGGCCCGCGCGCGGTCAGGCAGATCATCGGCGACGGCGGGGGCGAGACAGAGCAGTAGGAAGACGAACGGCAGCCCTACCCCCGGCCCACCAGGCCGCCCGCGGCGAGAAGCCTCGCCGCCGCGGATCGGCCTCGGCGCCACCCCCTCCCCGCGGGCGGGGAGGGGGCTGGGGGGTGGGGTGGCCGTCGCGCGGCCAACCAGACCACCCCCGCTTGCGGGCCGGGGGCCAGGGAGTAGGGTCGCCGTTCGCCCGGTCCTCATTTCAGGTACAGCTCGACCACCGGGTAGGTCACGTTCGGCTTGGTCTGCGGCAGCGTCAGGGTCAGCGTGTCCTGCGACAAGCCGAGCTGGCCGCCGTGCCAGGCGTCGATGCCCATGCCGACTTCGCTGGCGTCGTTGAGCAACTGCGCGTACTCGACCTTGCCGGCGTAGCCGTCGAGGTGCAGGTGCTTGTACGGCCAGGCCAGGATGTGGACGTACAGGCGCTTGGTGTCCGGGTTGTAGGTCAAGCGGCAGTCCTGCGGCACCGTGAACTCCGCCGGGGCCTGCGTGCAGCCGTAGATGGCGCGGCCGTGGCGCTTCATCCATTCGCCGATGCCCTTCAACCGGTCGAGTGCGCGGTAGTCGAACTCGCCGCGGCCGGTCGGGCCGACGTTCAGCAGCAGGTTGCCGCCCTTGCTGACGCAGTCGATCAGCGTGTAGATGAGCTGCTCGGTGCTGCGCCAACTGCTCTCGTCGCGGTGGTAGCCCCACGAGCCGCTGAACGTCTGGCAGGCTTCCCAGACCACCGGCTTACCGTCCACCTGGACCCACTCGCGCGGCTGCGCCTGCTCCGGCGTCTTGATGTCCCAGCCATCGGGCAGGTCGAGCCGGTCGTCGAGAATCACGTGCGGCTGCAGCTCACGGATCATCTGGTAGAGCGTCTCGCTCTGCCAGTCGTCCTTGCCCTTGCCGCTGCCGTCCTCTTTCGGATAGCTGAAGTCGAACCACAGGATGTCGACGTGCCCGAACTGCGTCAGCAGCTCGCGCACCTGACCGTGCAGGTACGCAGCGTACTTCGCCTGGTCGCGACCTTCGTTCAGCTTCACGCGGTCGGGGTGCGCGCGGTACGGCCCGATGTGCGGGTCGAGGATGTACTGGTCATGGTGCCAGTCGATCAGCGAGTGGTAGAAACCGACCTTCATATCCTGCTCGCGGAAGGCCTCGACCATCGGCCGCAGGAGGTCGCGGCCGGCCGGCGCTTTGGTCGCCTTGTAGTCGGTCAACGCGGAGTCCCACAGGCAGAAGCCCTCGTGGTGCTTGGTGGTGATCACAAAGTACTTCATGCCGGCGCCGGCGGCCGCCGCGGCCCACTCACGCGGGTCGTAGAGGTCCGGGTCGAAGCGAGTGAAGTACTTCGAGTCATACACCTCGTTGGTGATCTGCTCGACGTGCTTGACCCATTCGTGCCGCGCGGGCAGCGCGTAGAGGCCCCAGTGGATGAACAGCCCGAAGCGGTCCTTGACGAACCACGAGGTGTCACCCGGGGTCTGGATGGTTTCCAGCGACATGGCTACGACTCTCCTGTCGAGTGTGGTGGCGCACGGGACGCAACTGAAGCGCTTCGGCCAGGAGCGGCGGATTCCTTCGTGGCCCGTGGCCGCGAGCCGAGGGGCCTCACAGGGCGGAGTCAGAGTCGCTACCCCCTACCCGCCAGTCCTGAGGAGCGAGCGCAGCGAGCGTCTCGAGGGCGGCGCCGAACCGGACCGGTGCCTCGCCGCACTCGAGACGGGCGCTTCGCGCCCTCCTCAGGGCTGGCCGGGCATGACTTGGCGCGGCGACTACGACTTTGACCCCGCCCTGAGGGGCCTCCCGGCGGGCCTTCCCGTGGCGGCCCTGACGTGTTACAACGGTGTTCGCCACCATCGCAAAGGAGCCGCCATGGACCTGAGTGACCTCCGCCTTCAGAAGCCAGCCATCGAAGCGCTGGCGCGGCAGTATGGGGTCGGCAACATACGGGTGTTCGGCTCAGTGGCCCGTGGTGAGTCCCGGCCGGACAGTGACCTGGACCTGCTGGTGGATGCCGAGCGGGGGCTGGGTCTGCGGCTGTTCGCCTTGCAGGAGGACCTGACCGCTCTGGTCGGGCGACCGGTGGACCTGGTCATCGACGGACCCGTGCCGGCCTGGGCCAGCCGGATGATGGAACGTGTCCGACTGGAGGCCGTGACGCTGTGAGAAATCCCGGCGAACGCCTGGAAGACATACTGACGGCGATCGATGGTCTCGAGCGGCATGTCGGGCGCGGCGAAGCCGCCTTGCTGACGGACGAGTTGCTGCAAGCGTATTTCCTCAAGCAACTGGAGATCATTGGTGAGGCCGTCAGGTACCTGCCTGAGAGCATGACCGACCGCCACCCGGAGGTGCCTTGGCGCCAGATCATCGCCCTACGCAACCTGCTGGTGCATGCCTACTTCGCGGTGAACCTGCCGACCATCTGGGACATCGTGACCCGCGATCTGGCGCCGCTGCGGGCCGCGGTCGAGGCGCTCAGGGAGCAGCCATGAGGCCCGGAATCGGCGCGCTGCTGCTGGTGCTCGGCCTGGCCGCCGCGCCGGCGGCCGAACTCCCCCGCATCGCCATCGGTGGCGGCTTGCGCCTCGGCTTCGGTGGCATCCTGCTCCGGGCGGGGCTGCCGTTCGACTACCTGGCCGACCGCGAGCAGTGCGACCTGGCGGTGCTCAGTCGCTACGACCTCGTGCTGATGTCCGACCTGAACGAGCGCTGGGAGCCGTGGCGGCTCGACGCCCTGGCGGCGCTCGATCAGTACGTCCGGCAGGGCGGTCGCTTGCTGACCGCGGCGGGCAACCGGCTGCCGACTGCCATGGCCGGTTGGCGGATCCGCTACCACGGTCCGCGCTGGCCACCGCGGACCGACCGGCGCGAGTTCGCGCTGCTGCCGCCGGACCGGGCGCCCGATGACCCGTTCTTCACGCTCCTGCCCGCGCAGCGGCAGTGGGAGTTCCACGGCGAGATCCAGGAGGTCGACCCGCAGGATCGGGCCACCGCCACCTGGGCCCGCTTCGTGGCTGGGCCGGCCAAGGGCTCGCCGGCGGTGCTGCACCGGCGCCATGGGCGCGGTGAGCTGGTCGTGCTCGCGGCCAACGTCAGCTATATGCAGGGCAACTGGGATCCGCTCTACGATGACCTGGTGCTGGCCATCGTCGACCGGCTGAGCCACGGCCGCGCCCGCGCGCAATGGGCGGCCGAGCCTGCCGCACCAGCGGCCACGCCGCTGGCTGGCGCCGAGGCGTCGGGTGAACCGCCCGAGGGCTTCACCGCGCTGGGCGACGCCGCGGCCGATGGCTATGCAGTCCAGTTGCCGCACCAGGCCGAGCTGAGCCTCGAGCGCCAAGGCCAGCGCGAGTTGCGCCTGATGGTGGCCAACGGGCGCTTGGTGCTGGCCCGGGCCGGCGCCACCAGCGAACCCCTGCTGGACACGAAGCTGCCGCCCAGCGGCCAGTTGGTGCTCTACCGCGGGCCGCGGCGCGTGGTGGTGGCCAACGACGGTGAGCTGCTGGCCACGGCCGAGCTGCCGGCGGTGCCGGCCGGCGCGTGTTCGGCCAGGTCGGCCGACCAGGTGCTGTTCCAGCCGCTCGAGCCGCTGTGGTTCGCCGACGACTTCACGCGGCAGGGCGGTCTCGAGCCGCCTTGGGCCATCGGCCGGGGCACTTGGCTGCTCGGCGGCACCAACCGGCCCGAGAGCAGTGTATTCGGGTTCGCGTTGCGCGGCTGGGACGGCGCGGTGCGCGTTGGCGAGTGGTTCTGGTCCGACTACGAAGCCGCGGTGACCATCCGGCCGCGCGGGGCCAAGCAGGTGCGGCTACGCACAGCGCGGTGGGACGGCGGGCACTACCTCGAGCTGGTGCTGCCGGTCGGGCACGACGGCGGCCACATCAACCAGGTCACCTCGCGCGGCGTGACGCAGTTGGCCCGCGACCTGCCTGGCCTGCCGATCCAACAGTGGACCCGCGTGTCGCTCGCGGGCAGCACGGCCGGCGCGGTGGCCACCATCGGCGGCCGGCGCTGGTCGGTGGTGCGCGCGGCCGGCCAACTCGGTGGCATCGAGCTGGTGGCCGAGAAAGGCGACGCGCTGTTCGACGACGTGCAGGTGGCCGCGCGCGACGCCGACCGGTCGGTGCGCCTGCACCCGCCGCGCTACGACAAGGGCCCCGACGGTCTGCTCGACCGCGACACCTGGTCGCATCCGGCCGCCGCCTGGCTGCCCGGCCGCCGTCGTGGTGAGTTCCAGCACGTCGGCCGCTTCAACCGCGGGTTCAGTCTCCGGCTGCCCATTCGCCGCGGCGACGGCGCGGCCGGCCTGCGTGTGACGGCCACGCCCGAGCACGGCGCAGCGTCGCCGCTGGTCGAGCTGGACAACGAAGCCCTGGTCGACGGCCAGGAGCTGCGGGTGGACTGGTCGCCCGGCCGGGCGCGCTGGTCGCTGGCCGGCCGAGTGACCGAGGTCGCCGCGCCGGCCGCCTCGGTGGGCTTGGAGCTGGCCTTCGACGGGCTGACGCTGGCCGCCGCCGACCTCGACCTGCGCGCCGAAGAGGTGCAGGAGTGGGTCTTCGACCATGCGCTCCACGAGGCCTGGGAGACTGAGGGCGAATGGTCGGTCGGCGCGCGCTGGCCGTGCATGACGCAATGGTCGTGGCTGACCGGGGCGGGCACACCGAAGGCCGCGTTGTGGAGCCGGCAGGCCTACCGCGGCCGCGAGACGGCCCTGGTGGTGCAGGCCTATCTCGGCGTGCGGATGATGGGCGTCTATGGTGAGCGCGAAGGCGAGCCGTTGGAGCGTCTGCGGCTGACCATCGCGGGCGATGGACACCACCCGCGGAGCGGCTATCAGGTCGATCTGGGCGGCGGGCCCGACGGCTTCTCGCGGCTCTACCGCAAAGACCGCGTGGTGGCGACAGCCACGCGCCACCTCAGCTACCCGCGCGAGATCCACAACTCGTGGATGGATCTGCGCGTGGAGTGGGTGCGGCCGACCGTCCGCGTCTGGTGCCAGCGCCGCCCGTTGCTGGAGTACACCGATCCGGCGCCGTTGGAGGGTGGCCAGATCTGCCTGTCGACCGACCACAACGTGCTGGTGACCCCCTACGTGGCGGTCTACGGCAACGGCAGCGCCGATCGCACCGCGCTGCCGGCGGTTCAGCAGAAGCAGCGCCTGGAGCACTTCAACAACCGCCTCGCCCGCCCGAACTTCGACCCGTTGCGCCTGCTGCGCACGCTGGCGCGCCTGCTGCACCGTGAGATGTACCAGCCATGAAGGCCCGCCTCAGAGGTCCGGCGATGCGGCTGGTGCTCCTCGCGCCGCTCTTCGGGCAGGTGCTGATCGGCGCCAAGCAGCCGGCCGAATGGCTCCAGCCACCGGTCTTCATCGCCGGCCTGTGGTGCTACGGCTGCGGGGCGCTGCTGGCGCATGAGCTGGCCTACCGCCTGCGGCGCGAGGGCGAACCGGTCTGGCCGCGGATGCTGCGCTTGGCGGCAGCGTTCGGGCTGGCGGTCAACGGGGTCATGCTCAAGCTGGCCACCAGCGGCGACTGGACGCGGCTCGGACCGCTGGCCGACACGCAGCACGGGCACTACTTCGGCTTCAACCTGACCTGGACGCTGGCGGCCGTGGTCCACTACGTGGTCCTGGCGGTCATGGTGCCGGTGTTGTGGATGGAGCTGCGCCGGCCTGACCTGCGCGACCGGCCGTGGCTGAGCGAGCGCAAGCTGAAGTGGCTGCTCCGTGCGTTCATCGCCACCATTGTGCTCGGCGCGCTGACGCCGAGCAGCACCCCGTTCTGGGCGCTGGCGGTGGTCATCGCGCTGACGCTCTGGGTCTACTGGGGCGCGCGCCGCTGGTCACCGCGCCCGGCCCGCCCGTTGCCACCGGTGCCGCCCTGGCGCATCGGCCTGGCGGCCGCCTTGCTTACCATCGGTTTGCCGCTGGTGCTGCTGATCGTGCCGGTGGGTCCGCCCAACCTGTTCAACCTGATCGCCGTGCCGGGCTGGTTCATCGGGCTCTCGCTGCTGACCTGGTATGTCGCCCGTCGCACCGCGCGGCGGGTGGCCGGCGGTTGGTCGCCGCGGCACAATCTGGCGCTGTTGAGTGGCATCGTGGTGCCGCTGGCGCTGCTGGCGCTCTGCCAGGGCCAGGGCGCCGACGCCTACCACATCGAGCATCCGGCGGGCATGATGGCGTTCGGGGTGGCGGTGCTGTGGGCGCTCTGGCGGCTGCGGCGGCA
>CAZHGD010000233.1:0-9077 GCA_964531735.1 uncultured Fimbriimonadaceae bacterium | reverse complement strand
GCGCGCCCGGCGGTCCCGGCGTGGTCGGCGGTGGTGGCGCCGGCGGCGGCACGCCGGCCCTGACCGCGACGGCCACGGTGCCCGAGACCTTCCGCGACCTGGCGCGCACCTGCAACTACGTGCCGGAGTTCCTGGCCATGATCGGTGCCATGCACCGCTTCATGGACTACCTGGAGTACTACAAGATCGCCTACGACGCGCGCCCACCGCAAATGCTCATCGGCGAGTCGGTGATGCAGTTGCGGCGCCTGTTCACGCGCAACCGCATCTCGGGTCCGACCGCGCTGCGCGGCGAGTACAACGCCATCGCCGACAAGGGCAACGTGCACATGCTGCACTTCTGGACCAACCGCGACTACCGGCGGCCGTTGCCCGAGTACCTGCTCAATCCGGGCCAGATGCCGAAGACGGAGCTCATCGAGAAGCAGTACAACGCCTCGATGCAGACGCAGGTGGTCCGCCCGCCGGGCTACCGCAAGGCTGAGGACCAAACCGAGCACTTCGCGCGCGACATTGCTCAGGTCAACCTGTCGACGGTCAGCTCTCAGGAGTCCTGGCTGCTGTGGCGCAACGTGCTGCTGAAGCGCAACCCGCTGTTCGTCGGCGGCAACGTGGCCGATGACGACTTCCTGGCGCGGTATGTCGGTGTCGGCACGGGCCAGTTGTCCACCTGGGTGCCGGGTCCGCTGCCGAAGCGCGAGACCAAGACGGCTGCCGGCACTGAAGACCGGCGCTGGCTGGTCAGCGACGCGCGCTGAGCCGGAGCCACGAACTGGTCGCGTCGCCAAGGTAGGGCCGGCTCGGCGAGCCGGCCGTGCGAGACGACCGCTGGCGCTTCTGCTGAAGACCACCGGCCAGGACAGGCGTCTGTTCGCCCCGCCCGCCAGCCGATCAGACTCTAGTCCGGGGCGTTCTCGTCAGGCATGGCAGCCGGCCAACCGCTCTCCAGGGCTTCGGTGATCCAGCTATCCACCAGCCCCAGCCCCAACTCGAACGGCCGCGCGGCTTCGAACGCCGCCAGGGCCTCGGAGCGTCGGCCCAGCGCCAACAGCGCCTGACCCAGATGGTGGTGCGCGAGCAGGTTGGCCGGATCGAGCGCCACGGCCTCCGCGGCCAGGTCACGCGCCTGGGCTGGCTCATGCGCCCGGAGGGCCGCGCGCGCGGCCCGTTCCAGCTCGATGGCTTCGGCGGCCGTCTGCGAGGGGAACGGGCGCGGCTCGGCGGCGGCCAGGCGGGCCACCTGGGCCAGCCATCCGCTGGCCAGGCCGAACGGGTCGCCGGCGGCCACCGCGCGGCGGAAGGCATCCTCGGCCTCCTCGAGCCGCTGCTGGCGCAGGCGGGTGTGCCCGAGCAGGAACGCCGCGGTGACGTCGTTGGGGTCGTGCTCCAGCGCCACCAAGGCGGCTTCGGCGCAGGCTTCGAGGCGGCCCTGGTGCAGCGCCTCGCGCGCGGCGGAGACATGCGCCGCGGCTTGCGGGTCGGGTCGGGTGAGCTCCGGCGTCACGACGAGGCCGGCCTCGGCCGTGACCGGCGGGGTCCAGGTCACCTCGCTCCAGAAATGCCGCAGCCGCTGCCACAGATCCATGCGCCATAGCATACCGCAAGACGCCTGCTGCGCAGGTGGTGTAGCGGCAGGAACCAGGTGGCGGGTGAGCGAATCGGTGAGCACGGCCCTTGGTTTGTGTCACAATGGACGGGGCGAGCTCGCACGAGCGTCCGCCGGAGAGCCCAGATGCCATTCCCTCGCGCTTCAGGCGTGCTGCTGCACCCGACGTGTCTGCCCGGGCCCTATGGCATTGGCGACCTCGGCCCCGAGGCGCGCCGGTTCGTCGACTTCCTGGCGGCGGCGCGCCAGAGCATCTGGCAGGTCAATCCGCTGGGTCCGACCGGCTACGGTGACTCACCGTACAGCGGGCACTCGGCGTTCGCCGGCAACCCGTTGCTGGTGTCGCCTGAGCTGCTGCTCGCGGACGGCTTCCTGCGCCCTGAGGACCTCGGCGAGGTGCCGGCGTTCCCAGCGGGCCAAGTCGATTTCGGCTGGGTCATTCCCTGGAAGCGGTCACTGCTGCGCGTGGCGTTCAAGCGGCACGGCGACGGCGAGGCCGCCGTGGCCTCGCAGCGCCTGGCGGCGCTGGCCGATGCGCCCGACATGGTCGGCTGGCTGGACGATTTCGCGCTGTTCATGGCGCTGAAGCAGCACCATGGCGGCGCGGTCTGGAACACCTGGGAGACCGGCGCCTCGCGCCACGACGCAGCGGCGCTGCAACGCTGGCGGCGTGAGCTGGCCACCGAGATCGACTACCACATCTTCTGCCAGTGCCTGTTCTGGGACCAGTGGGCGCGGATCAAGGACTACGCGGCGGCCAACGGCGTGGCGGTGTTCGGTGACATCCCGATTTTCGTCGCCTACGACAGTGCCGACGTCTGGGCCAACCGCGACCTGTTCGAGCTGGACGAGGAGGGGACGCCGCTGGCCGTGGCCGGTGTGCCGCCGGACTACTTCAGCGCCACCGGGCAGCTCTGGGGCAACCCGCTCTACGACTGGGACAAGCTGGCCGACCGTGGGTTCGACTGGTGGGTCGAGCGATTCCGCACCACGCTGCGGCTGGTTGACGCGGTGCGCCTCGACCATTTCCGCGGCTTCGAGTCCTACTGGCGCGTGCCGGCCGGCGAAGAGACCGCGGTCAACGGTGAGTGGGTCAAGTGCCCGGGCGAGGAGCTGTTCGAGACGGTGGGCGAGGCGCTGGGCGCGCTGCCGATCATGGCCGAGGACCTCGGCGTGATCACGCCGGACGTCGAGGCGCTCCGCGACGGGTTCGACTTCCCCGGCATGAAGATCCTGCAGTTCGCCTGGTGCGAGGGGACCAACGGCTGTTTCCAGCCGCACCAGCACGAGGCCAACTGCGTGGTCTACACCGGTACGCACGACAACGACACGGCGGTGGGCTGGTGGCTGTCGTGCGGGCAGGCCGAGCAGGACCGGGTGCGCCGGTACCTCGGCTACGAGCCGCACGAGATCAACTGGGCGCTGATCCGTGTGGCGCTGGGCAGTGTGGCCAACACCACGCTGATCCCGATGCAGGACGTGCTGGGCTTGGGCGCCGCGGCCCGCATGAACTGCCCGGGCCAGCCGGCCGGCAATTGGACCTGGCGGATCCCGCCCGACGCGCGGCTGGCCGAGGTGACCGACCGGCTGGGCGAGCTGACCGAGCTCTACCAGCGTGACCCAGCCTCGCAGGCCGACGAATGAGAGCGGCCGGGCCACCGCGGTGGCCCGGCCGTGCAGACCACACCGCTACAGATTGGCGCGGACGTAAGCCACTTGGTCGGCCTTGACCCACTTGGTGTGGCCGTCGTAGTAGCCGATGTTCATGCCCTCGTTGTGCCGGCTATCCAGGCGCGTCGGCGCCGAGGTGTAGCCGATGCCAATGCCGCTGTTGGGCAGTGTGTTGACGCCCTGCTGGTAGAAGTAGGGGCGCTCCTTCATCTCGGCGAACGCGCCGGTTTCGGCCGGGTAGTTCATCTGCGCCATCGAGACACCCTGGTTGGTGTAGTTGTAGCCGTAGCTGAGCGCATAGCTGGCCCACTCGGCGCCCCAGCCGGTGCCGGCGTTGAGGCTGACGCAGTTCTTCAGCGAGTCGCTGGGGCAGGCCATGACCTGGACGTTCTTGACATACGGCGCGGCGCCATCCCAGATATTGACGTGGATGTTGATGGCGTTGGCATCGCCGTACGGGTACTTCTCGTCGTAGTCCTGGGTGTACTGGTGCAGGGCCAGGCTGATCTGCTTGACATTCGAGCTACAGCTCGACTGCCGGGCCTTCTCTCTGGCCTTGGCGAAGACAGGGAACAAAATCGCCGCAAGGATGGCGATAATGGCAATCACCACCAGCAGTTCGATGAGTGTGAACGCGCGTTCTTCACGACCGGACCGCATAGTCAGCTCCTACAGCACGTGTACGGCGCGACCTGAGGCTTCATGTACGATCTGCGTAAGGGCTCTGTCAAGTGGCGGCGTGGCGGTGGCGGTGTGGCTGGCGCGCCGCGGAGCAGGGCAGTGAGTAGAGGTGCCGCGGCCGGAGCGGCGAACCGGCGCGACGAGGGAGCTCGCCATCATGGAGCGGCTGTTGCAGGACCGGATTGCCGTCGTCACGGGCGCCGGCAAGGGCATTGGCAAGGCATGCGCGCTGACGCTGGCCGAACAGGGCGCCACGGTCTACGCGGTGGCGCGGAGCGCGGCCGACCTGGACGCGCTGGCGGCGCAAGCCGCCGAGTTGGCCGGCGCGATCCGGCCGCGCCCGGGCGACGTCACCGACGAAGCCTTCGTGCAGGCGCTGTTTGCCGGCCTCGACCGTGAGTGCGGGCGGCTGGACATTCTGGTGAACAACGCCGGCATCGCGCCGGGCGGCTCCATTTTCGACGCCGACCCGGCCACCTTCAAGGCGTGCCTCGACCTCAACATCTGGGCCGTGTTCCTCTGCACGCAACAGGCCTGCCGCCTGATGCGGCCGGCCGGGCGCGGCAAGATCGTCTGCATCGGCTCGGTCCGCAGCCACTGGACCGAAGGCGGCAGTGCCGGCGCCTATAACGCGAGCAAGTACGGCGTGCGCGGGTTCGTCGAATCGGTGGCGCGCGAGTTGCACGGCAGCGGGCTGAACATCGCCGTCAGTCTGCTCTGCCCCGGCGCGGTCGACACGCCGCTGACCAACCCGCAGGGCCTGCCGCAGACGAACTGGCTGCGGCCCGAAGACATCTCACGTGCCATGCTGCACGCCGTGACCGCGCCCGACGGCGTGAACGTCTTCGACACCATTGTCATCCCGATGGCGCAGCGGCCCTGGTGAGGCGCCCGGCTACGGCGCCGACCAGCGCACCAGCCGCGCCTCCTGGGGCGCCAGTGTGACGCTGTGTTCGGCGCCGCCGGCCTGCCAACTGACGGCCTGCACCGCGGCGTCGGAGCGGATCTGCCAACCGGTGGCCCGCCCCGGCCCGAGACGCAGCCGCACCGTGGCGGGCTGCCGCAGCGACCAGTTGGTCAACAGCAGCACGCGGCCGGCCGGCCCGATCAGCAGTTGCGCCTCCACGTCCTGGGCCGGTTGCTCGGCGAACAGACTGGCCGGCCGACCCAGCGTGCGGTTCAGCAGCGCATTCAGCGTGGCCGTGCCGGCGTCGGCCAACGGTGCCAGTGGCACCACGGCTGTGGGGTCCTTGACGGGCGGAATCGTGGTCAGCAGATCGCCGGCGAAGTCCGGCCCGAGGTAGACCACCTGGCCGGCACCCAGCCTGGTCACCTGGCCCGGCGTCTGCTGCGGCGGCCCGAGCAGCGGCGCGGTGGCGACGTTGGCGGCCAGCCGGCCAGCCTCCAGGCTCGCGGCGTCGGACATCAGGACGACCGTCTTGCCGGCCTCGGCCGCCTGCTTGAGCGTGGCCAACTGGGCCGGTTCGACCGCCGCGGCGAACGGCACCAGGATGACCTTGGCCGCGGCCAGCCGCGCGGGATCCGGGTTGTCCAGGAAGGTCATCTGGAATGGCACCGCGCGCCGCAGTAGCCAGTGCAGCACGTTCCGGTGGGCCAGGAAGCCGCGCTTCGCTGGCCAGGCGCCGCTGGTGCGCGGCGGCAGCGCCTTGGCGTGCTCGGCCAGGTCCCACAGATCCTCGGACGCGCGCGAGTAGAGCACCAGCAGGTCACCGCTCGGGCGCGCCTGCCGGACCGGCTCGTCCAGGTCCTGCATCACCTTGTAGACCGCTGCCAACTGCCGCGATGGCGCCGTCGGCTCGACGAACTTCACCTGACCGGTGGTGTAGCTGTAGTACCACCAGAAGTACTCGCGTGCGCCCTGAGCGAAGCAGGATAGCGCGGCGCCGTAGACGTCCACGGGGTCCTTGTCACGGTAGCGCTCCTCCAGTCGGCACAACTCCAGCGTCACGCCGCTGTAGGCGCGGTGGTTGGCCGCGGTCAGGTGGAGCATGGTCTCGGTCGGGTACCAGTGCGTCGAGTCGCCGCGGTAGTTGTGCAGGAAGATGTAGGGATCGGTCTGGAGGCAGTCCAGACCGGTTTCGACGCCGATCTGGTCCCAGGCCGCGCCGGTGTAGAGCCGATCGCGGCTGCACACCGGCAAGACGCAGATCATCGTGTCGGTGACGGTCTTCGGGTTGGCCTGCTTGGCGGCGGCCACCGAGCGTTTGAGCCACAGCGCGGTGGAGTCATAGCGGAACCGGGCCAGTCTGGCCCAGACGGTGTCCGCCGAGCTCCAGGGCCGCTTGACGTCGGGGTACTCGAGGCCCCACTGGTCCTTGAAGCGCGTGTGGCAGACCGGGCAGTCACAGAACGGTGGCCGGCTGCCATAGAACCGGGCCACCTCGGCGTTGGGGTGCTTGGCCCAGTAGGAGACGGCGTGGGTGTCGTAGTTCCACTCGTCGGGCACCATGCCGATGCCGTCGACGCCGTACTGCGCCAGGTAGGCGATGGCGCGCGTATAGCCCTCGCCCCAGGGCCCGTTGGGGCAGGGCCAGAAGGGGAACCAGGGCGACTTGGTGTCACGGATGGCCGGCAGACCCAGGCCGACGGTGACCCAGACGGCGAAGCCGCGCCGGTGGGCCTCCTTCACGAAGCCGAGGAACGGGTCCTTCGGGTCGGGCGGCGGCACCGCTCCGAGTTGGTCCGTGGGCCGCTCGCTCATCACGCGTTCCCAGGCCACGTGACGGTAGACGTGGACGGCGTTGCAGCCGAGTTCGGTCAGCTTGCCGAAGAAGGCGTCGCGAACGCTGGGGTCGCCGCCCTCAGGGGTCTCGAAGCCCGGGTCGCGGAGCCGGTTCGGCGAACGCGTGCCCTGCTCGTCGAGCACTTCGGCGAGCAGCAGGTCATCGAACCAGGCGGTACCGGCGCGCTCGCGCAGGAACACGTAGACGCGCGCGCTGACGATGGGCTTCGGCGGCGTGTAGGTGCGTTCGGCATACTGCCAGCCGGTCTTCGCCGGGTCGAAGGCGGCGATCTTCATCGGCCAGCTCTCACCGCCCTGGAGCACCAGGTCGAGGTAGACCGAACAGTGGTAGTCGGCCGGCCCGCTGACGCCGACGAGCCTGGCCCAGCCGCCGACGACGATGGGCCGTGGCCGATCCTGGTTGAGCTGCACCGTCTGTCCGCCACCGCGGCCTGCCGCCGCGGTGGGGTTGGCGCAGCGGATGCTGGCCTGCCCGCCGTGCCGCTCGGCGCCGTCGAACTCGTAGCCCTCGCCGTAACCGGCCCACGGCCGGTTGTCGAGCGCCGGCCCGGGATCGGCATAGATGCCCCGGACCAACGCCGGCGGCGCAGCCGTTACCGCGCCGACCGCGAGCAGCACCAGCCACACGCAACGGTTCGTCATGACGTTGTCTCCAGAGGTGGCACGTCGACCTCGATGTCGAACTCGCCGGCGGCGATGAGCGCCTCTTCGACACCAATGGCATAGCGGAGCCGCACCTCGTGCAGGGCGGCCAGGAACTCCAGCCAGGCGTGCTCCGCCCAGGTCAGGTGCGGCGTCCGGCGGTAGCGGCACAACAGTTCGTAGTCCTCGGCGCTCGCTTCGTGCAGCGGTCGGTGGGTCAGCGACCACGCGGCCGAGGCCCACAACCGCACCGTGGCGTCGCTCGCGGCCGTGGCCAGGAGCGTCTCATCAGGGGTGATGGCCACACCGTAGACGGCCAAGGTATGACCCTCGAGCGTGGCCAGGGCCTGGCCGTCCGGCAGGCGCCACAGCCGCGCGGTGTGGTCGTTGGAGGCGGTGGCCAGCAGGCCGCCGCCGGCACTGACCTGCACGGCGCGCACCCACCCCGTGTGCCCGGCGAGCACCGCCGCCGGTTCGCCGCTCGGCACCTGCCAGAGCCGCACCATGTCGTCCCAGGAGCCGCTGACCACCTGGCTGGCGTCGGGCGTGACGGCGAGGGCGCGGACCCAGTTGGCGTGTCCGGTCAGGACCGCCTGCGCGGCGCCGTCGGGCAGGGACCAGAGGCGGATGGTGTTGTCGTCGGCGGCGCTGGCGAGGAGCGCGCCGTCGGCACCGACCGCCAGGGCGCGGACCCAGCTCGTGTGCCCGCTCAAGGTGGCGGTCAGCCGGCCCTGCGGCAGGCTCCACAGCCGCAGCGTGTTGTCGTACGAGCCGCTGATCAGCCAGCGCCCGTCCGGCGTCACGGCCAGCGCACTCACCTCGCGTTCGTGGCCGGCCAAGGTGGCCAGGGGCCGCCCGTCGGGCAGCGACCACAGACGGACCGAGCCGTCCCAGGAGCCGCTGGCCAGCAGTTGCCCATCCGGGGTGATGGCGGTGGCGCCGACCACGTTGGTGTGGCCACGCAAGACCGCGGTCTCGGCCCCGTCGGGCAGGCGCCAGAGCCGGAGCGTGTGGTCGGCCGAGTGGCTGACCAGATCCGTGCCGTCGGGCGTGAAGGCGACGCCGAGGACGTTGTCGCCATGGCCGGTCAGCTCGGCGAGGGGCTCGCCGTCGGGCAACTGCCAGAGCCGGACGGTGCGGTCGTTGGCGGCGCTGGCCAGGAGTCGCCCGTCCGGCGACACCGCCACCGCGCTGACATGCCGGGCGTGCCCAGACAGCGTGGCCAGTGGCCGAGTCAGCGCACCGAGCGGCGGCGCCGGCGTGGGGCAGGCGGCGGCCAGGCGGACCAGCTCGGCGGCGGCCGGCGCGACGCGTTGGCCGGCGTCCTGACCCATGGCCAGCAGCAGTCGCCGCCCATGGACCGGCGGCGCGGCCTGGACGAGGCGCCAGAGCTCGTCCCACCGCGCGGAGGCCACCAAGACGGCGCAGACCGTGTCCCACTCGGCCGCTGACAGCTCGTCGGTACGGCGCGACCGGCGCCGGTCGGCCAAGGCGACCACTTCGGTGCGGCCGGCCGCGCGCGCGGCGGCGAGGATCTCGCGGCGCAATACCGGGCCAGCCGTTACGTAGAACGCCGGCAGAAGCTGCCCGGTGAAGTCCTCGCGCTCGTAGTCGTCCCAGCGGCCGCCGACGAAGGCCAGGGCGGCCCGGATGGACGGGTCGCTGGCGGGCCGGCCCGCCGCGGCGAGTTCGTCCAGGAGTCCGGCCAGGGCG
>CAZHGD010000232.1:0-9086 GCA_964531735.1 uncultured Fimbriimonadaceae bacterium | reverse complement strand
GCCGATCTGTCGGCCCAAGGCCTGACCGACCCACGCTTCCGCGAACTGTTCTATCGCGGTCAGCGGCAGACCTTGGCGCGCTTCCCCAGCCTGGACCCGGCCCACCCGATCACCGGCGGCCTGCTGTATGTGGCCGAAGCCGCAGCGCTCGATCGCAGCAGCTTCCGGTTCAAGCCGGGCACCATCCCCTTCGCGCAGTGGGGCACCTGGCCGCAGGCCGAGGTGAACATCCACCCCTACCACTGCTGGGACCACAACCTCATCCGAGTGGCTCACATCGACCCGGAGTCCGGCCTGATCCGCCTGCGGCACAGCGTGGCCGGGTCGATCTACGAAGGCAATCGCTACTTCGTTCAGAACGTGCTCGGCGCTCTCGACGCGCCGGGTGAGTGGTTCAGCGACTATGCCGCTGGACGGTTGTACTTCAAGCCGCCGGACGGACGGGCGCCCGCCGACGGCGAGGTCACCGTGCCGCTGCTGGAGAACCTGATCGAACTGTCCGGCACGCCGGAGCGGCCCATCACCGGGGTGCGCGTGCAGGGCTTGTGGCTGACCGGCGCCCGGCAGGACGGGCTGGTGCTGCAGGGCGCGCGGCAATGCGAGGTGGTCGGCTGCACCGTGACGCAGGTGGGCGGCGTCGGGCTCAACGTGGGTTACCTGCGGAATGCGCTCAAGGGCATCGGCCTGCCGTGGCGCCAAGGCGGCCTGGTGCGCAACCGCGTGCACTCGGGTGACCGGGCCCTGGTCTTCGGGCACCCGTGTCAGGACTGCCGTCTGGCCGGCAACGACGTGTACTCGGTCGGTGGCGAGGGCGTCGCCCTGTTCGGCACCGGCCACCGCGCCGAGAACAACCACCTCTACCAGACCGGCCTCTACGACCGGGTCTGCGCCGCGCTGACCATCTGCGGCGACCGCACCACCGCGGCGCAGAACACCATCCATGACGTGCCGCGCGACGGCATCTTCATCAACGGCGCCGCCAACGTGGCCGAGTACAACGACATCCGGCGCTCGATGCTCTACACCGCCGACAACGCCGCCATCGCGCTCCGGCAGCACGACGTCGGCCAGGCCGTGCGCAACCGCGGCAACATCCTGCGGTTCAACCGCCTGCTCGACACCATCGGCTACGGCAGCTACCCGCACTGCACCCACCCCGGCGACGGCTACGGCTCGCCGTTCTGCAGTTTCGGCATCTACCTCGACGGCTCCATCTGCGGCGTCACGGTCTACGGCAACGTCATCGCGCGCGCGGGCGGCACCAACCTGTTCATCCAGTTCGGCGGCGGCAACGTGGTCGAGAACAACATCTTCGTCGAGCCCGACCGGCGCCGCCTGCAGTTCGACGCGATGGTCTTCTTCGGCACCTTCATGTTCACCGACAGCGCCGGCCGCTACCGCGATCAGGAGCCGCCGAACCAGCTCCGCCACAACATCTTCGCCTACCTGGGACCGGAGACGAAGCTCTACCAGGTGGGCCACTGGAACAACCCCGCGGCGTGGGACCAGCGGCAGGCCACCTTCGAGGACAACCTGATCTGGCGTGGCGGCCGGCCGGTGGCCGTGTCGATGCACCGCACGCTGGAGTGCGCGACCTTCGAGCAGTGGCAGGCGCGCGGCTACGACACGCGCTCGCTCGTCGCCGACCCGCTGTTTGTCGACGCCGCGCACGACGACTACCGCTTGCAGGCCGACTCGCCGGCCTACCGCGTCGGCTTCAAGGACATCAACGCCGACCTCGGCCGCATCGGCTGCCAGCGCGGCGACGAGCGGGCCACCTGGCCGCTGACCGGCACGGACATCCGACCGGAGTCGCCGGTGGTGTTCGCGCTGGCCAAGGAGCCGATGGTCATCGCCGACGGCTTTGAGACCACCCCGGTCGGCTATCCGCCGGCGCGGGCCCAAGTGGCCACCAGCGGCACCGGCAGTGCCCTGGTCAGCGACCAGGCCGCTCGCGACGGGCGCCAATGCCTGCGCTTCATCGACGCGCCGAACCTGAAGAACGTCTGGGAGCCGCACCTCTACTACCGGCCGTCGTACCAGAGCGGACCCGTACACCTGTCCATCGACTTGCAGAACAGCGCCGACGCGCCGGCCGATTTCTATGTCGAACTGCGCGACTGGCGCCACGATCCGCTGGTCGGGCCGACCTTCCGCGTGACGCGCGACGGACGGCTGTTCGGCGGCGGCGCCATGGGGGCGGGCGGCACCGAACTGGGCCGCGTGCCCAACGGCCAGTGGTACACCGTGACGCTCGACTTCGCGCTCGGCGAGGGTGCTCCCGCCACCTACACGCTGCGCGCCAAGGTGCCCGGTCAGCCCGAGCTGGTCAGCACCCAGCCGTACCCGAGCGCCGGCTTCCGCGAGGTGACCTGGTTCGGCATCTCGAGCACCAGCGACGCCCGCGCCTCGTTCTGTGTGGACAACCTGATCCTCGGCCCGGCCGGCTCGGACAAGGTGCGCGAGGCGCGGTCGACGCCGTCGTTCCGCGGTACCGCCCAGCCACCGGCGCCGACAGCGCGCGTGCGTGAGGACGGCCTGGTCGGCTGGTGGCGCCTGGACGAAGGGGCCGCTGGGCTGGTAGACAGCTCGGGCAACGCTCTGCACGGCGAGTTGGGTGGCGCCGAGTGGGCCACTGGACCGTTCGGCAAGGCACTCTACATCGGTGGCGGCGGCGCGGCCGCCGTGCCCGATCATCCGCTGCTCCAGTTCGGCACCGACGACTTCACGCTCGAGTGCTGGCTCTATCCGGCCAGCCTGGCCGTCGGCGGCGACCACCCGCGTCGGCGCATCATCGAGAAAGGCGGCTGGCCGGTGAGCTGGTGGAACATCGACCTCTGGCACGACGGCCGCGTGCAGATGGAGATGGCCACCGAAGGCCCGCACCACGGCACCACGATCTCGGCGGGCCGCCTGCCGGCCGCACACTGGACCCACCTGGTGGTCACCGTGGAGCGGCAGCTCCGGCGGACGAGCTACTACTTCGACGGCCGGCTCGATTCTCAGCGCCCGTTGCCGGCCGACTTCACCGGCGGCTTGAACGTCTCGGGCAAGCCTTTGTCGACGGGCACCTGGCAGCCGTTCGACGGTCTGCTCAACCATCTGCGCCTCTACCGTCGGGCCTTGTCGGCCGCCGAGGTGGCCGCCCACCACACCGCGGGCCGCGCCATCCACCGCGAGGGAGCCTACACGCTACTGCCCGACGACTGACGGCTCGCACCGCCGACGTGAAGCGCGCGTTTAGGCCCGACGCGCCACACAATCGCCACTGATGTGACAATGGGATCACCGTGCTCTGCAGGTCCGCGTGACCTGGCCGAGGAGACGGTCGGTGCGGCTCCTCTCCAAAGTGTTCCTGGTGGCATTCGTGCCGATGGCCGTGGCCGCAGCGGTGACGGTGGCCTTGGTCTGGCACTATGGCCAGCGCGCGGCGGTCGAGCAGCAGGTGCAGGAACTGGCCAGTCGGCTGGAGGCGGAGAACCAGCGCATCGCCGGCCAGTTCAGCGGCGTCTCGGCCATCTTGGCCGCCGAAGGCAAGCGCTTGCTGCCCGGCGACGAGACCACGATCCTGCCCGCGCTCCGCGACCTCGGTCAGCGTCTGGGGCCAACCGTCGACGGCCTGTTCTGGAACCGGCCGGACGGTGTGGTGATCGGTACCGACGGCAGCCGGTTCGACAGCCGCGATCGTTACTACTACCCGTTGCTGCGCCGGGGCGAGACGCTGGTCACCCGCGTGATCGACAGCCGCGCCGGCGGCCACCGCATCGTCGTCGTGCTGTCACCGCAGGTGGACGCCAACGGCGGCTACGTCGGCGCGCTGGGTGCCAGCGTGCCGGTGGCCGAGCTTCTGCAGTCGGTCGCTGTGCTGCCGCTGCCGCATGAGGCCAAGGCACTGCTCGTGGATGACACCGGGCACGTAGCCGCCGGCCATGCCGACGTGCAGCAGCACGCCTCACCGATCCTGGCTACGGTGGCCACCGCCCGGCGAGGCCGCGCCCGCCTCAAGCTGGGTGGCGTGGCCTGCCAAGTGCTCTACTCGCGGGTGCCGGCCACGCCATGGTCGCTGGCTCTGGTGCAGCCCGAACCGCGCTTTCCGTTGGCCGACCGGCCACACCTGCGACTCCTGGGCGTCGTGCTGCTGGTCACCACCGCCGTGGCCGGCGCCGGGCTGTGGTTGCTGCAGCGCATGATCTCGCGGCCGGTTGGCGCGCTGCTGGCGGCCCAGGCGCGCGTGGCGGCCGGCCACCTGGACACGCGCGTCGAACAGATCTCGGCCGACGAGCTGGGTGACCTGGCGCAGTCGTTCAACGCGATGGCCGCCCAACTCGAGACCTCACGGCAGCTCGTCGAGCAGGTGCTCGACGCCGCCACCGAGGTCGCCATCATCACCACCGATCTCGCGGGCCGGGTGGTCACCTTCAACACCGGCGCCGAGCGACTGCTGGGACAGCCAGCCGAGGCGGCGGTGGGACGGTCGGTGCTGGACGCCATCGCGGTCTACGAGGCGGCCGACCTGGACCGGCCCGAGCCGGCCCGGCGCCTGACCCGCCTGGCCGACGTGGTCGGCCGGTCGGTCGGGCAAGGCGAGGTGGAGTTGGCGGTGGTCCGGCCCGACGGACAGGGGCGTCTGCTGTCCATCGTCATCAACGCCCTGGGCAGCCCGGACGGCGAGCCGCGCGGTTTCCTCGGCATCGGCCGCGACATCACCGAGCAGCGGCGCACGGAGTTGGCCCTGCGTGAAAGCGAGGAGCGCTATCGCGGCATCGTCGAGAACATGGAGGATGCGTACTACCGCACCGACATGGAAGGCGTGCTGACGATGATCAGCCCGTCGGTCCTGCCCATGCTGGGCTACCAGGGCGTGGCTGAGATGGTCGGCCACCGGTCGGTCGAGTTCTACGCGCAGCCGGAGCGGTACCCGGAGTTCCGTGACACCTTGCGGGCCAATGGTGTCGTGCTCGACTACGAGCTGACGCTGTTGCATCGCGACGGTTCGCCGCTGCCCATCGCAGTCACCAGTTGGTACGCGCGCAACGACGCCGGCGAGGTGGTCGGCGTCGAGGGCATCATCCGCGACATCCGCGAGCGCAAGCGCACCGAGGAGGTCATCCGGCAGTCGCAGCAGCGCTTGGCGCTGCTGGTCGAGCGCTCGCCGCTGGCGGTCATCGAGTGGGATCTCGACTTCCGCGTGGCCGCCTGGAACCCAGCCGCCGAGCGCATCTTCGGCTACACCCGCCGCGAGGCCCTCGGCCGCCATGCCTTCGACCTGATCGTGCCGCCCGAGGCCCAGCCGCTCGTGGGCGCCTTGTGGCAGCGGATCCTCGAGGGCAGCCAGGACGTACACAGCACCAACGCCAACCGCGCCAAGAGCGGCGAAGCACTCACCTGCGAATGGTACAACACCACTCTGGTGGACCCGCATGGCCGGCTCATCGGCGTGGCTTCCCTGGTCAGTGACATCACCGAGCGCCAGCGCGCCGCCGAAGAGCGCGAGCGCTTGCAGGTCGAGCTTTCGCAGGCCCAGAAGATGGAATCGGTGGGCCGTCTGGCCGGTGGGGTGGCGCATGACTTCAACAACATGCTCGGGGTCATCATCGGGTACACCGAGCTGTTGCTCACCCTCGATCACCCGGACGAGGAGACGCGCGCCACGCTCGTCGAGATCCACGGCGCCGCCGAACGCTCCGCCGAGTTGACGCGCCAGTTGCTGGCCTTCGCCCGCAAGCAGGGCGCCAGCCCACAAGTGCTCGACCTGAACCAGGCGATCGACGGCACCGTCCGGCTCCTCCGCCGACTGATTGGCGAACACGTCGAGCTGGTCTGGCGGCCGGGCGAAGACGTCTGGCCGGTCCACCTGGATCCCACCCAGGTCGACCAGGTGGTCGCCAACCTGGCGCTCAACGCCCGTGACGCCTTGGGTGAGGGCGGACGGATCGTGATCGAGACCGGCAACCTGCCGCTCGAGGCGCCACATACCACCAGCCTCGCCCATCTGCCGCCCGGCCAGTATGTGACGCTCACCGTCAGCGACACGGGTTGCGGCATGTCGGCCGAGACGCTGGCACACGTCTTCGAGCCGTTCTTCACCACCAAGGCCGTCGGTGCCGGCACGGGGCTCGGGCTGTCCACCGTCTATGGCATTGTGCAGCAGAGCCTGGGCGTCATCGACGTCTACAGCGAGCCGGGACTGGGCACGACCTTCCGCGTCTACTGGCCGCCGGCCGACGCCGCCACCGCGGTGAGCGGCGCGGCCGAGGCCGCGCCGCTGGAAGCCCCGCAAGGCGGCGAGACCATCCTGATCGTCGAAGACGAGCGCGCGCTACTCGACTTCGGCGTGGGCCTGCTCACCGGCCTCGGCTACACCGTCCTGGCCTCGCACTCGCCCGCCGAAGCGCTCGAACTGATCGGTTGCCAGGAGCGACCCATCGACCTGCTGTTGACCGACTTGGTCATGCCCGGCATGACCGGCCGCGACCTCGCCCAGCGCGTTCGGGAGCTACGGCCGGGCATTCGCTGCCTGTACATGTCCGGCTACAGCGCCGATCTGGTCACGCACCAGGGCGCCTTGGCCGAGGGCGCCGCGCTGATCGAGAAGCCATTCGGCATACGCCAACTCGCCACGGCGGTACGGCAGTTACTCGACCGCCACGAAGCCGAGCCCGGCGCCTTAGCGACCTGAGCCCAGGCGGCCCTGTAGCCAGGCCGCCATGAAGTCCTCCTGCGACATGCTGGTCAACTGCCGGAACGCGTCGGCGGTGGTCAGCCCCCAGCCGGTGGCCTGCTGCATCTGCACGATGCTGCCCATGCCGAACCGGTCGACCAGCGCCTCCACCATCAACTGGGCCTGGCCCCAGGCATGGTCGGCGTTGCGGCGGTCGTAGAAGGTGTCCGGATCGTTGAGTTGCGGAACGCTCATGAAGCGTCCGCGCCGAATGTTGACCAGCGCCAGTTGGCGCTGCGTCGCAATCTCCTGGGTCCACCAGCACAGCCCCTCCTGGAACCACAGCGGCGGCGGGAAGCCACCTTCCCAGAGCGCATTGCAGTACACGTGGCTGACGCTGTGCCGCGCCACACGGACCATGTCCTCCGGCTCGGCCACCGTGTAGATCCGCCGACCAACCACCGCGCCACTGCCAAACGCCTGGCGGGTCACCCCGGTGCGCGGCAGCACCGCGGTCATCTGCTCGACGCTGTCGTAGCAGAGCACCTCGATGTCCTCGGGGTACACGCCCCAGCGGCTGTCCAGCCGGTAGGCTTCCGTGAAGGCGGCGATCAGTGACTCCCGCTGCGGACCAACCTGCAAGCGCCGGTCGGCGCCGTTGAAGCGGAAGATCACGCCCGGTCGCAGCAGCACGTCCGGCGGTTCGTTCCGCGTCCGCTGCGCGGCGGCTTGCGCCACCTTGGCCCAGGCCGTCGCGGCCGTCACGGCGTTGTCGGTGAACTCCGCCGTCGGCGCGGCCTCGGCCGCGCGGGCGAACTGCTCGGCCGCCGCCGCGTACCAGCCGGCCCGCTCGCGCGATGGCAGGCGCGGGTTGTCGCCCGCGGTCTCGTAGAGCAGGCCCAGGTGGTAGTTCGGCAGCGGCCAGGTCGCGAAGGCGGCGGCGGCGTCTTTCCACCACGTCTCGGCCCGCGTCAGGTCGTAGCGGCGATAGAGGTCCAGGCCCAGCAGGAACTGCGTGCGCGCCACGGCCTGAGCCACGTTCTGAGCGGTCGGTTCGGTCCAGGCGCGGCCCACGGCGTTGACGCTCTCCGCGAAGATGGCCCAGGGCACGCGGACCTGCCGCGCATCGGCCGTCGGGGCCTCCTTCTTGAGCTTCAGGTAGGCCGCGGCGGCCTGCCGGCGCGCTTCCGCCGCGGGCTCGGTGCGGCCGAGGGCATCGTTCAGCCGCGCGACGGCCAGGTAGACCGCCGGGTCGTCGGGCAGCTCGGCCGCCACGCCGGCCAGCAGCGCGGTGGCCTTGTTCAGTTGCCGCGCCGCCGTCAGGTAGTCGGCGTACCACAGCCGGTAGGCCAGGAACACCTCATTGAGGCGCTTCTTGGCCTCGGCCGGGTAGCGCGCCAGCAGGTCGCGCGCCTGCACCAGGCGGCCGGCGGCAATGGTCAGCGTCTCGACCGGCACGATGGCCTCGTCGTTCAGTCGCGTGCAGAACTGCCGCAGGTTGGCCTCGAAGCGAGCACTGTCCGCGCGTGAGGAGTGGATGGTCGTCGGCCGGCAGATCACCTGGCCCTGCCCGTAGGGCAACAGCGCGGCGGCCATGCGCGGCGCCGGATAGCCGACCACCGGATCGGCCACCCGCAGCAGCGGCAGCGCGCTGGCGTGCGACAACAGCAGGACGTTGTTCTCGGCCAGGTGCGCCCAGATGTCGTTGACACCGTTGAGCAGCACCGAGGCCCCCAACGCACCGGCGCGCCGGCCATGCACAATGCGCTCGCGCGGCGTGATGGGGTTGACGTCGAACCCGAACAGCCGGGCCGCGTCGGTCTCGCACCACAGCGTGCCACCGCGCTCCACCCAGCCGGTCAGCCGCAGCGCCGAGGGGCGGTCGAGGTCGGCGGCGTTCAGCCGCAGCACGACGATCTCGGTCCGCGCATCGGCCAACGCGTTGGTCAGGCGCGGGACGGCGTCGGCCACGACGATCAGCGGGGGCGTCGGTTCGTCAGCGGCCTGGACCGCCGAGACCAGCGCCATCAGCAACAGGCGACCAAAGCGCATGCCAGTCTCCAGGCCGTTCAGCTCAGGGGGCGGCCGATAGCTCTGTAACGACGGTACCGGCGGGTTTGTTGCGCCGCGATCACCCCATCGCGGGTCGCCCCGCCCGGCCGGCGAGCACCAGGAGCACCAGCAGCGCGGCCAGGCACAGCCACGGGAACAGCCGGCGCACGGCGGCGACGCCGGCGCCACCGTGTTCGACCGGCACGTCGGCCACCAGCGACAGATCCGGCTCTTCGGCCGACGCGGCGCTCGCCACGACGCGGCCGTAAGGGTCCACCAGCGCGCTGGTGCCGGCGGCCGTGGCGCGGACCACCACCACCGCCTCCTCGACCGCTCGCAACCGCGCCGTCACCACCGGATCGGCCGCGGCCAC
>CAZHGD010000231.1:4759-9178 GCA_964531735.1 uncultured Fimbriimonadaceae bacterium | reverse complement strand
CAGCGCGACCCGGGCGCTGCTTCGCAGGAGAGTGTAGCCGCCGCGACGGCCGGCATCAAGGCGTGGCCAGAACGAGCCATCGCTGAGCGCGGCGATGGGCGATGCCGCGAACTCGCCTCAGGTCGCCGAGTGTGGCGAGTCGGCTCCCAGAGCTGCGAGCCGCGCTGCGAGGTCATCCCAGCGGATGACACGCCGCGCTGCCGCACACTGGCTGGCAGGGCTGGAGCCGGCGTCGCACGCGGCCTGGAAAGCTGGTTCGAGGGTCGCGTGCGGCAGCCCACACGCCTCGCCCAGCCAGACGATCATCGGTGGGCACTGGATGTGGTTGTAGACGAAGCGGGCGTCGCGGTGCCAGTCGGAGCGGTGGTAGTACCCGGGCCCGTCGTAGCCGTCCAGCCAGCCCAGCCAGTGCTGCTGCTGCGTTCGGCCCGCGCCCTCCCAGGCTACGGGCCACCGTTCGGCATAGCTGTCGGTGGCGGACAGTCGAGAGATCAGGTCGCGCAGTTCTGACGGGCTCATGTGTCCTCTCGCCGACAGCGGCACCAGCAAAGCTACGCCGCCCGTGCTCGTGGGCCTGCCACCAACTGTCATGGTCTCTCCGCCGATCGATCGGCGGAGTCACAGCCGGGGCGACATGACACCGATCACCAGCACCGGGCGTCGTTGGCATCGGCGCCCGAGCCAGGGCGGGCCACTCGCCACAGACCAAGAGGCGGCCAAAACTAGTATCATGTCACCGAATTCGGCAAGTATCATGTCACCGAATTCGGCACGCGCCGTGTGGCGCTTGCGCCGCCGCACGGCGCGTGCTACAACCGCTGCGGAGCAGGAGTTGGGTTACCCGCTTGCCCGCGAGTCAGCGTCGCCCGTCGCACCGAGCCACCGGCGGGCGCCGCGCGGCCGGGCGCTGACGCCAACGACCGGCCGTGGTGACAGGCGCAGGGGCGCCAGCACTAACACCATGTCGCCTGGTTGCCGCGCGGTTGGCCGCCAGGCGCGCCGCTACCGCCGCCCTCGGCTCCCGTTCACTGAGGCGCTCCGTGCCAGTGCCGCGGCCCGCACCTGGTGGGGCCGACAGAGGACCAACGCGATGGGACCAGTGGGCCGAGAGGGCTTGGCCACTACCATGAGCCCTGGCAGACGCGCGTGGTGTACAAGAGTCCTTTGGGCGTGCGGCACAGTCATCGTCTGCTTGAGGTGCTCGGAGTACCTCCAAGCCTCCGCGCCGATGCTGTGGGCCTCAGTCCTGGCGACGCCCCGCGCCGAGAACGCCTGGGTGAAGCTGTGTACGTACGGCACTACCGCTGGTGGTGCTATCGGCGGCGCAGCACTCGGGCATCTGCTATGGTCACCGCGGTGGGCGGGAGGGAGTCGTGTTGTCTGGACTGCACTCGGCTGCGTCGTCCTGCTGGCCGGCGCGGCGGCGGCGGGTCGCCTCAATGAGGCGGCCTTCCATGTCTGGTATGCGGCGGAGCACGTTCCACGGCTCCCGCCGCTCTACGGCGCCGTGCAGTGCCTGCAGTACATCGTCATCGGTCTGGCGGCCGCAGTGGCTGGCAACGTGGTCAGCGGCACCGCGCTACGCTGCTGGGCACGGACCAAGGCCAGACAGGCGCCACCGGCGGGCCGCTCCACCCCCTGACGCGGCCGGCAACCGGACGGTCTGGTTGACCACGGCAGCGGAGGCACAGCCTGGGCGACACGACACCGAAACTCGGGCACTCCCGTAACTCGGGGACGGAAACTCGGGGACGTGATACTGGAAACTCGGGGACGTGATACTGGTTTTCAGTGAACTCGGGAAACTCGCGGAAACTCGGGGACGTGATACGCGTTTGCGACCATAGCCCGGCGTCGTGGCGCGACTTCGGCCCGCGCCGTCCGGCCCTTGCGCGCCCCGCACCCCGCGTGCTACAACCGCAGCGGAGCCGGAGCTGGGTCACCCGGGCGGTCGGCGATGCGGCGGGGTAGCGCGAGCCGGTGCCGGGTGACCACGTGACGGCCAGCTAAGCGCGCCACGGCCACCAGCCTGGTTCGCGCACGATCAGACAGTGGTTGACTGCGCTAATGTTTCCTCACACGCACTATTGCAATGCCGCGCCGTCTGTGGTATGACCAGGGCCAGTTGGGTTGTGTGGCCGTGACGCAGTGAGGTCACAGGTCGGCGTACGGGTCGTTGCCGAACTGACCACGTTGTGTCGGGGTCGCCGCCCGTGGCGCCAGAAGGCAGGACGCGCAGAGGAGCCCCCTGTCATGCCCATTGCGCAGGAGACCACGCATCCGCTGGCCGGCCGGGTCCAGTGGCAATTCGAGCGCGCCGAGTCGCGGGCTCCGGTGGCATTCCTGGACACCTACGTCGAGCAGCACCTGCAGCCGGTACACGTGCCGCAGTTGGTCGGCCGGGCAGCGCCAGACGGCGGCGTGCTGGACGGCACGGTGCGGTTCCACCGCGCCGCGGCCGCGCAGTTGCTGGCGGCGTGGCGCGAAGTGGCGGCGGAGGGCCTGCTGGACCGCGTGGTCACCTTCGGCGGGGCGTTCATGCCGAGGCTGGTGACGACGCTCGACGGTGCGCCGACCAACCAGTTGTCGGCGCACGCCCTGGGGCTGGCGTTCGACCTCAACCCCGAGCACTACCCGCTGGGTGCGCGCGAGGCCCTGCACTTCGGCCAGCCCGGCGGCTTGCGCGAAATGGCGCCGCTGTTCGCGCGCCACGGCTTCCAGTGGGGCGGCTGGGAGCAGCCCGCCAACGGTTCGCACTTCGAGGTGCAGTACCTGTTGGCCGAAGGCACCGTGCTGCCCACCCGGGCGCTGGTCCTCCTCGACGGGCAGCCGCAGTGCCACCTGTTGGCCACGCGCATCGGCGACGAGCACTGGGTGGAGGCGGAGTTGCTGGCCAAACAACTCGGGGGCGAGGCTCGCGTCCTGCCGCCTCGTGCCGACGGGCCGCCGAGCGAGTTGGTCGAAGTGGCGGTGACCGCGCGGGGCGGCACGACGGTCCTGGCCGGGCGGTGCAAGAACCGCTTGGGGCTCGTCCGGCTGCCTGAGTTGCTGGCCCTCTTTGAGTTGCCGCACGAGATCCTGCCGGGCCGCGAGCGGGTCGACATCACCACCCGCTGACCCGGGCGGCGCGCTGAGTTGGGTTGCGGTGGCCGGCACCGGCTACCACCGTCCCGTGGGTTCGATTCCGAAGGAGTTGAGTGATGCCTGTTGGAACGCGCTATCAGACCACCGCGCCGGGCGACGGCGTGACCGACTTCCTGGCCCGGTTCCTCGATCCCAGCGGGGCGAACGGCGAGGGTCTGTACTGGGGCGGCGCCGTGACCCTCACCGACTTCACCGCCGGTGGCACGGCGTACCCGGCGTTCCTGGCCCTGGTGCAGGACGACAGCGGCCGCATGTGGCCCTGCGGCTCCAACAGCACCGTGCCGGTGGAGTTCGCTGAAACCAGCGGGTCGTGCGGGCTCTACCTGGTGCCTTTCGCCGGCGTCGACCAGCCGACGTATGTCGCCGGCCGCATCGGCTCGTTCAGCCTGATCGCGACCAGTGGCGAGGCGCCGGCCGACAGCCTGCTCCTCGGTTCAGGCACCGTCAGTGGATCGGCGTTCACCGCCTGGACACAGGCGGCCGGCGTGCGCCAGGACACGCTGAGCGTGGGCAGTGGCAAGCACACGGACATCCTGCTCTACGCTCGCAACGGTGACGCCCATGAGCCCGCCCTGCGGTATCTGGCCACGGGCCACAAGTGGCAGTACACCAACGACGGGCTGAACTGGCTGGATCTGGGCAGCGGCGGCGGCATGACCGAGTTCACGGCCGCCGGTGACACGGGCGTGGCGCAGACCATCGGCAACGAGGATGTGCTGAGCATCCTCGGGCGCGGCAGCCTGCACACGGTGGGCAAGGCCACCGGCACCATCCAGGCCGCCATTGCGCTGGAGGCCAAGCTCGGGCCGCCGGCCGGTGCGACGTATGCGGTCGGCGACGTCTACTACGACGGGAGCGGCGCGACCTTCGAGCTGACCTCGACCGGCGGGTACGGCACGGCGTGGGTGCAGCGGACCATCGGCATGTTGGCCACCGCACCGGCCGCCGATGCCTTCGCGGCCGGCACGATCTTCGCGGACTATCTCTACTTCGACCAGTCACTGCACCTGCTGCAGCGGTGGGACGGTTCGGGTTGGGTCACCGTGGCGGCCACGCCGACGGCACACGAGTCGAGCCATGCCACCGGCGGCACCGACGCGCTGGCGCCGGCGGACATCGGCGCCGCGACCGCCGCCGACCTGACGAGCCACACGAGCCAGACCACGGCGGCGCACGGCGGCATCGTGGCCAGTACTGACTCGCGGTTGACCGACGCCCGGACGCCGACGGCACACGAGTCGAGCCATGCCACCGGCGGCACCGACGCGCTGGCGC
>CAZHGD010000231.1:0-4659 GCA_964531735.1 uncultured Fimbriimonadaceae bacterium | reverse complement strand
CGCACGGCGGCATCGTGGCCAGTACTGACTCGCGGTTGACCGACGCCCGGACGCCCAAAGCGCACAACACCAGCCACCAGAACGGCGGCACCGATGAGATCGCCACGACGACGGCCGCCGAGGGCGCCATCCCCAAAGCTGGCCCCGGCGCCACGCTCGGCAGCGCCTGGCTGCCGGCGGCAACCACCGCGGTGGCCGGCGCGGTAGTGCTGGCCGTGCCCAGTACGGACACCGCCGCCGGGCACGCCGTGCAGGCCTGCGATGCGCGCCTGTCCGACGCCCGGACACCGACGCCGCACGCCAGCTCGCATCAGACCGGCTCCGACAAGGTCGCCACGACCACGCCCGGCGCCAACGCCATTCCGATGACTGGTACGGAAACGTCACTGGGTGAGGGTTGGATACCGACGACACTCAGTGGCAGCCGCACGTTCTCCGGGGTGGTCACGTTCGGCAGCGCGCCGAAGGTGGACACCATCGGCGAGAAGACCACCAACAACGGCGTTCAGATAAAGGGCCGTGCCGGTGACACCGCCGTTGCGTCTGGCTATGTCGGCGAGACCGTCAGCAGTAGTGACGCCAGCAACTGGACCGAGTTCATCACGCCGCCCAGTGGCATGAGCCGCCGCCGGCTGACGCAAAGGGACAATGCCACCCCGTCGATCGCCCTCGACGCCGGTATCTGGCTGGTGACACTACAGGTAGCCGTCTGGGCTGGCTCGGGCACCTCGACCAATATCATCAACCTGGGAATCGGCTGGAGCGTCAACAACAACGACGACTGGACCGACTTGGCCGAACTCGGGAACGAGGGCAACAACATGACCTGGATCGGGAGTGTTGGCCTGTGCTCTGCCAGCGGCGTTGCGGCCGGCTCGCTCACGCTGCCGGTGCGGCTGTCGTCCAGCAAGACTCTCCACCCGATGACGATCATGAAGTACCCCGACCCGGCAAGCGGCGTATACAGTACTCGTCTTCGCTTCTACGCGGTTCGCATCGCCTAGAAGGGGCGCAACCACGATGGCCGTGAGCGCATCTGTCCGTATCGAGCGCCAGACCACCGACCGCGGCCGTAGCCTGACGCGGGTACGCACGCCTGGCGGGATCCAGCATGTGCTGTCCGACCAGCCGCTGACGGACACCGAGGTGATGGCAGAACTGGCTGAGGACCGCCTGATGACGCTGACCGCGGCCCGTACGGTGGTCATCCACCGGCGGGTCGGTCTGGGCGATGTCGTGTTCGCCCTGGCCGTGGCGCAAGCGATACGCGACACCAACCCGACTGCCGCCATCCACTTCGTGACCGACCGGCGGTTCACCGGCTTGTTGCGCTGGTTTGCTTGCCTGACCACGGTCGGGGCGCCGGGCGAGGCGTTGCCGTCGTTGGCCCGCCCGGTGCTGGAGCTCGATCTGCAGGCCATTCTGCCGGCAGACGGCCAGGATCGCGTGCAGGTGATGGCCACGGCGGCGGGCGTCGCGGTCCAGCGGTTCGCCACACCGCCACCGCACCTGCCCGCTGCGGTCGAGCAGGCGGCGCGGGAGCGGCTCGCGGCTGGTGGTGTCGCCGCGGGCGCTCGGCTGCTGGCCGTGGCGCCCTTCTCCAGCGGGCGGCCGCGTTCGCGCAGCCTCACGGTGGCCGAGGTGAACCGCATCCTGGCGCGGCTGCACCAGGACGACCCGGCGCGAGGTCTGGTGGTGCTGTGCAGTGAGGCGGTCGCGGGGCTGGAGGTGCCACCGGGCGGCGCCGACCTGACGGGGCGGCTGTCGGTCGAGGAGGCGGCCGGTTGCCTGTGGTTGAGCGACGGCCTGGTCGGTGTCGACAGTGGCCTGCTGTACCTGGCCGCCACGTTCGGACGGCCGGTGGTTGGTCTGTTTTCGCACATCGACCCGGCTTGGCGGCTGGGCACCGCCGACAGCTACACGGCGCTCAAGCCAGTCGGTCTACCGTGCTGGCCGTGCGGCGACTTCGACGGTCAGCCGCTCTGTACCGCGACAGCCCACGACTGCGCCTGCATGCGGGCGGTGGCCGCGCCGGAGCTGGTGGCGCACGCCGTGCGGCATCCCGCGCCGGCGACGGCCAAGGTGGAGCTGCTGGTGCCGGCGCGGACGGCGCCAGGGCCCAACGGGGCGGCGCGACAGCGGCTGCTGTGTGTGCCTCCGTGGCTGATCGCGGGCGGCGGCGAGCGGCATCTGTTGCTGCTGTGCCAGGGGCTCAGCGAGGTGGCCGACGTCGAGTTGGTGGTGTCGCGGGCCGAGGCCGACGGGCACTTCGCGCCGGCCTTCCGGCGCTGGCCCGTGCGTCACCTCAGCGGCGACGAACACGACCGCGCCGTGGCGCTGGCGGCGGCCATCGACCACGGGCGTCCGAGCGCCGTGCTGTTCTACAACAACCCGATCACGCTGGAAGCCTTGGCTCTGGCGCGTCACCGACCGCGACGGGTGGTGGCCATCGTCCACACGCAATTCCCGCACGAGGTCGAGTTGGTCCGGCACCCACTCAACCACCACGTGGACGCGTTCGCGTGTGTGTCGGAGGCCGTGCGGCAGCAACTGTCGCGCCACGCCGGGCCGGATCCGCGCTACGCGGTGGTGCCCAACGGGGTCTCATTGGCCGAGTTCGCCGACGGCGGTTCGGTCCGGACCGAGCTCGGCTGCGACGAGCGGCACTTCGTGATCGGCGGTGTGGGACGGATCGCCGAGGGCAAGAACCCGGCGCTGACGATACGCGCCCTGTCGTTGCTGCCCGAGCATGTGACCGGCCTGCTGGTGGGCTGGGGCGAAGAGGTCGAGCCGTGCCAGCAACTGATGTGGACGCTCGGGCTCGGGCACCGCTGCCACATCCTGGGTCCGCGCACGGACGTGGCGCCGGTGGTGCGCGCGCTCGACGCGTTCGTGCTGCCGACCGACATCGAGGGCGCCATCCCCTACGCCATGCTCGAGGCCATGGCCGCCCGGGTGCCGTGTCTGGTGGCACCGGTCAGCGATATCCCGCTCCGTCTGCGAGACGGACAGGACGTGCTGTACATCGAGCGCACCGCGGAGTCCATCGCGGCGGCCGTGCAGCGGCTGCTCGACACGCCCGAGTTGGGCGCCCAGTTGGCGGCCAACGCCTACGCCCTGTTGGCGAGGGAGCTGACGGTCGAGACGATGGTCGCTGGCTACCGCCGCCTGCTGGCGCTGGAGGGCTAGGCCATGGACCATGCCGCGCGGCTGAAGCAGCTCAACCGCGCGCAGCGGTGCTGGGCCGCGGCGGCGCGGCCGCTGCTCGACGCCGCCGTCGACACGCCACACTGGCAGCGGGCCGCAGTGCTGGTGGCCCGCGTCGAGGCGGCGGGAGTGCCGGTGCTGATCGCGCCGGCCGAGGCGCGGGTGCTGGCGTGGCTGGCGCTCCGGGCTCGTGGTGACCTGGTCGAAGTCGGACGCTTCTGCGGGTTCACCACGGCGCTGTTCTGCCTGTCCGGTGGCCACCTGGTCCACAGTCTCGACCTCGACCTGGCGTGCGAGCAGGTGCCGGACGTCTATCCGGAGCACGCTTCCTGGCTGGCGCAGCGGTGGCCCGGCTATACGAGCCTGGGCGACGTGGCCCGGCGGCACCTGCAGGAACTGGACGCCGACTGGAACGCCGTGCTGCGGTCGGGCGACAGCCGCTGCCTGTCCGCCTGGGCGGAGCTGCCCGGCGACGCGGCACTGGCCTTTGTGGACGGTGCCCATGATGAGGCGACGGCGCGCAGCGACCTGGAGCACTGTTGGGAGCGCCTGGCCGGCGGCGGGATCCTGGCCGCGCATGACTTCGATGCCTGGTGCGCGACGTGTGGCGATGGCACCGAGGCCGGCGTCGACCTGGCCTGGCTGAGCTTTGTGGCCGCCCACGACGGCGAGTTCGCCGGGCCTTGGTATGTGCCGCCCGGGCTCGTCTGGCTGCGGAAGGAGCTGCGCTGATGGCGACTGGCGTCGCGGCGGCCGGGCAGCTCTCGGGGCAGGCCGGCGAGCCAGGGCAAGGGCCGTGGCTGACCATCCGCCTGGAGGTGGCCGCGGGGACGGTCACCGCGGCGGAGTACCAGACCTATCCGTGTCCGAACGCGCATCGCTGCGGAGCCTGGGTGTGCGCGTGGGTGGTCAACCAGACCATCGCCCAGGCGCGGGTGCTGACCGCCGACGACCTGCGCACGGTCCTGGGTGGTCTGCCGCTGGGCAAGGAGCACTGCGCCGACCTGGCGGTCGACGCGCTGCGGGCGGCGCTGGCTCAGGCCGGCGGCGGAACGCGAGACGACCGCGTGGCCGAGCGGCTGCGGCAGGTGTTGGCCGAGCGGGACGGGCTGGCTCGCGACGAGCGCCTGGCGTGGCTGGGCGAGTGGGCCCAGCGCCTGCCGTGCCCGCCCGACGCGCTGCGCGCCGACGCGGACCGCTGGCAGCCGGTGACCGAGTGCCTGACACCGGTCCGGCTGTGCGTGACGGGTGCGGGCGCCGGCGTCCGCCTGTGGGTCGAGGTGGCGCCCAGCGCCGTCGTGGTCCGGGCGGTGGCGGCCGTGCTGGTGACGGTCGTCGACGGTGTGGCCGCCGACGAAGTGGCCGGGCTGCCGTTGGATCTGGCCGAGCAGGTCTACGGTGCCGAACTGCTCGGGCGGCGGCGCGCCGGGCTGGCCGCGCTGGTGGCCCGAG
>CAZHGD010000230.1:7605-9231 GCA_964531735.1 uncultured Fimbriimonadaceae bacterium | reverse complement strand
GCCCAGCCTCGCCTGGGCCGGCGCCGGCGCGGTGGCGTTGCGGCGCGCCTGGCCAGCCGACGACCTCCGGTGCCCACAAGCCGTCGGGCTCCTCTGCGAACGGCTCCGGCAGCACGCTGAGCGCGGGCGGCAGCAGGCGGCGGCCGCGTTCCACCGCGTGCTGCTGGGCTGGCTCGGTACAGAGGCCGAGGGATCGTGAACAAGGTGGTCACGAGGTGCGTTACTGAGCCAGACGTCGGGAGGCAGGCCATGCGCGGTGCTCGGCTCTGGACGGCGGTGTTCGCCATTGGTTGGGTTCTGGCGCTGAACGGTTGCGGCGGCGCCGGGGGTGCTACGGGAGGAGGTGGTGGGGGTGGCTCCACCAGCGGCGGGACGGTGCTCCGCTCCGACCGGCCACGCGAGCTGAACCCATCGGTGCCGGCGGCCGACCTGACCGCGCTGGTCGACGGCAACACCACCTTTGCGCTGAACCTCTATGGCACCCAGCGCGACGGCGCGGGCAACCTGTTCTACTCGCCCTACAGCCTCAGTCTGGCCCTGGCCATGACGCTGGCCGGTGCGCGCGAGCAGACCGCCACCCAGACGGCCACGGCCCTGCAGCTCAGCCTGACGCAGGAGCGGCTCAACTCAGCGTTCAATGCCCTCGACCTGTCCCTGCAGGGCACCGCCGCTACGCGGGAAGCTACCGATTTCACGCTGTCGGTGGTCAACCAGATGTGGGGCCAGCAGGACTACCCGTTCCAGAGCAGCTACCTCGACGTGCTGGCGGTCAACTACGGCGCCGGCCTGCGCCTGGTCGACTTCACCAACGCCACCGAGGCTGCGCGGCAGACCATCAACGCGTGGGTGGCCGAGAAGACCGCCAACCGCATCACCGAGTTGTTGCCGCCGCGCATCGTGACCGCGGACACCCGCTTCGTGCTGAGCAACGCGGTCTACTTCCTGGGCAAGTGGCTGACACCGTTCCCGGCCGAGGCCACCAGTGCGGCCGCCTTCCATCTCGCTGACGGCACGACGGTGAACACGCCGACCATGTCGGTCTGCGGCCAGTTCGCCTACGCTCAGGGCTCGGGCTACCAGGCCATCTCGCTGCCCTACCGGTCCAGCAACTACGCGATGCTGATGCTGGTGCCCGACGCCGGCACCTGGACCCGCTTCGAGCAGAACCTGTCGCGGAATGTGCTGACCGAGGCGGTCAACGGCCTGTCCTCGCGTCAGGTGGCGCTCGCGCTGCCCAAGTTCAGCTTCACCCAAGCGCTGAACCTGGCCGACGCCCTCAAGGCGCTGGGCATGGTGGATGCGTTCTCGACCGACGCCGACTTCTCCGGGATGGACGGGACCCGGCAGCTCAGCCTGAGCGCGGTGGTCCACAAGGCGTTCGTGGCGGTGGACGAAGCCGGCACTGAGGCGGCGGCGGCGACGGGTGTGATCGGTGGTGTCACGGCGGCGCCAGCCGACCCGGTAGCGCTCACCATCGACCGACCGTTCTGGTTCTGCATTCGCCACGAGCCGACCGGCACACTGTTGTTCTGCGGTCGGGTGCTCGACCCCCGGAGCTGAGCGCCGCCGCCACGGCCGACAACTCGGTGACCGGACCATAACCGGTGACATGATACTGGTTTCTTG
>CAZHGD010000230.1:0-7505 GCA_964531735.1 uncultured Fimbriimonadaceae bacterium | reverse complement strand
CATAACCGGTGACATGATACTGGTTTCTTGACGGCCCGGCCTGCCCCGGCTAGACTGGCTGCATGGCTCGCTTAGCTCGTGTGGTCGTACCTGGTCTGCCGCACCACGTCACCCAGCGGGGCAACCGCCGGCTGCCCACGTTCTACGGCGAGGACGACTACCGGCGCTACCGCGCGCTGATGGCCGAATCGCTGGCGCGCTGCGGTGTGGAGGTGTGGGCCTACTGCCTGATGCCGAACCACGTCCACCTGGTCCTGGTCCCGCGCGATGAGACCGGCCTGGCTCGCGGGGTGGGCGAGGCGCACCGGCGGTACTCGTCGGCGGTCAACCAGCGTGAAGGGTGGGCCGGGTTCCTCTGGCAAGGCCGCTTCGGATCGTTCCCGATGGCCGATGACCACCTCTACGCGGCGGCCCGCTACCTCGAACTGAACCCGGTTCGCGCGGGGCTGGTGGCGAGCCCGTACGACTGGCCGTGGTCGAGCGCTGTGGCGCACCGTGACGGGCAGGACGACGACCTGGTGCAGGCGCAGCCGCTCCTGTCACGCTGGCCCGACTGGTCAGCCGTTCTGGCCGACGGGCTGACCGAGGCCGAGGGCGACGCGCTGCGACGCCACGAGCGGACCGGCCGGCCGCTGGGCTCGGCCGCCTTCGTGGCCGACCTGGAGCAGCGCCTGGGACGCCCGCTGGCGCCACGGCCGGGCGGGCGGCCCCGGCGGCGGGACGACGAAAACTAGTATCATGTAACCGGGTTGTTGTGTCGCTGGGTTGTCGACTAACCAAGCTGGAGTAGTGTCTCCTGGTCCAGTAAATGGGTGGAGCGCAAGATGGTTGAGCTTGGTAGGGCGCTCGGGTGTCCGTCATGTGGCACCGCACTGGCAGACCTGACGTGTCCGCGCGGCTGCGGCACGCGGGCACGGGCGCGGCAGCGACGAACGGCGCTCGCGACCCTGGGTGCGGGCGTACTGATGGGTGGCGTGTCGGCAGTCGGGGCGGCGATCCTCGGCAGCCGGTTCGCAGCGCTGGTCGGTCTCTCGCTCGGGGGCTACTTCGTCTGTCAGGCGTTGGCGGAGATGCGAGCCGAACTGAGCGCCGGGCATCCTGGCGCGTTGCTCGCGGAGCGTTACTGGCGGCAGGGCGGGCAAGATGATGCCGTAGCCTACTGTCTGGTTCGGTACCTGAGCGAGGCTGGGGGACAGGTGCTGCTGCCCATGTGGTTGCCGGCGTTCCTGTGGCGGTACAGACCGGCGGACGCAGTGGCCGCTGCGCTGCGGCAGGCGGTGTGTGATGCAGCGTTTCCGCACCTGCTGAATAGGGGCAGCGAGATGGCGCCGCGCGGGGGTGGCATCGTTGACTTGGTAGCCGCAATCGCCAATGACTCGCCGGCACAAGTTGCAGCGCTAGAACGGAGCATCTGCGAGCCGGTGGCACATTCCGTGGCCGCCCGAGCATGGACTCATTCCCTTTGGCAGATCGCCAAGGTACTAGCGGTAGTGGCGCCGCGGAGTGGCCTAGTGGCGGAGCGGGCGCGTGAGACACTAGAAGCAGTCAAGCTAGGTCAGGCGTTGCATCGGCTCAGAGAGCTAGTTCCCGACATCGAAGAGCGACTGGTGTGGCGTGACACAGGTGCCGAACCCGACCGAGCATCGGTGGGGTCGCCGGTGTTGGGCTATCACCCAGGCGTGTTGTGCTGGTTCCGAAGGGCCGGCTATGGCGACGTCGGGCCGGGAGGATGCGTTGCGCTGGCTCGGGGAGAGGATGTCAGACTGCTCTACTATGGAAGATCTCATGCAGTCATCATCACGACGAGCCGGATTGTCGCGGTACGTCTGCCGGCCGGTCCAGGCAGCAAGGTGAGGGAGACTAGTCTGGCGGCTATCGAGAAAGCGCTGATCGGTGGTCAGTCGGGAGCTGTCTGGCTTGCGGCGGCGGGCTGCTACTACAAGATAGAGGTGCCAGACCACGAAGTGCTGTGGAGCTTCCTGCCAGCTGGGTTGGCGGTGGACGATGCTGGCTCGAGGTGGAACGGCAGGCACCTACCGGATCGTCGGACGGTCATCGAGTAGAGCACGGAACAACTCGGTGACATGAATACCTGTGCCAGACCACACTCATTCCGGCCCATTCCTCGGGCTTGCCCCGAGTAGGCGCGTAGCGCCGTACCGAGGGGCCATCCGCCGCAAACTCGGGGACATCAAACTCGGGGACATGATACTGGTTTCGTCCCGCCGCACCCGCGTCGTGCCGAGCCCCGGAAACTAGTATCATGTCCCCGAGTTATAGAGTATCATGTCCCCGAGTTATAGTATGCTGCCCCCAGGTTCTGGATGGCGCCGGTGTGGTGGCCTGCGCTAGAATACCCGCGCGCCGCTCGCCAGCGACCGGTAGCTCAGGTGCGCCGCCGGCAGATAGGCGCCCTTGCGGGCCTCGTCCAGTTCGGCGATGGTCGGCACCTCACCGGCCAGGTACTCGCCCAGTCGCTGGGCCAGCTCGCGGTAGCGCGCGGCCTGGCCGGCCAGGCGGATCTGGATCACCTCCAGGCCGAACGGCTGGCAGCACGCCAGCCAGCGGCGGCGGAAGGACGCCGCCAGGTCGTCGATGAGCGCCGCCACCGCTGAAGCTTCGACAGCGGCCGCGGCCAGCGCGGAGCGGTCGCTCGCGGCGTAGGCATCGAACAGCCGCGCGGCCAGCGCCGTCTTCGCGCCGAGCACGCGGGCCACGCGCTGCGCGTGCCCCAGGTCACCGGCGGCGGTGTCGGTCCGGTGCGGCTCCAGCGCCTCGACGACGCGCTGGTAGTGCGCTGCGGCGTCGCGCAGAGCGTCGGTGCCTGAGCGGCTGGCGTAGCGCAGGTAGAGCGCTTGCAGCGGGTCGTCCCACAGCACGCTGCACGCTTGCAGGGCGTCGTTGAGCTGCGCGGCGCGGCGGTGCGCGGCCAGGTCAGAGCCGCAGACGGCGGCGAACCGCTGCGCCAGCCCCTCGTCGTCGAGCTGCCCCTCGCCGTGGCACATCTCACCCACCAGTGCGACGCCGGCCAGTGCCGAATCCACCTCCCAGTAGCCGCCGTCGTCCGACCACATGGTGAAGACCATCTCGCGCACGCCGGCCGCGCGGCAGGCGCTGACACAGGCGCCGGCGAACTGCTCGGTGCGGCGCCAGTCGTGCCATGGCGTCGGCCAGGACCAGACGCCCGAGGCCATCACCGGCTCGTAGCCCAGGTTACGATGCTGCTCCAGGCGGGCCAAGTAGTGCGCCGGGTCGGCGTTGTAGTAGTCCCAGTAGACCAGGTCGACGTCGTCGGGCAGGGCTGCGCGCACGTGCTCGGGCATGGCGCTGCTCGGATCGTAGTGACCGCTGCCGCCGGCGAGGCGGAACAGCACGTCGGACCAGACCATCGGCCGCACACCGTGGCGCCGGCAGGTGTCGGCGACCAGGCGCAGGTGCTCGGTGTAGATTTCGAGGCCCGGCCGGTAGCCGTGTTGGTCCAGATAGCGGCCGCGGCCGAGGTCATAGGTCTCGTCCATGCCGACGTGCAGGCGCCGGCTGCGGCAGGTCGCGGCCCAGAAAGCGACCATCTTGTCGACCAACGCGGCCGTGCCCGGGTCACCCACGAGCAGCGTGTGCTCGGTGTCGCGCAGGCGCACATTGGGTCCCCATTTGAGCGCCTGTTCCAGGTGTCCCAGGGCCTGGATGCTACCGATCAGCTCGACGCCCAGCGCCGCCGCCTGTGCGTCGAGCGCCTGCATCTCCTCGGGCGTGTAGGCGCCGCGTTGGTAGCCGAAGCAGGGCTCGTCGGGCAGCCGGTAGCCGGCCTCGGTGTAGACCATGGCGGTGTTGAACCCGAGCAGGGCCAGCCGGCGCATCCAGCGCCGCAGGTGCGCCGTGGTGATGGTCGGGTTGTGGCCGCAGTCGAGCAGGACGCCGAGCGTGCTGAAGGCCGGCACTTCGACGTGGGTGCTGTTGGCAGGCGCCAAGTCGGCGAGGAGCGTGCCGATGGCGCGACCGGCGTGCGACAGGCGGCCGTAGTGCACCACCGCGGCCGGTCCGGTGCGATCGATCAGCGCGCCGTCACGGCCGGGCTCCTCGACGAAGCGCACCGTTGCCGCCGGCAGGCCGGATTCGACCAACGGGTACTCGGTGGCCAGTTCGCGGAGCATGGCCACCACCGCCGCGGGGGTGCCGTCGGCGGTCCAGGTCAGTGTACGGGCAAGTGGCTCGGCCATGACTTCAGCTCCTCTGGCTCAGCAGCCGGCGGATGGTCTCGGCCACCGGCGAGACGCGTTCGCCGCCGGGCGCAGACGCAGACTGCTGCTGAGCGATGGTCTCGTGCAGGGCGATGCAGGCGGTGCGATAGTCGACCTCGGCCAACTCGCTGACCAGGCGCGTGCCGCGATCGATCAGCTTCTTGTTGGAGCACTCGACATGCGCCATCCAGTTGCTGACCAGGCGGCCGAGGCAGCCCATGGTGGCCGTGGAGACGGTGTTCAGCACCAGCTTCGCCGCCAATCGGTGCCACAGCTTCAGCGGTGAGGCGGCGAGGTGGCACGGCACCTGGCGCGTCAGCCCGCGCCCAGGCAGGTCCGCGGCGGTGTCACCGATGACCATGGCCCGGCATTGGGCAAACGGTGCCGCGGCGTCGGTGAACGCGACGGCCCATCGTGCGGCGTCGGCGCCGGACTGCTCGGTCGACAGCAGCACGGCGATGGCAGCGCTGGCCGAGGTCGCCCAGCGTGAGGTGTCCAGTTCGCAGCCGATCAGGAACTTCACCAACTCTGGCGCGTTCAGTTGCGGCGGGCAGCTCACCGCGGAGGCGGGTCCGCCCAGGGCGCGGTAGCGGTCGCTGGACCAGTCGAGGCAGCGTGGCGCGCGTCCGAGCACGGCCTGCCAGGCCGCCGGCGTGGGCAGCAGAGGGTTCTTCACGAAGGCCCATGACGCCGGTGAGACGGTGTCGTCGCACTTGCGGAACGGTGGCAGCATGAAGGTCGGCGCCCGTTCGGTGGTGTCCGTGAAGATGTCGAGCAGGCACTCGCCGGCGTAGTAGGTGACGCGGCCCTGGGCGGCATACAGGTCGCGCTCCAGGCCGACCCACTCGGCGAGCACGCCGACCGCGGCCGGGCGGGCCAGGTCGTCGAGCAACGCGGCCAACTGCGCGGGCGGCGCCGGCGGCGCCGGCAGCTCCGGCAGCAACTGGGCCAGCGCCTGCTCGAGCGCGCTACCGACGACGAGCAATTCGGAGGTCGTCGCCTGCATACGCGTCGAGCCGGTGACGGCCATCGGGCCGCTGCTCAGGTCGAGCACCGTCACCGCCGGGTGCTCGATCACCGCGCGCGAGCGCTCGATGTGAGCGGCCAGCACCGTCGCTGGATTGTTGAACACGAAGAAGGCCCGCGCGCCGCGGTCGAGCGCTTCGTGGATGGTGCCGATGACCGACGAGGTCTCGCCGCCTTCGCTGATGGCGACCAGCACGTCGGCGGCGCTGAGTCCGGCCTCACGGACCTGTTGGCGGCCGAACGTCAGGTAGTCCTCGAAGCCCTCGACCGACCGGATCAGGGCGTAGTCGCCGCCGGTCATGATGCTGACCACCTGGTCGGCCCAGGCCGCGTGGCCGTTGGCCGCACAGAACTGCCGCCACATGGCCTCGAGCATGATACTCAATCGCCCGGTGGCGCCGCAGCCTGAGAAGCAGACGCGCCGCCCGGTGGACAGCGCGGTGACGAGTGCCTCGACCAACCGCGCGTACTGGTCCGAGGCGAACACGCGGTCGGCCATGGCCACCACGTCGCGATCCACCGCTTGCAGCAGGCGGATGCCCGCGGCGACGTCGCGCTGGAGCGTCTCGGCCAGGCCGCGCGTGGCGGGGTGCGACTGCTCGGTCGGCAACCCGCCGAGGTGGAACTGCGTCTCGCAGGTCAGGAAGTGCTCGGCCTGCTGGCGGAAGTCAGCCATCGCTCCGTCTCCTACTGCTGGGCGACGCGGCCGGTGCTGCCACGCCAGACCAGTTCGTGCTCCAGATACACGCTGCCCACTTCGGCACCGGTGCTATGCGCCTGGTGGATCAGCACGGCGGCGGCCGCGCCGGCCGCGCGGACCGGGAAGCGCACCGTGCTCAACGGTGGGTTGATCAGCGCGCTGAACGGCGAATCATTGAACCCGGTCACGCTCACGTCGTCCGGCACTCTGAGGCCGGACTGCTGGGCCACGGACAGCACCTGCAGGGCCAGCGTGTCATCGAAGGCGATGATGGCGGTGGGGCGCGGCTGCCGGCAGAGCAGCGCCTGCGCCGCGGTCCGGCCACGGTCGGGATCGTAGCCGGTCTCCAGGTCGGGCACCTCGGCCAGCGACAGGCCGGCCGCCGCCAACGCCTCGCCGATGCCCTGGCGTTTCTGCCGGTCGACATGCTGCTGGTGGCCGCTGACCAGGCCGAACCGCCGGTGCCCCAACTCCAGCAGGCCGGCCGTCACGGCGCGGGCGGCGCCCAACGGGTCCATGCCGACGACCGGACCCGGCAGGTCCGACTCCTGAACCGTCACGTAACGCAGCCCGATGGCCTGGAGCTGAGCCAGGTCGCTCGCTTCCACGTTGAACGGCACGACGATCACGCCGGCCAGCCCTTGGCAGAACGAGGCCGGCCAGGCACTGACCGGGGCGCCGGTGACGCTGACGTGCGCACCGACGCCCGACAGGTAGGTGTCGGCGCCGGCGATCAGGTTGCTCATGTACGGACTGCTGGCCTTGCCCAGGTCCTTGAGCCACAAGGCCACCGGCAGCGCCGGCTCGGACAGCGGCCGGCGCGCGAAGGTGCCCTTGCCTTGCCGCCGGTAGACCAGCCCGTCGCGCTCCAGACGGGCCAGAATCACCCGGATGGTCATCCGGCTGACCTGGAACCGTGCGGCGAGTTGGCTCTCCGAAGGCATCCGCTGGCCGTCGGGATAGTGCCCCGCGCGGATCTCGCCGGCCAGTTGATGCACGGCATGCTGAGTGACGGACTCCCGGTGGCTCACAGGGCTCTCCGCGACGGCGACTTGTATATACAAGTCAGTCTAGAGGGCGCGGAGGGCGATGTCAAGGGGCGGCCGGTGGACGGGTGTGCTTCGAGGCGAGTGGGCCGTGCGGTGCGCCGCTCACCACCTCCGGCCTGACGCTCACTTCGCCCGCGGGCCCCAGCGCGATTCGGCGCTCTGTGGCTCCAGTCGATGGTTGCGTGAGGGCGGCCTAAGCAGCCGGCCGGTGACGTTGTCCCGTAGGGGCGACCCTTGGGTCGCCCGGCTGTGGGCCACCTAGCGCCTACCGGGCAGTGACCGGGCGGGCACCAGGCCCCGCCCCGACCGGACAGGATCGCCGAGCGGCTGCTTAGCAACGCCCGCGACCGGGATGGCGAGGCCCTGGCCGAGCCGGCCGTTGGGCGGTTGGTCACCAGAGCGCGACCTGGCCTCGTGCGGTCGTGGCCGCGCGCCGACGGGCGTACGGCCGGCTCAGCAGGAGCTTCGCCCTTGTATGTTGGGTGTCAGAAG
>CAZHGD010000229.1:0-9543 GCA_964531735.1 uncultured Fimbriimonadaceae bacterium | reverse complement strand
CCTCGGCCAGCGCCGCGCGCGTCGCCCGCAAGGCCGGCGCCGCGCCGCGATAGAGCGTCACGGCCATGACCAGGTTGCCGTTGGGCTCCAGCCCCCTCAAGCGGCGGCCCGGCGGCAGATCCGCGCCGCCCAGCAGCACGCGACGCCGGAACATCGGTGGCCAGGCCCGCCAGGCCGGCGCCACGTCGGCCGCCAGGTCCACGCGCTGCCCGTCGTCCAGCCGTAGCGCCGGGCGCGCCTCACCGGCCGGCGCGTAGGCCACGAACACCGCCTTGGCCGCCTGTTCGGGCCACGTCTGGGCCCGGCTGGCCGCCGCCGTGGTCTGACGATAGGGCACCCCATAGGCCCAGTTCACGCCGGTCACCAGGCCGGCGAAGCTGTCGAGATCGGCCCAGTCCGACACTAGCGGCGTGTCACCGGCCAGCGCCAGCGGCACGAAGGCACCGGCCGCCGCCGGCCACGTGCCGCCGGTCGTCGCGACCGGGCTGGCCACCGGCGCCGCCAGCGCCGTCGCCTCGCCGAGCCGCACCACATCGCCCGCGCGCAGGCGCGACAGGTACAGGCTGCTCGGGCTCTGCAGCGGGCGCCGCACGCCGGTGCCGTCCTTGAGTTCGGTGGTGCTGCCCGCGCGCGTCAGGTAGACCGGCCGCTTCGACACGTCCACATACGGGTAGGAGAAGCTGACGTCGAACTCGCCGGGCAGACTCGACTGGACGCGGAACGAGCACGCCCCGCGCCCGTCGGTGCGGTAGTCGGCCAGATCGCTGTGCGTGCCGCCTTTGCAGAAGCCGATGGCGGCGCGCGGCCCGGCCACCACACGAAGTTTGGACTCGCCCACCGGCTCGTTCAGCGGCAGGGCGTCGGCCGAGCCGTAGTTGTAGCGGCCACCGCGACCCGGCCCGGCGCCGTCGTAGAAGCCCAGCCCTTCGGTCATCGCCGCGTGGTCGGCGTCCTGCAGCGAGTCCTCCCAGATCGGCCGGTAGAGCTGCGGCCAGCGCTGCAGAATGCCGCGCAGATACCAGCGCATCCGGTCATCACCGCAGTGTACGTACACCTGCGTCAGCGTGTCGAGGTTCCAGTGCACCTCGTTGGCGCAGGCCAGCGCCGCCCAGTCGCGCCCGCTGTTCGGCTCGATCAAGAACGCACTGTCGAGCGCGCCGTCGGACCGGTCGCTGTCCATGGCCCAGATCGGCAGATAGCGCCAGGTGACGTTGGCCGCCAGCTTCAGCGCCAGCGCCGCGTTCGCCCGGCGGGCCGGATCGTCTCGGAACGTGTGGTAGTAGTCGAGCAGGAACGCCACGCTCAGCGTGCCGCCAATGGCGAACGGCGACGACGGCACATCGGCGAACTCGTTGCGCGTCCAGACGAAGCGCTTGGTCCAGTTGAAGATGCCGTCGATGGCCGCCAGGTACTCGGGTCTGGCCCGGCCGCGAGCCCGGTCGAGGCGATAGAGCTCCACCAGCACGCGCGCGGCGTACCAGGCGTCGGTGTTGTGCAGCGTCGTGGCGCCTGGCCCGCCCCAGGCGGTGTGCCAGGCACCGGACAGCGGCTTTTCCCAGAACAGACACGCGTCGCCGTCCACCGTGACGCGCTTCGCGAAGCGTGTCAGCAGCTCCTCGAGCCGCCCGCGCGCCCGCTCGATGCCGGCGTCGTCACCACGGCGGGCCAACGTGTCGATCGGCAGCTCGCGATGGCCGGTCCAGCCGTGGATGAGGACCGTGCCCGCGGGGTAGAACGTCGTCTCGCCGCCTGGCCCCCATAGACTGAGGCCGATGGGCCCGACGAAGTCGCGCAGCCGCGCCGAACCGGGCAGCCAGCTCAGGTCGTTCATCGCCGGCACCTGCGGCAGCGCGTCGCGATAGCGGGCGAACAGCCGCGCCTGGAACCGCTCGTTCGGGTCCTCCCAGCTCGGCAGGTCCGGGTCGATGACCAGGTGGCAGCGCGAGTCGATCACCTCATCGCCGCGCGGGTAGACCAACTGGCCGTAGCGCAGGCCGCCGTGCGGCCAGGCCAGCGTGATGAAGCTCTTGGCTGTGCCCTGCTGCCAGCAGTAGGCGGTGGCGATGGCCCGCTCGGACTGGTCGGTGGCGCGGGCCTCCTGGAAGTCGTAGCCGAGGTAGAGCTTGGCGCTCGGATCCCACACGCCGATCATCGGGATCGGGTGACCGCCGAGCGCGCAGAGGTAGCTCCAGTTGCGGTTCCACAGGCAGGAGATCTCGGGCGAGCCGACGTGCTCGTCGCCCAGCAGCGGGAACGGATCGGCGTTCGGGGTGGCGTTGAGCCAGCCGCGATGGTGCCAGACTTGAGCCGTCGGCAACGAGCAGCAGAGGAAGTGGAACGGCGCCTTGTCGCCACCGAACAACGCCTGCCAGCGCGCGGCGTCGAAGGAGCGCAGGGCCAGGCGGAAGCGCACCAGCGGCAACTCGCCATCGGCCACGGACACGGTGACCTGGCTGTCGGCGCTGAACGAGACCGCCTGCGGGTCACGGCAGACCAGCCCGCGCAGGCGCACCTGGCCCGGAGCCGAGTCCACCCGGCTCGCGGTCAGCACGCCGTTGCTCGACAACCGGAGCACCGCGGTGGCCCCAGCGCCCGTGGTCACCGCGATCCCGTCGCGGTCCACTGGCGTCACCGTCGTGGCGGCCGGCGCGGCCACCAACGCCACCAGCAGCAGCATCGCCGCCCAGTGAGCAGACACCGCCGTCACCTCCTGTCGGAGTGCTGACGGCGGTGTTCGTACGGTCGGCGCGTTGACCTTCCGCAGGCAGGCGTTAGGGCCGGAAGGCGGTGTCCCGCTTGGTGGCGTCGGTCAGGTTGCCGACGATCTCCGAGGCCGACTGCCACTTGGTGTGGCCGTCGGCGAACGAGATGTTCTGGCCCTGGTTGTGGCGCGCATTGTCGGGCACGCGGCGGTCGGCGTTGCACTGGGCCGAGCAGATGTTCGAGTAGGCCAGCGCCCAGCCCTGGCCACCGTCGTTGATGTCCCAGTGCATCGCGTCGCCGATCACGTAGAGCTGCGCGGGCTGGCGCATCTCGCCCAGCGAGATGCCGCGCACGTGCACGTTGTAGCCGTACATGCGCGTGCCGTTGAAGCTGATCGACGAGATGTCGCTCCGGTCACCGCTCGGGCAGACCATGACCTGCCAGTTCTTGATGTACGGCTGCAGCGAGTACCGCCAGAAGTTGCGGTTGGTGTTCGGTGCAGCCGGAGTGCCGGCGTAGGCCCAGTCGGCCTGCAGCGCCATGCGCTCGTCGTAGTCCTGGGCGTACTGCATCGTGGCCAGGCCCATCTGCTTGGTGTTGCTGGCGCAACTCGACTGGCGGGCTTTCTCCCGCGCCTTGGCGAACACGGGGAACAGGATCGCGGCCAGAATCGCGATAATGGCAATTACGACCAGCAACTCAATCAAGGTAAAGGCGCAACGTCGGCGCGTCATTCGTGACTCCTTGCTTTGCGACGGCCGGAAGCGCGGAGGCACGACGACGCCATATTGACCACCCACCAGCGCTGTGGTCCAGCATGACCAACTGGTGCGGCAGAGCCCCGGTTCGCACCGGCTCCCAAGAGGTGTCAACCGGCTATCGACACGCCGCCTCGCACCAGCGGACCATCGCATAGACCATGCGAGCTTCTGCGTGAACGCCCGCGGTCCTTCTGCGTACGCAATCGTGACGTGCCAACCGCGAGTCGCCTCACGGTTGGCCGCTGGGCGACGGGCCGACGCTCAGCCCTCGTCGTCCTCGTCGCCGTCGTCATCTTCGTCGCCACTACCGGGCGCCAGGTACAGATCGGCCTCGGTCGGCTCGCTGACGGTGGCCAGCAGCCGGAACTGCATCGCCTCGGCCAGGCCGGCATTGGCGGCGGCGAACGCGGTCCGGTTGCTGCCCGCGTCGTCACGCAAGTGCGCCAGCAGCGGCCCGTACACCTCGTCATCCGTGTCGACATGCTCGCCAACCGACTCACACAGCTCCTCACGAGTCGCCACCTCGTGCACGGCCAGCACGCGCCCGTCCCACTCGTGGCGCTCCGCCTTCGATGGCCGTCGTGCCTCGTACAGCCGCTCGTGCAGGGCCTCGAACAGCCCTGCGAGCGCCTGCCAGCGCAGACGTCGACGCACCTTGGCCAGCGCCTCGTCGGTCAGCTCCTCACCCGACTGGGCGGCCACGCGCCGGATCTCCTCGTCGGAGGGGCCGCCGCGGGCGTTGCGCCAGTCGACCTCGCGGGCATAGGCGCGCTCGAAGGCCGGCACGAAGTCGCTGGCTTCGGCCGGCAACCACGGCCCCGCGCCCCGCTCGGTCAGGGCCGTCTCCACCAGTTCGGAGACCGTGGCGCCGAGGCGACGCACGGTGCGCGACCAGGGCGTCGAATCCACCTCCTGGCCTTGCGTGCCGTCGGAGACGGTCAGGCCGCTCTGGTCGGGGTAACGCACCACCACATCGACCCAGACACCGGCCTGCTTGTGGTCGTAGACGACGGCCAACAGGCCCTGCTCGGCCTGGTGCAAGCCAACCAGCCGCAGCCCGTAGATGCGGTCCGGCTCATACACTCCAGTCTCGGCGAAACCGAGCCGCGCGAACTCGGCGCGGCGCGAGGCTACCTCGTCGGCGTGCCACCATTCGTCTCCCTCGGACGGCTCCAGGTGGATGCGGGTTGGCGTGTCGCCATACGCCATGGCCTCCAGTCCCGCCGCCCAAGACCGCAGCTTGCGGCGGAGTACGAAGAACAGGACCACCAACCCCACCAACACGACGATGAACAGGACACCGAGGACTTGCAGCAGCAGACCCATCGCAGCCTCCCGAAGGCAACTCGGCCAGCCGACACCAAGGGCACCGCGCGGTACGCCTCCTGGTTACCTCAAGCGGCCCGGCCGAGTCAAGCCCGGCCGAACGCCAAGGTCACTGCATGGGCCGACGGCGGCGCCGCCTGAACGGCCTCGGGCAACGACACGATCGCCTGTCCATCGACGCGGCGCCACGGCAGCGGCTGCGGCCAACCCAGCAGCCGCACCTCGTTGCCATCGGCCGGCTGGTGGCTGCGCAGCACCACTTCGGCCGGCAACCCGATGGCCTCGCGCCAACGGACCATGGCGTAGACGGTAGCGTTTTTTTGGGTGTAGGCCACCGGGCCCTCCAGGTACGGCGCCAGCGCGCGCGTGCCGTAGATGGCTGCGCCATTGACCGCCAGCCAGTCGCCCACCGCGCGCAGGCGGGTCACCGCCGGCTCGGGCAGGCGACCGTCCGGTCCGGGGCCGATGTTCAGCAGCAGGTTGCCGCCCTTGGCGACGATGTCGATCAACAGGCCAACCAGCTCTTCGGGCGACTTGTAGCGGTCATCGGGCTGGTACGACCACTGGTCGCCCATGGTCAGGCAGCTCTCCCAGACGAACGGCGGCGGCTCGTCGGGCACCTCCTGCTCGGGCGTGCGGTAGTTCTCGTGCTCGCCGCCCACGGTGCGGTCGACCACGATCAGCCCCGGCTGGTGCCGCCGCGCCATGGCGACCAGGTCGTCCATGCGGATGTCCTGCGACGGTGGTCGCACCTGTCCGCCGTCGAGCCAGAGGATGTCCACCGGACCATAGCCGCTGACCAGTTCCTCCACCTGCCGGTGCACGAACGCGACGAACTCGGCCCAGCGCTCGGGCTCGGCCGCGGTATCGAAGTTCGGATTGCGCGTCAGCGCCGGCCGGTCGGGCGCCCAGTACCACGGGCAGTGCCAGTCCGACTTGCTGAAGTAGACGCCCAGCGCCAGCCCGGCCTCGCGGAAGGCGTCGAACAGCCGCCGCGTCACGTCCGGCTGCGGAGCCCGACTGTACGGGCAATCGGGCGCGGTGATGCGGTAGTCGGTGGTGGCCGTGTCGTACATGCAGAAGCCGTCGTGGTGCTTGGTGGTGAACACGAAGTAGCGGCAACCGCCGGCCAGCGCCGCTGCGACCCACGGCTGCGGGTCGAAAGCGGTCGGGTTGAAGGTGGTGTTGAGCGCGCGGTAGTCGGCCCGGAACCGGTCCAGGTCGCGGCCGCGCTCACGCCAGGCCGGCAGGTCGTCGGGCCGCGCCCAGGTGTCCTCGGCCACCAGTGGCCAGGACTCGATGCAGCCCCACTGGCTGTAGAGGCCCCAATGGACGAACAGGCCGAACTTCAGGTCCTGGAACCATGCCAGTCGGGCGCTCAGCTCGTCGGGGGTCATCAATCACTCTCCGTAGATCACCTTCAGCAGTGTCTGGCCGACCATCCGCAGGCTGTCCGCCGAGCAGTGGTCCGGCGTGTCGCTCGTCGTGTGCCAGTAGCGGTTGGAGTTCGGTCCCGGGTAGTCGAAATCGATGATGTCGAGGCTCGGCACGCCGGCTCGGATGAGCGGCAGGTGATCGTCCGTCATGACCGGGCCGGTGGAGTTGGCGAACGCGGTGAAGCCCAGCGACTGCCCGGCGCCCCACACGCGGCTCAGCAACGACGGGTTGGAGGCCAGCGAGTTCGGCTCCTGCAGGTAGTTCGGACTGGTATCGCCGATCATGTCGAGCAGAATCGACTCCTTGGGCCGCAGCCGGCCCATGTGGTTGGCGAAGTACTGCGAGCCGACACAGAAGCCCTGCCACGGCAGACTGGCGGTGGCGGCCAGGTTGCCCGAGTCCTCCAGGTCCCAGAGCGCCAGAATGACCGGGCGGCTCGGCGTCTGGGCCTTCAGCAGCCGGCCCACCTCAAGCAGTACCGCCACGCCGGAGGCCCCGTCGTTGGCGCCGAGCACCGGTTCCGTCCGCTTGCTCAGGTCGGGATCCTCGTCGGCCACCGGCCGCGTGTCCCAGTGGGCGCAGAGCATCAGCGCCTTGGCCGACAAGTCGGTGCTGGCCGCCGCGCCGAAGACCGCCAGCAGGTTGGTGCCGGTCAGCGCGGCCTGCCGCCGCCGCGAAGCAACGCTGAAGTTCTGCTCGGTCACGTCGTCGGTCAGGGCCTTGAGTTGGGCCACCAGCCACTGCCGGCAGGCTTCGTGGCCGGCCGACCCAGGCTGCCGCGGCCCGAGGTTGGTCTGCGCCAACAGGTTCGACCACGCTCGCGCCTGGTCGAAGGTCGGGATGGTGCTCGGGCCGCTGCTGTTGCCGCCCTGACCGCCGGCGCCACAGCCGAACGCCGACAGCAGAACGACCATCATGCCCAGTACACCCAGGTGCAGCGCACGCCAGCGGCATAGCCGGCCCGGCCGGCGGCAGAACCTCATCGACGCGGCTCCTCGGGCGCCTCGAAGGCGCGCAGATCACGGAAACAGGCCACCACCCCGTTCTCGACGTGCAGGCCGACCGCGCCCGGCGGCGCGGCGTCCAGGTTCAGCGTGCCGAGCGGCTGGTTGTTGATGCCGTAACGCATCGTCCGACCGACCAAGGTGACTTGCAGGTCGTTGCCGGCGTCACCCGCGCGGACCGTCTCGATCAGCCCGTTGCCGAGGGGCTCGAACTGCCCACTCCGGCAGCGTCCAACGTACCACTGGCCGGTGGCGTTCATCAGCAGGTAGTAGAAACTGTCCATGTTGCGGTTGGCGCCCACCACCAGTCCGTACGAACCGGTCAGGTTGCCCTGCACCGGACGAGCGTTGACGCTGTAGCAACCGTCACCACGAGGCGCGTCCGGTTGGCGGATGACCGTCCGGCTGCCCTTCTCCGGCGCGCGCACGCAGAAGCCGCCTTGGTCGAAGCGGTGATCGCGGTCCTCGGGCCAGGTCCAGCCCTGGCCGTTGCGGTCGAGCTTGTCCCAGTACACCGAGCGGCCGGTCGGCCAGCCGCCGCCGGCGCCCGGCCGCGGTAGCGCCATCACCCGCAGGTTGTCGAACGCCGCGTGGCCCACCTGCTCCAGGTACATGCCGATGCAGCCGCGCTGGAACGTGCCGTCGCTGAACGTCGCCGTCTCGGCCTGATTGACGAACAGCTTGAACTGGTCGCCCTCGGCGCGCACGCCCAGCGCGTTGGTCTCGCCCATCGCCCGCACGCTGACGTCGCGGCCCTTGCAGATGACCTTGGTCTGCCCGCCGTTGAGCAGCCCGGCATAGTAGCGGCCGTCGGCGCCGATGACGAAGAAGTAGAAGTGCTCGCCGTCCAGGATGCGCCAAGCCAGGCCGACCAGCGCACGTGGCGAGCCGCTGACCTGCCGGACCTCGATCTGCGCGGTGAAGTCGGCCAGGTCGTTGGTCCGCGGGTGCCAACTGAGGTAGCTCTTGCCCTCCACCTCGTTGCGCAGGTGGTACGACCCGTCGCTCACGGTGCGATGCTCGTCGACCGCCCAGCCGCTGTTGTTGCGGAAGTCGTCGGCGAACAACACCACACCGTCGGCCGGTCGCCCGGGCTCGGCGCCGGCGGCGCCGGCTCGCGTCACGACCAGGTTGCCGAACCACACCGCGGCCGGCGCCTCGACGCACAAGCCGACGCGCCCGGTCGCCAGCATGCCGTCGGTCACCGTGCCCAACGGCTGGTCGTTGACCGCCAGATCGAAATGGTCGCCCTTCGCCGTGACCGTCAGCGTGTTCCTCGCGCCGCCCGGCTTGATGGCCGCGTCGCTGCCTTGCCTCAGGACACTCGGGCTGCCATTGCGGAACTTGCCGAACAGGTAGCCGCCGAAGCCGTTGATGACGAAGAAGTAGCTGTTCTTCCAGTTCTCCTGCACGCGCAGGAGCAGCCCGAACAGCGGCCCGTCGTTGTTGCCCTTGCGCTTCTCGACCTCGACGCGCACGGTCACGTCGCCCAGCGTCGTCGGCTCATTCAGCCAGCGGTAGTAGCCGCCGCTGTTGCGCGCCTCGATGACGTAGCCGCCGTCCGCCAAGCGGCTGTATTCGTCGACCCGCCAGTGGCGACTGTTGTCCTGGAACGTCTCGCGCAGGATCACGCCGCCGTCGGGCGCCGGTTGCGCCGGCGCCGGCAGGGCCAGACAGCACAGGACTCCCAGAACGCGCCACCGACCCCTCATTGCCACGGCCTCAGTGCGGTCGCCAGCAGACGAGTGAAACTCGCCTGTACACCATTGTCACAGTAGATGCCGAACCCGCCCTCGGTGAAGGTATGGTCCTTGACGCGCGCCACCAGCGTGCCGTTGACGTAGAAGGCGAGTTGCGGGCCCTCGCACTCGGCCATCAGCCGGTTGCGACCCGGGCGTAGCGGTGCCTCGCCACGCGCCAGTTCGGCCACGCTATCACCTTCGAGCCGGAGCACGACAAACCGCAGTTCGCCCTGGTACGCCAGCAGGTAGCCCGTGCGGCTGTCCGGTTGCAGGCGCGCCACCAGCCCACACAGGCCGCGCGTCGGCCCGGCCAGCCGGGTCACCTCCACGGCGTAGCGGTAGTCGCCGGTGCGGGTCTCGGGCGCGCCCGAGATGGTGAACCGCCCCGCGGTGGAGAGCAGCTTCAGCGCGCCGGGCGACAGTTCGCGCTGGGGATCCTGCTGCCAGTCGAGCTGCGGCGGGGCGAACCGTTCGTCCATCAGCACGAGCTTCGGGTCGGGCGGCGCTTCGGCGTTGCCCGCCGCCGGCAGCGGCGGCTTCGGGTTCGGGTTGGGCCGCGGCGCCGCGGCC
>CAZHGD010000228.1:0-9697 GCA_964531735.1 uncultured Fimbriimonadaceae bacterium | reverse complement strand
CAGCCGGGCGACCCAAGGGTCGCCCCTACGGGACAACATCACCGGCAGGCTGCTTTGCGGCAGGCCATCCGCCGGCGGCCTGTGACAGCGTTTTGACGTCGCTGTTGTCGGCGGCGGCAAGGCCGGAGCGGTAGCGCGCTGCCGGCCATAGCGCCGCGCCGCGCCAGCCCCGTGTGGTCGCGCCGGTGGGTGTGACCTCCACCGAGTCTGAGCCTGCCCTGCCCCATCGCCCAGGAATCCTCTTGACACCCGCGCGGACCGCGATATAGTACTGGTTGAGTATGACACAGGTGCAATACTCCACTGAGGCCATACCCGAGCGGTGAGCAGGAGACCGGCATGAGGATCGTGGTGCTGAACGGCAGTCCGAAGGGCGACCAGAGCGTGACCATGCAGTCGGTGCGCTATCTGGCCAAGCTGCATCCGCAGCATGACTGGCGGATCCTCAACGTGGCGCACCGGGTCGCGGTGCTGGAACGCGAGGAGGCGCAGTGGGCCGCGGTCATCGACGAGGTGCGCTCGGCCGACGCCGTGGTCTGGGGCTTCCCGGTCTACTACCTGCTGGTCGCGTCGCAGTACAAGCGGTTCATCGAGCTGTGCTTCGAGCGTGGCGCCGCCGAAGCGTTCGCCGGCAAGCACACCGTCTCGCTGAGCACCTCGATCCACTTCTTCGACCACTTGGCCCACGCTTACGTGCGCGGCGTGGCCGAGGACCTGGGCCTGCGCTATGTCGGCGGGTTCAGCGCCGACATGGATGACCTGCTGAAGCCGGCCGAGCGCGAGCGGCTCCAGTTCTTCGCCGCCGACTTCCTGACCGCCGTGGCCGAGAACCGGCCTGCCTTGCGGGCCACTGCGCCCCTGCCGGCGACCACCTTCACGTACCAGCCGGGCGAGCCGGCGGCACCGGTGGTAGCCGGTGGGCGGCGGGTGATCATCGTGACCGACCAGCGGTCCGGTGACGACACGCTGACCGCCATGGTCGCGCGGCTGGCGGCGCGCTTCGGTGGCGCGGCCGAGGTGATCAGCCTGCACGAGCTGGACATCCGCGCCGGCTGCCAAGGCTGCTGCAAGTGCGCGTTCGACAACGAGTGCACGTTCGAGGGCGTCGACGGCTACATCGACTTCTACCGGCAGCGGCTCCAGCCGGCCGACATCATCGTCCTCGCCGGCTCAGTGGTCGACCGCAACCTGTCGAGCAAGTGGCGCCAGTTCTTCGATCGCAGCTTCTTCCTCAACCACGCGCCGTCGCTGATGGGCAAGCAGTTCGGCGTGGTGCTGGCGGGTCCGGTGCGCCACCTGCCCGCGCTGCGCGAGGGCCTGGAGGCGTGGGTCCACCTCCAGCGCTCCAACCTGCTCGACTTCGTCACCGACGAGGCCGCCGATTGCACAGCGCTCGATCGCCTGCTCGACAGCTTCGCCGAGCGCCTGGTGCAAGCGGCGGAGCGCGGCTACCTCAAGCCGCCGACCTTCCTGGGCGTGGCGGCGCACAAGCTGTTCCGCGACGAGCTGTGGGGCCGGATGCGGTGGATCTTCCAGGCCGACCACCGGGCCTATCGCCGGCTCGGGCTCTACGACTTCCCGCAGCGCGACTGGCGCACACGGCTGCGGAACGCGGTGATCATCCCGCTCACCCGCATTCCGACCATCCGCGCGGAGTTCCGCCAGCGGACGCGCGACGAAATGGTCAAGGCGCACCAGCAGGTGGTCGACCAGGCCTGAGAAGGAGCCAGCCGTGTCGTTGGATCACGCCATTCTGGGCTTCCTGTCCTACCGCCCGATGTCGGGCTACGACCTGAAGAAGCACTTCGACGAGTCGGTCCGCCACTTCTGGCCGGCCACGCAGAGCCAGATCTACCGCACCCTGAAGCGCATGGCGGCAGCCGGCTGGGTGTCGGTGGAGGTGGTCGAGCAGGACGACCTGCCCGACCGCAAGGTCTACCACCTCGGCGCAGCCGGCCTGGCCGAACTGCGGCGCTGGCTGGCCACACCGCAGGAGCACGGCGGCGGGCGGAGCGCCTGGCTGATCCAGGTGTTCTTCGCCCACCATCTGACCAATGCCGAACTGCTGGCCCTGTTCGAGCAGCGCGCCGAGCAGTACCGCGCGGCGCTGGCGCACCTCGGCGCGGACGTGCCGGCGCACGTCGCCCAACGCTTTGCCGAGTTCGGTTCGGAGCGACTGCGCTGGCTGTGGCAGTTGACGCTCGACAACGGGCTGGCGCATGTGGCCTGCGAACTGGACTGGCTGCAGGCGGCGATGGCCCGGCTGCGCGAACTGCCGGACGGCGACCTGCCGACGAACTGAGCGGCCCGAGTCGCGGCGGACGCGAGTTGCCCGAACGCTGGAACCTTCGGCGGGGTGCCCTTCGTTCGAGACTGGACACGCCGCCGGGGCGTGGTTTCCAGAATGGTCGGGTCATGGCTGCGCCGGGTCGCTCGCTGATCGATTTGCCGCCGCGGCAGGCGGTACTGCTCATTGCGTTCCCCGCCATGGGCGCCAGTCTGCTGCGGTTCACCAACCACGTGGTCAACCAGTTCTGGGTTGGCCGGCTCGATCACGCCGCCGATTCGCTCGCGGCAGTGACCGCCAGCAGCTTCCTGATCTGGGTCATCTTCGCCCAGACCTCGTTGTTCGCCACCGGTCTGCAAGCACTGGTGGCGCGGGCCGTCGGCGCGCGTGACACCGCCGCGCACGCGCTGGCCATCAAGCACGGCGTGCGGCTGGCGCTGGGGCTGGGCGTGCTGGTGGCCGCGCTCGGACTGGCCTTCCGCCGGCAGGTGCTGGGCTTCCAGGACCTGTCACCGGCGGTGCAGGTGCTGGGCGCCCGCTATCTGGCGGTGCTGTTCTGCGGCCTGCCGGTCAGCTACGTCGGCGTGGCCTTCGACACCATCTACCGCGCCGAAGGCGACGCCGCCACGCCGTTCCGCGTCGGCCTGCTCGCCGTGGCCGCCAACACAGTGCTCAACCCGTTCCTGATCCGCGGTTGGCACGGCTGGGCCGGCTTCGGCCTGACCGGCGCCGCCATGGCCACGGTCTGTGTCCAGACCATCCAGATGCTGGTGCTGGCCGGTCTCCACCGCCGTCGCAGCCGCGCCGGCGAGGAGCGACCGGCGGCGCCCTTCGACTGGCGCCACATCGGCCGCCTGCTCCAGATCGGGCTGCCGGTGACCATCAGCGGCTCGCTGTTCAGCTCCGTCTACATCGGCCTGGTGAAGATCCTCGCGCCGTTCGGCTCGGCGCCGGTGGCGGCGCTTGGGCTGGGCCACACCATCGAGGGCTTCACCCACTTCGTCTGCCTCGGTTTCGGCGCCGCCGCGGCCACACTGGTCGGGCAGAACCTCGGCGCCGGCCGGCCGCAGGCCGCCGAGCAGGCGGCCTGGCGCGTGGTGCGCTACCTGATGGTGCTGCTGGTGCCGATGGCGCTGATCTACGGCACCTTTGCGCCACAACTGCTGCACCTGTTCATGAACCCGGCGGATCCCGAGGTGATCCACCATGGCACGCAGTACCTGCGCATGGCCGCGATGGTCCAGGTGCTGGGCGGCCTCAGCCTGACGCTGTGGCAGTCGCTCTGTGGCGCCGGCGAGACCGTGCCCACCACGATGGTCGACCTGGTGGTGCTGTCGCTGCGGATCCCGCTGGCCCTGTTGTTGGCCCGCTGGTGCGGCCTGGGCCCCTTGGGCGTTTGGGTCAGCATCGGTATCATGACCGCTGTCGGCGCCGTAGCGATGACCGTGTTGTTCCGGATGGGCCGATGGAAGAGCCGCCAGCTATGAGCACACGGCCTGACCCACGCGCCGACCGGCGACGCATTCTCTGCTTCATGGCGGTGCTGCACCTGCTGTGCCACGCCATGCTGGTGCTGCCGATTCCGCTGTTCAAGCTGATTCAGCACGACTTCGGCCTGGCCCGCGTCGAGCCGGTGACCGCGTTGGGCACCGCGCTGGCCCTGACCTTCGCCCTCGCCACGCTCGGCACCGGCTGGCTGTGCGACCGGGCGCCGGGACGCTGGATCGCCGGCGTGGGCCTGGTGTTCCATGGCCTCGGCCTGATCGGCATGGCCCGGTCACCGTCGCTCGGCTGGGCCACTTTCTGGCTGGTCGTCGCGGGCATCGGCTCGGCGGGCTACCATCCGGTGGCGGCGCGCCAGGTGGTCGGGCTCTATCCGGAGGCGGTGGGCAAAGCCATGGGCGTGCAGGCCATCGGCTCGGCGCTCGGCTTCTGGATCGGCCCGCGCTTCGCCGGCTGGCGCGCCGATCACGCCGGCTGGCGTGCACCGGTGTTCGAGGCCGGCGTCGTGGCGGTGATCGTGGCCATCACCTACCTGCTGTGCACCATCGAGCCGGTCCTGCCGGGCCACGATGAGCCTGCTGGCGGCAACGGCGCCGAGCGCTCCGACAAGCTGCTGATGGTGGTCGCCCTGGGCCTGCTGGGCGTGCTGCTCATCCCGCGCGACTTCGCGGGTATGGCTTACGATGCGCTCAACGCGCTGTTCCTGCAGCACGCCGAGGGCTACCGCCTGAGCGTCGACGTGGTCGGCGGCCTCCTCGGCGCCAAGGGCTTGCTGTCGCTGGTCTCCAACCCGTTGATGGCCTGGCTCAGCGACCGCGGTCACCGGCTCTGGTGGTGGGCGGCCACCATCGCCGCCTCGGCGTGCTGCGGCCTGCTGGTGCCGTGGCTGCCGCCACCGGCCGCCAAGCTGTCGCTGGTCCTCTGCGGCATGTTCTTCCTGGCCAACTACCCGGTGTTCGAGGCCGCCCTGCTGGAGCGCATTCCGCCGCGCCTGCGCGGGCGCGGGTACGCTCTGGTGCTGACCATCGTGGGCGTCTTCGCCGCGTTCTCGTACACCTGGGTCGGCGGACGCGTCGACCATCTGGTGGCCGGTGCCGCCGCGGTGACGCCGGAGCGCTTCCGGCCGATCTACGCGCTGCTGTCGGTGGCGCTGATCTCGTCGCTGGCGGCCATTCCGCTGCTCAACCTGGTCGGCCGGCGCGGCGACCGCATCGCCTGACCGCTACCGCGCCCGGCGCTCGAACCGGCGCACGCGGACGTGACAGCTCGGGCGACCGGGATGCCGGTTGAGGTAGTCCTGGTGGTACGCCTCGGCGGCCCAGAAGTCGCCTGCCGGCGCGACCTGCGTGACCACCGCGTAGCCCTGCTGGCGCAGTTGGCCGATGAGTTGCTCGATCGTCGCCTTCTGTGCCGCGTCGCGGCAGAACACCGCCGAGCGGTACTGCGAGCCGAGGTCCGGGCCCTGGCGGTCCTGCTGCGTCGGATCGTGGACCTCGAAGAACAGGCGCGCCAACTGCTCGTAGCTGACCTGCTGCGGGTCGAACAGGACGCGGACCGCTTCGGCGTGACCGGTGCGGCCGGTACACACCTGCTCGTAGGTCGGCTTGGCCACCGTGCCGCCGGTGTAGCCGGAGACGACGCTGAGCACACCCGGCACCTGCCGGAAGGCGTGCTCGACGCCCCAGAAGCAGCCGCCGGCGAAGATGGCGTCCTGCGCTGGTACCGCCAGTGGCCGGAACACCAGCGACACCGAGTTGACGCAGTGGCGCGTGTTCTTCGGCGTGAAGCCTTCGCCCTCGAACACATGGCCGAGGTGACCGTCGCACCGCGCGCAGATGATCTCCACGCGTTCACCGTCGGCATCGCGCTGCCGCTTGACGGTGCCGGGGATCTCCTCGTCGAAGCTGGGCCAGCCGCATTCGGAGCGGAACTTGCTCTGTGAGGTGTAGAGCGCGCTGCCGCACCGGCGGCAGTGGTAGAGACCCAGCGCGAAGTGGTTCCAGTAGCGGCCGGTGTACGGGCGCTCAGTGCCCTTGTCGATGATGATCCGCTGCTCTTCGGCCGTCAGCGGCGGCATCGGCGCGTCGGCGTCGGATGCTGACACAGGCTGGTTGTCCTCCGTTGGTGGTTTGGCTCGCGACGCGGTGGTCAACACGCCACCCAGCAACGCCGCCGCCAACACCATGATGAGTCCAACCCGCATCATCGTCCCTTGCCTCTCGCCTGCCTCCATTGTACCGCGTTCGCGAGAGGGCGCCAGGAAGCACGCGGGCAGGGATGGGCGGCGGCTCGGCGCCGCACGACCTCACCCCCGGCCCCTCGCCGCCCGCGGAGAGGGGAGTCCGCTCTGCATCGCTCAGCATGAACACCCCCTCTCCGCCGGCGGAGAGGGGAGTCCGCTCTGCATCGCTCAGCATGAACACCCCCTCTCCGCGGGCGGAGAGGGGAGTCCGCTCTGCATCGCTCAGCATGAACACCCCCTCTCCGCGGGCGGAGAGGGGGCTGGGGGGTGAGGTAGCCGTGCGGCGGTGCTCAGCGCACCTCGGCCGGCTTGACCACCTCGAAGCTCTGCTCCAGCGTCTGGCTGGCGCCGGGCGCCAGCGTGCGCTGCGGGCAATAGAGCTCCAGGTTGACCCGCGCCTGGCGGCCGTTGCGGTTCAGCAGCGCCTGGGCCACCTGGCCCACCGTGAAGCGGTTCACCAGCGCCAGGTCGCGGCCGGAGTCGATGATGGCCCAGGCGCCGTGCGGCAGGTCGCCGTCGCGCAGGAACTCGTCCTTCTCCTGCAGCGGATCGGCCGGATTCGACAGGCTGATCTCGCGCCACTGCCCGTTCTTCTGCAGCACGCGGACCGTGCACTTCTCGGTGGCGCTGACCGCGAAGCCGGGGTGGCTGCGCAAGCAGGCCGCGCGCGCCGCACCGGAGACGTTGGTCAGCGTCGAGGTCACCGCCACCCGTGCCCGCCCGGCGTCCAACTCGATCTGGCGGACCAGCATCAGGCCGTTCGGCAGCTTGGCCTCCAGGGTGATCGACCGCTCGGTCTTCGCCCGCACAGTGAAGGCGTTGCTCCAACCGATGGAGCGGTAGTCGCCTTCGGTGTACTCCTCGTAGCCACTGTCGGCCGGCACCATCGCGTCGGCCGGGCCCGCCTGATAGAGCATCTGGCGACCGCTCGGCAGATGCGTCAGCCGCAGCAGGCGCCCACCGAGATCGGGCAGCACGTCCAGCTCCAAGGTGCCGTTGCGTAGCTTGTGTAGCGGCATCGCGCGCGGCTGGCGCGGCACACTGCTCAGCCAGACGTCCAGCTTGGTGCCCTCGTTGATCATCGTGACGCCTTCGGCCTGGCAGATGCGCGTGAACCGGTCGACCAGCGCCGAGACGTCGCGCCCGCCGGCCTGCACCAACTGGCCATCGCGCTCGGTGAAGGTGCTCGAGCCGGCCAGCGTGATCTCGGCGTACATCATTGGCAGCTCGGCCACCTGCACGCGGTGCAGCAGGACTGGGTCGTCCTTCACCGCGGCCTCGGCCGCCGCGAAGAGCCGCGTGGCTTCGGCGATCATCGCCGGCGTCACCAGGTCCTTCGGGTGCGTCCAGATGTTCATGTGCAGTTGCGGGCGATTCTGCGTCTCGCGCTCGATCAGCTCGAGGTACGACCGCAGCGGCCCCGCCGCCGCGCCGTAGAACGCCGCGCAGAACTCGTTGGTCGCCTGGCGGGTGTCGCAGCTCGGGTCCCAGAGCGTCTTGGCGATGACGTAGTTGCGCAGCTCCTGCAGCTCCGAGCCCTTGGTGAAGTAGCAGCTCTCCTCGTAGATGCCCTTGACGCCGTTCTTGATGAAGAACTCGACGTTGGGCCGCAGCACCTGCAGGTTGGGGAAGGGCGCGATCGAATGGGCGTAGTTGATCACGTAGTCCCAGATCCAGAGCCGCTGGCAGAGACGGTTCCAGCCGCGGATGTCGTCGGCGAACGTGCGGTTGGCCTCATCGGTGCCGAGCGGGTGCATGAAACAGCACTCGATGCTGCACAGGCACACCACCACGTTCGGCAGTGGCCGGACGTGCTTCGGCGGCTTGCGGGTGTACTGGTAGGCCAACGTCTCGATGGCCACTTCGGGGTGATCCTTCGCGATGGCGGCGGCCACGGCGTTGACGAAGTGGATCATCGGCCCCGACTGGCTGCCTTCGGCCTCGGCGATGGCCTTGCACTTGTCGCACTCGCAGTACATCGCGGTGTCGTTCTGCGAGACCGAGAACACCCGCATGTCGGGGTTCTCCTTGATCCACTGGCGGACCCCGGCGATGACGATCTTCAGCACGTCCGGGTTGGTCAGGCAGAGCTGCGCATAGCCGGACTGCCGCCGCCCGTTGACCAGCGAGAAGTACTCGGGATGGGTCGCGAAGTAACGCTCGGGCGGGCACAGCCACGAGAAGGTGTGCGCCAGGCTGTGGACGCCCTTGCGCCCGCCCTGCTCCGCCGACATCTGGTGGTTGTTGCCATTCAGGCGCAGCCGCGCACAGTATGCGCCCTCGCGCGCCACCGGGTAGTCGCCCGCGCGGAACTCGAGCGGCGGCAGGTAGCGCCGGTCGAGCGCCGGGACCACCAGCAGCCCTTCGCGTGGCCAGGTGGCGCACTCGGGCGTGAACCAGCGGCAGTTGAGGTGGTCCTCCAGGAACTGGTAGGTGGCGTACAGGCAGCCGCGCTGGTTGCCGGCCAGCACCACCGCGGCGCCCGTCGTCTTCAGGTGGATGCCCTCCAGCCCGAGGCTGTCTAGATCCACGCCGGCCTCGCCAGCCAACCGGGTGCGGCCGACGTAGAAGCCGGGCTGGCCGTTGGCAGCGCTCTCGGCCTTGATACCGTAGAGCTCACCGGTGACCAGTTCCAGGTGGTGGCGCAGGTCGCGCGCGGCGTAGCGCTCTGGCGCCGTGACCGCGTCGGGCACCACGATGGCGTGCGAGCGGGCGCTGACCGGCCGGCCGGCCAGCCGCAGACGGCACTTGCCGAGGGCCGCCGCTTGAGCCTGGGCCTGAGCGATGGCCTGATCCAGCTTGGTGCGGGCCGCGGTCAGCTCCTTGCCGGCGGCCGTGCCCGGCCCGACGAGCGCCAGGGCTTCGTCGATGCCGGCGCGCTGCTGCCGGAGTTGGGCGGTCTGCTCGCCAATCGGCGCCAACGGATCGCCAACGGCCACACCGCCCAGCGCCATGGCCACCGAGCGGCCGCAGCGGTCGGAGTTCGGCTGCCGCTTCAGCGCCGACACCGCCACACTGAGGCGCTCGGCGGGCGTCAGCCCGGCGGCCAGCTCGTTGAAGCGCGCCAGCCCGTCGTGGTAAGTGGGGCCACCGTAAGCCAGCATGTCGATCAACAGCGGCTGCCGCCCGGCCAGCGGCGTCGCCTTGGCGATGACCGTGGCCAGGTCGGCGCGGGTCAGGTCACCGGTGGTCTGCATGAGCTTGGTGGCACCGGCCAGGTCGCCTTGCTTGACCAGCCAGCGACCGATCAGCTTCTGCTCGTTGACGTCGGGATTCGCCTTGGCGACCAACTCGGCCATGACCTGCGCCGGCTCGGCGATCTTCTCGACCACCACATCATCCACCCAGGCTTCGCAGTTCTCGGCCTCGATGTAGGCCAGTGGGTGCACGCTCATCGTCGAGTTGGGCGAGACGAAGGTCACCTCGACCCGGGTCCACTGGTCCGCCTTCGGCGCCTCGCGGAACGAGACGAAGGCCCATTCGTAGCTGTCCCAGTCGTAGCAATAGGGCGCGAAGAAGCCGCCACTGCCGAGGCGGGCCTTGACCCACTCGGTGACGCGGTAGCGCGCGAACGGTTCCACGGTGACTTGCCCGCCGATGGCCGCCCAATGGTCGCGTGAGCCCACCTTCAGGTAGCCGGCCTTCTCACCCGTGCGCGCGACGCC
>CAZHGD010000227.1:0-9798 GCA_964531735.1 uncultured Fimbriimonadaceae bacterium | reverse complement strand
CTCGGTGGGCCAGGGCCGCGCCGCGGCGGCCAACTCGTCGAGCAGCGGCGAGCGCAGCGCCGGCTGCCCGTCACCGGCCAACCGCGGCTCGATCAGCACCAACTCGCCCGCGGCCGACACCAGATCGGCCAGGATCGCGGCGCCGGCACCCCAGCCGTCGGCGCCCGGCGGCGGCGCCACGCCCATGGCCACCAGGTCGTCGGCGTCCAGCGGTACGCTGGCCGGCTGGCGCGCCGGCAGCACGCCATCGATCGGGTTCAGCAGGTACAGCGTCCGGGGCGCGTGGCCGACCTCGTCCAGCCGGCTGGCCACCAGCACGCGCCCCGGCTCCGGCCGATCGGGTCCCTGGTCGTGGCTGAGCAGCGCCGCGGCCAAGGCCGCGTACTGCTCGCGGTCGAGGCAGGCGTCCGGCGGCCAGCCGTCGAGCGAGACCAGCCGGACCAACGGGTCGGCCGGCGTCTGTGTCAGCTCGTCCTCGCCGGCTTGTGGCGTGCCGAGCAGCCAATCGAGCCAGGCGGCGTAGCGCTGCCGCCAGACCCGCGGGTGGGCCGCCGCCAGGTCGCCAAACCGGTTGGCCAGGCGCTCCACCGCGCCGCTCGCCGCCGACCAGGCCGCCTCGTCGAACCGGGGCACGCGCTCGGCGTCGAGCTCGCGCAGCCGGGCCAACTGCGCCAGTTCGCGCGACCACTCCGGCCAATCGCCGCCAATCACGCCGGCCTGGCGCGACACGCTGTCCAGCGCTGCCGCCTCGGCGCGCGTCAGGCCGCCCCCACTGGCCGCCTGGCCCAGCCAGCGCAGCGTGGCCGCGCGCGGGAACCGCCGGCTGACCAGGTCGAGCAGCGCGAGCAGAACCGGCGTGCGCGTGTCCTCGCGGGCCGGTTGCGGCGCCAGCACCGTCACCGGCAGGCCCAGGCGCGACGCCTCGGCGCGCACCACGGCCGCCCAGACCGGCAGGTCGGGCACGATCAGCGCCAGTTGCTCCGCCGGCACGCCGGCCTGCCGCACCTGCTTCGCCTCGCGTAGCGCCCGCGTCAGTCCGCGCGTCGGCGTGGGCACCACCACCGACCGCACCGGCGCGGCCACCGGCTCGCCACCGTCGCGGAACAACCGCGTCACCGGGCCGTCGGCGCCCAGGTCCGTCACCGTCAGACCGGCCTGCACCAGGTCGGTCAGAACGGCCTGCCAGCCGGGGTACAGGCCACGGTCGCCGGCGGCCTCGCCGGGCAGGATCACCGTACCCTCGCGGCAGCCGGCCGAGGTCAGTAGCGCCGTCAGTAGCTGCCGCTCGGCGGCGCCGAGGTCGGTGGGCTGGTACACCAGCAGCGCCTCGACGGCGCCCAGACAGCCGGGCCGCACCAGCGCGGCCGCCCGCCGGCAGCGCTCTGCAGCGGTCAGCCGGCCGTGGTCGGCCAGGAGCTGGTCAACGCGTGCGGCGAGCGCCGACAGGGCGAGCAGATCGGCTTGACGGTGCGGCACCACGGCGGACCACCGCCCGGGCCAGGCGGTCGGGTCGGGCTCCTCATGGCGTAGACGGCCGAGCAGGTCGGCCAGCGCCCGGCAGGTGCGCGGCCGGTCGGCATACACCGCGTACCGCGCCAGTCGCGCGTCAGGCGCGCCGAGCGCGGCGCTGACGTAGCCGGTCAGTTCGTGCCCGGCCACCACTTCGAGGATCTGGCCGCCACAGGCCGCCACGCCGCCGGCCATGTCGCCGGTGTCGCGCACGGGCAGCGGCAGCAGCAGACCGTGCTGCTGCGCCAGCGCCAGGTTGAGCTGACGGGCCACGGTGGCGTTGGCCACCCACACCACGGCCCGGCCGGTGGTCAGTTCGGCGGCGTGCTCAGCCAGCCAGTCGGTCAACGCGGCGTGACGCCGCCGCCAGCATGGCGATACCAGGATCTGCTGGTGGTAAGCGCCCACCCAACGCTCCGGGCCCAGTGGCCAACCACAGTTTGCCGCCGGCGCGGTCGGCTCCTCCCCGCCGTTAGCGCGGGGCGTCACCGCCCGGCGTCGACCGCTGCGGATCGACCGGCCGCCGCTCGTTGTAGCCCGAGTCGAGCCCGTGCCAGAAGGCCACTTCGCCCTCGGCCAGCTCCCAGCAGAGGAACACCTCGCGCCCACTGGTGGGCAGCAGATGCGGGAAGTCGACCAGGCCGCGCTGCACGTCCTTGACCAGCACCCCGAGGCTCAAGACCGACAGCACGGCGCGGCGCCAGGCCACCTGAAGCTGCCAGTAGTCGTGCAGACGCGGCCCGCCGATGTCGTTGATCCGCGATTCGAGCAGGCGCAAGTGCCGTTCCCGAACCTGACCAAGCTGCGCATCGAGATCGCGGATGATCGCGAACGCCTGCCGCAGACGCGGCAGCAGCTCGTTCGCCTCCTGCACGGTGAAATGGCGCTCGAAGATGGCCACCAGCGGCTCCGTCGACTTCGCTCAGTGTACCGCATCACCGCCAGCGGGTCACCACTCCAACACCACACCGAGGGCCTCGCCCGGGCGCTCGTCGAGCAACGCATAGGCCTCGGCCACGCGCCGGTAGTCGTAACGGTGCGTGATCAGCGGCTCGACAGCGAACTGGCCTTGCGCCAGCAGCGCCATGGCGCGGGCGAACACCGCCGCGCCGACATCGTAGCCAATCTGGCTACCGATCACCAGCTTGTCGTGGATGGTGTGCGCCGGCACCGGCACCGGCGCGGTGTGCATGCCGACCGCCACCAGCCGGCCGCCGCCACGGCACATGCGCAACGCCTGGGCAAAGCTGTCCACCGCCGCGCCCCCGACGGTCTCGATCACCACCTCGGCGCCCTGGCCACCGGTCAACCGCCGCACTTCTGCGACCGGATCCTCGGTGGCGGCGTTGATCACCTCGTCGGCGCCGCAGCGCCGGGCCAGATCGAGTCGCAGCGGCCAGGTGTCGGTGACGATGGTGCGCTGTGGACTGTGCAGCCGCGCCGCCTGCAACTGGAGCGCGCCGACCAGGCCCTGACCGACCACCACCACCGTGTCGGTGACCGTGATGGCCGCGTTGCGGATCCAGTTCACCGTGCTGCGCAGCAGCGGCCCGAAGGTGGCCGCCTCGTCGCTGACGCCCTCGGGCACCCGCACCGCGGTGCGCACGCCGTCCACGTTGGCCCGCGTGTGGACCAGCGTGGCGTGCCGCTGCACGGTGACGTAGCGCTCGCCGACGGCCACGCCCTCGACGGCGGCACCGATGGCCACCACCTCGCCGACCATCGAGTAGCCCAGGTCCGTGACCGGGTACTGGAACGCGTCGTAACCAGCGTAGCGCCGGTAGCGCCGCAGCTCGGAACCGGTCGAGATCAGCGACCGCCGAGCGCGCAACAGCACCTCGTCGGCCGCCGGCGGCCGCGTCGGTTCGGAGACCAGGCGCACCCGATAGGGCTCGTCCACTTGCACGAACTGAAGGTCGTCCACGCGCCGCCTCCTGGCGGCGGTCTTGGTCTTGCCGACGGCAGCTCCTGCCAGCCGCGCGAGAGGTCTCGGCCGCCGCTGCGCGAAACCGTTCACCACCATGACCAACAAGGATGTCATCCAGGTCTTCCGCACCATCGCCGACCTGCTGCAGCTTCAGGGGGCCGACGAGTTTCGCGTGCGCAGCTACCAGCGCGCGGCCGACACGGTGCGCGGCCTGACCGAGGACATCCAGGCGGTGCGCGCCCGCGGCGAGTTGGAGCGGCTGCCCGGCATCGGCAAGGCCATCGCCGCCAAGATCGACGAGTTGCTGACCACCGGTCAGGTGCAGTTCCTGGTCGACCTGCAGGCTGAGATTCCGGCCGGGCTGGTCCAGATGCTGGAGGTGCCCGAACTGGGCCCGAAGACGGCCAAGCGCCTGCACGAGGAGCTCGGTCTGACCAGCATCGCCGAACTGGAAGCGGCGGCCACCGCGCAGCGGCTGCGCGGCCTCAAGGGGTTCGGCGCGCGTAGCGAGGAGAAACTGCTGGCCAACATCGCGCTCTGGCGCCGCGGGCGCGAGCGTGTGCTCGGCGCGCAAGCCCTGATGGTCGCGGAGCCGCTGCTCGAACGCTTGCGCGCGGTGCCCGGCGTGTCGGCGGTCAGCCTGGCCGGCAGCCTGCGGCGCGGGCGCGACACGACCAAGGACATCGACCTGCTGGTGGCGGCCGACGCCGGTGCGGCGGTGATCGAGGCGTTCGTTACGGCGCCCGAGGTGGCCGAAGTGGTCGGCCGGGGCGAGACCAAAGCCGCCGTGCGACTGGCCGGCCTGAACGCCGACCTGCGGGTGGTGCCGCCGGCGAGCTGGGGCGCCGCGCTCCAGTACTTCACCGGCTCCAAGGCGCACAACATTGCACTGCGCTCTCGCGCTCGCGCCCGCGGGCTGACCATCAACGAGTACGGTGTCTTCGCGCTGGACGCCGGCGAGGGCACGCCGCCGGTGGCTTCGGCCAGCGAAGCAGACGTCTACGCGGCGGTGGGACTGCCGTGGATTCCGCCCGAACTGCGCGAGGACGCCGGCGAGTTCGACGCCGCCGAAGCCAACACGCTGCCCGCCTTGCTGGAGCTTGGCGACCTGCGTGGCGACCTGCACGTCCACTCGCTGTGGAGCGACGGGCAGCACGCCATTGCCGACCTGGCCGTAGCGGCTCGCGACCTGGGCTACGCCTATCTGGCCATCACCGACCACAGCCAGTCGCTACAGGTGGCCAATGGGTTGGACGAACGGCGAGTCCGGGCGCAGTGGGACGATATCGCGCGGGCGCAGGAGCAGGTCCCGGAGGTGCGGCTGCTCCGCGGCATCGAAGTGGACATCCTCACCGACGGCCGTCTCGACCTGGGCCTTGACCTTCTGGCCGAGTTGGATATCGTGGTAGCGTCGGTGCATGTCGCGTTCCAGATGGACGAGGCCCGGATGACCGAGCGCTTGGTCAGGGCCGTGTCCAGCGGCGTGGTCGATGTGCTTGGTCATCCGACCGGGCGGCTGCTGTGTCGACGGGAAGGCTTCACCTTCGAATTCGATACCGTGGTGGACGCCGCCGTGGCGCACGGTGTCGCCCTGGAGCTGAACGCCGCACCCGAACGACTCGATCTGGACGAGGTGATGGCCCGGCGGGCACGCCGGCGGGGCGCCGACATCGTGCTGAGCACCGATGCTCACGCCACCGACCAGTTCGCGAACATGCGCTACGGCGTCATGCAGGCCCGGCGGGCCTGGTTGACGAGCGCCGACCTGCTCAACACGCGCAGGGTCGACGGACTGCTTGAACGACTGAAGGACGACTGAATGGAAGCGATTATTCTGGCCGCCGGGTATGCCACCCGGCTCTACCCGCTGACGGAGAACCGGGCCAAGCCGCTGCTGCCGGTGGGACCGAAGCTGATCATCGACCATATCATGGACCGCATCAACGAGATGGACGGCGTCACGCGGATCCATGTGGTCTCGAACAATCGGTTCTACGACGACTTCGTGGCCTGGGCCGGCGCGCGGCCCGAAGCTGACCGCATCGCGGTCTATAACGACGGCACCTTCGAGAACGCCGACCGGCTGGGCGCCATTGGTGACGCGGCGCACGTGATCACCCACGCGCCGGTGGACGACGACCTGCTGATCGTCGCCGGCGACAACCTGTTCGACTTCAGCCTGGGCGAGGCGCAGCAGTTCTTCCGCCAGCACGGCACCACCGCCGTGGTCTACGAGTTCCACAACGAGGAACTGATCAAGAAGTACAGCACGGTCAAGCTCGACGGGAACGACCGTGTGGTCGACTTCAAGGAGAAGCCGAAGGTCGTCGAGACGCACTTGGTCGGCATCTGCTGCTACATGTTCTTCCGCCCGCACGTGGCGCTCGTCAAGGAGTACCTCAGCGACGGCTTGAACCCCGATGCGCCGGGCTTCTTCCTGCAGTGGCTGCACCGGCAAGTGCCGGTTTACGGCTACCAGTTCGAGGGCATGTGGTACGACATCGGTGACTTGGACTCGCTGACCGACGCCGACCGCAAGCTGCGCGCGGCCGCCGGTCTGCCCGACCGGGAGGTCTATGAAATCTGAGGGCGACGAGGAGCGCCGTCGCGCCGCGCTCGAGCGGATTCTGTCCACCGCCGCGCTGCAACGTCGCCGCGGTGACTATCAAGCTGCCTGGCGCGCCGCCGACGACGCCCTCGCCCTCGAACCCACCTCGGCGCCGGTGTTCTGCCTCATGGGCGACCTGAACGCCGACGCCGAGGACTGGGACGCCGCGCTCCAGTGCTACCAGCGCGCGCTGGAGCTGTCGCCCGGCCTGCCCGGCGCCGAGGTGGGCCTGGGACGCGCCACGCTGGCCCTGGCGGGTGACCTGTCGGGGTCCGATGTCGAACCGCTCGATCCGGTGCTGCTCGAACGGACCCCCGAAATGGCGGCGGTCCGTTCGCTGATCCTGCCTGGGCTGGGCCAGGCCTACGCCGGCGACCTGGGCCGCGGCGTGGTCTACCTGGTCATCTGCCTGCTGGCCGCCGGTGGGGTGGTCTGGAAGCTGACCGCCTTGCCCGGCGTGGTACGCCATATGGCCCGCGGCGGCGGCAGTCCATTCGCCGTCCTCAGCGCCGTCGGCGTCGGCTTCTGGCTGCTGCTCGCCGTGCTGGCCGTGCTGCCGGTGGTGGCCGGCCTCGATGCTTACCGCCTGCTCAAACAGCGCCAGGCTGGCGAGACCGAGCCGTGAGAACCGGCATCCTGGCCGCTTACGGACGCGCCGCGGCCGTGCTCTGGCAGCGTCCCCGCCTGCTCGCCGCCGCCTGTGCCGGCGAGGTGCCGCTGTTCCTGGCGGGCTTGGCGGCCCTGACCGTGCTCGCTCGCGAATGGGGTGACCTGACCGCCGTCGAACGCTGGCACGCCCTCCAGGGCCTGGCGCTCGTGCTGCTGATCGTGGGCGGCCTGCTCACGGCGGTCGAGGCCTGGCTCCTCGAGCGCAGTGACCGGTTGCTGCGCGCCACCGAGAGCGCCGCTGGCCTGCGCCGAAGCTCGCTGGCTGGTCTCGCGGCCCGACTCCTGGTGCAGCCCGCCGGGCTGTGGCTCGGGCGACAGGTACTCGATGTGGTCGGTCTGGTCTTCGTGGCGGCGCTGCTCTCCGGGGCCAGCCTGGACGTGCTGGGCGAGGTGCTCGGCGGACGCGGGCTGGCGGCCACCCGCCACGCCTGGGCCGCGCGCGGGCCGTGCTGGCTGATCGGCATGGGCACGCTGGTGGTGCTCAGCTACGGCGCGCGCGAACTGCTGCGGCTGGCCGCCGCCTTCTACCGCGCCGCGCTGGTGACCGAGGACCGGGCGGCCGTGCGTTCCGTCGGCAGCGCCATCCGGTTCGCCGCGCTGAGCGGCTGGGCACTGCTGGGCCGGTCACTGCTCCGCGGATTGCTGTACGTGGCGGTGGGTCTCCCGGCCTTGTGGCTGTGGGCCGGCTCGCGCCACCTGGCCACCATGGCCAGACCATCCGCCGCCGCCGCCGTGCTGCTGCCGTTGCTCGCCGCCCTCGCCGCCACGGCGGCGGTCACGGCCTGGGTGGCACTGCGCACCTGGTTGCGCCTGGGTGACTTGGTCTACTACCGCGCCTGGGGCGGCGCCGACGGCGATTCGTCGCTGGCCACGTTGGCGGTGCGGCGGCGCCGGCGCCGTGTGCCCGGCCGCGCGCGCCCCGATGAGTTGGCCGTCGCCAGCGAGCCGGCGGCGCCGGCCGGCACCTGGCAACCGCGCACGCCGGCGGAGTGAACCGCCGGTCGCACCCACGGCGTAACAATCAGGGGGGTCACGGAGTCCCATAGTAGTTGGACATGAGGCCTGAGAAGTTGATGAGCGAAGTAGACCTGGCCGACATGAGACGGCATTACCGTGCGGCGCGGGTTGACTCGGAAGAGCAGGCGCAGCGGTTGATCTCGTTTGGTGTCGGCGGCGCCGCGGCCATCATGCTGATGACCGCCCCGGCGCTGGGTCCGCTGCTGCAGTTGGTCTGGTTCGGGCTGTGCGGTGCCGTGGTGCTCGGCGGCCTGGTGGCGCGGCGGCACTTCCAGGACCGCTTGCGCGAGACCGTGTTCGACCAGCAGTTGCAGTTGCACACGCGCATCGACCGCGACCTGTGGGACCGCATCGGCCGCATGCGGGAGCTGCCGCAGCCGCTGGCGCAGTACGCCGAGCACTTCCTGTCCACCTACGCCGAGTTCAAGCGGCAGGTCAACGAAGACACCGCGGTGGAACTCGGCCAGGCGCAGCTTCTCTCGGCCCGCGAGCAGGTGCTCGACTTCCTGGACCTGGCCGAACGGACCGGCAACATCCGCCGGCTGCTCGACATGCACGGACAGCGCCTGGGCGAGGAAGACCAGATCCGCCTGCGCGAGATGTTCAGCGAACAGTGCGCCGGCCTGCAGGATCTGGCCCAGAGCTTCGACCGCTCACTGGCCAACCTGATGATGGCGCAGGTGCTGGGTGACAAGCTCGGCGAGACCCGCATCGAGGACGTCAAGGTGCGGATGCGCGAGATTGAGGAAGAGTTCGACCACGTCAAGCAGTCGCTCGCCGCGGAGACCTGACCGACGCGTGGCCCGACGGCCTCTGGGAGCGACAACTTGAGTGAGCGGATCTGGTGCGTGCCGGCGGCCCTGGTGGCTGAGGCGTTCGCTGGTCGAGTGGGCTTCGTGCAATATCAGTCCGGCCCGGCGCACGACCACCTGTTGACGGCGCTGTCCGAAGCCGGTCGGTTCCTGCCGCGCGCGGAGGTCGAGACCGATGAGACCTGGCGACAGGTCATTCCGTACGTGCTGCTGCGCGATGCCGCCGGCCGGTACTTCGCCTATCGCCGCTTGCCGGCCTCCGGCGAGGGCCGTTTGGTCGGGCTGCACTCGTTGGGCGTCGGCGGCCACCTGAACGACGAGCATCTGGCGGCCGACCTCGCCATCGGCAGTCCGGTACTGCGCCCGAACCCGCTGGCCGTCGGCCTGCAGCGCGAGTTGGCCGAAGAACTGGTGCTGCCGAGCACCACCGACGGGCCGTTGGGCCGGCTGGCGATACACGGGTTCCTGGCGCTGGACGCCACACCGGTGGACCGCGTCCACGTCGGGGTGGTGGTCATCCTGTCGGTGGCTGGTGACTACTACACCGGTTGCGACGTGCGCGAGACGGACAAGTTGGCCGCGGTGGGTTGGTTCGCCCCCGATGTGCTACGCTTGATGAGCGCCGAAGTGGAATTCGAAGGCTGGAGCAGGACGCTGATTGCAGCGGGCCTGCCGGCAGACGACCAGGAGTGGGACCATGGGCCGATTGGGCACGAGCGGTGATGAGCGCGAGCAGACGCTACGCGAGATTGAGGCGGAACTGGAGTCCGAACTGGGCGTGGGCACCACCTCGGCCACCAGTCGCCCGGTGAAGCGCCGCGAGGACAGCCTCAACTGGGGCGGCATCGCGCTCGGCGCGCTGGCCACGTACGTCGCCACCAAGATCTTCGGCGTGATGCTGCTCAAGCTGCTGTGGTTCGGCTCGGTCGCCGTCTTCCTGTTCGCCGGCGGCGTGTGGCTCTGGAACCAGTTCAACAAGAAGCGCTGAGCGGCCCGCGGCGTCACCGAGCCGGGCCGTACCAGTGGTTGATCCGCGCTGGGCGAATATCGTACACTTCGCACCAGACGGCGTCGTTACCATGTCCGCAGCGGCACGGCAACCAGGCTGTACCGCGGGGCGGCGAGCGGCGAGAGGATCATCATGACTCGCATCACCCGACGGACCGGCTTCACCCTGATTGAGCTGTTGGTGGTGATCGCCATTATAGGTAGTTCACACCGGTCCTCCTGCCGCGCCTAACCCACCGGGCGGCCAG
>CAZHGD010000226.1:0-9806 GCA_964531735.1 uncultured Fimbriimonadaceae bacterium | reverse complement strand
TCGGGGGCCGAGGTGGCGTGCCCAGCATGGCCCAACAATCTGGAAGCACACCCGGTGGTTGGGGCCGCGCCCGCCAGGCCGGTCGCCATGTGCTACGGCCCGATCACCACCTCATACCACACCGTCCTGCCCGCCGGGCCGATCGCGATCGTCGCTCGGCCGTCCTCGTCGCGCACCGCCAGCTCGCCCTGGCGCTGGCCCCGTTCGTCCAGGGCCCAGGCTTTGACGCGCGCTGCCGGCACCTTCAGGCGAATGACCGCCGGAATGACCTCCACCAGCGACGGCGCGACGCCCCAGTTCGAGCCGACCGTGTTCTTCTCCGCGTTCTGCCAGCCCATGCCGGTATTCTCGCAGTAGCCGGCGGCCGTGATCAGGATCCGGCCCGGCGCCGTCAGGTCGGCGCCGTCGAGCGCGGTCAGCAGCAGGCAGGCCCACTGCTGGAGGTTCGGGCCGGGCACGAGGTCCGCGCCGGCGAGCTTCAGCGGGCCGCCGGTGGTGTTGCCGATCAGGCCCTGCGACCGCGGCGTGTTGATCACCACGCGGCCCGGCTGGACCGACGAGTCCCAGGTCAGCTCGCCGTTGTCGCTCACCACCGTCGGGCCGGCGGCCGGCTCCACACGGGCCGCGGTGGCGCCGTCGAGCGACAGGCCGATCGGCCGCTGCAGCACCGCTGCCCCGGGCACGCCGAAGGCGCTGAGGCCGACGAAGCTGCCATGCTTGGCGACCAGGTCCAGCGCCAGCTCACGCGTGGCACGCGCGGCCAGACGCTGGGCCGGTGCGCTCACGTCACCGCGCAGGAACAGCGCCGCGGCCGCCGGCAACGTCGCCATCTGCGTCGGGTGTCGGTCCATGCTGAAGAAGCCGCTGATCTTCTGGCCGTCCCAACCCTCGACCGAGCTGTGGTAGTCGAACGAGAAGAAGCCGTCCCAATCCTGCAACGCCGCATAGGCGGCCATCAGCACGAAGGCTTCGGCGTTGTAGGTGTTGGGCGCGGGGTGGTTGTACTCGGTCACCAAGTACGGCTTGCCGAACACGCGCGTGCCGGCCAGGTGCGCCAGGTTGGCGCCGCCGCGCACGCCGGCCATGGGCTGGTTGTTGACCACCCAGTTGTTCTGGTCCCACGGCTGACCGGGGAAGTGCGGGTGCTGCCAGTAGGCGTGGCCGTCCACCACGTCGAGTTGTGCCTGCACCAGCGCCGGACTGAACCCGGCGGCCGAACCGAAGACCAGCGCCTTGGCCTTCAGCTCGTCCTTGATGAACCGCGCCAGGCCGGTCCAGTAGCGCTCCTCGGTCTCCCACATGAAGCGCATCCAGTCCTGCTTCATGGCCGGTGGCAGACCGGAGTAGTCCTCGTGACGCACCCAGGCCACCCGACCCCAGGCGTCGCCCTCGCGCAAGGCGTAGCTGCCACCGGGCCGGAACGACACGCCGGCCAACTCCACGCGACCGGTCTTCGCGCCGAGGTTGCCGAAGCTCACCCGCGCGTTGTCGTCGGCCGCCGCCGGCGTGATGACCAGCTGGTACGTGCGCCAGGTGGGCGTCAGGTTGAGGTTGGTCTCCCACAGCGTCGTCCACGGCGCATGGGCCAGGCGGCAGTCGACGCTGATGCTGCGGGCCGGCTCGGCGCGAGCCTGGAAGGTCAGTGTGTAGGCCTGTCCACCGGTCACCTTCAGGCCGGCCTGGTGGTACTGCACGTGCCAGCCCTCGCCGTCGACGGCGGTCACCTCGATCCGCGTGGCCGGCTGGTTGCCGGGCGCGGTGCCGCCGGAGGTGGCCGTGCCCTGGCCGCCGCCGGTGCGCTCCAGCGTCCAGGCGGCCGCCTCGCCGCGCAGCAGTTCGGCGCCGAGTTGGCTCGCCTGCGGTACCCAGGCGGCGCGCCAGGCGGCCTCGTCGCGGTAGCGGCCAGCCAGCCAGGTGTTCCACTGCCGCGTCAGCTCGTCGGCGTAGAGCGCCGGCATGGCGTCGAGCGAGCCCCACTGCCACTGGCTGATCAGGCCGTTCTCGTTGTTGATCTCGATGAACGCCACGGCCGGGTCGTCGGTGTAGGCCAGCTTCGTGTACGGGTTCACGTGGGTGAGCAGTTCGCGCGCATACTCGCGCTGCATCTCGACCATCGGCGGGTAGAACAGGTCCACGCCCTTGTAGAACTCGGGCATCCTCGGCCATTTGGGCATGCCCGGATACTCGCGGCTGACGTGCAGGTTGATGTCCGAGTAGATGCCCTGACGCTTGCACTGCGCGAAGAAGTAGTCGAAGCGCTCCACCGCGGCCGGCGCGATATGGCGCCTGTCGTCGGCCATCATCGTCGGCCGGGCCCAGCCGGAGTCCATGTGGTGCCAGCGGACGCAGTTGATGCCGAACTTGGCCAGGCGGGCGGCGGCTTTCTCGGCCACTTCGTGCGCCGCGAAGGCCGCGCCGGCGCAGATGTTGGTGCCCAGCACGCGGAACCGTCGGTTGCCCGTGTAGAGATGCCCATCGCGCGCGACGACCTGTCCATCGCGCCCGGCCGGCTTCGGCAGCCAGCCGGCCACGTTGGTGGCCGATCCGGCGGCGTCGTCCCAAGGCAGCACGAACGGCACCAGCCCGGGGGGCCGCAAGTTGGCCGTGCTGACGCGCACGCCGGCGACCTCGGTGGTGCCTGCCTGCGTGCCCAGGTGGAAGCTCAGGCCGAGCTCGCGCGCGGCGAGGTCGCGCGGCGCGGTGGCCGTCACGCGCACTTCGCGCCAAGCGGCGCCAGGCGTCACCGTCTGCGTCGCGAAGTTGCTGTAGGGCGGCTGCGAGAGCTGCACGCTGATGGTCACCGGGCAGCCGTCGGGCCCGCGTAGCCAGGCCGCCACCACGATCACGCTGCCGGCGGAGACCGGCGCCGGCACCGACGCCGCGAGGGCCACGTCCCAGGGCTTCGCGCCGGGCTTCGGCCGGGCCACCAGGCGTGCCGCCTTGGTGCAGCCCGGGGCATCGGTGGCGACCACCGCCGCCTGCAAGGTGGCATCCTGGGTGTACCACCAGCCATCCAGGCCGCGCGCGAAGTCGCCGTTGGGCAGCAAGTTGTCGGCCGCCGGGCAGGCGGAGGCCAGCAGGGCCAGGCACAGGGGTAGCGCTAGGCGGATCATCGGGGTCCTTTCATCGCTGCCGTTCTGTTCACCAGGCGGCGCCGGGCCTCCTTCTGACGGGCCAGAAGGGCCAGCGAACGCAGCGGCGAAGGCTGGTGACGGATGACCGCCATGATACCCACCCCCGCTGTCTGGCTGCTGCTGCACCTGACCCTCTCCGCCGCGCCGCTGCCGCGGCCCGAGCCGCGCCTGCCGGCCAACCCGCCACTGCCACCGATGGTCATCACCAGCGGCGGGCAGCGGGTGCTGCTGAGCGCGGTCACCGTGCACCTGCGCTACGACGCCGCGCTCGGCCAACTGGTCTCCAGTCAGCCGGGCTGGTGGATCATCAACTACCCGCTCGACCGCATCGAAGGCTTGCCCGGCCGCTCACGCGACGAGCTGGCCCGGATCATCCTCGGCCGCCCGGCCGACCAGGTGGTCAACTGGTTCCAGCACACGCCGGGCAAGTCGCCCGATGAGCCCGACGAGCCGACCGGCCCCGCGCCCATCGTGCCCACCGGTGGCCCCGCGATCTACGTCTCCGACCGCGGCGACGACGCCGGCGACGGCAGCGCCGAGCGGCCCTTGCGGCACCTCGGCACCGCGGTCAAGCGGGCCGCGCCCGGCACCCTCATCCGCGTCAAGCCGGGCGTCTACCGCGAGAGCGTCACGGTGACGCGCAGCGGCACCGCCGCACAGCCGGTCCGCCTCGAGGGCGTGCCCGACGACGCCGGCGCGCTGCCGGTGATCAGCGGGAACGACCTCTTCGGGTCCAACGCCTGGAAGCCGGTCATGGGCGTCGGCGGGGTCTGGCGGGCCGAGCTGTTCACCAACACCGAGGGCACCGTCTCAGCGGCCGGGCGCACGCTGGTGGAGCGGAGCCTGCCGGGCGAGCTGAAGCGCGGCGAGTTCTGCTGCAACCGGGGCTCGCGCGAGTACGCGCGGCCGAGCTTCAACGGCGAGTTGGACGGTGCCCCCGGCGGGGCGACCGACGGTCACGCCTGGCAGCGCATCGTCGCCGACGAGCAAGGCTTTCTCGACCTGGGCGCGCCCTTTGGCGAGCGCGCACGCCGAGCGGTGATCTGGGCCTCGACCTGGGTCTGGGTGCCGCCGCTCAAGCGCCAGAACGTGGTCTGGGACCCGCGCTACCCGCAGCCGGTGACCGGCCAGGTGGACTGCGCCGGCGAGTTCCGCGCGGCGCGCATGGGCGGCTCCAACCTCAGCGCGCAGGTCAACCCGTACCGCGTCTGGGTCAACGGCGAGCGACTGCCCGCGGTGGTCTACTCACGCCAGGAGGCCATGGAGCTGGACCGGCCGCATCCGCACCGCCAGTACGGCTTCACCGACCGCTGGGAGAACTTCACGCTGCGCGAGGGCTGGAACCACCTGGTCTTCCAGTTCGACACCACCTGCCGGCCCGACAAGCTGAAGTTCCGCTTCGGCGCGCCGAGGGGCCTGCCGCCGCTGACCTGCTCGGCCACCAAGCCCGCGGCCCTCGACCGCGCCACGGGGCCGGGCACCGCCTGGCTGAGCGAACTGATGGTCCTGGCGCCGTATCCGGCCACGCCCGACCGCGCGGTCTACGTGCATCTGCCCGACGGCGGCGATCCCAATCGCGTCGCCGTGGACCTCGGCGCGCGCGGCACGTTGCTGTCGGTCCAAGCCGACCATGTGCAGGTGCGCGGGCTGGAATTCCGCCACGGCGCGCAGTTCCAGCAGCGCGCTCAGGTCGACCTGTCCGGCGAGGGCCTGCTGCTCGAAGGCTGCCGGCTGCGCGACAGCGAGGTGCGCGGCGTCACCTTTGTGGCGACCAAGGACCAGCGCGCCGCGCCGATCGTCATCCGCGGCAACTGGATCGAGAACCCGGGCAACGTCGGCATCGGCGGCCAGGGCCTGTCCGAGAAGCTGACCGCGGCCAATCAGAGCGTCGAGGCGCCCGGTCGGTCTCCGGTGCTGATCGAGTACAACACCATCGTCAACAACAACTGGACCGGCACCGAGCCGTTCTGGGAGTCGGGCGGCATGAAGATGTTCCGCCTGACCGGTGCCATCATCCGCTACAACACCATCGTGGGCGGCAGCGGCCCGGGCATCTGGCTCGATTGGGAGCACTACAACAACCGCATCGAGGGCAACCTGTTCCGCGACGCCTGGGCCTTCGGCGTCGGCATCGAGGCTTCGCCCGGGCCGAACTTGGTGGCCAACAACGTCACCATCAACCTGCGGCCGGGCGCGGTCTGGTTCCGCTACGGCGTGCTGTCCTGGAGCAGCGACCGCAACCTGGTGGTCAACAACACCATCGACGGCCGCTGGAACCAGTTGCCGGCCTGGCAGCAACTGCGCGGCGCCGACGGCATCTTCCTCAACGAAGGCGGCGACGACCGCGGCACGGTCTGGGGCGCGCTGACCGGACGGGTCCAGACCATGCTCGACAACCTGGTCACCGGCTGCGCGGTGGCGGTGCGGCGCAAGCCGGCCGACGAGGTGGCCGGCAACGTCACCGATCGTGGTCAAGGCGCCACGCCGCTCGCTCCGCTGGGCTTGCAGGCCCCGGCCCAAGGCGACTACCGGCTGCGTCCGGACTCCCGGCTGGCCACGGCCGGCGTGAACAACGCGATCACGGCGCTGGTGACCCAGGACTTCTACGGTCTGCCGCGCCTGCCCGGTGCGCGCTCGGTCGGCGCGACGGCCGCGGCGGCCACCAGCGACGAGCAGAGCACGGTGCTGGTCATGGGCACGGACGGCAGCGTCTCGAAGCGGTGAGGCCGGCGCTCACCAGCCGTACGCGGCCCTCATGCAGCGCAGGCCGGGCGCGTAGTCGGCGAGCTCGTCGGCCGCCGGCACCTGGCGGAGCACCAGCACCTCGTCGAGGCGGACCGGCCCGCCGAGCTTCAGTTGGCGGAAGCCGTCGTCGGCGCTGAAGGTGCGGCCCTGCGTGCGCGTCTCGAACACCTTGCGGCCGTCGGTGTAGACGCTGACCAGCGAGGACGCGGCGATGACCACCGCGCAGTGGTGCCACTCGCCGGCCTTCAGGCCGAGGCTGGTGCGCGGCGCGGTGTCGTAGATGCCGTTGACGTTGCTGATGCCGGGCAGGTTGTAGACCTGCACCACCGCTGCGGTGTCGGCCAGGCCGCACCACGGGCCGCCGCGCAGGAAGGTGCTGACGAAGCCGCGGCCGTGCAGGTAGAGCAGGTCGAACCCGCCCTGCGGCGGCAGGTCGGCCGGCAGCGACCACCAGAACAGCACCGCCAGCGGTCGCTGCGGCGACAGGCTCTCGTCCTTGGCGGTGAGGACCAGCGCGTCCTGCCCGGTCAGCTTGACCGGCTCACCGCACCGCCTGTGGAAGCCGCCGTCGGCAGCCCGCAGGGGATTGTGGACCTGCCAGCCCGGCAGGTTGACCTCGGGTGCGTCGGCGTCGAACGAGTGGGCGTAGACCAGCCCGGCCGTCCACTGCGGCGGCACCAGCGGCGCGGCGTCCAGCCGCGCCAGCAGCACCAACAGCGCCGCCGCACCCCACCACCGACCGCCCACGAGGCCCATGGCCCGCACCTCCGGCGCCGCCAGTATAGCCGATCACGGCTGCCCCGGCGGCCCTGGCAGCGGGGCGGTCCGCACGGCGCAGACCGCCCCGACCACCAGCGGACGGATGACGCCTACTCGCCGCGCTTCCGCGACGTGGCCAGGTTCACCACGGCCAGACCGGTGGCGATGCCCACCAACACACCGGCGACGATGAACGCCGGCGCGTACGTCTTCTGGACATCCTTGAAGTAGGCCGCCACCTGCGGGCCGATGACGCCCGCCGCGCCATAGGCGGTGAACACCCAGCCATAGTTCATGCCCAGGTTGCGGATGCCGAAGGCGTCGGCCGTGGCCGAGGGGAACAGGGCGAAGTTGCCGCCGAAGTTCAGGCCGACCAGGCCCATGATCACGTAGGCGCCCATGGCGCCGGTGCTGATCAGCGGCGTGACCAGGAACATGGCCACGGTCTGCAGGCCGAACATGGCGATCATCGCCGGCTCGCGGCCGACCTTGTCGCTCACCGCGCCCCAGAAGACGCGGCCCAGCGCATTGAGCAACGCCAGCACCGAACCGGCGAAGGCCGCCTGCGCGGGCGTGATGCCGCTGACCTCCTTGACTGCCACCTTGACCACCGAGATGGTCATCAGGCCCGCGGTGGCGCTGCCCACGAACATGAGCCAGAGCAGCCAGAACTTCGGCGTGGCGAGCATCTGCCGCCAGTCGAGGTCGTTCGGCTTGGCCGCGGCGGTCGCCGCCGCCGGCGTGGCGGCGGGTGCTGGCGGGTTGGCCATCAGCAGCGCGCCGACGGCGCACAGGACGCCACAGATGAGCGCATGGATCAGGAAGAAGTCCGACACGGTGTGGCCCTCGGCGATGGCCGTGGCGGCGCCGTTGACGGTGTGCAAGACCTCCTGCGGCGCGAAGTAGGCCGACACGGTGGGGATGAACAGGGCCGAGCCGCCACCGAAGCCGGCCACGGCGATGCCGGTGATCAGGCCCTTCCTCTCGGGGAACCACTTGACCAGCGCGGCGATCGGGCAGACGTAGGCCAGACCGATGCCGACCCCGTAGAGCACCCCGTAGGACAACCACCACAGCATCTTCTGCTGCGGCGAGCGGATGGTCGCGGCGAGGAGGAACGCAAAGAACAGCGCCTGGGCCCCCAGCAGCGCCGGCAGCTTCGGCCCCATGCGATCCTGGAGGCGCCCGGCGGGCACCATCATGATCGCGAAGAACAGCAATGCCAACGTGTTGGCCCACTGCACGTCCTGGTTCGTCCAGGTGGGAAACTGGTGCTTGACCGGCTCGACCAGGGCACTGAAGCCGTAGACCACACCCAGGATGACCTGGATCTGCAGCGCCCCAATGAGTACCAGCCACTTGTCGGCTGGAGCCGCCTGAGGTTGCGTGGTAGCGTGCGACGCCACGGCAGAACTCCTTCTGGCGGACCCCACATAGCCCGCCGTTGTCGGTTTCTACGACACGCGCAGACGACAAGCCGCCGGCCGGGACGTCATCAAGCCACCTGCGGAGCCGGCGGCACGACCTGGAGTTGCTGGGTGCAAGCGCGCTACCACCGCCGTTGAGATCGGAGGGAGGTTTCACTTGAGTAAACGGTGGTGGCGCTGACGGGCAGTGGGGCGTGGTGGCCTGCCCGGCCAACGGGGCATGCCCAGCAGCTGTGCTCGGACTACCCGGTCAGCCGTTCACGGGCTACATACGGGTCCTGACGGCAGTCGAGGACGACGGACACATAACCACATCGTTGGCGACGCGGTAGTAGATGGCATACGGAAAGCGCTTCGAAAGCAGGCGGTGGTAGCCGAAGTGCACCTCATGGATGCCCGCATAGAAGCGGAGCGAGTCGATGTCTGCGATGAGCGTGTCCAGGAAGTAGCTGCCCAGCCCCGCCACTTGGCGCTCGTAGAACCGACCACCCGCGCGAAGATCCTCGAGAGCCTCGCTGAGGATCTGGATTGTCACTCGCTGTGGTCCCGCAACTGTCGTTTGGCGTCGTTCCAGTTCAGCAACTCGGCCTGACCAGCGGCCAACTGGTGCTCACGCGCCTGCAGGACATCGGCATGCCAGGCTGGCGAGGGCACCTCTTCGGGGCGCTGGCAGAGGTCATCCCAGAGCAACTCCAAGGCGCGCAGCTTGTCGGCCACCGTCATCCGGCCGAGTGGTGGAGCCCACTCCATCGCTCTCTCCTGTCGACGCCCATCCGTCACCCACATCATAAGCTGCCGTGGTGCCCTCAGTCCAGTTCGAAGAACCGGATCGCGTTCTCGCGCGCCACCTTCTGGAACACCACGTCGCTGATCTGGCCCTCGTCGCGCCACTTGATCAGCAGTTCGGGCAGCGGAATCGGCATCGTCGGGAAGCACAGGTCGGTGCCGAAGAACAGCCGGTCCTGGAACTCGGTCAGGAATGCCGGGCCGTACTGGTCATCGCGCGCCAGGGCGTTGTAGGCGGTGAAGTCGGACAGGTCGCCCATCAAGTTGCCGTACCGGCGGAACAGCTTCGGCACCACACCTTCTTCCTTCACCGGGCCGAGGGGCAGACGCCCGACCTGGCCACCCTCGCGGCGGAAGATGTAGCCGCGTTCCGCCGGCGTCTCCAGGCGGGCGATCTCGCTCCAGAAGACCGGCCCATGGCCGAACATGACCAGCTTCGGGTAGCGTTGCAGCGTGTGTTCGAGCTGCGGCAGACCCGGATCGTCATAGAGGCCGAAGTCGCCGGTGAGCTGGTCGGAGCCGTCGAAGGTCACCGGCAGGCCGACCTCTTCAGCGCACTTGAACAGGTTCTGCACCATCGGGTCCATCACCGCCAGGTTCGGCATCACCTCGCCCACGCCCTTGCAGCCCTGGTCCTTGTAATGCCGCAGCAGGTCGCCCAGCGGCGAGAACGGCGAGTTGGCGATGGCGCGCGGATCGAGGTTGCAGAAGGCAAAGAAGCGGTCCGGGTACTGCTCGACCATTTCGAGGATGTCCTCGTTGGCCTGCGGCAGGTAGATCTCCGGACTCACAATCGGCAGCAGCGCCGCCTTCTCGATGCCCATGGTGTCGAAGCGCTCCAACACCTGCTCCGGTGTCGAAAACGAGTACATCGGCGGCAGCTTGCGATAGGCGTGGCAGTGAATGTCGATGAACATGGGTCCTGACCTCGGTCTTCCACCGGGGTATTCGGCGG
>CAZHGD010000225.1:0-9828 GCA_964531735.1 uncultured Fimbriimonadaceae bacterium | reverse complement strand
TGGCGGTGGGCAGCGCGGCCTGGCTCCACGCGGCCGGTGTCGATCCGGCGGCCTGCCGCGACTGGGCCGACGCGGCGGCCCATGACGGTGAGACGCCGCTCTACGTGGCCGTGGACGGTTCGGCGGCGGGCCTGATCGCCGTCGCCGATACGCCGCGGCCCGAGGCCCGCCAGGTGGTGGCCGACCTGCGTCGCCGCGGGCTGCGGGTGGCGCTACTCAGTGGCGACGATGCCCGCGTGGCCGAGTTGCTCGGCTCGGCGCTGGGCGTGGACGAGGTACACGGCCGCGCTCGGCCCGAGGACAAGTGCGCGGTGATCGCGCAGTGGCGCGGCGCCGGCCAGGTGGTGGCGATGGTCGGCGACGGGATCAACGACGCGCCGGCGTTGGCCGCGGCCGACCTGGGCATCGCGCTGGGTGGTGGCACCGAGGTGGCGCTGTCGGCCGGCGACGTGGCCCTGGTCCGCGACGACCTGCACGGCGTCGGCACGGCCATCGCGCTCAGCCGCGCCGTCCTGCGTACCGTGCGGCAGAACCTGGGTTGGGCGTTCGGCTACAACGTCCTGATGATCCCGCTGGCCGCGGGCCTGTTCGAGCCGATCACCGGTTGGCGGATCGCGCCGATGTGGGCCGCCGGTGCCATGGCGCTCAGTTCGGTCAGCGTGGTGGCGAACAGCTTGCGCTTGCGCCGTTGGCGGCCGTAGTTGGTGGTCATCGGCGGGCAATAGCCCGCCCTACGCGCTGGCGGCCGTGGTGTCAGGGCTCGGCGGGCACTCGCGCGAGCAGGTCGGACAGCCCGGCGCGGTCACTTCCGGCCGGGATCAGCACCGCGGCCTGCACGAAGTGGCCGCCCACTGAGCGCCCGACGGCCACGACGCCCTCCAGTCGGCCACGGTCACCTTCGCGCCAGGGCTCGCGCAACTCGAACCGCCAGCCGGCGGCCAGATCGGCCCGCGTCCACGGCTTGGGCGCCGGCGTCTTCAGGCCCGGCTCCTGCAGCGAGCGGGAGACCTGCTTGAGCAGGTAGTCGAGCGGCTCGCCGGTCGGCCAGGCCCGGGCTTCCGACGCGGAGAACCAGGCCACCTGCAACAGCGGCGCCGCGGCGTCGGCCGGCGTATAGACATGGTCGGCGTGCCCGAGCGTCAGCACCGCGGTCGAACCGTCCTCGACCCAGCCGGCGGGCAGCCACGATGGTGCTGGTCGGTAGGGCAGCGCCGGTAACGGGCCGCTGACCACCGGCGGCAGCGGCTTGGCGCAACCGGTCAGCAGCACCAGTGCGGCGAGTCCGCTAAGGGCGCGGCAGCTTGGCATCGGGTGCCTTGCCCTTCTTGGCGGCCGGCGGCAGTTTGGTGCCGGCCAGCCCCGGCAGCGGACTGGTCAGACCGCCGCCGACTGGCGGCGTGGCGCGCGGTGGGCCGGCCGGCGTGTAGAAGGACATGGTATCGAGCACCTTGAGCGCCTGCTCGAGGCGGGGCTCGTCGTCGGCCGCCAGCATGACGATGAAGACGCCGCCCTTGAAGTCCTCGGCCACGAGCAGATCGCCCCATTGCGGCCGACCCATGGCGACGCCGCGGAAGCGCATGCGCCAAGCCGTCCGGATGCCGCGCCCGACCCAGGTGCGCTCGCCCGTCACCGCCACTTTGCGCGTGTCGGTGTCGCCGCCGAGGAGCGACTCCTTCAACTCGTGCGCCAGGATCTTCAGCCGGTCCGGCGGCGAAGCTTCCAGATGGCCGCTCTGCCAGCGGGTGTAGGCGACCTTGTCGAGTCCGGTGACATAGACCTTGGGCAGGTCGCCTTCGCCCTGGCGGAAGGCCACCGCCGAGCCTTTGCCGTCGCGCTCCAGCTCCGCGGGCGCCGGTGTCTCGCGCCAACCGGGCGGCAAGGTGACCTTGAAACCGGCGCGCACGTACGAACGCTCGCGCGGCGGCTCCTCCGGTGGCGGCGTGGTGACGTTGGCCACCGGTGGGGGCGGCGGCGGCTGTCGGCGACCGCACGCCGTGACCGCCAGGAGCAGCACCATCGCCCAGCAGACCCGCTTCGTCATTGACCGTACCCTCGCCATGCTCATCAGACGCCCGCCCAACACTCTAACGTTACTCGGCCCGGCGACAAGTCCCAAGCCGCCGGACACCTCACCCCCCCAACCCCCTCTCCGCCCGCGGAGAGGGGGAGTCTGGGCGGATCCCGCGCGTCTGGCGCCCCCTCTCCGCGGGCGGAGAGGGGGTCGGGGGGTGAGGTGCCCGCCCCTGCCCGCCCATCGCAACATGATCGCAACACCAATAGGGCTTGACACCTGTCTAGTCTGGCTATACAATACCCAGACAAGTGAAGCGGGAGCGGGCGGCGGATCGTTTCGAGCCTGGCGCGACCGGCAGCGGGTATGGGCGTGCACGCTGTCGGGCCGGGCGAGAACGGGCAAGGATCCGGGGCAAGCGTCCGTTTCCGGCGTCCATTCGGGGCGCTTTGGCCGGCCTCGGAACGACTGGTGTGGCGAATGGCAGGCAGGGGAGCGCCGGCCGTTCTGTCTCAGGTCGTTCCGAGGCCGACTGTCTTTTGGAGGGGGCCGCTCACGGTGTGTGAGCGGAGGTGGGCCGTCCGGTGTCCAGCCGCGCTGGACATGCGAGCAGATCGTGGACTTGCGAGAGCGTGAGGGCCGGGCCGAACAGGGACGGCGGATCCAAGCCGCCGCCGAAGAGGCTGGCCTGCCGCTCAGCGAGTTGGCCCGGCGACTCAGTTGCTCGCGCGCGTTGGTCTACCAGTACATCAGCGGCCAGGTCCTGGCGCAACCCGATCGCCTGCAAGAGATCGCGGAGCACTGCGGCAAGCCGTTGGCCTGGTTCTACCTCGACGAGTCGACCCCGCTGCCGTCACCCGAGCGCGACCTGGAACTGGAGCGTCTGCGTGGTGAACTGGAGGCGGAGCGGCTGCGAGCGCGCGAAGAGCGCGGGCGTGAGCTCTACGAGAGCACTTCGGAGCTGGCCGCGGCGCTCGGCCGGGCGCCGGACTTCCCCCGGCAGCGTCGCGTCTGCGAGCGGCTGGTGGAGCGGGCGGCCGACCTGCGTGACGACCACGCGGTGGCCGAAGCCGAGTTCCAGTTGGGCAACGCCTGCTACTCACTCGGCGATCTGGAGGCCACCCGCGCGGCCATGACGCGCGCGATCGCCGGGTTCCGCGCGCTGGGGCTGGAGCCGCGCGAGCGCGCCGCACGGCAGACGCTGGGCGCGGCGCTGGCCGGCCTGGGCGAGCGCGACCGGGCGCTGGCCGAGTTCGAAACGGTCATCGCCGGTGGCTCGTTCAGCGACGTCTGGCGCGGCCGGCTGGGCCGGGCCGACGTGCTCGAGGCCCTCGGGCGCGGCGAGGCGGCATTGGCCGAACTGGCGGCGGCGGAGGCGCTGATCGCCGAGCAGCCCGAGTCCGCCGAGCGTTCCTGGGCCGAGCTGTACGTGCGGGCGACGACGGTCAACGCCTACCTGCTCTATGACGATTTCGCCACGGCGGGCGACCTGGCGGCGGCGTGTGTGCCGCTGGCCGAGGAGTTGGCCGCGGTCGCGCAGGACATCGAAGCGCATCTCAATGTCGGCTGGTGCCATCGCCGCCTGGGGGCGTGGGCGGACTCGCTGATCGCCTTTGATGATGCGGTGCGGCTGGCGCGTTTGACCGGTGATGGTGAGCGCCACGCGGCGGCACTGGCCTGCCGGGCCGAGCTGCTGGCGGCCATGGGCCGGGGTGACCAGGCGCGGGCCGAGGGCAAGGATGCCCTGGCGGCGGCGCTCGGGCTGGGCTCGGTGCGGGGCGAGGTGCTGGCGCACCTGGCGCTCAGCGAAGCCTACCGGCGCGGCGGCGACGGCAATGAGGCGCTCTACCACGCGCGACAGGCGGTGGCCGCCGCCAGCGGACACAGCCTGGTCAAGCTGGAGGCCCAGAGCCGTCTGGCGCAGGCGCGGGCACGGCACCAACTCGGCGACGGCCTGGCCACGGCCGATGCGCGCCGCGCGGCGGCGCTGGCCGAGAGTGTCGGCGCCCGGTGGCTGCAGGGCGCGGCGGCGCTGGTGCTGGCCGAGTGCGAGCCCACCGAGCGCGCGGAGCACCTGGCCGTGGCGCAACAGATGGCGGCCGAGACCAGCGAATGGGAGCTCCGGTTCGACAGCGACGTGGCCTGCGGCAGCGCGCTCGCCGGACGTGACGACCCGGCGGCGGTAGCCCTGCTGCACGGCGCGGTGGCGCGGCTGTTGGCGTTGCGCGGCCAGTTGACCGAGGCCGGACTGGACGCGTCCCTGCTGGATGAGGCGGCCCGCTTGACGGCGGTGGTGCGTTGCGCTAGGCTCCTGCGCCGGATGGACCGCGGCGAGGAGGCAGAGCGTCTCGTCGCTGAGGCGGCGTGGCCGCCGCTGGCGGAGGCTCTCGCCGGAGAGAGCGAGGAGTAGCTGGTGCGTCGTGCCACGCGAGGGCTGGTCACCGTGGTCTTGGCCGCAGTGACGGGCTTGCTGTCGGGCTGCTCCGCCGGCCTGACCGGTGGCAGCATTCCGCCTGGCAGCGATCCGGCGCGCGCGCGTGGCCTGGTGGTGCGGGGCGACCAGACCGACCGGCTCGTCCTTGGCGCCACCCTCCGGTTCATCCCGGTGGCCGGCAGTCGGCAGAGCAGCCTCATCAACGGCGGCGACACCAGTGGCAGCACGCCACCACCCCCGCCCGACTGGAGCGGCGGCACCACCACGGTGCCGGTCACCGAGGCGCCGGGCACCGTCAAGACCATCACCAACGACCGTGGCGAGTTCGACCAGTCGAGCCTGCCCACCGGTCGGGTCACCCTGATCGTCTCGCCGCCGGGCGATACCGGGCTGAGCTCCATGGCCTACAGCCTGCAGATCAGCGCGGGCGACAACTACTACATGCTGTTGGCTCTGCCGCCGAGCGGCATCAACACCGCCGGCTTGACCGGCATCAGCCTCAGCCCCAACCCGATCAACCTGATGGTCGGCCAGGCCACGCAGGTGCAGGTGCAGATGATTGGCGGCGCGCCGCCGGCGGTGGCGCCGAGCTACCTGGTCAAGGGCAGCGTCGGCGTGGTCAACACGCAGGGCCGCTTCACCGCCACGCAGGCCGGCACGGGTCTGCTGCGGGTGCAGTTGCTCGGCTTCACGGACACGGTGCCGGTCACCGTCACGCCGCCGAACTAGCGGCCGGCGTCAGTCGACGGCCTCGATTTCGGCCCAGGAGCTGGTGGTCTCCCACAGGCGCAACCGCCGCAACCGCACCGTCGGCGGCAGGCGGTACTCCAGGCCGGCTTCGTTGCGCACCGTCCCGCCACCGCGGAGCCGCGCGGCGATGAACTCGAAGATGCCGCGCGCCATCACCTCGCTGGTCGGGTCCTCACCATCGTAGGGGATCAGCCGCCCGTCGGGCCCGCTGTAGAGCTGCGCCAGGGCCGGGTAGAGCGGGTCGGACACGTTGATGCACATGGCATGGTCGAACCGGTCGAGGAACTCCTCGATGGCCAGCTTCAGCGCCTTGAAGTCGACCACCATGTCGTTCTCGTCCAGCTCGTCGGCTTCCAGAACCACCTCGATGCGGCGCGTGTGCCCATGCGGGAAGCGGCACCGCTCGCGGTGCTTGGTGAGCAGATGCCCGTTCTCCACCTCGAACTGCTTGCAGATGCGGTAGCGGTAGGCCATGCGCGGCTCCGGCGACGATCCGAGTATGGTGCCCTGCCGCCGGACGTCAAGGCGCCACGCGGCCGGCTCGGCCAGGTTCGACCGCACAGCGCGGCCGGCCGGCCGCACAATGAGCTGGTCTGGGAGAGAACCGTGTCGAAGCCGAACCCGCGCAGTCTGTGGCTGCTGCTGCTGTGGGTGCTCCACCTGGGCGCGGCACCGTCGCTACAGCCGTCGCCGACCACCGACCCGGCGGTACTGCCCGCGGCCCCGCCGAACGCGCCGGCCGAGCTGCATCTGCCGCCGTATCTGCAGGCCGTCGGCCAGACCACGGCCACGCTGCGTTTCGAGACCGCTGGCCCGCTGGCGGTCCAGGTGAGTCTGTCCGACGTCGCCGGCCAGGAGCTGGCGACGCTGCCGGATGGTGCCGTGCGTCTGCACGCGGTCCGCGCCGAGGGCTTGGCGCCCGGCACGGTCTACCGCTATCGCCTGCGGGCGCCGGGCGGTGCGACGCTGGCCGACGGCGAGCTGAAGACCTGGCCGGCCGACCTGTCGACCATCCGCTTCTTCGCCTACGGTGACACCCGCACGCGGCCGGACGTGCACCGGGCCATCTGCGACGCCATGGCGAGGGCGGCCGACGGCCACTTGTTCGTGCTGCACAGCGGCGATCTGGTGGCCGATGGGCGCGAGTGGCGGCAATGGCGCGCGCAGTTCTTCGAGCCGGGCGCGCGCCTGTTCGCCAAGTTGCCGGTGCTCCCGGTGCCGGGCAACCATGAGCGCGGCTCCGAGTTGTACCGCGCCTACTTCAGCCTGCCGGAGCCCGAGTGGTACTGGGGCCTCACCGTGGGTCCGCTGCACCTGACGGCGCTCGATCTGGAGCGCGACCTGCGTCTGAAGGACCAGTGGCCGGAGTCGCCACAGGGCCGCTGGCTGCTGGCCGACCTGGCCGCCGCCGAGTCGGTGCCCTGGCGGCTGGCCATGTTCCACTGCCCGATCTGGTCGAGCGGGCCGCACGGCGCGGTGAAGGCCGACGGTCAGCCCGGCGAAGCCGCCATGCGGTTCGCGCAGCAGGCGCTGTTTGGCCTGCTCGTGAAGCACGGCTACCGGCTGACCATCAACGGCCACGACCACCTCTACGAGCGCAGTGAGCACCAGGGCCTGACGATGGTGACCGCCGGCGGCGGCGGAGCGCCGATCTACAAGGTCGGCAAGACGAGCCAGAACCCGTACTCGCAGCGTGTCGTGTCAGCGCCGCACTGGTGCGACCTGACGGTCAGTGCGACGACGCTCTCGTGCCGCGTGGTCGGCGTGGACGGCCAGGAGATCGACCGGTTCGAGTTGCGTCGGTAGCGGAACGCGCTAACCGGCCCAGGGCGCCTGCGCCAGTCGCTGGCGCACGCCGGCGGGCGAGGCTGTGCCGGTGGTGCCGATCTGCTGCACGGTGATGGAGGCCACGAGGCAGCCCACCTGCGCGGCTTCGAGGAGCGTGCCGCCAGCGGCCAGCGTGGCCGCCGAGGCAGCGGAGAAGCTGTCGCCGGCACCGACGATGTCCACCGGGCCGCTGACCGGGATGCCGGCGACGTGCGTGGCCGCGGTCGCTTCGGCCACCAGCACGCCTTCGCCACCCAGCGTGATGAAGCACGGCCGGCCGGCGCGCGCGGCGAACCGGCACGCCACCTCGTCGCGCGCGAGCGCGGCCGGATCGAGCCCGTCGGCCCGGAGCGCGTGGCTCGCCTCGAGCAGGTTCGGCTTGATCATCACGCCGCGGAACTCGGCGATGTGCCGCCGCGAGTCGGCGATGATGGGCAGTGCGGGCCGCGCGGCCGCCAACTCGGTCAGCGCCTGCCGCACAGCGGCCGTGACCACACCGCAGTCCGGCTCGTCCACCTGGTCGAGCACCAGCAAGGCGTCGACGTCACCCGCCACGGCGTGCAACGCGGCGAGCACCTGCGCGGTCAGCTCGGCTGGCGTCGCGGCGCGGTTCTTCAGGTCGAGGCGGTTCAGCTCCCGCGGCGGCTGGTCGCCGGCGCAGACGAGTGGCTTGGTGTAGGTCGGCGTGAAGCGGTCGGGGGCCTCGACGAGGTGCGAGGTGTCGACGCGAGTGGCCTGCAAGCCGCGGCGCAACTCGAAGCCGAGGCCGTCGGCACCGGTGTAGCCGAGCGCGGTGATGTGGCCGACGCCGAGCGCCGAGAGGTTGTTGGTGACGGTCCCGGCGGCGCCGGGCTGGCACCGCGCGGCCACAATCTGATGGGCCTCCAGGCCGGTTTCGAGCGATGTCTCGGCCAACGCCGGGTCGATCATCAGGTACTGGTCGACGAAGAAGTCACCCAGCACGGCGACGGAGACCTGGTCGAAGCGGTCGAGCAACTGCCGCAGGCGTTCGGACGTCATGGCGCACCTTCCGCGTGGCGCTATTGGCCAACGACGGCCGAGCGCCTTCACGGGCAACGCGACAGGCTGGTTGGTGGCGCGTGCGGAAGACGTCGGGCCGCCCGCGCGGAGCGGCCCGACACGGCCGTCAGCCGGACTGAGCCGAGGTTCAGTCGGCCTCGATCGACCAGTACTTGGCCGGCATGTTGTAGCGGCCGGCCCACTTGACATGGCCATCGTAGAACAGCAGGTTGGAGCCGTCGTTGTGGCGCATGCTCGGGGCGAAGTTGTCGTTGGCCCAGGGCACACTCACATCCGGGCCGGGCCAGGCGATGTAGCGCGGGCCGGGCCTGGCGCAGCCATCGGTCTCCTGGGCGTTGACCGTCTCGGCCGGCAGCGGAATGGCGGTCTCGCTGATGCTCCACGGTTGGGTACTGTGGCCGGCGCTGCTGTTGAAGTAGCCCAACTGGCGACCATAGCTGTAGACGCGGATCTGGCCAGGGGCCGCGCCGCCATAGCGGATGGCGTAGGTCTGGCTCGGGCAGTTGAGGATCTGCCAGTTCTTGACATACGGCATCATGAACTCGGCCCAGGCGTACCAGACGGTCACCACGGCGGTATTGTTGGGGTCGTTCATCGGCGCCGGTGCCGTGTAGCGACACATCGGCGTGACCTGATCGTAGTCGGTCATGTACATGCTGTTGGCGATGCCCAACTGCTTGAGGTTGCTCTGGCACGACGACTGGCGAGCCTTTTCACGTGCCTTGGCGAAGACCGGGAACAGAATCGCCGCCAGGATGGCGATGATGGCGATCACGACCAGCAGCTCGATGAGCGTGAAGGCTTGGTTGGTGCGACGCATAGTTGGCTCCTTCGCGACTGGCTCGCGAATCGTACCAAGTATACGACAACCTGCCGCGCAACTCCACGGCCCGGCGCTGCGCGCTCTGGCACAGGGCGGTGTCGAACTCGTGGCCGAGGCGCAGGGCCGGCGCTGCTGGGGGCGTGGAGCGCCCATCGTGACGGGCGCGCCGCAGTCCGTCTCGCAGTCCGGCGCTTGGGTGGATCCCCTCTCGCCGCGCTTCGAGATGGGGCTTGACGGCCCCTCCTCGGGGACCGGTGAGGGTAGGCGGGTCAGGGCAGCCCTGGTGTCCGCCGCTGGCTCAGTTATTCCACCAGTAGGTCGATTCTTTCATCGCCTCGTTGCGGGCCAGCCACTTGGCGTGCCCGTCCATGAACGAGTAGTTGGAGCCACCGTTGTGTCGCTCGCGCGACACGCGCGCCCAGGGGTTGTAGCCGCTACTCACCGAGCTCCCGTTGGTGCCGTAGGCATACTGGCAGTCCGGCTGCAGGTTCGTTGCCGACCCGTCGGCGTTCTCGGCCTGGGTGAACTTGCTGGCCGGCTGCTGCACCGCCGCCAGGGCGACCGCCTGCGTGGCCGGCAGGTTGTCTCCAGGCGGATGGAAGTTGTAGTTGCAGATGTAGCTCAGCGGCACGTTGTTCGGCAGCCCGATCCATGGATCCGGGTCGCTGGGGCACTTGTAGATCTGGCTGTTCTTGGTGTACGGGTAGATCAGATTCCAGTAGTGGACGTAGGGGTTGATGCAGTAAGCGAACGGCAGGATCTCGTCGTAGTCCTGCGTGTACTGCATCAGCGCCACGGACATCTGCTTCTGGTTCGACAGACACGAGTTCTGGCGGGCCTTCTCGCGCGCTTTGGCGAACACGGGGAACAGGATCGCCGCCAGAATCGCGATGATAGGTAGTTCACACTGACCTGAATCAAATCGGACGCCGCTTCCTCAAA
>CAZHGD010000224.1:0-9835 GCA_964531735.1 uncultured Fimbriimonadaceae bacterium | reverse complement strand
CGACCGGCGGCGCCGGCCCGTCGGCTGCCTGCGGCTCACCCTCGGGGCGGGCGCCCGGAGCGCCTGGCGCCGCGTCGGCCAAGATCGCGCCGCGGCGGTGCCGGCGCTGATGGTGCCACCGCCGCGCGTCGCGCGGTGTTCGCGCGGCCACACTCGGACCTTCGGTCGGAACGCCGGCCGCCTCGTCCGCTAGCGGCGAGGGCTGCTTGCCGTCAGGATCCTCAGGTGTCATGGCCATCCGAACCGCCACACAGGCCCGCCGGCGCACGTGGCCTGGCGGCGCAGTGAGCGCGCCCGGCCCGCCCCGTCAGCGAGGTAGCCTGGGGGTTAGAGTGTCGCCATACCACAGCCGATGCGCAGTACTGTGTTCTGTACGCGTTACTTTGGGCAACTGGCGACGCTTCAGCACCTAACAGACCAGTTGGGCCGCCGCCAGCAGGACTTCGCGGGCCGTCCGCCAACCACTACGCGAGACAGGCCTGCTGCCGCCCCGGCCGCACAGGCGGCGAGATGATCATGCAACTACCACCGCTTCTACGACTGATGGCCGTCGCGGCGACGCTCGTGGCGTCCGCCGGCGCCGCGCCGCCACCCGAGGTCGTGTTCAGCGACGACTTCGAGGCGACCGCCGACCAGTCGCCACCGGCCAACTGGGTCATGTGGGGTGCGGAGCAGTGGAAGACACCGGCGAACTACACTCGCGACACCGCTTCGCCGCACCGCGGGCAAGGCTGCTTCCGCATCCACAAGCCGGCCGGCACGCGCGGCTACGTCGTCTCGTCGCCAGCGCGTGCGGTTCGTCCACGGCGTGGCACGATCATCGAAGTCCGGTTCTGGGCGCGCGCGGCTCACGCCGGCTCAGCGTCGTTCGGCCTCACGGCCTATGAGTCCATCGCGCCCTTCCGCGACGCCCCGTCGCCCGGCTTCTGGCCGCTGCCGGTCACCACCGAGTGGCGCGAGTACCAGTTCGCCGTCCGCGAGGGACTCGACTTCTTCGCCGAACGGGCGGCCCACCTGCTGCTGACCCTCAACGCCAGTACGCGGGCCGACGAGGAGCAGACGCTGTGGGTCGACGATGTCCAGGTGACCAGCCAGACGAATCCGCAGGCCACCCGGTTGGTCGACGAGGCCACGCTGAAGTGCGATCTGGTCCCGGCGCGTCTCGTCCCCGGCGAACGCCTCGATTGCACAGTCGATGTCGCCACCGTGGAGCGGCCGGCCACGCCGGCCGCCGGCGGCATCTCGTTCCACCGAGTGTCGGGCTGGACGGGCGAGCCGTATGACCGCGACGGTCGGTACACCCTCAAGCCGGCCACCGAAGCCGCGCTCAAAGACCTCCGCCTGCCGCTGACCCGCTTCTATGGCGTCGGGCACGAACGGTATCCGGTGACGGAGTCGCTCGACAAGATCGCCGAGCTGGCCCGGCGTATCGACGTGCCGCTGGCGAGCATCGTCTTGGAACTGGAGGAGCAGAGCGCCAACCGCAAGCTGGAACCGGAAGAATGGGCCAAGGCACTGCGCCATGCCCGGCAGCGCGGCTATGGGTTCCGGTACTTCGAGGTGGCCAACGAGCCCTATTCGTCCACCTGGGGCATCCAGATGGGCCGCGCCTTCCCAACGGCCGAGAGCTACGCCGACCATGTGAAGGCGGTCGCCACGGCCTTACGGGCGGTGGATCCGCAGGTGCAGGTGGGCATCGCCATTGGCGATGGCGCCAAATGGGGCAACTACGTGCTGCAACGCGCCGCCGGCGCCTACGACTACGTGGTGCCGCACTACTACGCCGGCTTCGGCAGCGGCGCCACCCGCCGGTTCGAGGCTGTCACCGTCGGCGACAACCAGCGCATCCTCGAACGCATCCAGCGCGTGGGCGCGCTCATCCGCGCCTACAACCCCGGTCGGGCCGTCTACCAGTTGGACACCGAATGGGGGCGCCACAGCAGCGGAGCCGCCGGTCAGGTGGCAGACGATGTCTGGCGGAACGCCAACTCGTGGGGCATGTTGCATCGCGCGGTGCGACTCATCTACTACGCGCGCGAGGGCGTGCTGCGCGGCGCCAGCAGTTGGCAGATGTTCAGCGCCATCCGCTCGCCCGGCTTCGGCATCCTCACCGGGCAGGCACCGGACAAACGCTTCCTCATGTACTGGCTCTACCACCAGTTCAACCGCCATGTCGGCGAGCAAGTGATCGCCATCTCGGGCTCCGCCCCGTACTGGCAGGCGGCCGCGGGCGAGGACCCGCAGATCCGCCCCGGCACCTATGGGGGCCCGCTGACTCCGCTGCTGGCCACCCGCGGCGCCGACGGCAAGAGCGTCCTTCTGGTGGTCGCCAACGCCTCGCTCAGCCGCCAGATACCGGCCACCGTCACGCTGAAGGGCGCGGCGCCGCGCGAGGTGCAGGCGACGCTGCTGCGCCAGGATGATCCCGAGGCGAACCCGCTGGTGGACCAGGCCGCCGACGTGCTGCGCGCACTCAGCGTGACCACCGAGGGGAACCGTCTCCGGTTCGACCTGCCCGGTCACAGCGTGGCGTTCGTCAGACTCCGCGTCGAGTGATCACGGGCGCGCCAGCAAGCGGAAGACCAGCATCGGGATGGCGGTGCCGATGACCGCGCCGTAGGCCACGGTGCGGACGCGTTGGGTGGGATCGTGTAGTCGCAGGTGCGCCACGAGCAGCGCGGTGCCGGCCGCGAGCGACATGGCCAGCCAGACGACGGCGGTCTGCCGCACCAGGAAGTACAGGCAGGTGGCAAAGCAGAAGGCAAACGCCGTGTGCCCGCTGACCGGGCCGCCCTGCAGCACACTGCCCTCGGGCCGGCCGACCTTGAGCGCGGTGATCAGGATCAGCAGCAGCATCACCGACATGGCGAGTGCCCGTAGCGTGGCGCTCGCGTCGTGGTACGAGCCCTCAATCCAGACCAGCCGCAGGCGGCTGACGCGCTCGGGGTTGAAGTAGATGCAGACGGCCACCACGCAGGCGTTGAGCGCGGTGATCAGCACCGCGCCGGCCGCCACGTCTTTGGCAAACCGGGCCATCGGGCTGTAGGTCTCGGTGACCATGTTGAGCACCGCCTCGAAGACGGTGTTGACCATCTCGGCGAAGACCACCAACGACATGGTCAGCATCACCACGGCCACTTCCAGCGCCGACAGCTTGTAGACCAGTGCCAGCACCGAGTTGAGCGCCATGAAGACGAAATGCACCCGCATGTGGCGCTGCGACCGGTAGGCATCGAGCACGCCTTCGGTGGCGTGCTGGAAGCTCCGCACATAGCGCCGCACAATCAGCGGACGTCTCATCGCTCGCCCTCTCGCGGCACCGCCGGTCGGCCCAGCGCCCGCAGGTAGTGGTCCTCGCGCTGCTGCATGACCAGCCGGTCAGCCGCCGTCTGGTCGTCATAGCCACACAGGTGCAACAGACCATGCACCAGTAACAGACATACCTCGTCGCCAGCCGTCCAGCCAGCGTACTCCGCGGCCTGGCTGGCCGCAGTCTCGGCCGAGATGACCACGTCGCCCAGCAGAGCCTGCGGCGGCAGGCCGGTCGGTGCGCCGGGCGTCAGGTCATACTGAGGGAAACTGATGACGTCGGTCGGTCCTTCATGCGCCAGGTACTGTTCGTTGATCTGGGCGATGCCCGCATCGTCGGTGACCACGACGCTGACTTCGGCCTCCTGGCCCAGCTCACCGCCGGTTACCGCCGAGACCGCGCTCGCGAGCAACCCGTGGTCGATGGCGAACGGCGCCGAACTGTCGTCCAGGAGCATGGGCATGGAGACTCGCCTGCCTACCGTCCGCGGCCCTTGGTGGCTGCCGTCGGGTAGTCGATCCGGCCGTGGTACATCCCGCGCAGGAAGTCGCAGAACGCCCGCTCGGCGATGTTCAGCTCGCGCAAGGTCAGGCCGCACTCATCGAGCTGGTGGTCGTCCAGCCGCCGCTTGATCAGGCCCTGCACGATCTCGCCCATGCGCCGCTCGGTCAAGGGGCCATGGGCCGAGGCCGCGCGCACCGCCGCTTCGACCCCATCGGCCAGCATGATGATCCCCGACTCCTTGAACTGCGGTACGGGGCCGTCGTAGCGGAACTGCTCCTCCGAGATCGTGTCCCCCTCCTCGGCACGATCCAGAGCCTGGTAGTAGAAGAACGAGATCAGCGTCGTGCCATGGTGCTGCGCCACCACGTCGATCAGCGGCTGTGGCAGGTGGTGCTCGCGCGCGAGTTGCACGCCCTCATCCACATGCGACTTGATGGCCATGGTGCTGACCGTCGGCTCGAGCTTGTTGTGGATGTTCTCGCCGCCGAACTGGTTCTCGATGAACCAGCTCGGGTGCTTGGTCTTGCCGATGTCGTGGTAGTAACCGCAAGCCCGCGCCAGCAGCGGATCGGCGCCGATGGCCTCGCAAGCGTCGGCCGCCATGTCACCAATCGTCAGGCTCGAGTCGAACGACCCTCGCGCTTGCCGCTTGAGCATCTGCAGCAGCGGCGCCGATATGTTGCACAGGTCCAGCAACCGGAACGGCGTCACACAGGCAAACGGCCGCTCCAGCAGCGGGATCAGCCCTTGTGCCAGCAGGAAGGCCAACATGCCCCAGCCGCAACCGAACAGCAAGTCCGTACCGAGGCTCTGGGCCAGGTAGGCGCCGCTGCCCCCGTTGCGCGGCAACTGGACAATCACCGCGATGGCCATGCCCGCGCCGGCGACGACCAGGCCCGCGCGCGCCAGATCGTTGCGATCGCGCACGTGGCGGAGCGCCATGGCGCCGACGCGGCCGGCCAGCCACGCCTCGATGGCCACCCACAGGCCGGCGCCCGGCTGTAGCATACCCATCATCAGGCCCAGCGCGCCGGTCATCATCATCGCCATGCGGTAATCGACCAGCACCGCCACCACCATGCCGGTCGTGGCGCCGCAGAAGATGGCCGGGTGCGAGATGTCGGGGATCTCGCCCTTGAGCCAGACCAGGAAGCGGAACAGCACCAGCGCGATCATCGCCAGCAGGTTGAGCAGCAGCAGACGGCGCGTGTCGGTGTAGACCGCGGGCTGCTCGAGCCGCACGTAAGTGCCCAGGATCACCACCACCAGCGAGACCAGGCAGACCAGCGCCAGCAGCCCACCCCAGTCCCATTTCGGCTGGGCCAGGCCCAGGGCGCGCAGGTCGCGCAGGTGTTCGGCGGTGACGCGCCGGCCTCGGCGGATCACCGACTGACCGCGGATCAGCGTCCGGCGCACCGGTTCGACCTGATCTCCGGCCCGGTCGCGCAACGCCTCGGTGCCCTCACGGTCCAGCCGGCGGTTCGGCTGCACGATATCCGAGCCGGTCAGCAGGGCGGTGAGGAACTCGCGTTCATGGACGGGTCGCCGACTGACCTCTTCGGACAGACCGCGCCGAACGGCCTCCATATCCTCGACGACGTCATCGCGGATCTCGCGTCCGGCATAGGCCCGATCGACGGCCGCCAAGGCATAGGTCCGGCAGGCCTCGCGCTGCTCGGGCGACCAGTGCGCCACCTGCTCGAGCACCTCGTCCGGCACGCTGAGCCAGAGCAGCCGGTACTTCAGGTCGCGCAGCGGCCGCCGCGCCTCGCCACTGGCCGCGGCCCAGGCCGCGAGGCTGTCGAACAGCTCGGTCAGGCGATTGCGCGCCTCGTCGGCGGCCGGCAGGCTGTCGTACTTGCGGGCCACGCCGTCGCGGGCGGTCTGCCGCAGCTTCTCGGTCGCCTCCTCGTCGATGAAGTCGAGGTTGCGGTCGGCGAACACGTCACGGTCGGCGACCTCGTCGAGGCGCCAGTTGAGGCCCGCGCGCAGCAGGTCCACTTCGAGCAGCGCGGTGTAGCAGAACACCACCACCAACGCCAACCCGACCCGGGTCAGGCGGGTGCCGGCCAGATGGCCCCAGAGGCGCAGGCGACGGGCAGCGCCGGGGCGCCCGCCGGCGCCTGCGGTTGGACGGCGAATTGGCGGCTTCTGGCCCATAGGGCATCCGTGCTCTAGCTGTCGGCCCGCGGTTGGTGCCGCCCGTAGGCCTCCACGATGCGCTGTACCAACTCGTGTCGCACCACGTCTTCACTGCCCAGCCGCACGGCGGCGATGCCGTCGATACCGGCCAGGATGTCGACGGCATGCCGCAGACCGCTGGTCGCGCCGGCCGGCAGGTCCGTCTGGGTCACGTCACCCGTCACCACAGCTTTGGACCCGAAGCCCAGCCGCGTCAGGAACATCTTCATCTGCTCGGCCGTGGTGTTCTGCGCCTCGTCGAGAATGATGAACGAGTCGTTCAGCGTCCGCCCGCGCATGAACGCCAACGGGGCCACCTCCACCACGCTCCGCTCCAGGTGTCGCTGGGCGCGTTCCAGGTCGACCATGTCGTACAGCGCGTCGTACAACGGCCGCAGGTAGGGATCGATCTTGGCCTGGAGGTCACCCGGCAGGAAGCCGAGCCGCTCGCCGGCTTCCACAGCGGGCCGACAGAGGATGATCCGCGAGACTTCCTTGATGCGCAGGGCGCGCACCGCACAGGCCATGGCCAGGTAGGTCTTGCCCGTGCCGGCCGGCCCGATGCCGAAGGTGATGTCGTGGTTCTCGATGGCCTGCACGTAGCGGCGCTGCCCGGGCGTGCGGGCGCGGATCGGCTTGCCGCGGTCGGTCACCAGCACCGTCTCGGCGAGATGCTCGGCTAACGCCTCGGGCTTGCCGCCGCGCAGGCTGCGCACGGCGTACTCGATCTGCGACCGCCCGAGCGCCTGGCCGCGGCGAATCACAGTCAGCAGGTCGTCGACCACCGCCGCCACCTGCCCGACCGCCTCGTCTTCGCCCTGCAACAGCAGCGCGTCCCGCGTGGCCGTGATGCGTACCGCCCCGGGACACTGTCGGAGAAGGTCGAGGTACTCGTCACCAGGGCCGAGGATGGCCGCGAGTTCTTCGCCGTCTGGGATCGGAAGCCGAGCTTCGATCACTGTCTCCCACGGCCGCGCCGTACCGGTACCGCTCGGTGCGCCTCAGCGGGCCCCCCGCCTACGCGCCGAGCAACTCGCGAACGATCGCGTTCACTGCGCCGCCGTCGGCCTGCCCGCGCACGCGAGGCATCAGCGCTTTCATCACGCGCCCCAGATCGCCGGCGCCGGTCGCGCCGACTTCGGCGATCGCCGCTCGAGCCAACTCGCGTAGCGCCTCGGCGCTCAGCCCCGCCGGCACGTACGCCTGGAGGATGGCCATCTCGGCCTCTTCGCGCTCGGCCAAGTCGGTTCGCCCGGCGCCGCGGTAGGCGGCCACGGAATCGCGCCGCTGCTTGACCTGCTTCTGGATGACGGCCAGCACGCCGTCATCCGCCAACGGGTGGCGCTGGTCGATTTCGGCGTCGCGAATGGCCGCTCGCAGGAGCCGGAGCGTGCCGACCCGCACGGCATCGCCAGCCCGGACAGCGGCTTGGTAGTCGGCCAGCAGTTGGGCGGCGAGGCTCATTGGGGCGGCTGCTACTCCTTCATGGCCTGGCGGGCAACCCGGCGGAGCAGGCGGCGGCGCCGAGCGGCGCGCTCGCGGCGGCGGCGATCACTGGGCTTCTCGTACCGCGACTTGCGGCGCGCTTCCTGGAGCGTGCCGTCTCGCTGCAACTGCTTCTTGAAGCGCCGCAGCGCGCTGTCGAGCGACTCGTTGTCGCGGACCTCCACCTTCGCCATGTAGTTCTTCCTCCAGCTCGTCGGCTGTCTGATTCCGTCGCTAGCCCGGAGGCCAGCCCATCGCGCGCCCACCCAGCACATGGAGGTGCACATGCGCCACCTCCTGCCCAGCGTCGCGCCCGTTGTTGATCACGACCCGGTAGCCGCCTTCAGCAATCCCGGTTCGCTGCGCGGCCAACTCGGCCACCCGCAACAGGTGCCCCAGCAGCCCTTCGTCCGACACCTCGGCCTCGCCCAAGTCGACCAGACGGCGCTTGGGGATCACCAGGAAGTGGGTCGGGGCAGCCGGATGGATATCCCGGAACGCCAAGGCCCACTCGTCCTCGTAGACCTTGTCGCAGGGGATGTCACCACAGATGATCTTGTCGAAGACCGTTTCGGTGTCTGGCACCGATGCCTCCACGACGGCCGCCCGCCGGTCCGCAGACCGCGGCGGCCATGTGCTATGGGCGGACAGGGACTTGAACCCCGGACCTCATGCATGTCAAGCATGCGCTCTAACCAACTGAGCTACCCGCCCGGCTCGGGTGATTATAGCCAACCGCCCTCAACGAGTCAATCCGTTCTGCGGCGCAGCCCTCATGGCATCACAGCCGCCGCAGGTGGAATCCGCCATCGACGTCGATCACCTGGGCCGTCGAGAACGGGAAGCGGCCCTCGGCGATGGCCACCACCGCCTGGCCGACATCCTCCGGCGTGCCCCAGCGCGCAATCGGCGTCAAGCCTTCGGCGATCAGCCGGTCGTACTTCGCCTTGACCGTGCCGGTCATGTCCGACTCGATCACACCCGGGCGGATCTCGAACACGCCGATGCCGTACTCGGCCAACCGCTCCGCGAACAGCTTGGTCATCATGCCCAGGCCAGCCTTGCTCAGGCAGTACTCGCCGCGGAAGGGGCTCGAGGCGTAGGCACTCACACTGCCGATGTTGACGATTCTCGGCGCCGGCCGGCGACCGGCCGCGACCTGCTCGACCATCAGCCGCGCGGCACGCTGCGTGAAGAAGTACGGCCCGCGCAAGTTGATCGACATCACGCGGTCGTAGCTCTCCGGCGTGGCCTCCAACAGGTCCGTGCGCACCGTCGGCGCCACGCCGGCGTTGTTGACCAGCAGGTCAAGGCCGCCGAACTGGTCCGTGGCGGCCGCCAGCAGCGCCGCGTGGTCGGCCAGGTTGGCGATGTCGGCCTGCACCACGGTAGCGCGCCCACCGGCCTCGACGACCGCCCGGGCGGTTTCCTCAGCCGGACCCGGGCTGCTGTTGTAGTTGACCACCACCTGGTAGCCGAGACCACCCAGCGCGATCGCGATGCCGCGGCCGATGCCGCGGCTGGCGCCGGTCACAATGGCCACAGGCCGCTTCGTGTCGCTCACTTGCTCATCACCCTACCCGCTGTGTTAGTGTCGCGCAGGACGCCTCCTGCCGCTCTTGACAGCCGCTCGCGCGGTGCGCAGACTCCGCCCATGCTACCGCTCTTCACCAGCGCCGACATGCGCGAGATGGACCGCTCGACCAGCGAGGACTATGGCATCCCGACGCTGGTGCTCATGGATCACGCCGGCCGCGCCGTGGCCGACGCCGCGCAGCGACTGCTCGACGGGCGCGACGGGCCGATCGCCATCGTCTGCGGCAAGGGCAACAACGGCGGCGACGGGTTCGTCGCCGCCCGTTGGCTCGCCCAGGCCGGTCGGCCGGTCACCGTCGATCTGCTCGCCGAGCCCACCGCACTACGCGGCGACGCCCTGACCAACTACACCGCTCTCGAGCGGCTCGGTCTACCGGTCACGGTCGCACCCGATCCGGCCGACCTGGTCCAGCGCCTGTCCCACTCCGCAGTGGTTGTCGATGCGCTGCTGGGCACCGGCCTGAGCGGCCCGCCGCGGCCACCGCTGGACCACGCCGTCGACGCCATCAACGGCGCCGGGCGGCCGGTCCTGGCCGTCGATGTGCCGAGCGGCGTCAACGCCGACACCGGCGCTGTCTACGCGCCTCACGTCCGTGCCACGGCCACCGTCACCTTCGGCGCGCTGAAGGTCGGTCTGGTCGTGGGGCCAGCCGCTGACGCCGCCGGGCATGTCGAGGTGGCCGACATCGGCCTGCCGGCCCGCCTCGTCTCGGCGCTAGACCACCGGCCCGCGTTGCTGCGGCGCGGCGACCTGGCCGG
>CAZHGD010000223.1:0-10055 GCA_964531735.1 uncultured Fimbriimonadaceae bacterium | reverse complement strand
GGCCCGGTGCCGGCGGTGGCGCGGACGGCCGGGGCGGCGCCACGGCGGTGTTCCAGTTGCCGCAGGGCATCACCGAGTTGGTCGGCTACGACCTGATCTCCGCGCTGATTGTGGTCGGCGAGCCGGATGCCATCCAGGAGCTGCGCGAACTGGTCGAGCTGCTGGACCTGCCACCGCAGCAGATCGAGGTGGAAGCGCGGTTCGTCACGCTCTCGGTCAACGACGCCGACTCACTCGGCATGACCTGGAGCCTGACCAACGGCTCGGCGTCCGCCGCCGGGTCCACCGCCGGTCAGGGCGGCGCGAGCTTCGCCTTCCAGTACGCCACCGGCAACTTCCAGGCGCTGCTGACGACCATTGTGCGCAACAACAAGGGCAAGGTGGTCAACGCGCCCAAGGTGGCGACGCAGAACGGACAGCCAGCCATCGTGTCGTTCACGCAGACGATTCCGGTAACCATCTCGGACACGGTCATCACCCAGGCCTCGCAGACGGTGTCCACGACGGTCGACACCATCGAGGTCACGACGGACCTGATGGTGGTGCCGCGCGTCACCGGCCAAGCCCCCGATGAGAGCATCACCACGGTGATCCAGCCGCAGGTGGCCGACGTCATCGGCTTTGTGGACAACCCGTCGGGCGGCACCATCCCGATTGTGGCCACGCAGCAGATCCAGACCTTGCTGCGCGTGCCCAACGGCCAGACGATTGCTCTGGGCGGCCTGGTGCGCAAGAACAACAGCGAGTCGTCAACGCGCATCCCGCTGCTCGGTGACCTGCCGTTCATCGGTCAGCTCTTCCGCAGCCGGACGCGGAACACCGACGAGTCGGAACTGCTGATCTTCCTGACGCCGAGCATCCTGCGCGAGATCCGCCTTGGTGGTGGGCCTGGCGCCGTGCGGTAGGCGTCTGACCGCGTCAACTACGAGCCCGCCGAGCGACCGCTCGGCGGGCTCGTAGCGTTGGGCTGTGGCGGGCCGGTAGGCCGACGGCGCGGCTCAAGTCACGGAGAGGTCGCTGGGCCGAGCGCCAGTGCGTTGGCCGCGACGAAGGCGCCCTGCCGGCCGGTCTGCGCGCCGTCGCGCCGATGCGAGTAGAACAGGTCGTCGCGCCCATACGTGCAGAGACCGGCGACATCGAAGCTGCTGACGCCCGCGGCACGAAGCTGCGCAGCGGTGGCACCGGCGAGATCCAGCGCCGTGGCGCCATCGTCCAGGCGCACGATATGTTCTGGCGCAAACTGGGCGGCGACGTCGGCACCGACGACGTAGTGCCGCGCGCTGATATGGGGCCCGATGGCGGCGGTCAGGTCGGCGACGGCGCAGCCTGCCGAACGGCTGACCGCGCGAACCGCAGCCGCGATGACGCCAGCGACCAAGCCGCGCCAGCCGGCGTGGACGGCGGCGACGACCAGGCCGCGTGGCGATGCGAGCAGGACCGGCACACAGTCGGCCGTGCGAACACCGACCAGGAGGCCCGGCTCAGCGGCGACGACGGCGTCGCCGGCGCAGCAGTAGCGCTCGTCCGCTGGCGGACCGATGGCCGCGGCGCTGATGACCGACCGGCCATGAACCTGCCGCACGAAACGCAAGGCGCTGAGCTGGAGGCCAAAGGCGCGGCAGACGCGCTCGCGGTTGGCCACAACGTGCTCGTGGCGGTCACCGGTGGTGTAGCCGAGGTTCAGCTCGTCGTACGGCGGCTGACTGACTCCGCCGCGGCGGGTGGTGAAGGCGTGAGCCACGCCGGCGGCGCTGAGCAGCGGCGACCGCACCACAGCCAAGCCGCCGAGGTCGACGGGCTGCCACGGCGGCTGAGTCACTCGTCTCGCTCCAGCGACTGGGCTTCCTGCAGGAAGTCATCCGCCGTGGTGAACTCGCGGTTGACCGAGGCAAAGCGCAAGTAGGCGACGTCGTCAAGTTCACGCAGGTGTTCGAGCACCAGGTGGCTGATGGCCTCGACGGGCACATGGCGATGTGGGTAGCGGCGCAGGGCCTGCTCGATATCGTCGACCGTCTGGTCCAGGCGCTCGGGCGCGATGGGGCGCTTGTGACAGGCGCGATCCAGGCCGACGCGGAGCTTGTCGCGGTCGTAGGCCTGATGGCGGCCGTCCTTCTTGATGACGACGATGAAGCGCTGTTCGATGCGCTCGTAGGTGGTGAAGCGGGCGCGGCAGTCGGGCACGACGCACTCGCGGCGGCGGCGAATGGACTCGCCGTCCTCGGCAGTGCGCGAGTCCAGCACGCGCGTATCCGCACCACACACCGGGCAGTTCATTACCGCGGCGCTCCCTCAACGCAATGGTACATGACGGATCGGCATTTGGGAACGGCAGCCGGCGTCTCGCCGGCTGGCGGCGAATCGGGCGGCCCAAATCAGAAGGGGCAGCCCTCCGTGAGGAGAGCTGCCCCTTGCTGTCCAGAAGAAGGGTTACTTCTTGTCCGCAGGCGGGACGCCCGGCTTGGCCGAATCGCCCGGCTTGCCCGGCTCGCCCGGCTTGCCCGGCTCACCCGGCTTGCCCGGCTCGCCCGGCTTGCCCGGCTCACCCGGCTTGGCGTCGCCCGGCTTGCCCGGCTCACCCGGCTTGCCCGGCTCGCCCGGCTTGGGGCCACCACCAGGCGGCATCATCTTGCCCGGCATGGGGCCAGACGGCGGGGCCGCGGGCGGCGGTTCGGACGGGCTGCAGCCGGCCAGAACCAGCATCGCCGCCGCGAAGGCCATGGTGAGCAACATCACCAGGTACTTCCGCATTCGTGTCTTCCTCCCGGAGGCCCTCGTCGAGCCCCCATCATTCACGCTGGAGTATTGTACGCGCCTCGGCCAGAAATGCGCCCAAAGTTTGCGGAGGGTCCGCGAAGCGGCTCAGCGAGCCGAGTTGACAGCGACGCGTGGCGCGAGTCGCGGCGGGTCGGCCATGACCAGAAGGCCGGCCCGCCCGGGGGCGGACCGGCCTTCCTGAACGGCAGTGGCTACTTCTTGTCCGTCGGCGGAACGCCCGGCTTGGCCGAATCGCCCGGCTTGCCCGGCTCGCCCGGCTTGGCGTCGCCCGGCTTGGCATCGCCCGGCTTGCCCGGTTCGCCCGGCTTGCCCGGCTCGCCCGGCTTGCCCGGTTCGCCCGGCTTGGCATCGCCCGGCTTGCCCGGTTCGCCCGGCTTGCCCGGTTCGCCCGGCTTGGCGTCGCCGGGCTTGCCCGGCTCGCCCGGCTTGGCATCGGCCGGCTTGCCCGGCTTGACATCGCCGGCCTTCGGCGGCATCGGCATCTTCGGCTCAGGGTTGGTGGGCGGCGGCTCGGCAGGGCTGCAGCCCATCAGCACGAACAGGCTGGCCGTGAACACCGCGGTGAACAGCATCACCAGGTACTTCCGCATTCGTGTCTTCCTCTCCGCAAAGGGCACGCGATCAGCCCCGAGGGCCTGCCTGAGAGACCGAACAAGCCACTGGCGACGACCAGCGCGCCGGCCCGATCCGCCCATTGCGCCTTTCTGGCACTGATACGCAGCAGGCGCGGCGGTGCGCGGTGAATCCGGCGAATCAGTTCGGCGTCGGCTCGCGATCCCAGCCCACATCCGGGTACAGGCGCAGGCGGTCGTCGACGAGGCGCAGGTGCAGCCCCGTGACGACGCCCTGCTTGAGCCACTTGGTCAGGCTGGAGTAGGCGGCCTGACGCGACCGGTAGTGGTGCGTGATGCGGTCCAGAGCCTCGGTCAGGGCCACCCCGGGCTCCGCGACGACGGCCTCGCGCAAGGCTTCGCAGGTCTGCTGGAATGGTGTCCAGCGGCGCGAGCGGTTGTTGCCCGCCGGCGCGTAGGTCTTCTGCCGTTCGTGCAGGCGCCCGACCAGCTCGGCGACGCGAGCCTGCCGGTAGACGGCCGGCTTGAGGCGGGTCTGCACCGCCGGGCAGTCCACCGTGCCGCCGACCTCCAGCCAACCGACGCCTTGACCGCGCAGCAGCTCGGTGGTGAACCGGTAGCCGCGGGGCTCGCGGCGCGCGCGCGGCAGCAGCAGCGAGAGGTAGTGCGCGCAGCCCCGCCAGGCCCAGACCTGTTCCAACAGCGTCAGGCTGAGCGACAGCTTGGCTTCGAGGATCCAGACGATGCCGTGCCGCACCGCGACCAGGTCAGCTACCGGGCGGTTGCGCTGGACCTGGACCTCCTGATAGACGTCCCAACCGTAGTCGCCGAGCCACCCGACGGCGGCGGCGGCCAGTTGCTCCTCGGTCTGGAATCGGCGAGTGGCCATGGCGGTCCCAGTATAGCCGGTGCCTCGGGCCGGCGGTAGGCCCGGGCTGGCGCCACGTGCGGTCGTCGTGTCGGTCAATCATGCATCTCGACACCTGCTCGTGGGACCGGCGTCTCGCCGGTCTGGACGCCGACGCGATCCTGCCTGGTGGTTGGCCGCCCGACCGGCGAGACGCCGGTCCCACGGGACGTTGGCTCTCGGACGGCCGCAGACGGGCGTTGTGGCGTGCGCTCGTCGTTGACGGCATCGTCGCGAGCGGGTAGACTGCGGCCGGCGAGTCCGAGCGGTCCGGAGCAGGACACGCACGGGCGCCGCGAGCGCGGCCGTGACTGGGGGACGGCCGGCAGAGAAGGACAGCACAGATGGCAGAAAACCAGCCGCCGGCCGGCGGTAGCCCCGGCGGGCTCTACGCGCGGCTCTCGTTCATGATGTTCCTGCAGTTTGCGGTCTGGGGCGCCTGGTCGGTGGTCATTGCCGGCCACATGGAGAAGAACCTCCACTTCCAGGGCATCCAGATCGCGCTCGTGTTCGGCACCACCGCCTGGGGCTCGATCGTCGCCCCGATGATCGCCGGGAACATCGCCGACCGCATCATGCCGGTGCAGATCTTCACAGCCATCTCACACCTGCTCGGCGCGGTGTTGCTGCTGGTGGCCTGGCAGATGAAGACGTTCTGGGGCCTCTGGGGCGTCATGTTCGTCTACTCGATGACCTACATGCCGACCATCGCGCTGACCAACACGGTCGCCTTCTACCATATGGGTGACTCCGAGAAGTTCGGCAACATCCGCGTCTGGGGCACCCTCGGCTGGATTGCCGTGCAGCTCGGGCTGGGCCAGTACCTCGGGTGGTGGGGCAAGCAGAGCGCGCAACTGGCCGACGCGCACCAGGCCGACTGCCTCATCTTCGCGGCCATCGCCGCGGTGATGATGGGCCTCTACTGCTTCAGTCTGCCCAACACGCCGCCGGCGAAGGAGGCCAAGAACCCCTACGCCTTCCTGGAGGCCTTCGAGCTGACGGCCAACCGCAACTTCCTGATCCTGCTGGTGATCTCGTTCATCGTGGCCATCGAGCTGCCGTTCTACTACAACCTGACCTTCCTGTTCCTGACCGAGCAAGGCACAGGCGTCGGGTTGCAGGCCGGCACCGCGCAGATGGCGATGACCATCGGCCAGTGGGGCGAAGTCTTCCTGATGTGCCTGCTGTTCCCGATGATTCGCAAGGGCGGCATCCGCTGGACCATCTTCCTGGGCATTCTGGCCTGGCCGCTGCGCTACACGATCTTCGCGATCGGCCATCCGGCCGCGCTGGTCATCGCGTCGCAGGCGCTGCACGGCATCTGCTACTCGTTCTTCTTCGTCGGCGGCATGATCGCCGTGGAGCGGTTGGCGCCGAAGGACGTGCGAGCCAGCGCGCAGTCGCTGATCCTGTTTGCCACCAACGGCTGCGGCATGATGGTCGGCCACCTCGTCTCGGGCAAGGTGCACGACTACTTCAAAATCGCCGAAGGTCAGCACCAGTGGTCGATGATCTTCATCGTGCCCATCGTGGTCACGGTGCTGGCCGGTCTGCTGTTCATCCTGACGTTCGACCAACGCCAGTTCGATGAAGACGCCGCGCGGATCCACGCGGAGGACAACGCACTGGCTGCCGCCGGCTGAGCCGCCGACCGGCGCCGCACTGCTCAACGACCCCGCGAGGCCACGGCTTCGCGGGGTCGTGCCGTCACCCGGCCGCGCAACACTCGGGCGCGGGCGAGGTCTGAGAGGTCTAGAGGGCGGCCTGGACCGCCTGATGGGACCTGGGCGGCGTGGGGCGAGTCTTGCCGGGCAAGAGGGCGGCGCGATGAGGATCGGCTGGGGCATCAGTGGCACCGGCGACATTGTGCAGAAGGCGGTGGCGCCGGCTGTGCTGGCGCAGGCGGACAGCGACCTGGTGGCGTTCTGCTCGCGCAGTGACGAGCGCGGCGCCGAAATGGCGGCGCGGTTCGACGCCAGTGCCTGGTACACCGACTACCGCGCCTTCTGTGCCGATGCGCGCGTGCAGGCGGTCTACGTGGCCGGTGAGGTGGCTCGCCACTGCCCTGAGACCGTCGCGGCGGCTGAGGCCGGCAAACACGTGGTCTGCGAGAAGCCGATGGCGCTGGACGCCGACGAGGGCCGGCGCATGGTGGCCGCCTGCGCGGCCAACGGCGTGCAACTGACCGTCGCGTACTACCGCCGCTACTACCCACTGACCCAGCGCCTGAAGCAGATGGTCGACGACGGTGCGGTGGGTCGACCGCTGCAGGCCGCCATCGACATGGCCTACACCTACAACCCGCCGCCGGGGCATCCGCAGCGCTGGCGCATCGAGCCGGCGGGGGGCGGTGGCGCGTTGCAGGACATCGGCAGCCACCGTCTCGACATCCTGTGCTGGCTGCTGGGCGAGCCGTCGCGCGTGGCCGGGTTCACCGCCCACCTGGCCCATGACTGGTGGGCACCGGACACCGAGACGCTGATGGTCGAGTTCGCCTCGGGCGCCCAGGCCACGTGCCGTTGCTCCTGGGCGAGTGGCGCCAACCAGGACACCTTCGAGGTGTTCGGCACGACCGGCGCCCTGCTGGCCGGCGCGTTCGAAGACCGGCAGTTCATCTGGCGACGGCGTGGGCGGCCGGACGAGGTGATTGAGGTCGGCCCGGTGGCCGACAATCGACATCGGCCGTTAATCGATGATGTCGCGCGGCGGTTGACAGGCGGCCTGCCGTTGCGGTACGACGGTCAGGTGGGCCTGCAGGCCACCCGCATCATTGCGGGCTGCTATCGGTCGCAGGCGACCAGGCAAGTAGTGGAGGTGTGAGGTGCTGACCGGCAAGGTAGCTTTCGTCACCGGCGGCGGCCGCGGCATCGGCCGTGAGATCGCGCTGAAGTTCGCCCTCAACGGCGCCGACGTGGCGGTCGCCGCGCGCACTGTCGAGGAGATCGAGGCCACGGCCGAAGAGTGCCGCTCGCTCGGCGTCAGTGCCGTAGCCCTGCCGCTCGACGCCACCGACGAGGACGCCTGGCACCAGGCGCTGAACCGCGCTATCGCCGATCTCGGCTACATCGACATCCTGGTCAACAACGCCGGTGGCGGCATCTTCAAGCCCATCACGAAGATGACCGGCGCCGAATTCGACCAGGTGATCGCGCAGAATCTGCGCACCGTGTTCCTGGGCATGCACGTGATTGGCCCGCACCTGATGGAGCGCGAGATGGGCCGCATCGTCAACATCTCGAGCATGGCGGCCTACCACGCCGGTGCCGACTACCCGGCCTATTCGGCGGCCAAGGCTGGTGTCAACCTGCTCACCGAGGCGATGGCGCGCGAGCTGAAGGAAGCCGGCTTTCCGGCCATCACCTGCAACGCCATCTGCCCCGGCCCGGTGGCCAGTCAGCTCCGGTCGGCGCACTTCCCCGACGAGGACCCGGCCAGCATCATGCAGCCGGCCCGCGTGGCTGAGGTGGCGCTCTACCTGGTGTCCGACCAGAGCAGCGGCATCAGCGGCACCACCATCAACGTCTGCCACTACTGACCCGCGCGGTCAGCCGGTCACCGGGAACATCGAGACGCGGAACTTGGTGCAGCCATACGGCACCAACTCGACCTCCTGGGCGGGCTCCTGGCCCGCCACCGGGCCGGCCGGCAGGCGTGGGTCGGCCGGGTCTGGTTGCCAGTCGATCGGCACGGCGGTCGTCCGCAGCCGCAGCGGTGCCGCGAGCGGCCAGTCCCAGTGCTCAGGCATGGCGTGGCGGTCGACGGTGAACTGCGCCGCTGCCGGATCGAGCGCGTACTGCCAGCGCGCGGCCGGATCGGGCGTGTTGTGGTCGGCGCTGTCGGCGATGGGCAGCGCAAACAGCAGCGGACCGTAGGAGACCGCCGCATACGGCGCGCCGTCGGCGTTCAGATCGCGGCCGGTCTCGACGACCGCCGTCATGGGGAAGACGAGGCGCACGGTGTCGCCGGCCTGCCAGGAGCGCGTGACGTGCGCGAACCCGTGGGCATCGGGCGCCATGGTCATCGCCACGTCGTTGACGGTGAGCGACGGCGCGGCGCACCAGCCCGGTATGCGGAACGATAGCGTGAAGGTCGCCTCGCGTTCGGGCTCCACGCGGATGTCGATGGTCTCGTCGAACGGGTAGTTGGTGCGACAGGTCAGGCGCACGGGTACTCCGTCGCCGGCCAGCGCCGAAACCTGGCAGGGGCCATAGGCCACGGCGGCGAGGCCGTTGTCGTCAGTAGCCATCCACAGGTGCGTCACGTACCAGGGCAAGATGCGGTTGAGCGCCGCGGTGCAGCACAACGGATAGTGCGTGCGCTCATACGAGTTGCCGTTAGCCCGTGGGCCGTGCGGATGGTGGGGCGACTTGTCGACGATGCGGTTGGGGCACTGGAAGTAGACGTGGGTGCGGAAGTCGCGCGAGACGGTGGCCGGGGCCGCGTTGAAGAAGGCGCGCTCGGCGCGGTCGGCCAGGCGACCCTCGCCGCACACGGTGAGCAGCGATAGTTGGCTCCAGACGTAGCCGGCCACGTCGCAGGTCTCGGTGCCGCGGAAGGCTCCGGTCGGCCCGTAGTACTCGTCGGCCACGGGCACGCCCGAGGGCTGGAGCGAGTCCCGCACCAACAGATCGTGCCAGGCGAGGGTGGTGTCGAGCAGTTCGCGCCGCCCGGTCCACAGGTAGCCGAGCGCCCACGGCGTGGTGCTTTCCAGGAAGTGCACCACATGGTCGTTGGTCTCGGCGCCCGGTGTCGGGTCGGGTGCCCGACGGTAGCGCAGCCAACCGGCCGCGCCGCCGCCGTCCGCGAAGGTGGCGCTCAGCGCCGCGGCGATCTGGGCGTTGCCCGTCTGCGTGTAGGCGTCGTAGGCGGGCCAGACGTTCGACATGCCCCAGCCGGTCTGCAGGAAGCTGCGGCGACCACCGTAGGCCAGCGACAGCGCGCGGAGCGCGCGCGGGTCACGCGAGCCGGCGTGGTAGCCCACCATGGCGCGGCCCAGCAGGCCGCAGGCCCACAGCGGCCATTCGCCGCCGGCAGCGGTCGAAGCCACATCATCCGGGCGGGTCTGGTCAAGCCACCAGAGGAACAGGATGCTGTTGTCGTGCATCCGCTCCAGCACCACCTCGAAGCGGCGCTGCGCCTGCGCGACCAACTCGGGGTCATGCAGCGCGTAGCCCAGACGCGCGAGGCCGTCGAACCAGTAGCCGCCGCCCTCGTACGGCCAGGCGCCGTGGGGCCAGTTCAGCCGCTCACCGGTCATGGTGTGGTCGGGGGCCCAGGCGCGCTGGAACTCGACGTCGTACTCGTCCATGTGGCCGGTGTAGCCGTCGCGCGCGGCCAGGCACCAGTCACGCAGCCAGCCGGCGGGCTCCACCGCGCCGGGCGGCAGGGCGACGAACGCCGGCCGCGTGGGCGGCTCGAACGGACGGGCGTAGTTGACGGTGGCCACGGACCTCTCCCCGGTGCGCCGGCGACCTGGTCACCGCCCGGCGCGGACGCACCACGCGCTTGCGGCATACCTTAGCAGCATCGCGGCGGCCGCGCCAGACCCATGCGACCCGAATCGCCGGCGGCTGAAGGCGATCGGCGGCCAGCGGCGAACACCGCGGCGCGGACGGCCAACGCGGGCCACAGGAGACGCGCCATGCGGACACTCGCGGTGATGCTGACAATCGCGCTGAGCGGCACTCTGGCCGCGGCGGCGCCGAATCTCTACCCGGACCCCAGCTTCGAGACCACCGGGCAGGTGGGCGTCGCGCGCACGGGTGAGAAGGCCGGCTACCTGAAGGTGGGCTCACGCGACC
>CAZHGD010000222.1:0-10603 GCA_964531735.1 uncultured Fimbriimonadaceae bacterium | reverse complement strand
CGCCGAGCCGGACACCGTGGCCTTGCGCGCCTGGCTGCTCGCGGCGGGCGGCGATCTGGCCGGTGCGCGCGCCGAACTGGCCACGCTCGACTCGGCCCAGCCGGCGGTGGCCCACAACCTGGCCGTGGTGGCCGAGGCCATGGGCGACCTGACGGCGGCGGCGGCGTACCGCGAGATGGAACTGGCTGCCAACGGAGACGCACCGGACGCACTGCGCTTCGCCGCTGCACACAAGCTGGCGCGCCTCTACCGCGGTCTCGGGCGGCCCGCCGACGAGTTGGCGCACCTGACCGCGGCCTTGGCCCTGCGCTCGGACGACCGCGCGACGCTGCGGGCCACGCTCGACCCGCTGCTGGCCCTGGGTCGGGCCGCCGAGGCCCGGCAACGGTCGGAGCGGCTGGTTGCGCTCTGCGACAGCCTGGAGGTGGAACTGGACCACGCGGTGGTACTGGCCCAGACCGTGGGCGCCGCCGAGGCGGCGCGGTTCCTGGCCGAAGTGGCCGCGCGGCGGCCCGAGGCGAGTCTGGCCGTGGCACAGCAGCGCAGCGATCTGGGCCGCCAGGTCAGCGAAGCGCTGCGTGACCGCGCGGCGGCGAAGGACTACCTCGCACAGTTCGGCCTGGCGCGCGACGCCGCAGCGCTGGCCGACACGGACGACGCCAGAGGCACGGCGCTGCTGCACCAGATTGCGGCGCTGGGCAACCTGGCCGAGCAGATGGAGCCGGTGGCGCACTGGGAGCAAGCCTGGGTACGGTGCCAGGAGGTGCTGGCGCTGCCATTGTCACCGGCGCTGCGCGAGCAGGCCCAGCGTCTGTCCGGCCAGGCCCAGGCCCGATTGGCCCACCATCTGGCCCGGCAGGCCGGCGCGCTGCTGGCGCGCCGCAGCCACCAGTGGGCCGCGCTCCAACAGCGGCCGAACCCGCCGGCACGCCATGCCCGGGCCCTGGCCGAGGCGTTTGGCCGGGTGGCCGAGCTGTTCGACCGGGCCGCGTCGCTGGCCGCCGCGCGCGATGCGGCCGCGTGTACGGCTCAGGCCGCCGAGGCCAGGCGCCAGGCGGCCGACGCGGCTGCATGTGCCGGCAAGGAAGGTGACGATGCCTGACGAACGCTGTGGCGACCCGTTCTGGTTGCTCCGCGTGGCCCGCCGCGCCGAGCCCGAGGCGCTGGAGACGGCTTTTGCGCAGCGGTACAAGGCAGCGCGCCGGGGGGCCGACAGTGACGCCGCGCGCCAGGCCCTGAACGCCGCGCTGGAAGTGCTGCGCGATGACGACCGCCGCGCCGAGGCCGAAGTGGCCGGCTGGCACTGGCCGCTCGATCCGGCCCAGGCACCTCCTGGCCTCGCAGCGGCTCTGGCCGCGCTCCTGCCGCCCACGCCCGACCACGCGGTGGACCCGCTGGAGGCCGTGCCCGGCGACCCGGCGACGGTTGTCGTGGCGGCCTGGCTGGCCACGCGGCCCGGCCACGAGTGGCCCGCTGACGAGCAGGTGTTGCGGGCCCTGGCGGCGCGCCAGGCGATCGAGCAACTTGACCCCTGGGAGGGCGAGCCATGAGCATCGCGGACATCGCAGCGGCGGTGATTGGCCTGCGCGAGACGACCTACAAAGACCACCAGCGACTGGCCAGTGAGACCGAGGCCCTGCGCGAGCAGGTCACTGCGACGCGCGAGGCCATCAGCGAGGTACTCGACCACCGGCTGTCGCAGTCGGCGCAGGCCTTCCGTGACCTTGAGCACCGCGCTGAGGAGCGCACCGAACGGCGCATCGAGGCCGTCCTGCGCACCATCATCGAGGTGGCGGGCCGGCTCGACACGCTCGTCGCCGGCGCCGCCGACGACGCCGACGCTGAGGAGTTGTGCGCGCGCCTGCGCTCGCTCGCCGCGCCGCGCGACCTGTTACGGGCGCTGGTCGAGGAAGAGGGCGTGCTGCCGTTCGACAGCGTCGGGCAGCCTTACCAGCCGACGCTGCACGAGGTGGTCCGCCGCGAGCACGCCGCCGGCTGCGTCAACGAGCACGTCAGCGCGGAACTGGCCGCCGGCTGGTGGCGCGCCGAGGCTAACCACGCGGTGGTCCGCGCCAAGGTCGTGGTCACCGCGCCGCCGCTCTGGGATGGCGCCGATGGCTGAGCACCTGGGCCTCGACTTCGGCACCACCAACAGCGTCCTGGCCCGCCTGGTCGAGGAGCCACGCCGACTGACCACGCAAGTGCTGCGCAACTCGTTCGGTGAAGACCGCACGCCGTCGGCCGTGGCCCTCGCGCGGCAGGGCGACTGGCTGTTCGGGCGGGCGGCCAAAGAGGCCGACGCACCAGCCAAGGTCCTCTCGGTCAAGCGCCTGCTCGGCTCGACCGAGCGCCTCGGGCTGGGCGGGCTGCACCTGCGCCCGGAGTTCGTGGCCGCCCTCCTCTTCCGCCATCTGCGCGGCGAGGCCGAGGCCGCGGTCGGGCAGCCGCTAGTTAGCGCCGTGGTGACCGTGCCGGCCAACTCGAAAGGTGTGCAGCGCAACGCCACCAAGGTGGCCGCCGGCGCCGCCGGCCTGCGCGTGCTCAACCTGATCAACGAGCCCACCGCGGCGGCGATGGCCTACGGTCTGGGCCGGGCCGCCGCCGGCGATGACGTGCGCATCCTGGTCTACGACTTCGGCGGCGGCACGCTCGATGTGACGGTGCTGCGGGCGCACCACGGCATCTTCGAGGAACTCGCCTCGCGCGGCTTGCGCCGCTGCGGTGGCGACGATCTCGACTGGGCCCTGGCCGAGCAGTTGGTCGCCGTCCGGCTGCCGGCGGTGGCAGCGGTGCTCGCCGAGCCCTATGCCGCACTGCACCTGCGGCTGGCCTGCGAGCAGGCCAAGATTGCGCTCAGCGACGCCCAGATGGCACGCGTCGACGTGGAGAACCTGGCCCCGGGCGTCCACGTCCATGAGCAGGTGGCGCGCGAGGAGTTGGAGACGCTGGCTCGGCCATTGCTCCTGCGGACAGCCGAGCCCGTGCGCGAGGCGCTGGCCGATGCCAAGATGCTGCCGAGCGACCTCGACCATGTACTGCTGGTCGGCGGCACCACCTGGATGCCGGCGGTGCGCGCGTTCGTGGAGGACCTGCTACAGCGCCCCGCCGAGTCGTTCGACCGCGTCAACCCGATGACCTGCGTCGCCGAGGGCGCGGCCATCGTGGCGGGCATCCTGCAAGGCGCGGCGCATACGGCCGAACTCGACTACCAGGTCTGCCTGGAGCACTCGCTGTGTACCGAGCCGGTGGACCCGCGCACCGGCCGGCGCTACCTCGAACCGGTGATCGAGCACGGCACCAAGATCCCGAACCGGAACGTGCGGGCCTACTTCCCGGTGGCCGACTTCGCCGAGGAGGTCATGGTGCGCATCGTGGAGGGCAACGACTACCTGAACCCGGACAGCGAGGAGAACGCCGCCGTCGGCCGCATCGCCGTGCCGCTGTCGCCGAAGCGCCCGAGCGAGGACTGCCCCATCGAGGTCACCTTCGAGTACCGCGAGGACGGACTGCTCACCGCCACCGCTCGCGACGTGACCGCCGGCCAGGTGTTCAGTGAGGTGGTGGACTGGCAGTCGGCCGTACTGACCGCCGAGGAGCGTGTCGAACTGGAGGATCTGCTGCGCGCCGTCTTCGGTGACGACGGGCCGGCGCGGCCGGTCGGGCCTCCGGAGTCGCACGCGGCCGCCCGGGTCGACGACGAACCGGCGGCGGCCCGCGAGGCCCGCCGCCGGATCGGTCTGGCCAACCGCGTTTTGGCGCAGCAGGACAACCAGGAGACCGAAGTACTCAAAGCCCTGCGCGACCGCTTGAGCGTGGCCCTGGCAGTCGGCGCCGCCGCACCGGAGATCGAGACGCTCGACCGGCAACTCGCCGCCGAGTTGATGTTCTTCGACTACCTGCTGTGACGGCGCCCGCCGGCTGTACTACTGGAGGATCTTCAGCGCGGCGGCCATGATCTTGTCGCGATCGCCTTCGCCGACGTTCTCCAAGCACTCCTTGATCTTGCCGCCCTTGATGAAGACCATCAGGTTGCGGGTCTCATCACCGAGCTTCCACGGTTTGAGCAGCTCGCTGTCGGCGCTGACCACGGCCACGGGGATCTGCACCTGGTGCTCCTGGCAGCCCTTCTTGACCGCGTCCTTGATCTCGTCGCCGCCCACGAACACGGCGGCCGCGGTGAACCCGGTGGCCTTCAGCTTCTGGTAGCCCTGCTCCAGGCCGATGGCCAGCTTGCCGGCCTCCTCGTCGGGCTGCGGCACCAGGAAGACCACGCACGGCTTGCCGTTGGCCTTCTCGATGACGTCCAGCGCGCCGCCGTCGATGTTCAGCGGCTCGATCTTCAGCGGCGGCGCCTGACTGTCCACCGCCGGCCCAGCCGCCCAAGCGGCTGCCAACGCCGCCAACCCGGCCAGCATCCATCGCATTCGCTTCATCGGTGACTCCTGGGCCAGTCCCACCTGCCCGCTGCTTGGACGACAACACCGGAGCCGAGGTTACGCGCCCGGCACAGAGTACACCGTCGGCCATCCGGTCCCTTCTCGCCCACCCCTCGCCTGGTGCCCGCGTTACCGCTTGGGCGGCCTGTGGCATCGCCAGAAAAACGCACCTGACCCCATTATGCGCTTGACGGCGCGGGCGGTGACCGATAGCATGGGCCTGCTATGTGGATCTACCACCACGACCTCGATCCGTTCCTGCTGGGGCCCTGGACCATCGGCACCTTCCACAACATCGGTGTCCGCTGGTACAGCCTGGCCTACATCGTCGGCTTCCTGTGGGTGTACGCCGTGCTCTACAAAGCCGTGCTGCGCCGACGGCTACCCAATGCCGATCTGGAACGGCTGGAAGAGGCCTGCCTCATCCTCATCTGCACCATCATCCTGGGCGGTCGGTTCGGCTACTTCGTGCTCAACGAGCCCCGGCGGCTGCTGACTCTGGATGGCTGGCTGGAACTGCCGCAAGTCTGGCGCGGCGGCATGGCCTTCTTCGGCGCGGCCGTGGCGGTGTTCACCACCGAGTACTACTACTGCAAGCGGAACAAGGTCGGCTTCTGGCACGGCTCGGACCGGTTCGTCTGGGTGTTGGCCTTCGCCCTGGGCTTCGGCCGCATCGCCAACTTCATCAACGGTGAGCTCTGGGGCATCCCCACCAACGGACACTGGGGCGTGATCTTCCCGCAAGCGCCGTTGGTCAACAACCTGCCGGTGCCGCGGCACCCGGTGCAGATCTACTCGGCCATCTCGCACTGGGCGCTGGGCTTCTACCTGCTCTGGGTGCTCCGCCGCAAGCCGCGCAGCGAGTTCGACCGCGTCCCCGGCTTCACCTGTTTCCATTTCCTGGTCGGCTATGGCCTGCTGCGCTTCCTGACCGACTTCTGGCGGGCCGAGACGGTGTGGGTCGGGCCGATCAACGGCGGCCAGGCGCTCAGCCTGCTGCTGTCGGTGGCCGGTCTGGTCGGCGCGCAGGCGCGCTACCGCATGTTCAAGCGTTACGCCGGCGAGCTTGACCGCTACCCCGAGGACGGCGTGGACGGCGAACTGCCACCCGAAGTCCACGCGCACATCGACGCCATTAACGCGGCCCGCCGCGCGCAAGAGGCCGAAGCCGAGGCCGCCAAGCGCGCCTCGTAGCGTTCTCGCTCGGCGCCGGGCGCGATCGGGTGCAAGGCGCGCGGTCCAGGGCGCGCGGTTCCAGGCAACAGGCTGCCCCGATCCTAGATCGCCGCGTGCTGTCCAATCGCCCGTGGGTAGGAGCCCAGCACCTGCACCCACACGCAGACCGTGCGCAGGTCGGCCAGCGCTCGCGCCACCAGGTCCTCCTGGCTGTGGCCTTCGATGTCGATGAAGAACACGTACTCGAAAGTGGCCTTCGCCGACGGGCGGGACTCGATCAGCGTCATGTTGAGCCGGTAGGCGCGGAAGACTTCCAGCGCCGCCACCAGCGCGCCCGGCTTGTGCGGCACCGCCATCAGCAGCGAGGTCTTGTCGAGTCCGCTGGGTTTGGGCATCTCGCGACCCAGCGCGAAGAACCGTGTGCAGTTGTCGCCGCGGTCCTCGATATTCAGCGCCAGCAGCGGCAGGCCGTAGACCTCGCTGGCCACTTCCGGCGCAATCGCCGCGCCGTGGTCGGTGCGGGCCGCCTGGCGCGCGCCTTCGGCCGTGGAGGCCATCGGTACCAGCTCGGCCTGCGGCAGGTTGCCGCGGAGCCAGTTGCGGCACTGCTCCAGCGCCGTGTCCTTGGAGTAGACCACCTTGATCTCGCTCAGCTCGCGAGCGCGAGAGAGCAGGCAGTGGTGGACATCGTGATAGCTCTCGTTGATGATGGTCAGCCGCGCGTCGGCCAGCAGGTCGAGCACCTCGCGTATGGCGCCGGCGGTGCTGTTCTCCACCGGCACCACGGCGTAGTCGGACACTCGCCCGCAGACGGCGTCGAACGCGGCGCGGAAGTCGGCCTGCGGCAGGTACTGCGCCGCCTGGCCGAACATGGCGCGCGCGGCGATCTCGGTGAAGGTGCCGGCCGGGCCGAGGAAGGCGATGCGCAGCGGCAACTGCACGCTGAGGCAGGCGGCCATGATCTCGCGGAAGATGGCCTGCGCCGACGCCAGCGGGAAATCGCCCAGGTTGAGCCGGGCGATGTCCTCGAGGATCTGCCGCTCGCGCTCGGGCGCGTAGTAGGGCAGGGCCTCCTCACGTTTGACGGTGCCGATCTCGGTCGCGATGTTGGCCCGCTGGCGCAGCAGGTCTACAATAGACTGATCCAGCTTGTCCAGTTCGTCTCTCAGATGTTCAAGGCGCATGGGCGGAAGCTCGTTCTGCCGGCATTCTACGGAGCGGTTGGAAGGGCTGTCAAGAACGGAGGACCGATGTCGCTCAAGATGCCGGCGGACCAGTGGGTCAAATGCGCCAATTGTCGAGAGCTCGTCTACCGCAAAGAGTTCGAGAAACTGCTGCGGGTCTGTCCCCTGTGCAACTACCACCAACGCTTGAAGGCGCACGAGCGGATCGCCATCACGGCAGACGAGGGCAGCTTCCACGAAGCCGATGCCCCAGTCGTTTCGGCCGATCCCCTCGGGTTTCCCGACTACGCCGAGAAGCTGCTCAGCACGCAGCAGCAGACGGCGCTGGGCGAGGCGGTAGTGACCGGCGCGGCCACCATCGAAGGCTACCCGGTTCAGCTCGGGGTCATGGACCTGCACTTCCGGGCCGGCTCGATGAGCGCGGCGGTGGGCGAGAAGATCGTGCGTCTCTACCACCGCGGCATCGAGCGCCGTGAGCCGGTGATCCTGTTCATCACCTCGGGCGGCGCGCGGGTGCAGGAGGGCCTGCACGCGCTCATGCAGATGGCCAAGACGTCGGCGGCGGTGGGCCGCATGCGCCGCGTCGGCGTGCCGTATGTGGCGGTGCTGACCGACCCGTCGATGGCCGGTGTGCTGGCCAGTTACGGCTCGCTCGGCGACGTCATCGTGGCCGAACCCGGATCGGTGATCGGCTTCACCGGCCCGCGCGTGATGGAACAGACCATCCGCATCAAGCTCCCGCCGGGCCACCAGTCGGCCGAGTTCCAGCTCGAGCACGGCATGGTGGACATGGTGGTCGACCGCTGCAAGCTCCGCGGTGTGCTGCGCTCGCTGTTGCGCTGCTTCTGCGGGCCGCGCGGCGAGAAGGAGCGTGACTGATGCGGCACATCCCTCTTGAGCAGCCGCTGATCGACATCCTCGAACAGAAGGAAGCGCTCGATCAGGAGCTGCTGCTGCTCCAGGACGCCGCTTCGGGCGGCGAGGACATCCGGGCGCGCCAGAAGGACATCGAGTCCCGCGCGGCGGCCCTCGAGGCCGAGTACCAGCAGTTGCGCGACGACATCTTCGCCTCGCTGACGCCACTGGACAAGGTCCAGCTCGCCCGGCACCCGGAGCGACCGTACACGCTCGACTACCTGTCCTACCTGCTGGCCGACTGGTGCGAGCTCCACGGTGACCGCCGCTTCGCCGACGACGGCGCCATCGTCGCCGGCCTGGGCCTGTTCGGTGGCACTCGGCCGGTGGGCGTGGCGGGCCACCAGAAGGGCCGCAACGTGGCCGAGCGCAAGGCCCGCAACATGGGCATGCCTGGCCCGTCGGGCTACCGCAAGGCGGTGCGCGTGATGCAGACCGCCGCGCGGTTCGGCCATGCGGTGCTGACCTTCATCGACACCGCCGGCGCGGCCTGCTCGCCCGAGGCCGAGGAACTGGGCATCAGCGAAGCCCTGGCCACGGCGCAACTCGAGATGTCGCTGTTGCCGACCCCCGTGGTAGCCACGGTGATTGGCGAAGGCGGCAGCGGCGGCGCCATCGCGCTGGGTGTGGCCGACCACATCCTGATGCTGGAGCACAGCTACTACTCGGTCATCTCGCCCGAGGGCTGCGCCAGTATCGTCTGGCGCGATGCGACGCGGTTCGGCCAGGCCGCCGAGGCGCTGCGGCTCACCGCGCAGGACGCGCTGGAGTTCGGCTTCTGCGACGAAGTGGTGCCCGAGCCGCCCGGCGGCGCGCACCAGGATCCGACGCTGATGGCCCGCCGGCTGGAGGACGCCATCGCCAAGGCGCTGGACCGCCTGGACAAGCTGACGCCCGACGAACGGCTCGAGGCGCGGTACCAGAAGTTCATGCGCATGGGCCGGTACCACGAATAGCTGGCGCCGAGCCCCGGCTGATCGACACGTCGGTCAGCCGGGGCTGGCCCTGGACCACGTCCGAGGCCGCCGGCCGCCTCGCCGGCGCGGCCCTACCTCGGCAGGCTGTCCAGCAACTCGCCCGGCACCGCCAGCGCGCTGCCGTGCCGAGCGCCGGCTGGAAAGCTGACCTGCGCCGTGATGTCCTCCCAGTGCACCAGATCGCGCGTCCGCACGGCGCCGTAGTGCTGCGGCGCGGTGTAGTGGTCGAAGTAGACGATGGTCTCGTCGCCCACGCGCAGCGCCGACGGACCCTCGACCCAGCTCCCGGTGAACGGTGCCGAGACCGTGCCGTAGGGTCCCTCGGCGCGGTCGCTCGTGGCGACGCGCAGGTTCTTGCGCACCGGCTTGAGCGTCTCGTCCTTGACGATCAGCCAGTAGCGGCCAGCCGCGTACAGCATGGTGGCGTCGATGACGTTGAACCCGCCGTCGTAGAGCAGTCGCGTCGGGCCGAAGGTCTGGAAGTCGGTGGTGGTGCGGTAGTAGATGCGGTGGTTGTAGCCATCGTCACCGGTCTGGTCGGTCTCGGCAAAGCGCCCGGGGATGGTGGTCGACCAGAAGAACAGGTACTGCCGCGTAGCCGTGTCGTAGAACAGCTCGGGCGCCCAGGAGTTGCGCGCGTCGGCCTCGTGCGTCATGGTCGGGATGGCCCGCTGTTCGGACCAGTGGACCAGATCCGTGGACTCGGCATAGCCGATCTGCTTCGGGTCGGTCCAGCCAACGGTCCACAGCAACCGGAACCGCCCATCCGGCCCGAGCGACAGGTGCGGGTCACGCATCAGGCACTCGCGCCCGGCGATGCGCGGCGCCAAGAGCGAACGGTCGCCGTTGAGCGCCGTCCAGTGGTAGGCGTCACGGCTGCCGGCCAGGTGCAGGCCGTCCTCACCATTGCCCTTGAAGTAGGCGAACAGATAGGCCGGCGCGGCCGCCAGCGGCAGCGTGGCGGCGAGGGTCCAGGTTACCATCGGGCAGCACTCCTACTGCCCGATGGTAACCGAAAGGCGCGGCGGCGTCAGCCGCCGCGAGACCGGTCAGTCAGGGTCGGCGGCAATCGTGATCTGCGCCGGCTGGCAGGTGTTGAGCCACTTGGCGTGCCCGTCGCAGTAGCCCGCGTTGGTGCCCTCGTTGTGACGGCGCACCACGTTCCAGGTGCCGCTGGTCCAGGCCTGACCCGGACCGGCCTTGCCGGAGACCAGCGCCGCCCAGTCCTCGGCATACCACCAGCAGTCCATGGTCCAGCCGTCGGTCATCAGGATGGTGGACGCCGGGGTGATGATCTTCGCCATGGCTTGGTTGGCCGGACCAGGTGCCACCCATGGGGCGGCCGTCAGACCCGCGCTGCCGTTGTAGTTGTAGCTCATGGCGAAGGTCGAATACTGCATGTTCGCCTGCGTGTACGTCTGGCTCGGGCACGAGTAGACCTGCGTGTTCTTCACGTACGGGTAGATGTACTCGCACCAGATGGTGTAGTTGCTGATCGCGGTGCCGTTGATGGGCACATGCGCCCAGACACTGCCGGCACCGCCTTGCCACATCCATGGGATGATCTCGTCGTAGTCCTGCGCGTACTGCAGGACGCCCAACGACATCTGCTTGACGTTGCTCTGGCAGCTCGACTGCCGGGCCTTCTCGCGGGCCTTGGCGAACACCGGGAACAATATGGCCGCCAGAATGGCGATGATGGCGATGACCACCAACAACTCGATCAGCGTGAACGCTCTGCGTCTCATCGGCACTCTCCACTCACCAGCCACTGCGCGTGGCGGAAGCACATTATGCGCCCCAAGGCTGATGGCGAATGCCAGAAACGTCAACAATGTGTTTCGCGTCGGGTGTGCTTCTGGGCGAGTGGGCCGTGCGGTTCGCCGCTCACCACCTCCTGGCCGAGCCCCTTCTC
>CAZHGD010000221.1:0-10719 GCA_964531735.1 uncultured Fimbriimonadaceae bacterium | reverse complement strand
GGTCGGCGTAGCGGCCCACGGCCCCGACGCGCGCCAGACGCCGTTCCACCGCGCGCGGCCAGACTGAGGGCAGGTAGCGTCCGGCCAGGGCCAGCAGCAAGCGCGCCTCGCCCGGCCGGTCGTGCCCGGCCAGCACGTGGGCGAAGCAGAAGCCCTGCTCGCTGATGGTCAGCGCCGCCAGCCCGGTGTCGCGGCCGTTCTGGTCGAGCCAGGTGCCTGCCACCGTCGCGCCGCCCGGCGCCGGCTGGGGCTCGTTGAGGTTCCAGGAGGTCTGCTGCAACAGTTCGGGCGCACCGGCCACCGCTTTGGTGTCGAACCGCGCCGCGCTCAGCTTCGGCAGTTGCGGGCTGCCCTGGAAGCGCACACCGCGCAGGCCGACCAGCTTCAGCAAGGCCGGATCGCTCTGATAGAAGAGGCCGAGTTTGCCGCCCGCCGCGACGTAAGCGGTCAGCGCGGCGACGGTGGCCGCCGGCACGCCAGGGTTGTGGGGCAGCACGGCCAGGCCGTACGGCTTCAGTTTGTCGGCGGTGACGGTCTCATCGTCGAGTACGGCGACGGTCAGGCCCAGCGCTTCCAGGTGCTCACGCGCCTGCTTGACGAACTGGTCAATGGTGTGCTGCGTGTCCCAGCGCGAGCTCTGGCGTTGGACCTTGCGGATGACCACCACGTCGGCGGCCGAGCCGGCATTGACCACCGCAAGCAGCAGGCTCAAGACGAGGCAATGGCGAGGCATCCGTGACTCCTGGACCGCGCCCGGCGGGCGCCTGGTCAGGGAGTTCGCGCCGTCGGCGCCGAGTCCTGCCGCTCAGGACGCCGCCGGCCGCCGGGCCACCCAGGCCATCTCGCCGTTGAACCCGGCACAACAGGCGACGCCTTCGAGACCGGCCTGGTTCACGCACCACTGCGTCTGCTCGGCAGTGAGCGTGCCGGCCTGCTCGGGGTCGGCGTTGGTCACGAAGGCGATGGTGCCGCCGGGGCGCAGTTTGCTCCGTGCCTGGCGCAGGAAGGAGGCGACCGCGACTGCCGCCACCGGCGCGTTGAGCTGCACGACGTCCAGACTGTCGTCGGCATTGGCGACCAACTCGGCCGCCGCGGCCAGTTCGACACGCGGCGGACGCTCGGCGCCGCCGCAACCGGCCTGCCGCTGCGCCAGGTGCATCACCCAGCGCCAGTGCGCCTCGCGCAGGATGCCCTCCAACTCCTCGCGGGTCAGGTACTCACCGCGCACCACGGTGTAGCGCGCGCCGTCGTACTGCTTCCAGTCGGTGGTCAAGAGCGTGCCGTTCTGGATCGCCGCCTCGTACATCACCGTGCCGGGGAACGGCGTCATCAGTGAGAACTGCACCGAATCCGGGTCGAGCTCGCAGGCCAGCCGAATGGTCTTCTCGGCGGTCTCGCGGGTCTCGCCGGGGCCACCGAAGCTGAAGGTCAGGTGCGTGCCGATGCCGAGTTCCTTGCACCAGGCGACCGACCGGCGGACCTTGTCGAGGTCGAGGTGCTTGCGGATGCGCTTCATCATGTCCAGGTCGCCGGTCTCGACGCCGAACTTGATGCCGACCAGCCCGGCCCGCTTCATCGCCTCGAAGGCGTCGCGACTGCTGGTGTCCGCGCGGCCCATCGCGCAGATCGGCACCTTGAGCTGCCGGTCGGCGATGCGGTTGCACAGGTCGATGATGCGCTCGTCCTTGATGTTGAACGTGTCATCGTCGAAGTAGACCGCCGCGAACCCGTAACGGTCGACGAGCCAGGCCATCTCCTCGACGATGTCGGCATTGTCGCGCGTGCGGTAGTCCTGGCCGTCGTAGACCACCTGGGGCCAGACGCAGAAGATGCACTTGAACGGGCAACCGCGGCTGGCGTGCATCTGCACGTTCGGCCAGGGCATGGCGTTGGCGAAGCTGTCGAAGTAGTTGTACATCGGCAGCGTCTCGCGCTCGGGCCAGGGGAACGTGCTCATCGGCGGCAGGTGCCGGCGTTCGGACTGCCGGTGGACGGCACCGGTGTCGTCGCGCCAGAGCAGCCCCGGAATGCCCTCCAGCGTGCGTCCGTCGCGCAGCGCCTGCATCAGCTCCAGGAAGGACGGCTCGTACTCGCCGAGCACGATGGCGTCCACCTGCGGCGCCTCGTCCATCAGCGTGGCGCTGAGCGCCGTGGCATGGGGGCCGCAGAGCACGACCTGCACGCCGTCGCCCAGCCGTTCCTTGAACTGCAGGCACCAGTCGAGGTCAATCTCGTGCGAGGCCGTCGCGGTCTCCATCAGGATGACGTCCGGCCGGAAGCCGTCGAGGCGCTTGGTGAACTCCTCGGCGTAGAGCCCTTCGGCGATGGCGTCGATGATGATGGCGTCGAAACCGTCGTTCTTGAGCATCGCGGTGGCGGTGGCCAGGAAGAACGGAAACGGCACATAGGCCGGAATGCGGCTGCCATGAACGTCCTGGGTGAACGGCCAGCGGCTGCCGGCGCGGACACCGATGCGGCCCTCGGTGGCCCAGGGCGCGTTGACCACGGCCACCTTCAGGGCGCCGGGCGGCACCGACGCGCGGTAGGCCTGCTCGTGCCGCAAGCGGTAGGCCGAGGCGCGGGCCATCTTCCACATCAGCGGCGTGTACTGCGACCAGACGCCGGCCGCACCTTTGAGGTAGGTGGCGGTGGCCTCGGTGTCGCGGAGCGGCAGGGCCTGCAGCGTCTGGGCCGAGGGGGCTTGCAGACGCGGCCACGAGCACAGCTCGGCCAGGCGCGCGTCAGCGGGCCGGCAGGGGGCCAGGTCGTCGTACACGAAGCGGCGCAGGTCGTCGGGCAGGTCGAGTTCGGCCAGCAGCGAGAAGAGCCCGCAGAACACCGCCGCGTGCGTCTCGGCCATGACGGCCTGGCGCTCGGGCGGCGCCTGCGCGGCGGCGAGTTTGAGGTCGGACAGGCAGCGCCAGGGCAGGCCCAGCACCGTCAGGTAGAACAGGTGGAAGGTGCGCCGCTCGTTGTCGGTGTTGCAGTCTTCCTGGTGCCGCGAGATGTTCTCGGGCAGCTTCCGCATGACGTCCTTCGCCTGGCCGGTGGCAAACGAGTGGAAGCGGTACTCGTAGTACGGCGTGTGGTAGCGCCAGATGGTGCGCAAGACCGACTCGGCGGTGTCACGGCGCAGGTGGCGGCAGCGCGCGGCCGGCTCGTAGGCCAGGCGGTAGCCGAGGTCACGGACGCGGTCGGAGGCGTCGCAGTCCTCGCCGTTGGTCCGGTACAGCTCGTCGTAGCCGCCGGCTGTGAACAGCGCTTCGCGGTAGAAGACGCTGTTGCAGCCGTAGAGGTGGCGCACGTCGCCCTGGCGCTCATCGCCGTGGTGCTGGCCCATGTGGATCGAGCGCCACTGGTCCGGCAGCCCGATGTCGTGCAGTTCGTCCAGCCGGCCCATCACGCCGCCGAGGGGCTTGTCGCCTCCGGCGCCGTCTTCGCGCGCCATGCGGTCGGCCTCGAAGATGAGCATGATGCGCTCGAGCCAGTGCGCGTCGGGTAGCACATCGGCGTCGAGATTGGCCAGGTACTCGCTCTTGGTGCTGGCCAGTGCGGTGTTGCGGGCGGCCGACAGGCCGCGGTTGTGGTCGTGCGTGATGATGCGCACCGGGTAGCGCGAGGCGACCTCGATGCTGCGGTCGGTGGAGCCGTCGTCAATGACCAGCACCTCGGCCAGCGGGTAGCTCTGGGCCAACACGGCATCGAGCACACCGACGAGATACGGCTCGGCGTTGTAGGCCGGCACGTAGACGGTCACCGAGCGGGTCGGGAAGGTGCGGTCCAGTTCGCGCAGTGTCTGCTGCACGCCCGGGTCGTCGGGCACCAGCTCCAGGAGGCGGGCGGCGACGTTCTTCGCGGAGTAGGCGAGACCCTGGTCCTGGTAGAAGCCCAGCAGCGCCACCAGCCAGTCGGGCTTGGTGGGCTCGGCCTGCACGGCGTGCCAGTAGTAGCCTTCGGCGCGCTCCGGCTCGCCTTCGGCAGCCAGCAGGTCGGCCAGGTGGCCATAGGCGTCGGGCTTGTCGCCGTCGGCCGACATGGCCTTGACCAGAGACGCCTTGGCGGCATGGACCTCGCCACAGCGGTAGGAGACGACACCGAGGGCGCAGAGCAGATCGTAGTCGGGTCCCTGCTCGGCCAGGGCGGCTGCGAGCTGCGCGCGGGCACCGGGCATATCGCCTGCGGCGAACAACCGGTCGGCTTCCGTCCAGGCCGCTGAACTCATCAAGGCTGCTCCGTGCGCCACCTGTCCGCCGGTCGGCGGAGGTCACTGGTAGGAGTCTCGGTTAAGCGGCAGTGAGTCGCCATAGCCCAAATGGACTACGTGACCGGCCGCCCAAAGCAACCGGCCGACGGCAAGTGCCGTCGGCCGGTTGCGGTCAGGACGCCCTCGACCTAAGGCGCGGCGGCCAGGGTCGGGTGGGTCTGGAAGATCCGGCGCGCTTCGGTCTGGTTGATGATGAGGTTGTTCTCATCGACCGCGATGACGCGCCAGTACAGCGTGTCGGTCAGGATGGGCGGCTGGAACTGCTGCTTGGTGCCCGCGGCCACGCCCAGAGTCACCGAGGTGGTGGGCTGGCTGCTGGCCGCGATGACCTTGTTGCCGTTGGCCAACAGGTCGTGCAGTTCGGGGTCGGTGCCGATCTCGAAGATGTACCGAGCGGCATTCGTCACGGCCACCCAGGCGAACTGGATGGTGTTGGTCCAACTGCCGGTGGTCCAGACCGAGTCGAAGGACTGGTTGTCCTGCGGCGCGATGACCTGGATGGCGCCGACGCCGGCGACACCGTTGGCGGCCACCGACGGCGGGCTGTCCACCGTCGCCGCACCCACCGTGGTGCGCGCCACGATCTGGTAGTAGTACCGAATGCCCGCGGTCACGTTGTAGTCGGTGTAGATCAGTTGCCCGGCCGCGGTGCCGGCCGGCACCGTGGCGATCTGGGCGTACGGACCCTCCACCGTGTTGCTGCGGCGCGTCACCACGTAGCTCTGCACCGCGGCGCCGGTGGTGTTCGGGTTCCACCGCAACACGATGCGGTCGGCCTGGCCGGTGACCATCAGACCGGTCGGGGCCGCCGGCGCGATGCCGATGGCCGCCATCGGAATGTTCAGCAGACCGTTGGCATTGGCGCCCGGCACGTAGTTGACCGTGCCGTAGAGCTTGGTGCCGTCCGTCATGTAGGCAGTGGCCTCGAACTTGTAGGCCGCGTTGCCCGGCTTGGGCACCAGGATGAACTGCGCGGGAGTGATCAGGCCCGTGTCGGCGTCGTCCATGGTCACGCGCGCGCCGGGGTAGTCGGTCAGACCCGGATACGACGCGGTGACGGTGGTCGTGTAGCGCTGCACCGCGCCACGCGTGAAGCTCGAGGTCGGGCCGTAGCGCATGGCCTGGATCGACGTGTCGAAAATGCCGACGCGCATGTAGTACTTGGTGTTGGCGCTCAGCGCGGCCAGGTCGCTCGGGTAGATGATGTCGGTGCTGGCGACCTTCTTGCTGATGACCGTCCCGGCGGCGAAGTTGGCGTCCGGGCTGATCTCGAAGGTGTACTCCGACGCGCCGGTGACACCGCGCCAGGCCAGTTGCGGCCGGTCGGCGTCGATGGTGCTGCCGTTCGGCGGCTGGATGACCTGCAGCTCCTGCGGCGGCGCCGAGCTCGGCGTGGCTTGCACCGCGGCGCTCCAAGCGCTGACCGCGCCACCCTTGGTGGTGTTGTTGGCCGGCACGATCTGGACCGAACGGATGCGGTAGTAGACCGTGGTGCCGTTGGTGCGACCGCCGTCGGTCAGCGTGATCCGGTTGTAGTTGGCCGACAGCGGCGGGTTGCCGGTCGGCGACTGGCTATCGGTGACCAGGTTGGTCGCCAGGTCGAAGGTGCTGCTGGGCGAGGTGGAACGGATGACCTGGTAGCCCGCCAGGTCGGTCTCGTTGTTGGCGCTCCAGTTCAGGACCACCTGGCCGTCGCCGGCCACCGCGGTCAGCCCGGTGGGCACCGCGGGCGGTGTCCCGTTGAGCGGGGTGGTCGCGGCAAAGCTGGTCGCCTGGGCATCGGCCAGCGCGCCGACCGCGCCGGCCGAGTTGAGCGTCACCACGACGTACTGGTACTCGGTGCCGTTCTGCACCGCGGAGTCCGTGTAGGCCAGTTGCGTGCTGGGCACGTCGGCCAGCTTGACGAAGCCGGCCAGCGAGGTCGTCGTCTGCCGGCTGTCGGAGCCGTGCCGGTTGGCGCGCTCCAGGCGCGGCGAGCGGCGAGCGCTGCTGCGCAGCCACTGGTCGGAGCCGGTGGTGGGCCGCCAGGTGCGAGTGCTGCCCTGGTTGGCCGCGCGCGGGGTCAGCACGCGGCGCCAGACCTGGTAACCGGCGGCATTGGGCACCGGCGTCCACTGCACCAGCACCGAGCCACTGGAGGCCGCCGCCGTCACCGTGTCGGGCGAGCGCAGCGCCGTGGTGCCGCTGGAGCCGCCCGGACCGGTGATGTTGAGGGTGTAGACGTTGGACACGTACTGCTGGTCACCTGAGACCACCAGCACGCGCCAGTAGTAGGTGCCGGCGCCGACGAAGTTGGTCGGTACCTGGAAGCTGATGTTCGTCACGGCGCTGGTCGTGCCGGAGGTCCCGGTGCTGGCCAGCGTGGCCGTGTAGGCCAGCGTCGTGAAGGCGGTGTTGGAGGACACCTGCAAGACGATGTTGCCGGCGTCGCGGACCGCCGTGGCGACGAACACCGGCGGGTTATCGAACTGGCCCGTGGCGTTGAGCGCGAGGGTGCTGTTGTTCGTCGGGCTGACCAGGATCGGCGTGCGCGAGTCGTTGCGGCTCTTGCGGCTGTTGGTCAGCGCCCAGGCGCCCACGCCGAGCAGCAGGACACCACCGGCGATGGCCAGGATGGTCGACCACGAGGTGCGCTCGCGCTCGTTGGCGCGCGGCACGTCCTTGTTGACGTCGGTGTCGCTGTTGTGCGCGGTCAGGTCGCCGGTGCCCTGGCGGTAGAACACCACTTCGTCGTTGACGCTCGGGGTGATCTCGGGCCGGATGCGCTCGATGATGCGGACCTCGGCCTCAATCGCGCTGGTGGTGTTGACCACGGCGATCGCGTAGCGCAGACCGTTGCGCAGCAGAACCACCTGGGCGCCCTTGCGCAGGTGGTCGCTCTCGCGGATGCTGATCCGCATCGTGTCTTCGAGCGGCGGCACGATGACCTTGCCGACGATGCCGAGCTGGGTGACCATGCCCTTGACGGCGTAGAGGGCGTTCTGCTCGACGGCATCGTCGAGCAGGCTGGCCTCGGTCTTCGAGCGGGTCAGGTTGAAGGCGTTGGTCTCGACGATGGTCACATCGCCCTGGGCCACGCGCCCGAACACGTTGAGCCGGCTGCGGACCACCGCCAACTGCTTGGCCACGTCGATCTCGATGCTGTCGATGGTGGCCGTGATCAGGTAGGCCGCCTGCAGGCCGTTGGCCAGGCTGAGCAGTTGCTGATCGCGCACATCGGGCCGCAGCGGCAGGCGCACGTTGGCCGCTTCGACCGCGGCATCGACGGCGCTCTGGCCGATGACCTTGTAGCGGCCGCTGGCGGCGAGTTGCGCGTTGAGCGCGGCCGCCATGCGGGCGGCCAGGTTCTGGACCGCCGAACCGCTCTGGTTCACCACCTGCACCACCGCCACCGGCACCAGATTCGCATTCTGGGCCGCGGCTCGCGGAGCCGGGACCAGGAGCGGCACCAACACGGTGGCGACACAGGTGAGCCAAGTCACCGGCCGAAAGTAGCCGGCCCGCAAGATCCTTCTCATGCTCCGCCTCGCAGTCTCAGAATCGTCCGGGGACGTATCGGGAGCCAGACAGCCATCCTCGGCACGGCCCGTACTCGGTCACAAGCGACCGGCCCCCGGCAGCGCGTCTGCTGCCGGCCGGCGGATCGCTCCCAGCCCTCAGTCGGTAACCTCACCACGAGCCTCGCGCCGGTACAGCGTGACGCCCTCGCGGCCCACGAACCAGACCGCCAACGGCGTCGTGACGATACTCCGGACGCCGGACACAATCCGCGTTCCCGGCGGAAAGGCCAGCCAGCGGGCCCCTTCGGCCCGCAGCTCGAGCCGGCCCACACCGCGTTCGGTGGCCACCCAGATGTAGGGCTCGTCACCGTCCGTCGCCAGGGCCGTCGGCTCGCCGCTCAGCCCGGCCTCGGACCACGCATGGGTCCGCCATTCGCCGGTCTGCCGGTCGTACTGGCACAAGCCCGCTCGACTGGCGACCCAGACCGCAAACCGGTCGGCGGCCACCAGCCGCGGCTCCTCCAGAGCCGGGACGCGGGCGCGGTCCCAGTACCACAACTGGTTGAGCTGCTTGCGGTACTGCACCACGCGATCAAGCGTCACCAACCATACGGAGTCGTTGTCGGTCGTCAGGTTTCGGATCAAGCGCCCTTCGCGCTGGAAAAGACCCGGAGTCTGCGGTGCGAAGTACTCCGCGCTGAACTCGCCCCACACGTTCTGGCGGGCCTGGTAGCGCCAGGCGCCGCCGCGCGTGACCAGCCACATGTCGCCCGACCAGGAGTCGGGATACAGCTTGGGCAGGCTGCCGTCGCGACTGGCCTCGACGCCGTTGAACTGGTAGGTGGCCCGCAGCTCCATCGTCGGCGAGAAGACCGAGACGCGACCGGGCCCGGCGAACCAGACGTTGTCACCAACCGTCACCACACTGGTCCACTCGTCACCGCCCAACTCGGCGTGGAAGCGGCTGAGCAGCACGTTCCAGTAGCCGGCCCGCTGGTCATAGACCGCGATGCCGTCCTGGCAGGCGCAGTAGACCATCTGGTCGCGCACGGCCACGTCGCGCAGGCGGCGGGGCGCCTCGGGCGGGGTGGGAATGGTGTCCCAGCGTTCGGTGCGCAGGTCGTAACGGGCCAGGCCCTCGCCGCGGAAGCCGCACCAGGCGTAGTTGGCCTGCGGGGCCAGCGCGGCGATGTCGCTGCCCGGCAGCGCCTCGCGCGGGGCGTACTGCTCCCACTTGCCGGTGTCACCCCGGTAGCGCCACAGCCCGCCACGCCGCGTGGCCACCCAGACCGCGTTGTTCGACTGGGCCACGCCGGTGACGTCGACCAGCGGCTTCTCCAGGAAAGCCCAGGCCTCGCGGCCGGTGTCGTCCAGTGGCGCGCGCAGCAGGCCGTTGTCGGTGGCAATCCACAGGTCGCCCTCGGGCGTCGAGCACAACGCCAGCACCTTGGTGACGCCGTAGCGTGCCAGGTCGTAGCGGTAGAACTCGCCGGTGTCCGTCCGGATGCGGCACAGTCCTTCGGTGGCTGTGGCCACCCACAGATTGCGCGGCGACAGGGCGAGGTCGTTGATGCGGCCGCCGAGCGCGTCCTTCGCCCGCACGGGCTCCCACTTCAGGTTGGCGCGCTGCAACCGGTACAGCCCCTGCTCGGTGCCGGCCCACAGCATAGTCTGGTTGCCTGCCAGGCAGCGCACCTGCGAGCTGACGCCCTCGTCCTGGTTCCAGACCTCCCACTCCTGCTTCAGCGCGTTGAGCCGGGCCACGCCGCCACCCAGCGTCGCCGCCCAGAGGTCCGTGCCGTCACTGATGATCCGGGTGATCGGCGCGTTGGGCAGCTTGGACTTGTCGTCGTACAGCCGCCAGGCGTTGGTCTCCAGATCGAGGCGCGCCACGACGCCGGTGCGCAGGCCGACCCAGGCGGCGTTCGGCTCGAAGTAGAGCGCGGTGACACTGCTGCCCGGCAGTTCGGCGGGCAAGGCCAGCTCGCGCACTCGCGCGGCCCCCGCGGGCGCCGGCTCGTAGGCGCGGATGCCGGCGCTGGTGCCGGCCCAGAGCGCGGGGCCACGCGCCTGCACGCAATACGTCTCGCCGCCGTGAAGAAACGAGCTCCACCGCAACTGCGCGGCGGCCGGCCTGGCCCACCAGATGGCCCAGAACGCGACCGCCAGCCATCGTCCCATCCGCCGCTTGACCATCCTGCTACCGCCCGCCGGGCCTCGCCAGACGCGCCACCGCCGATAGACACAATACGGCCCGGACCGCCGCTGGTCCGGGCCGTATCTGTTCGGTCGAGACTAGCGGTTGGAGCGGACTGTGATGTTGCCCGAATCCTCGTCGACTTCGATCGTCACGTCCAGCGCCTGACCGATGAAGCGCAACGGCACCATGGTGCGGCCGCTGTCGATGTAGGCGGCCAGGTCCATGAGGACGTGCTCGTCGTTGACCTGCACCTGCGGGCTGCCGACCGTGAACGTGATCACGCCGCGGTTCTGCACCTTGGCCGTGACCTGCTTGGTCTCCGGGCCCATCCAGGTGACCGTGCCACCCAGCGCCTCCACCACGAACCGGAGCGGTGAGGTGGTGACGCCGTCGCGCTGCTGTACCGCCGGCACGTCGGCGCGGACCGGCTTGCCGTTGACCGTCAGGCCGGCCGGGATGACCAGCCGCTGCCCGGTGTGCAACTGCCGCACGTTGGTGACGCCGTTGATGCGCATGAGGTCGCGGACGCTGGTCCGGTAGTGCCGCGCCACCGCCGCGAGCGTCTCACCGCGCTGCACGGTGTGCACCTTGCCGATGGTGGCCGTGGTGCCCGGCCCGCTCAGCCGGCGCGACAGCGGCGGCGTGACGGGGGCGACACGCGGTGCCCCGGTGAGCGGCGCGGGCGCCGCCTCGGCGTTGCGCCCGGTGGCCGGCTCGGCTGCCGCCACGCCACCGCTGGTGACCACCGGCGCCAG
>CAZHGD010000220.1:0-10721 GCA_964531735.1 uncultured Fimbriimonadaceae bacterium | reverse complement strand
CACGACCGCGCGAACGGCCGGCTCAGCAAGAGCTTCGCCCTCCCGCTCGTCGGCGACCGTGGTTCGCCGGTGCGCCGGCCAGCACCGGCGACCGCGGCGCGACCAGCGGGCGGCCGGTCGCGCCGCGTGGTGCTCAGGCCGCGGGCCTCACTCGGCCGGGAACAGCCACCGGCCCGCGGCGTAGCCGGCGGCCAGGAACGGTTCCTCCCGACGGAAATGCGAGCGGCCCAGGCTCAACTCGAAGTTGATCGGCTTGCGATAGCCGCTGGCCAGGATGGCCGGGGCCACCTTCTCCCACGCCACCGTGCCCATGCCGGGGATCTGGTGCTGGTCGCTTTGGCCGTCGTTGTCGTGCAGGTGCAGGCAGTTGAGGCGGCCGAACGCATGCTCGATCAGCCAGTCGGTGTTGCCCGACAGGTTGGCATGGCCCGAATCCAGACAGAAGCCCATCACCTCGGGCCCGAAGGCGTCGAGCAGCGCGGGAATGACCGCGTGGTCGACCGTCGCCGGCCAGGTGTTCTCGATGGACAAGCTGACACCCAGTTCGCGGCACAGTGGCGCCAGTTGCTCGATGGACGCGAGCTGGCGGTCGATGGCGGCAGCCATGTCCTCGCCAACGGCCGGATGGATCACCACCGTGTCACCGCCCAGCGCGGCGGTCATGCGCAGCCGGTCGCGGTGCAGTTCCAGCGCGTGTTCGCGCTTCGCTGGGTCAAGATCGAACTCGCGTGCCCCACCCCAGCACACGCCGTGCGTGTCCAGCAGCTTCAGCCCCGCGCGGTCGAGCATCGCCTTGATCTGGGCGATGCCCTCGTCACCGTAGATGACGTCGTCGGCCCAGTCGTAGCACCAATGAACCCATTCGAAGCCGGCGCCCCGCATTCGCTGGCACTGACCCTCGCGCGGCACATCCGCACTCACCTCGTAGTCGGTGGTGATCGACAACTCCATACCGAACTCCCGGTGGGTGGTTCACCCGATTGGCGGAGCGACCTCCCCTCAGCCGCGCTGGCCGCCCAACGCGGTGAGCATGGCGCCGCTGACCACACCCAGCGCACCCACCACGCCTACCACCGACAGCCGCTCCGGCGCCACGACGCCAGGCAGCCACCGGCTCAGCGCGCTCATGAACAACAGCGTGAACAGCGGCGACAGGGGCAGCACGGCGCTGACGCTCGACGCCTCCCAGTGGTCCAGGGCCTCGGCCAAGGCCCCGTAGGCGACCAGCGTGTTGAGCACGCAATAGGCCAGCAAGGCCACCTGCACGGCGCTCAGGGCGGCCAGTTGTGAGACATGGACGCCGGGCAGCAGCACGAGCGATGAGCCGGCGTAGACCATGACCATGATGCCCTGCGACGGCAGCGACACGAGCAGTTGCTTCTGGGACAGGGCGTAGAAGACCCAGACGAAGGACGACAGCATCGCCAGCGAGGCGCCGAGCCAGTAGCGGCCCGGATCGGAGAGCAGCGTCGCCAGGCCATCGCGGAAGAACAGGGCCAGGCCCGACAGCAGGATGGCGAAGCCGAACCACTGCAGCCGGCTGAACCGCTCGCGGTAGATCAGCATGGCGCCGGCGGCCAAGAACGGCGCCGAGCACTGCACCACCACGGCCGAGGTGGCCGGCGACACATGCTGCACACTGAGGGTCCAGAAGTAGTAGTTGCCGGCGAGGCCCAGGCAGGCCAGGGCCAGCAGACCTAGCGCGCTCCGGCCCATCGTCCACGGTCGCGGCAACGAGCCGTGCAGGCCCAGGGCCAGGGCCAGCACGGTGGCGGCGCCGACGAACCGGCACCAGGCCACGGTGCAGGCAGACAGGTCGGTCAGCAGCAGCTTGAGCGCAATGGGCAAGGTGCCCCACAGCACGGCGGGCACCAAGGCCAACGCGAAGCCGAGCTGCCAACGGCCGGTGGTCTGGTGACGGTGCAACAACGACTGCTCCGGCGGTGCCTTTCCCGGCGGCCGGGCGCATCCCTGCTTCGGCCGCCGGCGCGGGCGGAAGGACCCTCCGGCGCCGTCGCGAACCCTCCTTCGGATGGAGGCAACGCCCTGAGCGAGCGACCCGCATCGTTGGACCACCACAGGCGCCACAGCCGTCTGCTCGTGGCCGCCGTGTTGGCGGTGGCGGGCGTCGCCGTCGGCGAGCCCGGCAGCGTGCCGTGGGACGCCGCGCGCCGCCAGGCCGCCGTGGCGCCGGCACTCCGCCAGCCGGACGGCTGGCCGGCCAAGCCCAACGACGCCACCGCCTGGCCACTGCTGCCAGGCGTGCCGTTGGGTCTGGTCCACCAAGCCGGCTACAACCGCAACTGGCGCGGCCGGGCCGACCTCAGCGCCATCGTCCGGTTCGCGGCCACGCCGGGCGGCCTGTTGGTCCAGGCCGAGGTGGCCGACGACCGGCTGGTCTTCCTGACCGGCAACGGTCCCGCGGGCGACCACCTGCGCTTGTTTCTGGGCGCGACGCCCACGGCCGCGCCCGGTGACTGCCTGGCCCTGCTGGTGCTGCCGCCGGCCACGCGCGACGGCGTGACCGAGACCGCCCGGGTGGCCGACGCCGACCGCCGCGAACTGGTGCCCGGGACGCAGGTCGACTGGGTGACGCTGGAGCGCGCCTACCGCTGCGAGGTCCGCCTGCCGTGGACGGTCCTGCCCGCCGGCGCGCCCGATGCCGTGCGCGGTCTGGCCGTGCAGGTGGTGGACTGGGACGACAACCGCAGCGAACGCGCCGTGCTGAGCTGGCCCAGCGAGTTCGAGCCCGTGGCCACGCCACCGGCTGAGAAGCCGACGGGCTACCAGCCGCCGCGCCTGCCCGACCCGCTGCGCCCGGCGCGCCTCGGCGAACTGCGGCCGGTCGACCGGTTCGACGCCGCGGCCGCCGTGCCGTTTCTGCCCGCCGTCCTGCCGCTCGGCACGGAGCGCGGCCATTACGAGAGTGACGAGGACGTCCGCGTCCTGGCCCTCACGGGCTGCCCGGCCGAACTGGCGGCCCAGATGGACGTGCATCTGTTCGACAGTCGCGGCGAACCGGTCCTGCTGACGCGGGGCGACTTCTGGCGCGAGGGCGCGGTCAGCGGCTGGTCGTGGTCGTGGCATACGCCGCCGGACTTCGCCGGGCAGTGTCTGCTGGCCGGCTCGTTCGGTGGACCCGGCCTGGCCGAGGCGGCGGTGTACGGGCGCGTGCAGAGCGTCGGCGCGGCCTATCGCGACCATCTGGGACGACTGGGCGGCTTGCGGGCCAAGCTGTTGGCCGCCGCCACCGATCCGGGCAGCAACACCCGGCGGCGGCGCCACCTGGGTACGCTGCTGGCCAACCTGGAGGACCGCGAGCAGGACCAGAACGACTGGCGCGGAGGGCTGGCGCGCGCCGATCTGGATCGGCTGGCCGCCGAACAGGCCGACCTGGAACAGCAGGCTCAGACGGCCCTGGCCGGCAAGGACCCGCTGGCGGGCAAGACGGGTCCGCTGCTGCGCGGCTACGTCAGCGACATCGACGACACCGTGCAGAGCTATGGCGTCACCGTGCCGGAGACCTGGAAACCAGGCGCCAAGCTGCCGCTGGTCGTCAGCCTGCACGGCTACGGGTTCGGCCGCTTCCATGGCTATCCGGCACCGAGCTACCCCGATGCCATCGCCGTGGCGCCCTATGGGCGCGGCAATGGCGACTACAAGCTGTGGTGCGAGCGGGACATCCTGACCGTCATCGACGCCGTGCTCGAAGACTACCGCTGCGATCCCGACCGCGTCTACTGCACCGGCGGCTCGATGGGCGGCACCGGCTCCTGGCACATGGCGACGTTGTACCCCGACCGCTTTGCGGCCATCGGCCCGACGGCCAGCAATGCCAACCACAAGGTATGGGAAGAGGTCTGGGGCTGGGGTCAGCGCGGCACCAGCTTCCTGACGCCGTTCCGCGAGTGGATCCAGGCGACCACCTCAGCCTTCACCTACGCGGAGAACCTGCGCAACGTCGGGGCCTACGCGCTGCACGGCGCGGTGGACGACATCTGCCCGGTGGGCCACGAGCGCACCATCACCGAGCGGCTGCGGCAGTTGGGTTACGACTGCGTCTACGAGGAGTTCCCCGACGTCGGGCACGGCGGCTTCCCGTTCGGCTCGGGCGAGCGCCAGCGGAACTTCATGTTCTCGCGCGTGCGCGACCCGTTCCCGCGGCATGTCACCTACCGCACCTCCTGGCACCGCTATCCGGGCGCCTACTGGGTCGCCATCGAGCGGTTCGGCCGCGTGGCGCAGGACGCGGTGATCGACGCGCGGGTCGACGGCCAGGTCATCACCGTCCGCACCGACAACGTCCAGCGGTTGTCGCTCAAGCTGAGCGACAAGCTGCTCGACACCAAACAGCCGGTCCGGGTCGTGGTGGACGGCACGCCCGCCTGGCAGGGGCCGGTGCCCGAAACGCGCGTGGTGCGGCTCGGGCAGACCGCCCAAGGCTGGCAGCCGGCCGAGCGGCCGCGCACCGTCGAGAAGAACGTGGCGGTGGGCGGCGCGGTGGAACACGCGTTCATGTCGCGGTTCCTGCTGGTCTGCGGCACCAAGGGCGACCGCCGCACGAACGAGGTCAACCGCCGCATGACCGAGCAGATGGCCGAGAAGTGGCGGCGCTGGGGCCGCGACCAGCGGGCCCGCGTGAAGATGGACTGGGAGGTGACCGACCAGGACATCGCCGAGAGCAATCTCATCTGCTACGGCGGCCCGGACAGCAACCGCATCGTCGCTCGCGTCAACGACCGGCTGCCAATCCGCTTCGTCGACGGCGGCGTGCAGTTCGGCACCGAGGTGTTCGCGGGCGAGGACGTCGGCGTCAAGCTCTGCTACCCGAACCCGTTGCAGCCCACGCGCTACCTCTGCGTGTTCGCCGGTGTGACCTGGCAGGGCACCTACGACATCAATGGCCGGTTCGGCAACTTCTTCGATTGGGGCGTCTTCGACGACCGCAACTTCTTCGACTTCGCCGTCTTCGACGCCCACACGCAGGATCCCGAGACGTTCTTGGCCATGGGCTACTTCGACCAGGACTGGAAGCTCGACGACGCGGTGATCCACCGCGGTGATCCGGCGCTGCGGCAGGCCACCCAGCCGCGCTGCCCGCCCGACCCGCTCGGCGCGCTGCCCAGCGGCGAGGTGGTCTACCTCGGCGAGGTGACGCCGCTGCGCATCAACCAGGAGAAAGGCGTCCTGGGCTACGACCAGAGCTTCGAAGGCCGCGCCATCACGCTGGGCCAGATGCGCTTCGAGCGGGGCCTGGGCGTGCATCCGCAAGCCGAGGTGGTGTACGACATCGGCGGCGAGTTCGAGAGCTTCGAAGCCTGGGTCGGCATCGACCTCGAAGGCGCCACCAGCGTGTCGCAGGCTCGCGAGCAGGCCGAGCGCGTCGCTTTCCAGGTCTATGGCGACGGCAAACTCCTGGCGGACACCGGCGAGATGCGCTGGAACACCGCGCCGCGCCACATCGTGGCCAAGGTGACCGGCGTCAAGGAACTGTCGCTGCTGGCCCGCGCCCTCGACGGGCGCAAGTGGCTGTTCGGCGACGCCGGTTGGGGCCTGGCCCGACTGACCCGGCGCACCGAGCCGCGCGAGACCAGCACGCCGCGGCCGCGCCTGGCCGACCGCTTGGCGCTGGACGGCGCCTGGGTGCTGGACGACACCGCCGTCGGCGACGGCCTGGCCCGCGGCTTCGAGAAGCGCTGGCCCGCCGACCAGGACCGCACCATCCACCTGCCCGGCGGCGTCACTCACGCTTTGGTGGCCACCGGCGAGATCCCCGACCCGTACCTGAACGACAACCTGCGCGCCGCCGCCGAACTGAGCCGCCGGGAGTGGTGGCTGCACCGGCAGGTCGACCTGCCCTCCGCCTGGCACGGGCGGCGTCTGTGGCTGGAACTGAGCGGCGTGACGCAAGTCGGCGAGGTGTGGGTCAACGGCGTCTACTGCGGGCGGGTCAGCGGTCCGTTCGCCCACGCCAGCCTGGAACTGAGCGCGGCCGCCCGCGCCGGCGAGCCGAACCACGTGGCCGTCCGCCTGTTGGCCGGCGCCGCGCCGTGGACCAATGTCCCGCGCTTCGATCCGGCACCGCGCGAGGCGGTGGTCGGTTGCGGTGCCGGCTACGGCTTGGACGGCGGCGGCCCGGCCGTGCCGCTGGGCATCCATGGCACGGTGGCCATCCGCGCCGGCGGTCCGGTGCGCTTCGCCGCGCCGCTGGTTCGAGCCGAGGTCAACGGCGCGGCGCCGGCGGGCGACGCCGCGCGGGTGCCGGTGCGGCTGGTGGTCGCCGGCGAGTTGCAGAACCTGACGGCCGAACCGGTCGAGACCACGGTCATGGGGGTCGTGCGCGCGGTCGACGGCGAGGACGGCGCCGTGCCGTTCAGCACGCGCGTCACCGTGCCACCGTCTCGCCGCTGTCCTTACGAGACGGCGGTCGACTTGCCGGAGATGCGGCTGTGGTGGCCGGCGGGCACCGGCGGTCGACCGCGCTACCGGGTCGAACTGTCGGCCCTCAGCCCGGCCGGCCGCGCCGACACCGCCGATGTCGTCTGTGGCGTGCGGCAAGTCAGCGTGCGTGGCACCGACGGCTCCATCGACGTCAACACCGTGCCGGTGGCCTTGCGCATCGCCGAGTGGCGGCCGCCCGACCGCTTCCTGCGCGCCTCGGCCGAGCGCTGTGAAACGCTCCTGCGCACCGCCGCCGAGGCCGGGTTCAACGCCCTGCGCGTGTGGGCCGGTGGCGGTCTGGCCGAACCGGCCTTCTATGAGACCTGCGACCGGCTGGGCCTGCTGGTCATCCAGGACCTGCCACTGATCGGCGGCCTCGGCCGCCTCGACAGCGAGGAACTGACCGCCGCGGTCACCGGCATCATCACGGCGACGCGGAGCCATCCGTGCGTCATCGCCTACGCGCTGGGCACCGATCTGGCGGCCGACGAAGCGACCGACGCGCGCCGGCGCGTGGCCGAGGACCTGCTCGGCAAGCTCGCGCCGGACACGCTGGTGGTCCGGCCGACCGCGTCGCGCCCCGGTGCCACCGCCTGGACCTTCGTTGGCCGCGTCGATGCCACCGGACAGCGCCCGGCCTGGGTCGTGCCGGTGCAGCAGGTGACACCACCGGGCGCGCCGCCCGCCGACCTCGGCTTCCTGCAGCGCGACGCGCAGGCAGCCGAACAGCAGACCACGCCGTGGCCGCTGACCGACTGGTGGCGGCTGCACGGTGGCAGCGAGACCGACCTGGACGAGGCCCGTGCCTGGCTGGGCCCGCCCCGCGGCGAGGCCGACCTGGCCGACCTGCTGACCGCCTGGCAGACCGAGGTCACCAGCCGGCAGATGGCCGCGGCCAACGCGGCCGGCGGCGCCATCTACGTGGCCCCGCTCACCGAATCGTGGCCGCGCATCGGCGGCGCCCTGCTCGACCATGGTGGCCGACCCCGCCCAGGGCTGGACGTGGTGCGGCGGCATCTGGCCTCGGTCGGTGTGCATGCCCGGTTGTCGCGCCACCTCGCCCAGCGCGGCGATCTGGTCACCATCGAAGCCTATGGCCGCACCGGCCGCACCTGGCTGGAGCGGGTCCCGGCACCGTGGCGGAGCATTCGCACGCGCATCCTGAGCCTCGATGGCCGGTTGCAGAAATCGGCCGAGTGGCCGGCCGGCGACCAGCCGCCAGGCGTGGACCCAGTTGGCCGGCTGGTCTGGGAGATCGACGAGAGCATCGCGCCAGGTGCCTACCTGGTGATCACGGACGCGCCGGGCTCGCGGGTCGAGCCCGATGTGGCGGTACTCGGCCTCTACGGAGCACCCGTCGCCGCCGAGGCCAAGGTGGCCGCACTGGGCGGCGACGCGCGGCCGCGGGGCTTTGCCTGGCTGGAGCCGGCCGAGGCGGCTAACGCCGAAGCCTGGTATCTGGCACCTGGGGCCGCCCAGGCACCAACTTCCGAGCAGACCGCCGCCATGCTGGCTCGCGTGCGGGCCGGCGCGGGTCTGCTCGTGGAGGGTCCGCCCGAGTGGCTGGCCGACAGTCCGTTGGCCGAGGCCCTCCCGGCGGCACCGGCCATCGGGCGGCCCGAGCCGGTGCGCACGCCGGCGCAGCCTGAAGCCGTCCTGCCGGACCACCCGGCCCTGGCGGGCCTGGTCGGCGCGCTGCCCCAGACGGCCGGCGGCGAGTACCAGGAACTGGCGCCTGGCGCCGAGACCATCCTGGCCTACGGTCCGCAGCGCCCGTTGCTGGTCGAGGGCCGCTATGGGCAGGGCCGCGTGTTGCTGCTGGTCACGTCGCCGGAGATGCGACGACGACTGGCCTTCTGGGAGCCGCGCGAGCGTTTCGTCACCGGTCTGCTCGCCTACGTCGCCCGCTTGCCCCACGGCGCGGTCAAGCGCTTGCTCTCGCTACGTCAGGAGCAGCCGTTGGCCGCCCTGCGCGACCTGCCGCCGGCGCCGCTCAAGCTGACCTGGACCAATGCGCCGCTGCGGCTGGCCGGCGGGCGCGGTGAAGCCCGCGAGATCCGGCTGCGCAACGACGGCGCCACGCCGATGATGCGGCTGATGCTGCGCGTCAGCGACGCGCCCGGCGGCGTGGCCACCTCGCTCAGTCGCACCGCACTGACGCTCCTGCCGGGCGAAGAGCGCACGGTGGTCTTGACCGCCCGACCGCGTCGCCGGGCAGCCAGCGGGAACCTGCGGCTCACCGCCGACGGCTGGGGCGTGCGACCGGCGTCGGTCGACCTGCCGGTGGAAGCCGTGCCGTAGCCGGACCAGCCTTGACTCGCGGCCCCATGGGGCGCGGCGGCGCTACCCACGACAAGCGGGGGTGTGGTCGAGAGTCACTGTCCGGCGGCGCTACGGCACCTGCCGGTGGCGGCGCCGGGTGCGTAGACGGGCCAGCCGGTCAGCGGCATGGGCGCCGAGCACCTGGAGGTCCTCGTCATCCAGCGCCAAGCTGCGCTCGGTGCGCAGGACCGAGCGGCGATTGGCCTCGATGCGACAGTAGATGCAACCCCGCAGGCAGCACCGCAGCTTGTGCGCCAGCCGATGGGGTTTGTCCACCGCCTGGCCGTAGCGCGCCAGCACCCGTGCGCGGCGCTCAACGAGCAGCGCCTCGCGACGGCGGCGCTGCTCACGGCGATCATCCATGGCCGTCCCCAGCGCGCTGGTTCGCCGTCACGGCACGGCAGTCCTGCGCCGTTCGCGCAGGACCGGGCGCAGCCGGTGGCGAACGCGACCAGCCGGTGAACGTCGGCAGCCCGGCCTCGGCCCCTGGCGAGCCGGGCCGAGCAGCCCCTGCATGCCGTCGACGTGCGCGTGGCCCACGGCTGCGCCCAGTTGCCGGCGCCAGTGGTGCTGCGCCTGGGCGCGAACAGGCCTCCCAGACGCCGCCCGGCCGTCGCACCCACAATGGGCGTGGCAGGGGCGCCCGCCACTTGAGGAGTGTGATGAGCTTCGGGTTCGCAGCCGCGGTGCTGGTCAAGTTCGAGTTGTACCTCGTGCTCGCCGTCTCGCTGAACCTGCTGGTCGGCTACACCGGCTTGGTCTCGCTCTGTCAGGCCGCGTTCTACGGCGTCGGCGCCTACACGGCGGCGCTGCTCGCCCTGCACTTCGGCTGGCCGTTCCCGGCGGTGCTGGCCGGCAGCTTGCTGGTCACCATGGCACTCGGCGTGGTGGTGGCGCTGCCCTCGTTGCGACTGCGCGACGACTACCTGATCGTGGCCACGCTGGCGTTCCAGCACATCGTCTTCCGCTGCCTCTACAACGCCGAGGGTCTGACCCGCGGGCCGCTCGGCCTGATGGACCTGCCGCCGGCCCGGTTCGGCCCCGTGGTGCTCGCGCGTGAGACGTGGCCTCTGCTGGCGCTGTGCTCACTGCTGGCGGGGCTGACGGTGGTCGTGGCCGCCGCCGCGGCGCGCAGTCCGTTCGGCCTGCTCTTGCGGGCGCTGCGCGATGACGAGGTGGCGGTGGCCGCGCTCGGCCGCAGCGTCGCTGCGCTGAAGGTCAAGGCGTTCCTGCTGGGCAGCGCCGGCGCCGCCGTGGCCGGCACCATGCTGGCGGTCACCGCCGACGTCTTGCACCCGGCCGATTTCACCATCGACCAGAGCGTTCTCATCCTGACCGCGTTGATCGTCGGCGGCTGCGGCAACCTGCGCGGTCCCATCGTCGGCGCGCTGTTCCTCACGGTCGCCGAGGAGCTGCTGCGCTACGCTGGCGGGCAGTGGGGCGCGCTGGCCGGTGAGGTCAACGCGATGGTCCTCGCCATCGCCCTGATCGTCGTCCTGCGTTACCGGCCCGCGGGCCTGGCGGGAGCGCGTCACCTTGGCTGAACCCATCCTCCGCTGCCACCGGGTCACCAAGCGCTTCGGCGGCACCGTTGCCGTGGACGACGTGAGCGTCGACCTGCCAGCGGGCCAGTTGACCAGCCTGATCGGCCCGAACGGCTCGGGCAAGACCACGTTGGTCAACCTGATCGCCGGCGCCCTGCCGCCGGACGCCGGGACCATCGAGTGGCAGGGCCGTCGCCTCGCCGGACCGGTCGACCGCGTGGCACGCCAGGGCCTCGGCCGGCTGTTCCAGGACGTGCGCGTGTTCGCCTCGCTGACGGCGCTGGAGAACGTCACCGCGGCGGTGCCCGGCCAGTCGGGCGAGCGGCTGAGCGCGGCGCTGCTCGCGCGCCGGCGGGTGGGGCGTGGGACCCGGGCCGCGCGCGAGGCCGCGCGCGGCCACCTCGCGCGGGTCGG
>CAZHGD010000219.1:0-10785 GCA_964531735.1 uncultured Fimbriimonadaceae bacterium | reverse complement strand
GCTTCGATGTATAACGTGGCGCCGCCCATGCTGGTCCAGGCCAGGCCAAGTACGGTGCCGGGTACGCCTTTGTTATACAGTTCTTCGCCGGTGAAGGGGGGCTGTCCCAGAAATTCCGTCAACAGTTCGGCAGTGAGGGTGAAGCTTGCGCTTTGCCCTTCGGCGTGGCGGCTTGCCACCTTGCGGCAGATTTTGCGGATTTGATTTTCGAGATTGCGCACACCGGCTTCGCGGGCATATTGGTCGATGAGCTGGTGGAGCGTGCGCTCGGCGATTTTGAGGTCGCTCGGTTGCAGTCCGTGTTCGCCCAGCTGGTGGGGCAGCAGGTAATTGCGCGCAATGGCGGCCTTTTCTTCGAGCACATAACCGGAAAGTTTAATGACTTCCATGCGGTCGAGCAGGGCCGGCGGAATGGTGTCCAGCAGGTTGGCGGTGAGCAGGAACATCACCTCGGACAGGTCGAACCGCACCTCGAGGTAGTGGTCGGAGAACTGGTCGTTCTGTTCTGGATCGAGCGCTTCCAGCAGCGCCGCAGCCGGGTCGCCGCGGAAGTCGGCGCCGATCTTGTCGACCTCGTCCAGCATGAACACCGGGTTCTTCACCTGGACCTGGCGTAGCGTCTGGATGATGCGGCCCGGCATCGAGCCGATGTAGGTCCGCCGGTGGCCGCGGATTTCGGCCTCGTCGCGGATGCCACCCAGGCTCACGCGCACGAACTTGCGGCCCATCGCCCGCGCGATGCTCTTGCCGATGGAGGTCTTGCCCACCCCGGGCGGGCCGACGAAGCAGAGAATCGGCCCCTTGGTGCTCGCGCTGAGTTGCCGCACGGCGAGGAACTCGACGATGCGCTCCTTGACGTCTTTCAGACCGTGGTGGTCCTCATCCAGGATGCGCTGCGCCTCGTTGATGTCGATGCGGTCGTCGGTGCGCTTGGCCCAGGGCAGCTCGCAGAGCGCCTCCAGATAGCTGCGGATGACCACGCTCTCGGGCGACGCCGGCGGGATGTGCTCCAGGCGCGCCAGCTCTTTGTTGGCCTTCTCGGCGGCCTCTTCGCTCAGCCCATTGTCGGCCACCGAGCGCCGCAGCATCGCCAGGTCGTCACTGTCGCCCGAGCCGATGCTGCCCAACTCCTGCTGGATCGCCTTGAGGCGCTCACGAAGGATGTACTCCTTCTGCGAATCGCCGACCTCGCGGCGCACCTTGCTCTCGATGTCACGCTCGATGCGCAGCACATCGACTTCGCGCTCGATCAGCACGCGCAAGAGGAGCAGGGCCTCGCGCAGGTCCAGCGTCTGGAGGACCCGCTGGCGCTCGGACACCTCGGCCGACAGGTGGGCCCCGACCAGTTCCAGCAGCCGCTCGGGATCGTCCACACCCAGGATGTGCCCCACCGCCTCGGGCGGCACCTGCTTGCCCATGTCGCAGGCTTCGGCGAAGGCGTCCTTGACGCTCCGCGACAGGGCGTGCAGCTCAATCGCCTCGTCCTCGGTGTCGACGGTGACGCTCACCGAGAGCGGCTGCACCGTCGCCGACAGATACCCGTCGTCCGCACGGTAGGTGCCGACCTTGCCGCGGCTCAGCCCCTCCAGCACCACGCGGACGGTGCCGTCGGGCAAGGGCACCAACTGCAGGATGCGGCAGATGGTGCCGACGCGGTAGAGGGCCTCGGCCGGCGGGTCGGCCTCGGTCACCGACTGGTCGGCTTGCGCCACCAGCAGCACCTGGCGATCGTTGGCCATGGCCTCTTCGACGGCGCGGAGCGAGCCGGGCCGGCCGACGTACAGCGGCGCGGCCTGGTGCGGAAACACCAGCACGCCGTCATGCACGGGAAGGACCGGCACGCGCGGCCGCCGGCTGCTGCTGCGGGTTATGGCCACAGTCGTACGCCCCAGTTGCTCTCGCTCACGCAGCCGGCTCTTCCGAGCGGTCGACCAGGTTGTGCGGCTCGCCGCTGGCGGTCAGCAGCAGCGGGTCTTGCCGCTCGCGGACCGTCGCCTCGGTGATGATGCACTTCTTGACGTACTTGAGGGAGGGGATCTCGAACATCACGTTGAGCATCAGCTCTTCGATGATGGTCCGGAGCGCCCGCGCACCCGTGCTGCGCTTCATCGCCTCGTCGGCGATGGCGTCCAGCGCACCGGGCTCGAACTCCAACTCCACCTGGTCGCTGGCCAGCATCTTCTGGTGCTGCTTCACAATGGCGTTGCGCGGCTCGGTCAGGATACGCACCAGCGCGGTGCGGTCCAGCGGCTCGAGCGTGGCCACCACGGGCAGACGGCCGATGAACTCGGGGATCAGCCCGAACTTGAGCAGGTCCTCGGGCATCACCTGCCGCAGCAGTTCGCCCATCGGTGTCTCGACGCGCCCCCTCGCGGAGGCCCGGAAGCCCATCGCCTGCGAGCTGACGCGCCGCTGGATGAAGTGGTCGAGCCCTTCGAACGCGCCGCCGCAGATGAACAGCACGTTGGTGGTGTCGAGCTGCACGTACTCCTGCTGCGGGTGCTTGCGGCCGCCTTGCGGCGGCACGTTGGCCACGGTCCCTTCGAGGATCTTCAGCAGCGCCTGCTGCACGCCCTCACCGCTGACGTCGCGGGTGATCGACGGGTTGTCCGTCTTGCGCGCGATCTTGTCGATCTCGTCGATGTAGACGATGCCGCGCTGCGCCCGCTCGATGTCGTTGTCGGCGGCCTGCAGCAGCTTGAGGAGGATGTTCTCGACATCCTCACCGACGTAGCCCGCTTCGGTGATAGTGGTGGCGTCGGCGATGGTGAACGGCACGTCCAGAATGCGGGCCAGCGTCTGGGCCAGCAGCGTCTTGCCACAGCCGGTCGGCCCGAGGAGCAGGATGTTGCTCTTCTGGAGCTCGACATCGTCGATGATGTTGCCCATGCGGATGCGCTTGTAGTGGTTGTAGACCGCTACCGACAGCACCCGCTTGCCGTGCTCCTGGCCAATGACATACTGGTCGAGGATGTCATACAGCTCCCGCGGACGCGGGAGGTAATCCAGCGGCAGCGGCTCCTGCTCCGGACCGGCACCTTCGCCGATGATCTCGTTACAAAGCTCTATGCACTCGTTGCAGATGTAGACACTGGGACCTGCGATGAGCTTGCGCACCTGGTTGCGACTCTTGTTGCAGAAGGAGCACCGCAACTCGCGCTCGCCGTCACCGAATCTCGGCATGGATGCCTCCTGGCAGTGTCTGCCTTCACTGCCACCCGATCAGGCCGCACCATCAACGGCACGGGCTAAGCCTCTTTGAACAGTATAGCGCCTGACTCCGCCGGCCGGGTTCCCTGCACCCGACACCGGCGCTTGACTCTAGACCGTTCGGCACCCGCAACGTTTCAGTGTTCGGGCTATTTCGGCTCGGCCACCGGGTTCTCGCCCAGGATCTCGTCGATCAGACCGTAGTCCTTGGCCTCCTGCGCCGACATGAAGTAGTCGCGCTCCACGTCGTGCGCGATCTTGTCCACCGGGTTGCCGGTGTTGTCCGCCAGCATCTGGTTGAGGTCGCGCTTCATGCGCAGGATTTCCTCGGCCTGGATCTGGATGTCGGTCGCCTGGCCGTAGAAGCCGCCACTGGGCTGGTGGATGAGGATCCGCGCGTGCGGCAGCGCCGAGCGCTTGCCCTTCGCACCGGCCGCCAGCAGGAAGGCGCCCATGCTGGCCGCCAAACCGACGCAGATGGTGGCCACGTCCGGCTTGATGTGCTGGATCGTGTCGTAGATGGCCATGCCGGCGTAGATGACGCCACCGGGGCTGTTGATGTAGAGGTCGATGTCCCGGTTCGGGTCTTCCTTGGCCAGGAACAGCAACTGCGCGATGATCAGGTTGGCGATGTAGTCGTCAACCGGCGTGCCCAGGAACACAATCCGGTCCTGGAGCAGCCGCGAGTAGATGTCGTACGACCGCTCGCCGCGCGGCGTCTGCTCGACGACCATGGGAATCAGAGGCATGACTACTCCTCCGCAGCCGGCTCCGCCGGCGCTTCGTCCACCGCCGCCGCCGGCTCTGCGGCATCAGCGGCCGCGACCGTCGCCTCGTCATCGCCGACGGCCGGCGGATCGATCTCGGTGACCTGCGCCTGCTGCAGGATGAACTCGGCGGCTTTCCGATTCGCGGCCATCTGCACCACGCCGTCCAGATCGCCGCTGTCGGCCAGCCGCTGCATCAGCACGCGTGGCTCAATCCGGTTGCGGATGGCGATGGTCGTCAACTCCGGCATGATGTCGTCGCTCTTGAACTCGACATCGCCCCGCTTGAGCACCGCGCGCAGGAGCAGCGAGCGCTTCATGTCCTGCTCGACCTCGGCCCGAATGCGCGCCTCGCGCGCCTCTTCGTCCTCGGGCTCATCGGCTTCGTCGCCGTCGTCCTCGGCGAGGTCATCATCATCGAGTTCATCGTCGTCGAGGTCGTCGTCCTCGTCGTCCTCGTCCTCGTCGTCTCCTTCGAGGGCATCCATGACGGTCGCCTCGAGGTGGGCGCGGGGGATGTCGAAGCGGGCGGCCTCAATGGCCTTCTGCAGCACCTGCTCGGTGGCCACCTGGCCGAACAGCGACTTGCGCTCGCGCTCCATGAACTCGCGCATCTGCTGATAGAGCGCCTCGACGGTGCCCTCGTCGCTCTGCCGCGCGGCGAACGCCTCGAAGCTCTCGCGGGCCTCGATGGCCGTCACCTTGACGGTGAAGTCCACCGTCTGGCCGCGGAAGCTCTCGTCGTGGTAGTCCTCGGGATAGGTGACGTCGAACGTCACCTCCTGGTCAACCATCAGGCCGAGCAGGTGCTCGTCGATGTTCGGGTTGAGCTTGTTGTTGCCGATCTCGACGCGCAGCGGGTCGTCTTCGCCGTACTCATCGGCCAGGAAGCCGTCGCGGACGATGCGCAGCGCGAAGACGACGCTGTCGCCCTGGCGAACGTCGCTGTGGTCGGCCGCCGCGTACTCGGCGCGATCGGTGTAGAAGTGCCGCGCGGCGGCCTCCACCGTGGCGTCATCGACGTCGGCCCGCCAGCGCTCGACGGTCAGGTCGCCGAACTCGGGCAACTGCACCTTGGCGGTCAGCGCCTTGATGGCCATCTCGCAGGGCTTGCCGGGCGCCAGGTGGAGCAGTTCCACGTCCGCCTCACCGAGCAGCAGGAGTTCCTTGAGCTCGTTCATGGCCTCGGGGAACACCTTCCGCTCGAGGAGTTCCTTGCTCATGTCGAGGATCTGGTCCTTGCCGACGATGGACTCGACCATCCGCGGCGGCACCTTGCCCCGCCGGAACCCCGGCACGCTGACGTGCTTCTTCACGTCCTTGAGCGCCTGCTGGTAGACCTCGTCGACGGTCTCCGTCGGCACCTCGACCGTGATGGTGGTCATGCCATTGGATTCACGCTCGTATCGGACCTCCACTGGGACATCCTCCGTACCCGCCCGGCTCCTGCCCGACGGCCTAACCCCGATGATAAACAACGCGCCTCGCCGCGCCCAACTGCGCGGCGAGGCGCGGATGTGAACCGAGTTCGCCGACTCAGGGCCGGCCGCGCTAGCCGACCCCGTGGAGGGTCAGGCTGTTCGCCAAGCGGGAGACGAGGCTCGAACTCGCGACCTTCTGCATGGCAAGCAGATGCTCTACCAACTGAGCTACTCCCGCGGACTTCCTTTGCTGGTGAATGGGCGAGGCGGGACTCGAACCCGCACGGGTTGCCCCACATGATCCTAAGTCATGCGCGTATGCCAGTTTCGCCACTCACCCGGCATCGGTATGGCCACAGCCTACACCCAGGTGCCGGTTGTGTCAAGACGATTGCGCGCGCCATCCGGAACCTGCTCGCGCGCCCGTTCGTTCGTCTTGGCTCCGAACCCGGAGTCAGCTCGTGATCATCGGCGACACCGTCCGTCTGCGCGCGCCCGAGCGCACCGACCTGCCCGACTTCGTGCGCTGGCTCAACGATCCGGCGGTGACGGTGCACCTCAGCATGTACGCACCCCTGTCGCTGGCGGCCGAAGAGCAGTGGTTCGAACGCACGCTCGGCGGCACCGACGACTACCGCTTCACTATCGAGCTCCGCCACGGTGACGGCTGGCGTGCCGTCGGCATCTGCGGTGTGCACAAACTCGACCGCAAGAATCGCCACGCCAGCCTCGGCATCTGCGTCGGCGAGAAATGCGTCTGGGACCAGGGCGTCGGCACTGCGGCGCTGCGGCTGTTGCTCGGCTGGTGTTTCGACGAGCTGGGCCTCCATCGCGTCGAACTGTCTGTGTTCGCCGACAACGCCCGCGCCCGCCGCTGCTACGAGAAGGTCGGCTTCCGACTGGACGGCACGCTGCGCCAGGCCCAGTTCACGGGCGGGCGGTTCCAGGATGTGCTGCTGATGTCGGTCCTGGAGGAGGAGTGGCGGGCGGCCGAAGGCAATGCCCCCGGTTGACCGGAGAGCCCCGCATGGCCCGACGCGCGCTTCGCCTGGCCGCTTTCTGCCGCGATGGAGTGCCGCTGCTGGCCCAGCGCGCCGACGGAAGCCGCGCCCTGGCTGATGTCGAACGGCTGGTCGAGACCGAGCGCTGGTGCTCTTTCGACTCGTTCCACCGCACCTCCGAACGGCTCGCCGCGGACTACGAAGCCGCCGGCGTCACCGCCGAGATCGACGCCATCGCCACCGGCACCGGGCTCGGCACCGGCCGCTGGGTCATCCAGGAGGCGGCCGACCTCCACCACGCTCGCGCCGAAGTGGTCGAGCCGGTGCAACTGCCGCTGCTGGACTATGCCCAGAACCCCTGGCACGTGGCCCGCTGGTCCAACAGCACACCGGCCGGCGGCGTGCGCGGCGAGTTGGTGGTCATCGACGAGGCCGAGGCCATCGCCGCCCTACCCCGCCGCGGTCTCGCCGGTCGGGTCCTGCTGACGCGAGTCAGCCCCAATTGGCGCGGCGCGCTGTGGGCCGACAAGGCGCCCATCGCCGTCATCTGCGACACGCCGGCCGGCAGCGATCCGACGGCGACGGCCTGGCTGTCGCTGGGCTGGGGCGGCCTGCCCTGGCGCGACGGCCTGGCGCACCCGGTGGTGCTCGCCGTCTCACCGCACCGCGGCGACGCGCTCCGCCGGCTGCTCGCACTGCACGGCCGCCTGGTGATCGCGCTCGACTGCCGCGTCCACCGCTATGTCGGCAGCCACGACGTGGTCAGTGGCGTGCTGCCCGGCGGTGCCGACCCGCAGGACGAAGTCTGGGCCGTGGCCCACAGCGGCGAGCCCGGCGCGGCCGACAATGCCTCCGGCGTCGCCGCCTGCCTCGAGTCCGCCCGCCTCTTGTCGGCGTGCATTGCCGACGGCGCCTTGCCGCGCCCGAAGCGGACCATCCGCTGGCTGCACGCCTACGAGTGCTATGGCTTCTTCGCCTACCTGGAACAGCAGTCACGGCTGCAACCGCCGCTGGCCGGGGTCGTCGCCGATTGCGTGGGCCTGCGGCCGGAGCTGTGCGGCCGGCGGCTGGAATGGCACGACACGGTGCCGATGTCGGCCACCTTCGTCAACGAGCTGGGCGCGCGGCTGCTCCGCGCGGCCATGGGCTGGCACAACCCCGGCTACCGGTTGCACCAGGCGCCGTTCGTCTCGACCAGCGACACGCTGCTGGGCGACCCGCAGTACGGCTTCCCCTGCCCGTGGCTGGCGACCTACCACAGTGGTGCCGCCCGCGGCTACGACGCCTACCACAGCTCGGCCGACACGCCGGCGGTGCTCGACCCGGCCGGACTCGCGCTGGCGGCCACGGGGCTGGCGGCCTATCTCTATCACCTGGCCGACGGCGACCACCGCGACGCGGGCGAATGGGCCGCCCTGGAGACGCGCCGGCTCCAACGCGACCTGGCACGCCCGGAGGTCACGGCTGAATGGGCCGCCTTCCGCCGCGAGCAGCAGCGCCAGACGCTGACCCGCCTGCGCCGCTGGTGGTGGGGCGGCCGCAAGGCGCAACTGGTGCGCGAGTGGCAGCGCCAACTGCCGGGCGGCGAGCCGACGCCACCGGCGACCGGCGACATCCCGCGCCGCACCGCGCCACTGTCGCCGACGCTGGAGAACACGCCCGCGGCCATCGCCGACGCGCTGCGCGGCAGCAAGCTGCGCGACTGGGCCCTGTTCTGGGCCGACGGCCGGCGCAGTCTGCCGGAGATCGCCGCGCTGCTCCGCGCCGAGACCGGTGCCGAGGTCAGCGTCGAACAGGTGACCGGCTACTTCGCCGCGCTGGCCGAGTTGGGCTACGTGGCGCTGCTGCCCGAGGCCGAGTCGGTCGGTGCCGAGCAACTGACCGCCGACCTGCTGGAGCTGGGCCTGGTGCCGGGCAGCGATGTGGTGGTCCATAGCTCGCTGTCGGCCATCGGCCCGGTGCGCGGCGGCGCCGAGACGGTCATCGACGCGCTCTTGGCGGCTCTGGGGCCGGCGGGCACGCTGCTGATGCCGTCGTTCCACCACTTTGCCGCCCAGGTCTACAACCCGCTCACCACGCCGACGCTCAACGGCGCCATCGCCGACGCCTTCTGGCGGCGCGACGATGTGCTCCGCAGCGATCATCCCAGCCACGCGGTGGCCGCGGTCGGTCCGCGCGCCGCGGCCTACCTGCGCGATCATGCCCGCCACGGCGTCTGGACGGCCGCCAGCCCGCTCGGGCGCCTGGTCCACAGCGGCGGCTACGTGCTCTCGCTGGGCGTCGACCACACCCGCAGCACGGTCTACCACATAGCCGAGATGTCGCTCGGCGCCGGCTGTCTGGACGCCTTCGGCAGCCGCGATGACGTGGTGGGTGAGGACGGCCAGGTGATCCCGGTGCCCTCGCTGGCCTGGCGTGCCGGCCAGTGCCCGGTGCCGCCGGCCCTGCTCGACCAGACGCTGCGCGAGCGCGGCGTCCAGCGCCACGGCCGCGTGGGGCAAGCCGACGCCACACTGGTGCCGGCGATGGAGATCTTCAAGGCCCGCCGCGCGCACCTGCACGAAGTCTGCCCGACCTGCCCCGTCCGGCCGCAGCCGCGCGGCCTCGCAGCGCGCTGAGCCGCCACCCGTCGCGGACACTTGCGCCACCGGGTACAATGCCGCGCACGGGCATCGGGGAGCCGTTCGCCGTGGAAACCTACCGGATCGACTACGACGGGCACGTCATCATCTACCGGCCGCGCCGCCGGTTGGCCTTCCTGGGCAACCAGGCGTTGGCCGGCTACGTCGCGCAGCGCGAGGCCGCACCCGACGCGCCGCGCGACCCGGAGGTGGAGGAGTTCCTCACCGCCGTGGGCTACGACGGCCCGCTGCTCGACTGCCCGCCGTTCGTGCCGGGCGACGAGCCGCCGCGGCCGACCCACGCCGTGCTGCTGCTGACCAACCGCTGCAACCTGCGCTGCGTCTACTGCTACGCCAATGCCGGCGCCGAACCGGTGACCCGCGAGATGGACTGGCCCACGGCCCAGGCGGTCCTCGACACGGTGCTGGCCAACGCCGCCGCCGGCGACCAGCCACCGGCGCTGACCTTCCACGGCGGCGGCGAGCCGACCGCGCACTGGGCGTTGCTGGAACGCGCCGTCCACTACCTCAAGGAGCGCGACCCGCGCGCCACGGTGTCGATGAGCAGCAATGGCGTCTGGACCGCCGCCCAGCGCGAGTTCGTCTGCGCCGAGTTTGCCGACGTCAGCCTGTCCATGGACGGCCTGCCGGCGGTGCAGGACCGCCAGCGGCCCACCGCGGGCGGCACCGCCACCGCGGCGCAGGTCCACGAGAGCATCCGCGCGCTGGAGGCCGCCGGCATCAGCTATGGCCTGCGCCTGACCGTGATGCCCGAGTCGGTGGCCGACCTGCCCGCCGGCGTGACCTGGATCCTGGAGCACACCCAGTGCCCGGTGATCCAGGTGGAGCCGACCTTCACCACAACGCGCGGCGTCTACGGCGACCTGAGCCGCGAGTTCGCCACCGAGTTCGCCGCCCGCTTCATGGAGGCCCAGCGCCTGGGCGCGGCGGCGGGCCGGCAGGTCTACTACTCCGGCGGCCGGCTGGGCACCATCACGCCGGTCTTCTGCCAGGCCCCGCTGAGCGCGCTGGTGGCCACTGCCGACGGCCGCCTGGTGACCTGTTTCGAGGTGTTCAGCGAGCTGAGTCCGCTGGCGCAGGCGTTCACCGTCGGCCGGGTGGCCGACGGCCGCGCCGAACTCGACCTGCCGGCGCTGTCGGCCTACCTGGCCGCCCAGCAGACCCGCCGCGCCGAGTGCGTCACCTGCTTCTGCTACTGGCAGTGCGCGGGCGACTGCGCCACCCGCCGCCCCGACCCCAGCGACACCGCCGGCGGCCGCTGCCACGTCACCCGCGAGGTCACCCGCGCGCTGCTGCTGGCCGAGTTGGAGCAGGGCGAAGGAGTCTGGCACGGCCTGGCCGAATCCGGCGCCAACCAGGAGGGACCCGTTCATGAGTGACCGCCCAACCCCGCCCGACGACGACCGCCCGCGGCTGTTTGCCCCGCGGCGCGAGGGTGAGCGCTACTGCTTCGACCGGCGAGATTTTCTCCGCGCCGCGCTGGCCGCGGCGGCGGTAGGCGCGGTGGGCGGACGGGCCGAGGCGCAGCAGCAGACGGCCCAGGTGATGGGCGGCGGCGGCGTGGGCAAGCTGTTGCTGCCGGAGGGCCGGACGACAAAGGGTATGCCCAAGGCGCACCAGTCGGTGATCACCGCGCTGGCCGTGACGCCGGACGGCAAGGCACTGGCCTCGGCCAGCGCAGACAACACGGTGCGGCTGTGGTCGCTGCCTGAGGGCAAGGCGTTGGCGACGCTGACCGGGCACA
>CAZHGD010000218.1:0-10795 GCA_964531735.1 uncultured Fimbriimonadaceae bacterium | reverse complement strand
CTGCCTGCGGACCTTCGAAGGGCACACCAACCGGGTGACCTCGGTGGCGCTGAGCGCCGACGGCCGGCTGGCACTGTCGGGGAGCGACGACCAGACGCTGAAGCTGTGGGACGTGGCCAGCGGCGCCTGCCTGCGGACCTTGGCGGGGCACACCGGTTCGGTGGCGCTGAGCGCCGACGGCCGCCTGGCGCTGTCGGCGAGCGGCGACAATACGCTGAAGCTGTGGTCGGTCGGCGAACGGTCGTGGACCAACGCGCTGGTGACCTGTCGTCCGCTGACGGCCAACGAAGCCGCAGCGCGCACCGCGCGGTGCACGGAGCTGCTGGGCGTCACGGACGCGGCCCTGGCGGCCGGCGAGTGGCCGCAAGCGTTGGCGGCGGCGCGGGCGGTGCGTGCCGAGCCCGGCTACGAGCGACGACCCGAGGTCATGGAGCGGTGGGGCCGGCTGCAGCGGGTGTGCCGGCCGGCGGCGCTACGGGGCACCTGGCAGGCCCGGCCGCTGGCGGGGCATACCGACTCGGTACGATCGGTGGCGCTGAGCGGCGACGGCCGGTTGGCGCTGTCGGGGAGCAACGACGAGGCAACGAAGCTGTGGGACGTAGCCACCGGCGCCTGCCTGCGGACGTTCGGGGGGTACCTGAGCGTGACCTCGGTGGCTCTGAGCGGCGACGGCCGGCTGGCGCTGTCGGGAGCCAGCCGCTATGGAGAGAGCGCCCTGAAGCTGTGGTCGGTGGCCACGGGCGAACTCCTTTGTGCCCTGAAGCGGCCCACCAAGTGGTGGGTGACCTCGGTGGCGCTGAGCGCGGACGGCCGGCTGGCGTTGTCGGGCTCAGGCGATGTCAACGACGAAGGCAAGGGCGACCTGAAGTTGTGGGACGTGGCCACCGGTGCCTGCCTGTGGACCCGCGCGGGGCGTGCCAGCCATGTACTCTCTGCGGTGCTGAGCGCTGACGGCCGACTGGCGCTGTCGGGGAGCAAGGACACCACGCTGAAGCTGTGGGAGGTGGCCACCGGCGCCTGCCTGCGGACGTTGGAGGGGCACACCAGTCACGTGACCTCGGTGGCGCTGGCCGCGGACGGCCGGCTGGCGCTGTCGGGGAGCTACGACCACACGCTGAAGCTGTGGGACGTGGCCAGCGGCGACTGCCTGCGGACCTTCGAAGGGCACACCAACCGGGTGACCTCGGTGGCGCTGAGCGCCGACGGCCGGCTGGCGCTGTCGGGAAGCCATGACCAGACGGTGAAGCTGTGGGACGTGGCCAGCGGCGTCTGCCTGCGGACGTTCGAGGGGCACAACCGGGAGGTCACGTCGGTGGCGCTGAGCGCCGACGGCCGATGGTTCCTGTCGGCGAGCGCGGACAGGACGCTGAAGCCGCGGTACCTCGACTGGGAGCTGGAGGCCCACAACCCGGCCGCCTGGGACGACGGCGCGCAGCCGTACCTGGAGGTTTTCCTCCGGCAACAGACGCCCTACGCCGGCGGCCTCGCCACTGACCACACGCCGAGCAAGAAGGAGATCGCCCTCGCCCTGACCCGCCGCGGCACGCCGGCCTGGACCGACGAGGACTTCGCCGGCCTGCTGCGGACGCTAGGCGACGTGGGCTACGGCTGGCTGCGGCCAGACGGGGTGCGGGCCAAGCTGGCGGAACTGGCGGCGACCTGGCCGCCGGCGGACGAGGCCGAGTGACGACCGTCGAGGAGACACCTGATGCGCATACGTCTGGTGGTGACCGAAGGCCCGGAGCGCGGGCGGGTGTTCGAGTTCGACCAGCGCGCGCGGCTGCTGGTCGGCCGCTCGCGGCGCGCCCATCTCACGGTGGCCGAAGACGACGTCTTCTTCTCCCGTGTCCACCTGGCCATCGAGGTTCAGCCGCCGCGCTGTTACGTCCAGGACCTGCACAGCACCAACGGCACGGTCGTGAACGAGCAAACGCTGGCGCGGGACGAGCTGCGCCGGCTGGGCCCTGGTGATGTGGTCGGCGGCGGTAGCACGTACTTCCGCGTGGAGTACGCGCTCGACCCGCGCGAACGCGCCGGCGATGTCGACCTGGTGCTACCCGCGGCGCAGTCGAGCGACCTGGACCTGATGGGCGGGCCCGGCCCACGCGCGGCGGGGCCGCCGGCGGCTCGCGGTGACGACGACCTGCAGCTCGACGGCTCGGTTGACCGGTCGGGCCCGTTCATCCTCGACCGCAGCCTGGACCACGAGCCGCTGCACTGCCGCCGGTGCGGCGCCACCGAGCCGGCCCAGGAGGCCCGGGCGCGCCTTGGCGGCGAACAGGACTACCTCTGTGAGGCCTGCCGGCAGGCGCTGCTCCGCCAGCCACCCGTCGCACCGGCGCTCGATGACTATGAGGTCCTCGACGAGATTCTGGTCATGCGCCAGGGCCGCCCGGAGCGGCCGGGCGGCATGGGCGCCATCTACCGCGCGCGTCGGCGCAGCAATGGCCGGATGGCGGCCGTCAAGACCATCATCCCCGAGGAGGCCGTGCGACCCGAGGCCCTGGCGCGGTTCGAGCGCGAGCGGCAGATTGCCACCCGGCTGCGGCACCCCAACATCGTGGAGAGCTTCGACACCGGCCGCCTGGCCGACGGACGGCTGTTCATCGCCATGGAGCTGGCCGACGGCGGCAACGCGCTGGAGCTGGCGGAGCGCACCGGCGGCCGGCTGGCCCCAACCGAGGCCGGAGCCATCATCCGCCAGGCGCTCAGCGGGGTCAGTCACGCGCACAGCCAGGGGGTGATTCACCGTGACCTGAAACCACAGAACCTGTTACTGTTCGGGGAGCGGCCCCGCGTGACGAAGGTGACCGACTTCGGCCTGGCCAAAGACGCCGACGCAGCCGGTTTGACACGACCCGCGCAAATGCTGGGCACGCTGCCGTACATGCCACCCGAGCAGGTGCTGGACTGTCGGCGGGCAACGCCGCAGATGGACGTCTACGCGATGGGCGCGAGTCTGTACGTGCTGCTCAGCGGACAGCCGACCCACGAGTTCGGTCTCCGCCGCCAGGGCCGGCAACGCAGTCCGGTGGAGGTGCTCTTGGAGGACAACCCGGTCCCGCTGGGCCAGCGCGTGGCGGGCTTGCCCGCGCGGCTGGTGGCGGTGGTGGACCGGGCGATGGCCCGCGAGCCTGGCCGTCGGTTCGCGACGGCCGACGAGATGCGACGAGCGTTGGAGCAAGCCCTATGAGCGAGAGTCTGGCGGTGACCGCCGGCGGTGCCAGCGAGACGGGGCCGGCGCGGAGCAACAATGAGGACGCCTGGCTGGTCGACGTGGCCGACGGGCTGTTCGTGGTGGCCGATGGGCTGGGCGGCGAACAGGCCGGCGAACTGGCCAGCCAACTGGCCGTCGACACCATTCGCGAAGACTGGCAGCGGCCGGCGACGCCGGCGCCGCAGTCACTGACCGACACCGCCGAGCTGTCGGCCACCGCCTGGCGGATCCGGCGTGCCGTGGAAGCGGCGAACCGCACGGTGCGGCAAGCCGCCGCGGCCGAGGCCGGGCGGCGCGGGATGGGCGCCGCGGTGGTGGTGGCGGCCGTCAGCGAGGACCGGCTGGCCATCGGCCACGCGGGCGACTGCCGCGCCTATCTGGTCCGCGACGGGCAGGCGCAGCCGCTGACCGACGACCACTCGCTGGCGGCGCAGTTGGTGCGCGGCGGCCAACTGACCGCCGAGGCGGCGCAGCACCATCCCCTGCGCAACCGGCTGGTGAACTGCGTCGGGCTGGACACGGTGGTGATCGTGCCGTGGCAGGAGCTGCCGCTGCGGCCGGGCGACGCCGTGGTGCTGTGTTGTGACGGGCTCTGGGAGGTGCTGGAACCAGAGCGTCTGGCGCGACTGGTGGCCTTGGCGGCGAGTGCCCCGGCCGCGGCCCGCGACCTGGTCCGGGCGGCCGTGAGTGCCCCGGCGCAGGACAACGTCACGGCGGTGGTCATCCGCATCGGCGGTACACCGTCGGCGCCGGAGCCGGAGCAGAGCGTGGATCTGGAGCTGAGTGCCGCAGCCGGCGAGGCGGTGGAGGAGGCGTAAGCCATGGCGGAGAGCAGCGGCCAGGACCCGTTGGTGATGCTACGCGAAGCCGCCGCGGCCGAGGCGGGCGCGGCCGGGCACCACTACCTTGGTGTGGAGCACCTGTTCATCACGCTGACACGGGTGCGCGAAGGCCTGCTGCGGCGCAGCCTGCAGGAGATGGGCCTCGACGACAGCGAGATCCGCCACGCGGTGCGGGCGCGCTATGCTCCGGATCCCGGCGAGGGTGACGGCCTGCCGCTGCCGACGGAGCGGTGCGGCCGCGTCCTGGCCCGCTGTCAGGCGCTGGCCACAGCAGACGGCGCGCCGCGAGCCGGTGAGCGGCACCTCGTGCTGGCGGTGCTCGAGGAGCCGCGCAGCCTGGTAGCCGTCGCTCTGGCCGAAGTCGGCGTCGACTGGGACCGGCTGGTCCAGACCGCCCGGCGGGCGGCCCGGCCGGCACCCGCCGCCGATGCGGTGCTGGCGCAGGTCGGCCGCGACCTGACCGCACTCGCGGCGGCCGGCGAACTGCACGAGGCCATCGGGCGGCGCGAGGAACTGCTCGAAATGGCCCGCACGCTGGCCCGCCGGACCAAGAGCAACCCGTTGCTCATCGGCGAGGCGGGCGTCGGCAAGAGCGCGGTGGTCGAGGGCCTGGCCTGGCGGATCGCCCAGCGTGACCTGCCGGGCTTCCCCGAGTTGCAGGACAAGCGCATCATCGAGATCAGCCCGTCGGCGCTGGTGGCGGGCACGTCTCTGCGCGGACAGTTCGAAGAGCGGATCAACTCCCTGCTGCGCGAGGTGCGCGAGGCGGCCGGTGAGGTGATCCTGTTCATCGACGAGATCCACCTGTTGGTCGGCGCCGGTGGCAGTTCGGGCGGCATGGACGCCGCTCAGTTGTTCAAGCCGGCGCTGGCGCGCGGCGACTTCGCCTGCATCGGCGCCACCACGCAGGACGAGTACCGCCGGTACATCGAGCCCGACGGCGCGCTGGAGCGCCGCTTCCAGTGCATCGTCGTCGAGGAGCCCGACCAGGCCACCACCCTCGCCATCTTGCAGGCGGCAGTGCCCCGGTACCAGGAGCATCACCAGGTGATGATCCCCGACGAGACCTTGGCGCGGATCGTCGACCTGGCGGCCAAGCTGTTGCCCGACCGGCGGTTCCCCGACAAGGCGTTCGACCTGCTCGACCAGGCCTGCGCGCGGCGGCGCATCGGGTCCCTGTCGGTCGGCGGCGGGCCGGAGCGCGGCGTGCCCAGCACCGTCGAGCCGGAAGCCGTGGCGGAAGTCATCTCCGCGTGGACCGGGGTGCCGGTCACGGCGCTGAACGAGGACGAGCGTAGACGCCTGAGCGGGCTGCGCGACTGGCTGGCCGAACGCGTCATCGGCCAACCAGAGGCCGTCGCCACCGTGGCGCAGGCGGTCCGACGGGCGCGCGCCGGCCTGACCGATCCGCAGCGGCCGACCGGCGTGTTTCTCTTTGCCGGCTCCACCGGAGTTGGCAAGACGGAGTTGGCCAAGGCCTTGGCGGAGTTCCTCTTCCATACTCCGAGCAGCCTGATCCGCATCGACATGTCCGAGTACATGGAGAAGCACAACCTGTCGCGGCTGATCGGCTCGCCGCCCGGCTATGTCGGGCACGAGGAGGAAGGTCAGTTGACCGGCGCCCTGCGACGGCGACCCTACGCGGTGGTGCTGCTGGACGAGTTCGAGAAAGCGCATCCCGACGTCTGGAACCTGTTCCTGCAGCTCTTCGACGACGGCCGGTTGACGGACAGCCACGGTCGCACCGCCGACGGCCGCCAAGCGGTGTTTATCATGACCACCAACGCGGGCGTCGATGCGGATACGGTGCGCGACTGCGGCGGCGATGCCGAACGGTTGGCGGCGCACGTGCAGGAGGCGCTGCGACACACCTTCACGCCCGAGTTCCTCAACCGCATCGACAGCGTGACCGTGTTCCGTCCGTTGGGGCGCGCCGACCTGCGCCGCGTGGCCGAGGTCATGGTGGCGCCCCTGGTGGCACGGCTCGCGGAGCATGGCTGCACGCTGTCGCTCGCGGCCGAGGCTCTGGACCGCATCTGCGATGAGGGGTTCGATCCGGCGATGGGCGCCAGACCGCTGCGGCGGGCCATCCAACGCCTGCTGGAGGACCCGCTGTCGGATCTACTGCTTGACCGCGACCCGGGCGCCGGTGGCAGCATCGAAGTCACCTGCCACGAGGGCGAGCTGCGGCTGACCTGGAGCTAGAGGAGCAAGGCCATGAGCATCGTGGTGGAGTACCTTGGCGGCCCCCGCGACGGCGAGAGCGTGACCCTTGGCGACAGCGGTGGCACGATTGGCCGCGACCGCGAGTGCGAGGTGCGGTTGGCGCGCGATGAGCACGTGTCGCGCCGGCACGCACGTCTCTTGCGCGACGGCGGGCAGTTGTTCCTGGAAGACCTCGGCAGCACCCACGGGACCTATGTCGCTGATGTGCGGGTCAACGCGGGCGTCCGCCGGGTGGTGCTGAGCGGCCAGCCGATCCGGGTCGGCAGCAGCCATCTGGTCGTGGTGGAACCGGAGTAGTTGAACTGGGAGGAGACGGGACCATGTCGCACTTCACGAAGCTGAAAACCGAACTGCGCGACCTGGGGGCCCTGAGGCGAGCCCTGGAGGAGCTCGGTCACGCCGTCGAGGGGCCAGGCGACGTTCGCGGGTGGAACGGCCAGACCCAGGCGGCCGACTTGATCGTCCGCCGCCCCGAAGGCTACGACCTGGGCTTCCGCGAGGCCGAAAGCGGCGCCGAGCTGGTGGTCGACAGGTGGGGCCTGAAGATCGACGCCGACGAGTTCCTGGCCGATGCCCAACAGCAGTACGCCTGCGTCTGCCTGCGCGACCAGGCGGCCCAGGATGGCCTGATCGTGCTGGCAGAGGAGCGCCTGGCGGATGGCAGCATCCGGTTGGTGCTGGAAGAGCGGGAGGTGGCATGATGGCCGACCGACAGCGGCGTGAGTACGTGGTCCGCCGGGACGGCGTGGTGGAAGAGCGCGTCACCGGCGTCAAAGGACCGACTTGCGAACAGAAGACCCGCGCCGCGGAGAGGCGCCTGGGCACGGTCGTGCACCGCGAGTACACCCCAGAGTACGCGGCCACCCCGGACGCCACGCCGCCCCCGCGGTCGCCCCTGGGAGCGGCCGCCGAGATACAGCGCGATGAGGAGGCGCCGGCCTGAGGCGGATGGGCTCGCGGCTCCGTGGTCGCTCACGCCGCGAGCTGCGCCAACACGAACCTGGGGCACCCGACCAGCGCGCCGAGCGAGAGTGGTGACCGCTCGGCTCGGGGTCGGGGGTGGTCCAAGAATTCCGCAAAAAACCGCCACTAACGGCTCTCGGCTGAGGGCGGGATCGGCCTTCCGATAGCAGCGGGGTAGAAAACAACGCTAAGGGGTCATGGCAGAGGATGTCAGAAATCGTACGCTAAGCGTCCCCCGCTAGCGACTGGCCTTGGATCTCCCGGTAGAGCGTGGACCGCCCGAGGCCAACCTGGCGCGCTGCCCTGGTCGGCGACATGCCAGCTCTGACCAGCAGCAACGCCGCTTCGAGCTTCTCGCGATCAAGCGGCGGCCGGCCCGGACGGCTGCCCTTCGCGACCGCCGCGGCAAGCCCGTCGCGGGTGCGCTCGGCGATGAGACGCCGCTCGAACTGCGCAATGGCGCCGAAGACGTGGAAGACCAGCTCGCCCGCCGCCGAGGAAGTGTCGAGCTGCTCCTCCAACGAGAGCAACGCCACGCCGCGCTCCTTCAGCGTCTCCACCACGTCGAGCAGCTCCCGCAGTGAACGGCCCAGACGGTCGAGGCGCACGACAGCCAACGTGTCGCCGGGGCGAACGTGGTCCAGGAGGGCCGTCAGGCCGGGGCGTTGGAAGGTCTTGCCCGAGACCACGTCCTCGAAGACGCGGTACGCACCAGCGGCTTCGAGGCGCTGCTTCTGGCCGTCCAGGTCCTGATCGTCGGTGGACACGCGGGCGTAGCCGAGGATGTGAGCCATGGGGTCTCCTCTCGTGGCGCAGTCGTCCAACAAACGAACGGTTGCGGGACGGTGGCCTGGGCTGCCCTACAGACCGGCCGAACCCGTCCCGATAATACGTCCACAAACTGGTCGTTGTCCACAAACTCCCGCAACAGTTGCGGGACGTGCCGGGTCGGACCTCACCTCCATGAAACCACGCCAACTCCTGTCGCCGTCGGCCCGCGCTGCCTTCTTTGACCCGCCGACGGATGCGGCGGGCATCGTGCGACACTACACGTTCTCGCCGGAGGACCTAGCGCTCATTGGCCAGCGCCGGCGCGAGCCCAACCGCCTCGGCTTCGCTGTGCTGCTCGCCTACCTGCGCTTCCCGGGTCGGGCCATCGGCCCAGAGGACGCGCCACCAGCGGACATGCTCAGCTACATCGGCGGGCAACTTGGCATCGGCGCGGACGCCTTCTGGCTCTACGCACAGCGGGAAGAGACGCGCCGGGAGCACCTGGGCGAGCTGCAAACCTACCTCGGCGTCCGACCCTTCGGACGGGAGGACTACCGGACGACCGCCAAAGTAGCGCTGGAGGAGGCGACCGGCACCGACCGGGGCGACGCCCTCGTGGCCGCCATGATCGGCCACCTTCGGGAGCACCGTGTCCTGCTCCCGGCGCCTGCGGTATTGGAGCGGATCGGCCTCGCCGCCCGGGCTCGGGCCCGCCGGCAGGCGCACCAGGCCCTGATCGCCGGCCTTGACCCGGAGTGCCGGGCCCGACTGGAACGGCTGCTGACGGTCGACGTGCTGCGGTGGCGGACACCCTTCGCCTGGATCCGGAACTGGCCAGAGGCGCCGGCGCAAAAGAACCTGGACGGTCTCGTCGAACGGCTCGCGGCGGTGCGGGCCCTCGGCCTTGAGCCGGACCGGGAGCAGCGAATCCATCGGGCCCGCTATGCCGCCATCGCCCGGGGAACGGCCATCCTCGATGCCCAGCACGTCTCCCGCTACGACGGGCCGCGCCGGCTGGCCACCCTGGTCGTGTTCGCCCGCGAGATGGAGGCGTTGCTGACCGACGCGGCCCTGACCATGTTCGACAAGCTGGTCGGCAGTATCTTCCGCAAGGCCGACACCCAGCACCAAACGAGCGTCGTCCGGCGCGCCCAGGTGCTGGTCACCACGACCCGCGCCCTGCTGACGATGGCCAAAGCGCTGGTGGCCGCCCGCAAGACCGGCGCCGATCCGCTGGCCGCCGTCGAGCAGGCGGTGGGCTGGGACCGGCTCGCCACCCTGGTGGTCGAGGCGGACGGGACGATGGACGGGGCGCGGGAGGACAACCTGGCCGAGGTCCTGAACGGCCACCCGGCGGTGCGGCGCATGGCGATGGCCCTGCTGCCCGCCTTCACCTTCCGCTCCTGGAAGGCGGGCGATCCCTTGCTCGAGGCGCTCGCGACGCTCAAGGCGATGCACGCGGCCGGGCGGCGCAGTCTGCCGGACACCGTCCCCACGGCGTTCCTCCCGCCCGTCTGGCGCCAGTTGGTCGGCTCCGGCTCCGCGTTCGACCGGCGCGCGTACGAGGTGGCGGTCATGGTCCACCTGCGGGACCGGCTACGGGCGGGCGACGTCTGGGTGGAGGGCAGCCGGGCCTTCCGCGCCTTCGAGACTTTTCTCCTGCCGGCGGACGCCTTCGCCACCTTGCGGCGCGAGGGGGCGCTGGGGCTCGCCGTGCCCGACACCTTCCACGACTGGCGCGGCGAGCGCCTTGCCACCCTCGAGCGCCGGCTGCGGGAGGTCGATGACCTGGCTGCCCGCGGCGAGCTGCCGGGGGCGACCATCGCCGACGAGCGGCTGGCGATCAGCCCCATCCGGCGCGACCCCTCCCAGGCGGCGGACGAGCTGGCCCGGCGAGTGTACGGGATGCTGCCGCGCCTGCGGATCACGGACCTGTTGACGGAGGTGCAGGGATGGACCGGGTTCGCGGAGCGGTTCGTCCACCTGCGCACGGGGGCGCCGCCCGCCGACCTCGTGGCCCTCATGAGCGCACTCTTGGCCGACGCCACGAACCTCGGGCTCGCCCGCATGGCCCACAGCTCGGGCAGCCTGAGCCACGCGCGGCTGCTGTGGACTGCCGAGTGGCATATCCGGGATGAGACGTACACGGCCGGCCTGGCCACCCTGGTGGAGGCGATCCACGCCGAGCCCCTGAGCGCCCTCTGGGGTGAAGGCGACACCTCCGGACGGCCAGTTCTTCCGGGCCGGCGGGCACGGCGAGGCCGGGGCCGAGCGCAACGCCCACTACGGCTCCGAGCCGGGGTGAAGTTCTATACCCACCTCTCGGGGCGCTTCGGCCCTTACCATACGAAGGTCATTGCCGCCACGGCCAGCGAGGCGCCGCACGTGCTGGACGGCCTGCTCCACCACGAGACATCGCTCGCGATCCGGGAGCACTACACCGATACGGGCGGGGTGGCGGACTACGTGTTCGGCCTGTGCCACCTGCTCGGCTTCCGCTTCGCGCCGCGGATCCGGGCCCTGGCGGACCGCAAGCTCGTCGTGGCCGGTCGGGGCACGGGTTATGCGGCGTTGGCGCCGCTGGTGGGCGGCGTGGCGAACCTGCGGCTGATCGAGGAGAACTGGGACGAGGTGCTGCGGATGGCCGCCTCCATCCGGGCGGGGACAGTCGCGCCCTCGGTCCTGTTGCGCAAGCTCGCCGCGTACCCCCGACAGAACGCACTGGCCAAGGCCCTACAAGAGATCGGGCGCCTCGAGCGCACGCTGTTCACGCTGG
>CAZHGD010000217.1:0-11071 GCA_964531735.1 uncultured Fimbriimonadaceae bacterium | reverse complement strand
CAGCGCCGAGGTCCACCTGGCGCTGCCGGGCCGGCACATGATCGCCAACGCGCTGGCGGCGGCGACGGTGGCGCTGGCGGCGGGGCTGACGCCCGACGAGATCGCCGCCGGTCTGGCGGCGGCGCGGCGGCTGCCGCAGCGGCTCGAGGTGGTCTCGCTGGCCAACGGCGCGCGCGTCATCAATGACGCTTACAACGCCGCTCCGGATTCGGTGCGGGCCGCGTTGCAGGTGGCGGCCGACGAGCCGGCGGAGCGCCGGATCGCGGTGCTCGGCGACATGCTCGAAATGGGCGATTTGGCTGAAACCGAACACCTCGCGCTAGGTCATGATGTCGCGACGACGGTTGACCTCGTGGTTGGCGTCGGCGAACTCGGTCAGTTGATTGCGGCCGGGGCCCGGGATGTGGGCCACGGCGAGGTGTATAGCGTGCCGGACGTGGCGGCGGCGGGCGAATTGCTCCGTGGACTGCTGCGCCCCGGCGATCTGGTGTTGCTGAAGGCGTCGCGGGCGATGGGGCTGGAACGGGTGCTGTCACAGTTGGAGAAGTCCTCGTGAGGACGCCTAGCCAGCCGACGCCCCGGTCGGGGCCCGATCTGGTCCTGTTCACCATCGTGGTGTCGCTGATGGGCCTGGGCCTGGTCTCGGTCTACAGCGCCTCCTACCCGCGCGCCGCGCACGATACCGCGGTCGAGCAAGGCCGCCCGCTGCCACCCGAGCCGACGCTGGACGAAGAGGGTCAGGTACAGCCGCCGCGCGGCCGCAGCGTCGAGCAGTTGGTCAGCTCGCAGCAGGTGGTGTTCATCCGGCAGGCGCGCTGGTGCGGGTTCGCGCTGGTCACGCTGCTGCTCGCGCTGTACCTGCCGTACCCGCTGTTGCGCCACCGGCTGTTCGTCTGCTGCTGCATGGTGCTCGCGCTCGTGCTGCTGGTGGCGGTGCTCAAGTTCGGCACCGGTGCCGGCCACGGCGCGAAGCGTTGGCTGGTGCTCCCCAACGGCTTCGTGTTGCAGCCGAGCGAGTTCGCCAAGTTCGCCTTGGTCATGTACCTGGCGCAGCGAGCGACCTACCTGCGCGAGCGCATCCGTGAGCCGGTCAACTTCGTGGGCCTGATGCTGGTGGTCGCGGTGATGGCGTTCCTGCTGCTCAAGGAGCCGCACCTGGGCGCCACGATGGTGTTGGCCGGGGCCACCATCGCGGTCATGCTCGGGGCCGGCGCGCGGCAGAAGCACCTGGGCCTGCTGGTGCTGGGCGTGTTCCTGGTGGCGCTGACCTCGCTGGCGCTGCGACCGTACCAGCGCGTGCGTATCCAGGTCTGGTTCCATCCCGAGCGCTACGAGGACAACGGCGGCTATCAGGGCATCCACTGCATGACCGCGATGGCGCGCGGCGGCGCGGTGGGGCGCGGCCTGGGCCGCAGCATCGAGAAGTTCTACTACCTGCCCGAGTGCTACACCGACTCCATCGCCGCGATTGTCGGTGAGGAGCTGGGCTGCTTGGGGCTGATCGGCATCCTGGCGCTGTTTGTCGGCTTTGCCGTGCGCGGGCTGAGCATCGCCGACCGCTGCACCGACACCTTTGGCAGTCTGCTGGCCATCGGGATCACGGCGGCCATCTTCCTGCAGGCGCTGGTCAACCTGGGGGTCACCAGCGGCCTCTTGCCGCAGACCGGGGTTGGTCTACCGTTCTTCAGCTATGGGGGCAGTTCGCTGTGCTGTTTCACCGGCGCAACGGGGCTGCTGATGAACATCAGCCGTCAACGTCCATCTCGCTCGCGGTTCGCCGTGGCGCGTGAGCGCACGTTGGCGCGAAGAAAGGCACCGACCTATGGCGGCTAACGGGGCCTCCCGGATCCAGCGCATGATCGCGCGCCGACGGCGACGCGCGCGGCGGCTCAAGCTGCTGGTCGTCGTGGCCATCGCGCTGGGTGTCGGCGAGCACTACCTCGAGGACTGGGCCAGCCGTAACCGCGTCTTCGACGTCGACGTGGTTCACCTGGTGGACTGTCCCGACAGCCTGCGGCCGTTGGCCGCGCGGCAGACCGAGCCGCTGCTGGGGCGCAAGCTTTGGACGATTGCCGTACGTAGCGAGGCCATCCGCCGCGAGTTCGCCGCGCTGCCCGAGGTCGCTCGCGCCGACCTGCGCTGGCGGCTGCCGAACCGCGTCGAGCTGCGCCTGAAGCCACGGGTGCCCGAACTGGCGGTGCAGGTGGGCGAGCGCTGGCTGAGCGTCGATCCCAACGGCCTGGTGGTCCGGGCCACGCCGCAGCCGGAGAAGGCCCTGCCGCAGGTGCTGGGCTTGCGGACCAAGGCCTCCGAGCCGGGTCAGGCGATCAAGACGCCGCGCTATCAGTCGGCGCTCGAGCTGGCCCGGACCTGCCGGCGAGTGCTGGGCGGTCAGCCGCAGGCGGTCGGCTTCGAGGCCGGCGGCGGGCTGCGCGTGCGCACGGCGGGCGGTGACCTGGTGGTGATTGGCCAGGCCCAGGAGCTGGAACGTAAGCTGCGGGTCTACCAGGCCATCCGGCAGAAGCTGGGCGGCGACGCGCTGTACATTGACGTGGCGACACCGACGGCGCCGGCCTGGCGGCCGAAGCCCGATGACTCGTCGACGGCCGCCGAGGGCGGCGCCGCCCCGGACAACGCCGAAGAGGACGACGAAGACGGCGTTCGGCCGGCCGCGCACCGCGGGCCGGGCGGTGGCCGGCGCCACGCGGGCTGATCAGCCGCGGCGCTGCTCGGCGGCCAGGATCTGGGCGGCGACGTCGTCGAGCCGGGCCTCCCACGACTCATCGGCCACCAGGGCGGCGATGGCCTGGGCGCGCTCGGGCGAGGCCAGCGCCAGTTGCTGCTCGATGGCGGCCACGTACTCCTCCGGCGTGCTGGCGCAGCTCACCGCGTCGCCGTACTTGGCGTCGCGCGCCTCGACCACCTCGGGCAGCGGCGCCGAGACCACCGGTCGGCCGGTGGCCAGGTACTCGCGCAGCTTCAGCGGGTTCATGCTGCGGGTCAGCGCGTTCATCTCACGCGGGATCAGCAGCACGTCGCACTGCGCCGCATAGGCCGGCAACTGCTCGTAGGGGCGGGTGCCGAGCAGCCGCACGTTGGGCAAGTCGGCGATGGCGCTGACGTCGATCCGGCACTCGCCGATGAGCAGGACCTGCCAGTCGGGCCGGGCGCGCGCGATGCCCTCGATGGCGGCCAGGTCGAAGTAGTCGGCGATCCAGCCCCAGTAGGCGATCACCGGCCGCGCCAGGTCGGCCACCTCGGGCGGCGGTGGCGGACCGTCCAGCGCCGTGCGGAAGTGGGCCACGTCGACGCCGTGGGGGCTATAGTAGGTGTGCGGGTTGAGCGCTCGTTTGCGGTCGGCCAGCGCGGCCGCCGAGGCGAAGACGACATCGGCGCGGCGGGTGACCTCGTCGTCGAGGGCGGTGATCACCGCGACGTCGCTCCCGCTGAACTGCGCGAAGTCGTCGACGTTGTAGTAGACGACCAGCGCTTCACCGCAACGTCCGACGACGCCGGCGGCCGAGGGCAGGAACAGCCACATCAGCGGCCGCCGGAAACCGAGCCGCGCCGCCGCGCGGCGGATGCACCAGCTCATGAACCAGGCGTTGAACCGCCGGGCCCAGGCCCGGTCGTGCAGCGGAATCACCAGCGGCGTGAAGACCCACAGACCATCGCCGCGCGGCTGTGGTCCGGCGAAGAAGCGGCGGATCTTGCGCACGATGCGCGAGGTGTCCTTGCGGCTGACGCCCGGCCGCCGCAGGCCGACGCTCTCGATGAACAGCACGCGGTTGTCGCGGGCCAGGCGCGCGGTCAACTGGTGCTTGCTGGTCTTCAGCCCGGCCTCGAAATCGTCCGAACTGACCAGCAGGATATCGCGGCCGTTGAGGGCGGTCGGCACAGGCAACTCCGGGAGCGACGGCGCTGCGAGTGTAGCAGGGCGGGCCGAATGGCGGCAAGGGGCAGGCCGGGCGCCGGGGAGGTGAGCCACCGCGCAGGCCGAACCGCCTGCACCGGTGGCGCGAGGAGGCGTAGCGTGCGGGAGTACTTCGACTTCAGCGGCCAGGTGGCGGTGGTCACCGGTGGCCGCCGCGGGCTGGGGCGCGCCATGGCGGTGGAACTGGCGCGGCGCGGCGCGCACACGGTGATCGTCTCGCAGAGCCCGGAGGCCGAGGCGGCGCTGGCCGAGATCCGCGCCTGCGGCGGGCAGGCCAGCTACGTCCAGGCCGATCTGGCCCAACGCGAGGAGCGCGCGGGCCTGCTGGACCGCGTCCACGCCGCGCACGGCCGGCTCGACATCCTGATCAACAACGCCGGAGCGCTGTTCTGTGCGCCGGCGCTGGAGTACCCGCTGGAGCAATGGGACCACGATATGTCCGTGCTGCTCGACGCGGTGTTCGAACTCTCACAGCAGGCGGGCCGTCTCATGGCGGCGCACGGCCGGGGCAAGATCATCCAGATCGGGTCCACGGCGGCGTTCAAGGAAGGTGCGAGCCTGGTGGCCTATGCCACGGCGAAGAGCGCCCTGGTGGGCCTGACGCGCAGCCTGGCCGGGGCGCTGGCACGGCACGGCATCAACGTCAACTGCCTCGCGCCGGGCATCTTCAACACCGACATCAACGCCGCGCTGTTCGCCGACCCGGAGGCGGTGGCGGCGCGTTGCCGGCCGATCCCGTCGGGCCGGCTGGGTGAGGTCGAGGACATCATCGGGCCGGTGCTGTTTCTGGCCAGTGACATGAGCGCGCACGTCCACGGGCAGACCCTGATCGTGGACGGTGGCTTCACGGGAGCGTAGACGATGGACACCCTGAAAGACGAGTTGCGCGGCTACTACTACGCCCATTCGCGGCGAGAGCCCGAGGCCCAGGCCATGGCCGGCCGGATCGCCGAACTGATGGACGCCTACGCGGCGGCCCATCCTGAGGAGTCCACCTATCTGCTCAAGGCGCAGCTCCATGAGACACTGGCGGCTGAGTTCGAGCCGGTGATCTTCGCGCACAGCCCGTTCTACTGGGAGATGGGCCTCAAGGAGTCGGAGTCCTGGGGCGTGCCGTTCGACCCGTACAACGCGGCGGCCTGGCTGTTCAAGCGGCGCTCGCACCTCTTCGGTGACCACAATCCGCGCAACCTGCGCATCCGGAACCTGCGCGAGCGGCTGGGCATCAGCGACTTCTACGGCATCTTCCCGGATTCCGACCACACCTGCTTCGGCGCCGGCGTGGTCTTCCGGCAGGGGCTGGCCGGGCTCTACGAGCGGGCCGTGGCCGCCGCCGACGGGTGTCGGACCGCCGACGAGGCCGACTTCATCGCGGCCGTTCAGCGGAGCCTCCTGGCGGTTCGCGCCATCGGGGCCAAGTTCGCCGCGGCGGCCGCCGCGCGCGTGGCCACCGCGCCCGACGACACCGCGCGGCGCTTCCTGACGCTCATCGCGGACACCGCCGGGCGCGTGCCCTGGCAGCCGCCGGCGAGCTTCTACGAGGGTCTGGCCACGCTCTGGTTCTTGCGCGAGGTGTGCTCCAGCATCGAGGGCATCGGCGTCTCCGTCATCGGGCACGTCGACCGCCTGCTCGGCGACCTCTATCGCCGCGACGTCGCCGCCGGCGTGCTGACGCGCGAGGGGGCCCTCGACCTCGTCGAGCGCTGGCTGCTGCCGACCGACCACAAGAAGGACTTCTACACGGCCGACTTCCAGGAGACCTCGACCACGCTGGTCTTGGGTGGCTGTGACGAGCGCGGCGAGGTGGTCTGCAACGAGGTGACGTTCCTGGTGCTGGAAGCGCACGAACGCCACCACCTGATGAACCCGAAGCTCAACTGTCGCTATGGCAGTGGTTCGCCGGCCGCCTACCTGGACGAGATCAACCGGCAATTGCTGGCCGGGCGCAACGTCTTTGCGCTGTTCAACGACGATTGCCTGGTCCCCGCGCAGGTGCGGGCCGGCAAGCGTCTGGAAGACGCGCGCCGCTACGTGGCGGGCGGCTGCCACGAACCGATCCTGGAGGGACTGGAGCACTCGGCCGGCGCCGCGTGCTACATCCACCTGCCGCGCCTGCTCGAACTGGCCATCCACGAGCACCCCGAGTTGCGCGAGGACCTGGCGGCCACCGAGTTGACCATCCGGCGGCTCGATGGGGCGCCGAGCTTCGCCGAGCTGTACGACCGGGTGCTCCAGACCATCGCCGACGCGTGCCGGCAGACCGCCGAGTTGATCGCCTGCAACGGCTCGGTCTGGCCGCAGGTCAACCCAGCGCCGTTCTTCTCGTCGTCGCTGGCCGGCTGTCTGGAGCAGCGCCGCGACTACACCGCCGGCGGCGCCCGCTACAGCCCGACGGCGCTGCCCATGGTCGGCTTCGCCAACCTGCTCGACTCGCTCTACGCGCTCAAGCGGCTCTGCTTCGACGAGGGCCGGTATGCGCTGAGTGACGTCCTCGACGCCGTGCGCGCGGACTGGCAAGGCCACGACCGGCTGCTGCACGAGGTGCTGGCGCTGCCGAAGTACGGCGACGACGACCCGGCGGTGAACGCCCTGGCCCAGCGGCTGTTCGACGACCTGGCGGCGATCCCCGAGGGGCTGCTCAACGAGCGCGGCGGGCCGTTCCAGTTGAGCTTCTTCGCCTACTATCACAACTACCTGACCCGGGCCAAGCAGGCCGCGGCGACGCCGGACGGCCGCCGTGCGGGTGAGGTGTTCTCGCACGGCATCTCGCCGCGCAACCTGCATCGCGCGGTGCCGGTCACGGCGGTGATCAACTCGCTGGCCGGCCTCGACCTGCAGCACTGCGCGGCGAACGCCATCCTCGATCTGCAACTGCCGCTGGCCAAGCTGACCAGCGCGCACCTGACGGCGCTGGAGCGGGCCTTCGCGGCCAGCGGCGGCGCCACCTGCCAGATGAACTGCGTCGACGAGCGCACGTTGCGCGCCGCGCAGGAGCACCCCGAGCAATACCGTGACCTGACAGTCCGCGTTTGCGGCATGTCGGCGCGGTTCGTGGCGCTGCCGGTGGAGATGCAGAACGAGATGATCCGGCGCAACCAGTACGCGATGTAGCCGCCCGAGGGCAGGGAACAGGCTCAGGGCAGCGAAGCGTCGGGCACCGGAGGTGGACCATGCGACGGTTGGCTCTGTGCGCAACGCTCGTCGTGCTAGGGGCGGCCGGATCGGCCGTGGGCGCGGCGGCGTTCGCGCTGCCCACGTTGACCGGGCCGGCTGAGACCAAGCGCATCGAGGCGGCCCTGCCCGCCGCGGCGCCGGCCAAGCCGCTCAAGCCGCGCCGACTGCTGATCTTCGATGTCAACGTGGGCTACGGCGGCCACGGGTCGATTCCGGTGGCCAACACGGCGTTCACGCTGCTAGGCCGCAAGACGGGCGCCTTCGAGACCGTGATCAGTCGCGATCCGGCGGTCTTCTCGGCCGCCAGCCTGAAGACGTTCGACGCCGTGTTCTTCAACAACACCGTCGGCAACCAGTTCACCGACCCGGCCTGGCGGCGCAACCTGCTGGAGTTCGTCCTGGGTGGTGGCGGCCTGATGGGCGTGCATGGCACCACCGTCGGGTTCACGCGCTGGGACCAGGGCGCCGCCGACGACTGGCCCGAGTTCGGTTGCCTGCTCGGCGGACGGGGCGCCAACCATCGGGTGGCCGACGAGCCGGCGGTCATCCGCGCCGAGGAGCCGGGGCATCCGGTGATCGCGATGCTGCCCAGCGAGTTCGAGCACGCCGACGAGTTCTTCCGGTTCAGCGGCCCGTACTCGCGTCACCGCGTCCGCGTGCTGCTCAGCCTGGACAACCAGAAGTCGGCCCGGCGGCAAGGCGTCGACCGCCTGCCGAAGCTGCGCGAGGACGAAGACTACGCGGTGGCCTGGGTCCGCAGCTACGGGCGCGGGCGGGTGTTCTACTCGTCGTTGGCGCACAATCCGAAGACCTTCTGGGACCCGGCGATGCTGCGGTTCTATCTGGCCGCCGCGCAGTTCGCTCTGGGCGACCTGCCCGCGCCGACGGTTCCCAGCGCGCGCCTCACGCCGGCGATACGCGCTCAGGAGAAACTCGGCTGGCGGCTGGGCGTGGAGGCCTACACCTTCCACAAGTACACCTTCTTCGAGGCGGTCGACAAGGTGGCCCAGCTCGGGTTGCCCTACATGGGCGCGCTGAGCTTCCAGAAGGTCAGCGGCAGCATCGCCAAGAACTTCGAGCCCACGCTCACCGATGACGAGATCCAGCAGATCCGGCTCAAGCTCGACGCGGCCGGCATTCGGCTGCTGACCTACTACTACCAGAACATCCCGGGTGACGAGGCGGGCTGCCGCAAGGTGTTCGAGTTCGGCCGCAAGCTGGGCATCGAGACCTTCATTGCCGAGCCCGCGGTGGCGGCGCTGCCGACCATCGACCGGTTCTGCCAGGAGTACGGCATCAAGGTCGGCCTCCACAACCACGACCCGAAGGCGTCGCCGAACTACTGCACGCCGGAGGCCATGCTGAAGTCGCTGACCGGGCTGAGCCCGATGATCGGCGCCTGCCCGGACATCGGCTACTGGGTCCGCGCTGGGCTGGATCCCGTGGCCGGCATCGAGAAGCTCAAGGACCATTTGGTCACCATCCAGATGCACGACCTGCACGCCCTCGGCGCCGACGGGCACGACGTGCCGTGGGGCACCGGCGTGGGCCAGACCGAGCGGCTGATTCTGGCGATGCACCGCTTGAACATCCGGCCGGTCATGTACGGTCTGGAGTACGCCTACAACTGGCTCGAATCGATGCCCGAGATCGCACGGACCGTCGCCTTCTTCAACGACCTCAGCCTCAAGGCGGCAGACAAGGCGGAGCGATGAGTAAGCGCAACGACCCGCAGCCGGCGGTGACCCGGCGCGAGGTGCTGAAGCGAGCCGCCGGCGCGGCGGCGAGCGCTCTGGTGTGGCCGGCGGCGGCGCGCGCCCAGGTGGCGCCGAGCGAGCGCATCACCGTGGCCGTGATCGGCCTGGGCGCCATGGGCAACGGTCACCTCAACTACTGCCTGGGCAATCCGGCAATCCAGGTGCTGGCCGTCTGCGATGTGGACCAGGTGCGCCGCGAAGATGGCCTGCGCCGCTCCGAAGCGGCCTATGCCAACCAGCGCGGGTCGGCTTCGTACAAGGCGGTCAAAGCCTACAACGACTACCGCGAGGCGCTGGCCCGGCCGGACCTCGACGCGGTGCTGATTGCCACGCCCGACCACTGGCACACCCTGCAGTCCATCGACGCGGCCAAGGCCGGCAAGGACGTCTACTGCGAGAAGCCGATCTCGTTGACGGTGGCCGAGGGCCGCCGGCTGGTCGACGTGATGCGCGAGTACGCCCGCGTCTTCCAGACCGGGACCCAGTATCGGTCGATCACCACCTACCGCCGCGTGATCCAGTTCGTGCGCGAAGGTGGGCTGGGCGCCGTCAAGCACGCCTTCACGCTGTGGTCGAAGGTGGAAGGCGGCTACACGCCGGTGAACTACCCGCTGCCGGCGGAGCCGGTGCCCGCGGGCCTCGACTGGGACCTGTGGGTCGGCCCGGCGCCGTGGCGGCCGTACAACAGCCGGTTCCACCGCAACCCGATCCCGGGTGTGGTGCCGTGGGCCTTCTGCGACGACTTCGGCGCCGCGTCGGTGACCTGGCACCACTCGCACAGCGCCGATGTGGTTCAGTACGGCCTCGGCGTGGAGCGCACCGGCCCGGTGGAGATCATCCATCCGGCAGCGGGGCGCTACCCCACGTTGACCTATCGCTTCGCCAACGGCGCGCTGGTCCACCTGGTCGACGACTGGGGCCAGGTGAAGAGCGCGTACCAGGCGGTGCCGGCCGACGCGCAGTTGCGAGGCAGTTTCGGCGCGCTGTTCGTGGGCGAGCGCGGCTGGGTCACGGCGCTGTACGGGGCCGGCCGGGTGGATGGGGCGCCGGAGTCCCTCTTCGAGGAGATGCGGATGCCGCGCCATGAGGTGGGCTGGGGCAACAACCACCACCAGAACTGGCTCGACTGCATCCGCTCGCGCGGGCGCACCAGCACCGACGAGGAGTTGGGCCATCGCGGTGCGGCGCTGGGCCATCTGGCGCATATCGCCTACAAGCTCAACCGCAGCCTGAAGTGGGACCCCGCGAAGGAGACCTTCGCCGGTGACGCCGAAGCCAACCGGCTCCTCTCCCGCGCGATGCGCGAGCCCTGGCGGATGTAGCGAGGTGGCCATGCGTACTCGTTCTGCCGTTGCGTTGATCGCCCTGTGCGCCGCCTTGCCGGCGGTGGCTCAGCGTACCCCCGTGCCGTTGAACGACCACCACGTTCTGGGCCAGCGCTTCACCGCGACGCGGCCGCTGGCCGGCGTGAGCGTCTGCGTGCCGAGCTGGTCGGACAACGAGGGCGGACTGACGCTGTCGCTCTACGACACACCGCAGCGTGACCGCTTGCTGGCCCGCCGCGTGCTGACCGCGGTGCGCGACAACGAGATGGTCGAGGTCCGCCTGGCCGAGCCGTTGCCGGCGGGCGCCTACTACTGGGAGATCGCCGACCGCACCGGGCAGACGCGCATCGGGCTCTACTGTGACGCGCTGCCGGCCGACAGCGCTGACTGCGCCTACTTCGACGGTCAGCCCGACGCGCGGCGCCGGTTCGTCTTCCAGGTGGTCGTCGCGGTGCTGCCGCGGCAGAGCGTGCGCACCTTGCTCGCGGGGCTCAACAGCGGGTCACTGGAGCAGCAGGTCGAGGCCTGCCAGCAGTTGGCCGTGTTCGGCACGGCCGAAGCGGTGCCGGCCTTGGCTCGCCTGCTCGGCGACCCGAAGCTGGCCCATATGGCGCGCTACGCCTTGGAGAACCTGCCCGACCCGGCGGTCGACGCCGCCTTGCGCGCCGCGTTGGGCACGCTCCAGGGCGGCCCACTGGTTGGCGTGATCAACTCCGTGGCCGTCCGGCGCGATGCCGGCGCGGTTGACCGCCTGGCTGAGCTGCTGAAGAGCGGCAGCCCGGAGGTGGCGTCCGCGGCGGCCATCGCCCTGGGCCGCATCGGCACGCCGGCGGCGGCCGACGTGCTGCGACGCGCCCTGGACGGGGCGGCGTCGCCGGTCG
>CAZHGD010000216.1:0-11157 GCA_964531735.1 uncultured Fimbriimonadaceae bacterium | reverse complement strand
AAGGACTCCGACAACCTGGGACCAAGAAGGACTCAGCTCTTTTCGGATAGGTACTTAGGCAGCGCGCCTGGCGACGGCCGTTCATGTCGGCGAAATGACCGCGAAACGGCCGCCGCCTAGACTGCGGGTCAGGCGCCGGCACCAGACCGCAAGGCCACCGGCGCGCGCAACCATCCGAAGGGCCCGGGCTTCGGGGAGAGGAGCCCGGGTTCTTCGCTTTGGGGCGCCCGATCAGCCGAGGAAGTGGTAGACCGGCAGATCCAGCCAGATGCCGACCATGTTGAACAGGCCGCCGCTGACGAAGTCGCCCAGGACCAGGCCCAGGAAGAACGGCACGCCGGCGCGAAACCGCTTCAGGCCACCGTAGCGCACCAGCACCGTCTTGCAGCACCAGGCGACCACCAGCGACAGCCAGACCTGGTCCATGCTCCAACTGCTGCTGACGGCCAGACCCACCGGGTGCAGCGGGAAGCCGGCCACTTGCGAGCGAATGAGGAACAGGCTGACGCAGGCACAGAAGCCCACCGCGACGGCGACCAGACTGCCCGGCTCGGGTCGCTGCGGCGAGTTGAGCTGACTGGTCAGACGCCCCCAGGTCTCGTTGCCGAAGATGCGCAGCAGCGGGAACACCTTCGCGCTGTCGGCGCCGTACTGGTAGTGCGGCTGCAGGATCGCCACATAGGCCGAGACGATGCCGACCACCGCCGCCACGCCCATCGCCAGCGTCAGCCGCCGCAGGTTGATGTTGGCGCGCGTACCGGCCACCAGGCTCTCGAGTTGCACCGGCATGAGGTGCGAGCGGTGCGCCCGGTTGAACCAGAAGAACAGGGCAAACCCGGTCATGGTCTGCGGCGTGAACGAGAGCGGGCTGAAGGCGCGCGGCAGCAGCTCGCCCACGTAGGCGTTGTGCAGGTCGTGCGTTGGTGAGCCGAACTCGGCCCGCAGCCGGTCCACCGCCAGGCTGATGGCGAAGTAGCCGGCAAACAGCGCCACAACCGGCCACCAGTCCATGCCCATGCGGCGGCTGAACCACACCAGGAAGCCGAACCCGGCCCAGAAGCCCCAGAACGCCAGCGGGTATGGCAGCCCCTCGCCGCGAGCCCGCGCATACTCGGGGTCGCGGCCGAAGGAGGCGCGCACCACCCGGCCGAGGTGGCCGCGCGCGGCGTAGATGGACAACGCCGCCAGACCGACGTAGCCGCCGAACGCCTGCTCCGGCACGAACGGCGCGTTGGGATGGCCGCTGGTCAGTCCGGAGCCGTAGGCCGTGACGACCTGGAGCTTCCAGAACAGGAAGAACAGCCAACTCGAGCCCAGCACGTCCAGTGGCAACAGATAGCCGATGCCGACGGCGAACGGAAACAGGAACATCGGCGTGCCGCCGATGGCGTTCCACGGCCGCATGGTCAGGTACTCACCCAGGTTGTGCCGCCGGGTGGCCACTTCGGGCACGCCGGGGAACCACTGGTGGAGGTTGTTGACCACGTTGATGAGCAACGGGATGCAGAAGGCGATCCACATCGCCCGGTGCCGGAAGAAGGCCAAGTGCGGCTCGACCATCTGCAGCGGCAGTGCCACTAAGGGGAAGCTGAGCCGTTCGTTCTCGACCCACTGCCGGCGCAGCACCGCGTTGAGACAGAAGAAGCAGAGCAACAGCGCGCCCACGAAGGCGGCCCAGCAGCCCAGTGGCACGGCCCAGGCGCGCCAGTGGTCGAAGAAGCTGCTGTGGCCGATGAAGAAGCCGTCCAGCGCCTTCAGGTCGCGCGGCACCAGATAGCGCGGGATGCGCTCACCGAAGGTGATCGCCCACTGGTTCTCCGGCGTGGCCTTGTAGATGGGATACGCCAGCACGCCCAGCAGCACCTGGGCCTGGTCGTGTCCGGCCAGGGCCGTGGCCAACGCCAGCATGAAGTAGATCACCAGCAGGTCGGTCCGCGTGTAGGGCGCGCGCCACAGCCGCCCGAGGAGGCTGTTCACGCCCACCAGGGCGGCCAGGATGATCACGACGTTGAAGTACAACGAGTAGGTGGTCGGGTGGCCGGTGTACTTGATGGCCTCCATCATCGCCACCCACCAGGCGTTGAGGGGGATGATGGCCACAGCGGTGAGGACGGCGCGCAGGCGGACGGCCTGGTCGAGTGACGGCTGGTCGGACGAACTGATCATAGCCGGCATCATTTGGCCTCCCTTGGCGCTTCTCCTCCCTGGCCGCACCGTGGGCTGGATAGCCCGTGCTACAATGACGCCATGCCTGCCGTGACCCGCCAGCTCGTGTTCCCGCTTGCCGCTGTTGCCGTCGTCAGCGTGGCGTTCCTGTCGGCCGGCTGGGCCACTTTCCCGATGGACGACGCGTGGATCCACGCGGTCTTCGCGCGGCACCTGGCCGAGCAGGGCCAGCTCACCTTCAACCTGAACCCGCCCGACCCGGGCCTCGGCACCACCAGCATCCTCTGGCCGTTGGCGCTGGCGGCCGTGCACCCGCTCTGCGGCGTGGTCAGCGCGGCCCGCCTGTTCGGGTTGCTCAGCTACGCGGCGGTGGCCGTGTTGGCCACCATCTTGGCGGGCTGGATGGTGCGCGGCGGTGACCGCCGCTGGGCCGCCTTGACCGGCACGCTGGTCGCCTTGTCGGGCAACCTGGCCTGGTTCAGCTTCAGCGGCATGGAGACCACCGTCTGGCTCGCGCTGGGCCTGGGGGCCGTCGTCGCCTGCCAGCGCCGGCGCCTGGCTGTGGTGGGCCTGCTGGTCGGCCTGATGCTGATCACGCGCATCGAAGCGGTGGTGCTGCTGGCGGCCGTGCTGGCCGCCGAGGCCGTGGCCCAGCGGCGCGTGACCCGCGGCATGGTGGTCATGGTGCTGCTCGCCACCCTGGTGCTGGTGCCGTGGATGGGCTATGTCCACCACCGCACCGGACACTGGCTGCCCACCAGCTACTCCGGCAAGCGCCACGCCCAGATGCGTGGCGCGGTCCAGACCGTCAACGAACTGCTGGGCCAGCGCGACGGCGCGCCGATCCGGGTCGACGAGCATCACCTGCCCGCCTGGACCGCGCTCATCTACCCGCTGGGCGTGGTCGGCTACGGTTTCGGCTTCGTCGCCGGCGCGGTCTACCTGCCCGGCCCGCGCGTGCCGTTCCCCGGCCCGATGGGCACCATCCTCGGCGGCGTCTCGCTACTCGGCGGGCTCGTGTTCCTGGTCGTCTGCCCGCTGGTGTGGTGGCCGGCGCTACGGCGAACCGCCCGTTGGGCGCGCGGACCCGACTGGTCCGACCCGACCCATCGCGCACTGGCCGTGCTGGCCTGCTGGTTCATCCTGCACAACCTGGCCTACTGGCTCAAGTTGCCGACGCCCGGCACGGCCAGTCGCTACCAGGTGGTTAACCACATCGCCTGGTGGCTGCTCCTGGGAGTTGGTGCGTCGCGCGTCGGCGCCCTGCCGTGGCGCGCCGTCGCCGCGGTGACGGTGGCGATCCTGGCCGTCTGGAACGCGGCCTTCTGGCAGCGGGTCTACGCCAGCGACATCCGGCACATGCAGCAGGTGCGACTGGCCGCCGCCGACTATGTCCGCACGCAGCTACCCCGCAACGCCATCGTCGCCGCCCACGACATCGGCGCGCTGGGTTGGCGCATGGACCGGCACTGCCTCGACCTGGGCGGCCTGATCGACCCGGCCTGGCTGAAGGCCGCGGCGGCCGGCCGGCAGGCGGAGTTCCTGCGCAAGCAAGGCGCCACGCACGTGGTGCTGCCGACCAAGCACAGCAGCGAGGCCAGGCCGTTCTTCGACTACGCCGCGTTTCTCGGCCTGGACCGGAACCCGAGGGTGCGACTCGAGCCGGTGGTCGCGTTCGAGAACGACTACCGCGACTGGAGCCTCGGCGCGGCCCCGACCTGGAACGCCGCGCCCGGCGTCACCATCTACCGGCTGCATCTGACACCGTCGGGCGAGCCCGGCCGCCGGGAGCAAGGCGATGGACCTGTCGGCGATACAGCAGACCGTTGACCGCTGGATCCGCGAGCACGGCGGCTACTGGGACGAGTGGGCCAACCTGGCCCGCCTGATGGAAGAGGCCGGCGAGCTGGCCGCCGCCTTCCAGCGCACCCGCGGCTACCGGCCGCGACCGACCGAGGCCGATCTGCCGGGCGAGCTCGGCGACCTGCTGTGGGTGCTGTTGGTCATCGCCAATCAGCAAGGCGTCGACCTGCAGGAGCAGTTTGGCCAGACGCTGGCCAAGGTCACCGCGCGGGACGGGGCCGCCTGGCGGCGGTGGGCCGCTCAGCGCGACGCCGCGGGCTCGCCCGAAGAGGCCCCGCCCGACGCCTTGCCCTGATCCTGGTTGTCGCGCTCGCGTGACGCCGGGTCGTTGGGCAGGCGCGTCGGCACCAGGTTCAGGCCCACCGGGGCGGTGATGTCCTTGGGATTCGAGATGGAGTCGGCGCGGCTGGACTTGTCGTACTCGTCGACCGGCTGCCGCGTGACCACGATCTCAATGCGGCGGTTGCGTGCCCAGCCCTCGGGCGTGTCGAGGCTGTTGGCCGGCAACGTGTCGGCGAAGCCGGCGCACACGAACTGGCGCGGGGCAATGGCGTGCGTGGCGGACAGATAGCGCACCACACTGCCGGCACGCGCGGCACTCAGCTCCCAGTTGCTCGGGTAGGCCGCGGTCCGGATCGGCCGCCGGTCAGTGTGGCCCTGGACCTCGATCTTGGAGGTCGACTGGGCCAGGATCGGCGCCAACTGGTCCAGCAGGCGTTTGAACGGCTCGTTCAGGGCCGCGCTGCCACTCTCGAACGGCACCAGGCCGCCGGTGCTGGAGGCGGTCTCCTCCAGCGAGATCACCGCGCCCCGTTCGGTCATCTTGGTGTGGACCTGCTTGGTCAGCTTCAGGTCGCGCGCCAGCTTGGCCACGCTGTCCACCACCGACGACAGATCCCGGGTCGCCTGCGACTGGCCCTTGGGGTCCTTCTTCTTGGCGTGTGGGTTGATCGCGGTGGCCCGCGCCGGTGTGACGTTGCCGCCGATCACCAGGCTGGCGCTGCCGGGCTGGTACTTGCGGCCACCCATCAGCCCGTTGTCCGAGCCGAGCGGCGCAAACGCCGTGTGCATCGACTGGGCCAGCTTGCGGAACTTCTCGGCATCCACCTGCGACATGGTGTACATGACGATGAAGAACGCCATGATCAGGGTCACCATGTCGGCGTAGCTGACCAGCCAGACTGCGCCGTGACCGCCGCCGCCGCCCTCTTCGTCAGACATCAGGCTGCCTCCGCCCGGGCGCCGCTACCGCCACCGACCTTGTCGCGCAGCGAGGATGGCAGGTAGGCCTTCAGGCGATCTTCCAGGTTGCGCGGGTTGTCACCGGCCTGGATGCCCAGCAGCCCTTCCATGATGATGCGGTAGCTGAACAGCTCTTCCTCGCTCTTGACCTTCAGCTTGTTGGCCACCGGCATGAAGAAGGCGTTGGCCAGACCGCAGCCGTAGAAGGTACACAGCAGGGCCAGAGCCATCTTGTGGCCGACCGTGGCCGGGTCCAGGTTGGACAACATGGCCACCAGACCGAGCAAGGTACCCACCAACGCGTAGCCCGGCGCCACGTTGCCGAGGAACTCGAACATGCCCCGGATCTCAGCGTGGCGGTGTTTCTTGGCCGACAGGTCGGCCTGCAGGATCGCGCGCGTGGCGTCGGGGTCCATGCCGTCCACCACGTACTGCGTGCCCTTGATGAAGAACGGGTCGTGGAGCTGCTGGACCATCGGATCGAGGGCCAGCAGTCCTTCGCGGCGGACCACCGTACACATCTCGACCAGGGTGTTGACCGTGCCCACCAGGTCACTGTGGCCGCCGAACAGCACCTTCTTCAGGCCGTTCGGTGCCTTCATCACCACCTCGAGCGGGAAGGCCAGCATCAGCGCCATGCACGAGCCGCCAATGGCCGTCAACGCCGCGGCGGCGTTGATGTAGCTGAGCGGGTTGCCACCTTCAATGATGATGGTGACGATGACGACCAGACCCGCACCTGCAAGGCCGATTACACTGGCGAGATCCATGGCAGCTTCATCCGGGCGCGCCGCGCCACTATCGAGTCCATCGGCGACTGGCGGCCAGACTTAAGCGAGCGTCAGTGCCAGGCGTAACAAGGAGACACGGTTCGGAGGCCGAACTACCCGCTTCGGCGGAGGCGTCTCCGCCAGCGGCCCTGGCGCCGACACCTGCCGCGAGCGCGAGGGGTGTCATCCGGCGGACGAGGGGCGCTGATGGCAAGGTGAGAAGGTGCATACTCTAGCGCGAATCTGCGTTCAACGCCCGGTTTTCGCGACGGTTCTGTCGCTGACGCTGGTGGTGGTCGGCCTCGTGGCCTACTCCGGCCTGGGTGTCGACCGGCTGCCCAAGATCGACTTCCCGCGCGTCTCGGTGTCGGTCTCACTGCCCGGCGCCTCGCCGCAGGAGATCGAGTCGGATGTCACCGACAAGATCGAGCGCCGGGTCAACACCGTCAGCGGCATCGAGATCCTGACCTCGACCTCGTCGGACGGCCAGTGCGTGGTCTCGATGCAGTTCGAACTGAGCAAAGACGTCGACGTCGCCGCCGAAGAGGTGCGCGCGAAGGTCGCCCTGGCCCGCCGGCAGTTGCCACCCGACGTGCTCGAACCGGTGGTCTCCAAGTTCGATATCGGCTCGACTCCGGTGGTCTCGTTCGCCGTCAGCTCGCCGGGCTCCATTCGCGACACCTACGAGTATGTCGACAAGGTCGTCCGGCGGCGCCTGGAGTCGGTGTCCGGCGTCGGCGAGGTGCAGGTGTACGGCGGTCGCGAGCGGCAGATCAACGTGGTGGTCGATCCGTACCGGCTGCGCGCTTACGACCTGAGTCCGGCCGACATCAGCGACGCGCTGGAAGCGCAGAATGCTCAGGTGCCCGGTGGACTGATCGAGCAAGGCAAACGCGAGCTGTCGCTCCGCACGCGGGGCCGGGTGCCGAAGGTCGAGCAGCTCGCCGATCTGGCGGTCAAGAACCTCGGCAGCCGGCAGGTGTTCCTCCGCGACGTCGCCGAGGTGGAAGACGGTGAAGCGCGCGCCACCACCATCGCCAGCGTCAACGGCCGGCCGACCGTGTTGGTCAACGTCGTCAAGCAGTCGGACGCCAACACCATCGACGTCATCGCCGCCAGCAAGCAGCGGGTGGCTCAGCTCTCCGCATCGTTGCCCGCCGGCTACCGGATCGACGTCGTCCGCGACCAGTCGACCTACATCGAGCGTTCGCTCAACGCCGTGCGCGAACACCTCATCCTCGGTTCGCTGCTGGCGGTGATCGTGGTCTTCTTGTTCCTGGCCAACTGGCGCTCGACCATCATCGCCGCCCTGGCCATCCCGACCAGCATCATCGCCACCTTCGGCCTGATGAAGGGCTTCGATTTCACGCAGAACATGGTCACGCTCCTGGCGCTGACCCTCTCGGTCGGCATCGTCATCGACGACGCCATCGTGGTCCTGGAGAACGTCTTCCGCGTCATGGAAGAGGAGGGCCTCGGGCCGATCGACGCGACCATCCGAGCCACCAAGGAGATCGGCCTGGCCGTGCTGGCCATCACCATCTCGTTGGTCGTGGTGTTCCTGCCGGTCTCGTTCATGAGCGGCATCATGGGCCGCTTCATGTACTCGTTCGGCATCACCATGGCCGGCGCCATCGCCGTCTCGATGCTGGTCTCGTTCTCGACCACGCCGATGCTCTGCTCGCGCTGGCTGCGCTTGGAGCCGCGCCAGGCCGAGGGGCACGGTCACGGCGGCGGCGGCTCCAAGGGCGGCTGGTTCGGGCGCGTCGAACACGCCTATGGTCGTTTGCTGCACTTCAGCCTGCGCATCTGGCCGGTGGTGCTGATTGTGGCCGGCTTGACGTTGGCCAGTTCGTGGCCGCTCTACGACTGGGCCAACAAGAACTACCAGCCGGATGACGATGAATCGCAGTTCCAGATCGTGGTTCGCACGCCGGAGGGCACCAGTCTCGAGGGCACGCGGCCCGTCATCGAGAGCATCGCCGACGACGTGCGCAAGCTGCTGCCCGAGGTCAAGCTGTGCGTCTGTACCGCCGGCGACGACGGGCAGAAGACGGCCAACCTGGGCACCGTGTACGTGCGCATGAACGAGGTGGAGGACCGTCGCGACCGGCGCGTCACGCAGTACACCAACATGGACCTGGCCCGCAAGCGGATCATCCCGAAGTGGAAGTCCAAGGTGCTGACCATCAGCGTCCAGAAGACCACCAGCAGCGGCGGCGGCCAGACCGCGGCGGTGCAGGTGGCCGTGAAAGGACCGGATCTGGACAAGCTGGTCTCGTTTGCGCAGCAAGCCGTGACGCGCGCCAAGCGCATCCCGGGGGTGGCCGACGCCGACAGCACGCTGGTGGCGGGCAAGCCCGAGCTGTCGGTGTTCATCGATCGCGCGCGGGCCAGCACGCTGGGCGTCAAGGTCGAGGAGGTCGCTCAGGCCCTGCGCCTGGCGGTGGCCGGCGACGACAAGATCTCGGCCTACGACGAGGGCGGCGAGCAGTACGAAATCCACCTGCGGCTCGACCGCAAGTACCGCGGCGACGCGCAGAGCCTGGCGCTGCTCACCGTGCCTAGCGAGTTCGACGGCCGCAAGAGCACCGTCACGCTCGACCAGGTGGTCAAGTTCGTGGAAGGCCCGGCGCCCTCGCGGATCGACCGGCTCAACCGCCAGCGGCAGTTCACCTTGCGCGTCAACATCGTCAAGGGCGTCTCGCAGCAGACCGTCACCGACGAGGTCGAGAAGATCCTCAAAGACCTCAACATGGGCCCCGCCTACACCTGGGAGAAGATGGGCCAGGCGCGCGAGATGGTCCGCACCTTCCGCAACTTCGCCATGGCCGCGGCGCTCTCGTTCGTGTTCATGTATCTGGTCGTGTCGGCGCAGTTCGAGTCGTTCGTCCACGCCCTGGTGATCATGTTCACCTTGCCGCTGACCTTCCCGTTCGCGCTGCTCTCGATCATCGCCACGGGCGACTCGCTGAACAGCTACTCGATGCTCGGCATCCTGGTGCTGCTCGGCGTGGTGAAGAAGAACGCCATCTTGCAGGTCGACCGCGCCAACCAGCTCCGCGAGGAAGGCATGGGCCTCGTCGAGGCCGCTGTCCAGGCGTCCAAGGACCGGCTGCGGCCAATCCTGATGACCACCCTGGCGTTTGTCGCCGGCATGTTGCCGTTGGTCCTGTCACGCGGAACCGGCTCGGCCACCAGCCGCACCTGCTCGAGCGTCATCGTCGGCGGCCAGGTGCTGTCGCTGCTGCTGACGCTGGTGGCGGCGCCGGTGTTGTACGTGGTCCTGGACGGTGTGGCCGGCAGCGCCTTCTGCCGGCGCGTGCGCGCCATCGTCTTCCGCAAAGGCGGCGGCACCGAAACGCCGGAGGAGTGAGACGGTCAGGGCGCCGCGGCCGTCAGCACCAACTCGGCCAAGTCGAGCGCGGCCGGATCGTCGCCCGCGCGCTTGGCCAACACCAGCGCACCCACCGCGCCGCTGACGGGTAGGGTGCCGAGCAACTGCCCGGCCCAGCGCACCTCGAGCCGGCGCCCCCGCAGGCTCAGCTCCGCGGTCTGCCAGCCGGTGCTCAGCGGCGCCGTCGCTGAGCCGCCGGTCAGGCTCACGGTGCCGTCCGGACCCAGGACCAGGCCACCCACCGGTGACTGGTAACTGCCCGGCGCCAAGAGCATCATCCGCGCCGTGCGCGGCCGGCCGTCGACGCGCACCCGGGCGGTCAGGCTAATCGACTCGCTCGGCGTGAACGGCAGATACAGCGCGCCCGGATCGCTGCCCCGTGGCTGCCACCGCAACCACCGGCCGGCCGCGCCATCGGCCTGTACCTGCAGTGTGGTCACCGTCTGATCCAGGCCGCCCAGCGCCGTCCAGCCGAAGGGGCTGCCGCCGGGCGGCACGCCTGACCAGTCCGGCCGCCGCGGCGTGCCAGGCACCAGGTCGAGTGCCCCGTCGGGCAAGCGCTCGCGCGCCTGCCACAGCCACGGCAGACTGGCGAAGGCGGTGCGGAACCGCTCTCCCTGAGCCGTGGCCGGCTCGCTCATGGCCTGCGCCATCGCGCGGCCTTGCGCCTCGCGCACCGTGCGGTCGGCGGCGCGAGCCAGGTCGAGGGCGGTGCTCAAGTAGCCGTACGACTGCGCCTGCACCGCGTCGTAGATCTCGCCGTAGGCGCCGGCCAACAGCTCACCAGCACCAGCCGCATGACCGCTCTCCGCCAACCGGGCGATGGTGTACTCGGCCTTGCGGCGCCGCCACGCGGCCAAGGCGATGGCACGCTCGACCGTGGCCGGCAGCGCTTGGGCCACGGTGGCCATCAGCTCCGGCTGCGGACGCGGCGAGAGCAGGTAAGCTCGGGTCAGGTCCAGCTCGGGCACCGCGACGCGAACGCCGCCCGGTCGCAGGTCGGCCAGCTGCTCGACGATGCCGCCCGGCGCGAGGTCGAACTGCCGCAGGTCGGCCGGTGCGGTCAGCTTCAGGTCGATCTCGAACGCCGGTGCCACGCCGCCGGCCACGGTGCGCGTGTCGAGCCGGGCGTTGCGCCAGAGCAGCAGGAGCCACTCGTCGTTCAACCGCAGCAGTCCGCCGGCCACGCCGTCGGGCAACGCCGGTGCCGACAGTGGCTCGCCGGCGGCCATGAAGCGCTCGAACCAGCTCAGCTCCTGGCCAAGCTGCGCGACTTCGAGCGCTCGGTCGGCGCCGCTGAACGGCGACGCTGGATCGGCCGCACCACTGGCGAAGTGACCGGCGTGGTCGTAGAGGATCCCGCGCGCCCCGCGGCCGACGGCAGCGTAGACCTGCAGGCGCAGTTGGGCCGGTTCGGGCAGCAGCAGGTACTCGCCGGCCAGCGCGGCGACGCTGTGCGGGCGCAGGTGCGTCTCGCGGTACAGGTCGGGGTGCGGCGCAGCCGGCTGCAGCAGGCCGTCCTGCACCAGCCGGTCGGGCGGCGCCGCGGCGATGTCGACCAGACCGGGCAAGCCCCAGTCGGCGCGCTGCACCACGAGCTGGCCGGCCCAGGAGCCGGCGCTCAGCGCGCCCTGGTACAGCGCCGGCAGCTCGCTGAGCAGCGCGTCGGCGTCGGCCTCGTCCGGCGGCGCGGGCGCCGCACTGGCCCGCAACACGAAC
>CAZHGD010000215.1:0-11252 GCA_964531735.1 uncultured Fimbriimonadaceae bacterium | reverse complement strand
TGGTTGTGCTCATCGGGCCGCGGGGTCGGTCGCGGCGGCTGCGCGTGCTCGTCCGGCCGCGGGGTCGGTCGCGGCGGCTGCGCGTGCTCGTTCGGGCGCTGCGGTGTGCGCCCGTTGTCGGGGCGCGTGTCGCGCGGCGGCTCCGGGCGCTTCGTGTCGCGCTCGGTGGTGCGCTGGCGGTCATCCCGCCGGTCGGTCTCACGCGCCGGCGCCGCCGGTGCCCCACTCGCCAGGCACACGACCAGACCGGCAACCGGCAACGCCAGAGTCTTGGCTTTCATGGTCTCTCTCCACACTCCGGACAGTGTCTTTGTCCTATCCACTCGCGCTCAAGTAGCCTTGCTGATTGCGATGGGAGAGTGTGGGTGTAGCGACTTGGCGCTGCCTTCGTCACTCTCTACCCCTAGAGGACGGCGGCGCGCCGGTCGCCGGTGACCGGACCAATCTGAACATGCCGTTACGGCGAGGTGTCGGCCGCGTCACAGTGGCCGGCGCGACTCACGCCGCGGGCCAGTACCGGCGGAGTTTGGCGTGATCGACAATCGGGGTGTCGGCCCAGGAACTCCACTGGGCCAGGTAGCCGGCGACCGAAGTCGCGGCAGCCCAGAGGCGGTACTCGTCGGCGGCGATGAGGGCTTCGGCCAGGCAGGCAAACTCGACGTAGCCCTCGTCGCGGTCGAGCAAGATGGGGCTGAGGTCGGCGGGCTTGAACGCCTTGACCAGCAGCAGAATCTCCGCCTGTGGCGACCAGCGGAAGACCTTGACGATGTGCGGGAAGGCGATCACGAAGCCGACGCCCTCGACGCCGAGGGTGGCGAGAGCAGCCGGCACCACCGCCTGGTCCAGCCCGCACGGGGCCCACTCGAAGCGTTCCGGATGCTCGCGCCCGTAGATGTCGACGTAGTAGATCTTGAAGGCCGACGGGCCGTGCTGCCAGAACCGCTGGCCCGCGGGCCGCGCGGCGTAGGTGTTGCAGGGTTTGACGATCATGGCGGCCAGTCTCCGCCGCTGGTTTCGCGCACGACGGGCCGGTTCCTCGCGCCTCAGCGGTTGCGCCACCAGACGGCCAGGTTCAGCGCCGCGGCGAAGGTGACCCAGGCCAGATGGGGCAGCAGGCACCAGCCGGCCACCGGCCGGACCGCGGCGAAGCGCTGGATGGTCAGCAGCAGCGCGAGCCAGAGCGCGGCGATGTCGGCGAGGGCCAGATCGGGCCGGCGCAGGCCGAAGAACAGCACCGACCAGGCCAGGTTGAGCATCAGGTGCACGCCGTAGAGCAGCAGGGCCTGCTGCACGACCGGCGACGGTCCGGCGCGGTAGACCCACCAACTGGCCAGTCCCATGATCAGGTAGAGGGCGGTCCACACGGGTCCGAAGACCCAATCCGGCGGGGTCCACGCCGGCTTGGCGAGCGTCTGGTACCAAGTCGCCACGCCCTGGGCGGTGGCCAAGGCACCGAACACGCCGACGAGCAGCGGCAGCGCCAGAGCGACGACGAGCGAGGTGAGGGCAGCCATATCCGATCACTCCCGGCCTGCGGGTGCCAAGGGCCGTGACAGTGCATCTTGGTGCGGCGGCGGCGTCCCGGCGTCAGCTTGGGTTTGCGCTCTTGTTACGTCGGACCGGCAGCCTCGGCGCGAGCGGGCGGTTAGAATAGCAGGAGTGGTGCCGGGGATCGGCCGCAGGCGATCGGCCGATTGCCGGTGAGGAGTGGCACGATGGTCTGGACCACCGGTCGTTGGCGAGGCTGCCTGGTTGTGGCGGTGATGGTGCTGGCGCTGAGCGCGCTGCCGGCGCAAGCGGGCAGTTGTCCGCGCAAGTCGGGGGCCGGCAACAGCGGCGCGGCGTGCTCGCCGGAGATCAAGGTTGATCAGTCGGCGCAGCAGTCGATGGAGCTCGGCTTTGAGCTGTCCAGCCTGATGGGTCAGACAGCCAAGGGCGATGGCGGCGCCGCGTCGGCGTTCGGCCTGTCGCTTGGCGGCGGGCGCGACAGCCTGACGCGCAACCTGAGCAGTTGTTACGCGCGGAGCATGTTCGGCCCGGCCGACTGCGCGCAGATCAAGGCGGGCATGGCGCAGGTCATCCAGGGTTTGGCCTGGCCGCGTTCGTAGCCCGGCCGGCCGCGGCGGTCGCTCCGGCTGACCCGGCGGTCGCCGGGCGGTGTTGCCGTGACGGCCGTGGGCCGGCGGCAAGGACGTGTGGATGATGGATGTGCCTGGTCGAGCGACAAGCGTCGACATCGGCGAGCTGCTCGCGGCGTGGCCCCATGACCACAGCGAGGAGTTGGTGGCGCGCCGGTTGACCGGCCTCAACGGCGAGGCGCGGGTCCAGGTGCGGCTGAGTCTGGGGCTGCTCGAGATGGGCACGCAAGGCCGTCCCGACGGCGCCACGCCGAACGGCTACACCTCGCTGCTGGCCTACCACCAGAGCCGGCTGGACCTGCCGCCGCGCGAGCCCGACGAGCGCGAGCGGCTCAGCCACGACGACTGCGCCGCGTTGCAGCGCGAGGCGATGCAGTACTACCACCGCCGGTTGGCGTTGCTTCGCCTGGGCGAGTACGCCGCCGCCGCCGCCGATGCCGAGCACAACCTGGCCATCATGGACCTGCTGCGCGAGCACGCGGCCGATCGGCAGGACTGGTTGGCCAGCGAACAGTACCGGGTCTACGTGCTGGCGCATTGGTCGCGGGCGCGCATGCTCGATGCTTTGGAGCGCCAGGACGTCGAGGTGGCGGTGGCGGCCCTGGACGACGGCATTGCGCGCATCGAGCAAGTGCTGCGCGATGACTACCACCAGCCCGAGTGGGTCGACAGCTCCGAGGACCTGCGTGGCCTGCGTCTGCTGCGCCATGCCTTGGCCAGCAACGAGATGGCCTCGGAGGCGGCACCGGTGACCGACGAGCTGCAACTCGAGGCCCAACTGGCCGCGGCCATCGCCAGCGAGGAGTTCGAGCGTGCGGCGCAGTTGCGCGATGTGCTCGCCGAACTCCGCGGTGAGTCGCCCAGCGCCTGAGGTCGGTGCTCAGGTGCTCGGCGCGTCGTCGGCCAGAGCGTCGATCTCGCGCTCGAGTTCGGCGGCCGCGCTCAGCAGCTCGCCGCGCCAACCGGCCAGCTCCGGGCGCGTGTCGAGGTAGGCCGACAAGGCGTCGTCGAGCCGGTGGTGCTCGGTGACCTCGGCGCGGGGGCGCCGTAGCGGCTCGGGCCGGTCGCGGACCAGCCCGGCCACCAGAAATGCGGGCTCCAGCGCCGGGCGCAGGTCGCTCAGGTTGAGGCTGTCATACTGCTCGTCGGTGCAGGTGTAGCGCACGCGCACCACGGCCTCGGCCAACTCGGCGGCGGCCAGGCGTCCGGCCAGCCACCCGGTCAGCTCCGCGTCAGCCGGTGCGTCGAGGTTCAGCGAGATGAACGGCCGCACCGACAGTCCGTGGTGGCGCCAGGTGGTGGTGCGCGCGGCCGGCTCGCCGCCGTCACCGATGTCGACCAGGCAGACCCCCTTGACGTCGCCGGCCTCGCCGAAGTCCAGCCGGTCGATGCTGCCGGCGTAGACGACGGCCGGCTGCCGCTCGGGCGCCAGCACCTGATGGCGGTGCAGATGCCCCAGCGCCACGTAGTCGAAGCGCCGATCGGCCAGGGCGCCCAACGGCAGGGCAGGGTCGCCGGCCACCAGCACGCTCTTCTCCGACCCGCTGAACACGGCGTCGGCGGCCAGCACATGGGCCAGCAGAACCCCCGGTACCGCCGGATCGAGTTGGCCGGCCAACTGGTCGATGGCGGCCTCACCGGCCGCGACCAACTCCGCCCGCAGGCGCTCGTCGGTCCAGTCGACGGCGTCGTCGCGCGAGCGGAGCAGGCTGCCGGTGGGCCAGGGCAGGCAAGCCACCTGCAACGGGCCCGAGCGCGTGGCCACCGTCAGCAGCGCCGGCCGGTGCGCCACGGTGACCCGTTCGGAGGCCAGCGTGCCGAAGATGTCGAGCGCATTGGCGCGGCCGTGAGCCACCGGCTGGTCGTGGTTGCCCACCACCATCACCACCGGCACGCCGGCGCTGGCCAGGCGGTTGATGGCTGCGGCGAAGACCTGCTGGTGCGTCGGACTGGGATGGCTGGTGCGGTAGGCGTCGCCGGCGAACAGGGCCGCATCGACGCCGGCGTCGAGGGCCACGTCGACCGCCTGGTCGAGGCTGCGCGCGAAGTCCTGCAGGCGGGTATGGCGGCCGGTGGCGGCATCGATCCGGCCGTAGGTTTCGGTGCCGATGTGCGTGTCGGCGAAGTGGAGCAGGCGCATGGGCTGTACTGGCTGCGGTTCGGTGCCGGCACTATAGCATCGGCGGTTCGGCAGCGTCAACGGACCGGCATAGACCTGCGCCGGCTGGGGTAGAACTGCTATACTGTGAGCAGGCAGCGGCGGCCCCCAGCCCGCTGCGGAGACAAGCGCATGTGGCAAGAGCGTCGGGTTGCGGTCTTGGCGGTGTGTCTGTTGGCTCTGGCGGCGGGCGCGCACGGTCAGGCGGCCGAGACCAAAGTGCCGGTCAAGTTCGCCAACACGCCGGTGCGCGAAGCGGCCAAGCACCTGGCGGCTCAGCTCGGCACCACCATCCTCGTGGATGACGACGTGCAGGGCGACGTGACCGTGTCGGTCGACGTGCGGCGCGACCGCGCGATCGCGGTGCTGGCCGCGGCCGCGCACGCGATGCCGTCGCGCGCGATCATCTTCTGCCGCGACGGTGAGGCCAAGGGCGAGGCCATCGCCGACCTGAAGGGCCCACTGAAGGCGCGGCTGGACGCGAGGGTCGGCCTGGAACTGCCCGAGGGCACGAAGCTGTCGCGCGCGGCCGAGCGCTTGGCTGAGGTCGGCAAGGTCATCGTGCGCACGCTGCCGAGCGTGGCCGACCGCCCGGTCGCCGTGAAGCTCGCCGAGCATCCGCTGAGCCTCGCGATCGACGCCGTGGCGGCGAAGGCCGGCTGCCAGTGGGTGCTGGGCTGGGTCCTGCGCATGGTCGATCCGGCCGAAGTCACCCGCAACCTCGAGGCCTTTGCGCAACTGCCGCCGGCAGAGCAGCAGCGCATTGTCGACAACCAGGTGGAGCAGGCGCTCGGCGAGTTCCGCAAGCTCAGCCCGGAGGACCGCCGTCAGGCCATCGCGCAGGCGGCCCAGGCCATCGACTCGTTCGCCGAACGGCTGAAGGGCGCCGACGAGGGGACCCGCAAGCGCTTCCGCGAGGTCGTCGCTCCGATGATCGAGCGGAGTATGCGCAAGTTCATCTCCCTGGACGCCTCGGAGCAAGCGGAGATCATGCCGCTGGTCCGGGCGTTGGCCAAGCTGAGGCAGTAGACATGAACCCGTTCCGTCACCGTCGGTCGGCCTTCACGCTGATCGAGATCATGATCGTCATCGTTATCCTCGGCGTGCTGGCCGCCATTCTCTTCCCGGTCTTCAACAAGGCGCGCGAAGAGAGCCGCAAAGCGGCCTGCGCGAGCAACCTGAAGCAGCTCGGCGCGGCGGTGCGGCTGTACGTGGACGACTGGAAGCGACTGCCGGTGATGCAGCCGGTGGCCGCGCCCAAAGCCAAGCTGGTCGAGGTGTTCGGCAGCTACACCAAGAACCTCGACGTGTACCGCTGCCGGAGCGACGCGGCCAAGTACTGGCAGACCACCGGTGACGGGTCCAGCTACGGGTGGAACCCCATGTTCGACGGTCTGCGGCTGCAGAAGCCGTCGTTCATGGGCATCGACCTGAGCAAGGCGCCCTGCATCGGCGACGCGCAGTCGTGGCACGCGCTCGGTGGCCCGAAGGGCGGCAAGAACGCCCTCTGCGCCGACGGCGCGGTGCAGTTCATCATTGCCCCGTGAGCCGGTCGGACGGCGGGCTCAGGGGTGACCTCGGCGGGTTGCGCGGCCCTGAGCGGGCGCTCCGCTCAGGGCCGCTTACTGGTGGGCGCGGTGTGGCCGCGAACTGAGCAGGTGTGGCGATGAACCCGATCGTGTGCGGACTACTCCTCGTGAGCATCGCCGGCGGACTGGCGGCCAAGCCGCTGTGCGTCGAGAACTTCGACGAGGGCGTCGGGACCTGGAAGGTGTTCACCGGCGAAGCCAGGCTGGGCACGCAGGACAAGGTCGTCAAGTCGGGCCTGGCGCTGGAGGTCAGCTTCACGCCGGGCAACCCGCCCGGTCTGTTCGGCTCGCCGCTGGCCGCGCCGCCGGCCGGCGCGCGCGCGGTCCATCTCCAGTTGCAGGCCCAGCGCGACACCGTGGTGGGCGTACTGCTCAACGAGACCAGCGGTGCCTCGTATGCGGCCGTGGTGAGGTGCCCGGCCGGCGTCTGGCAGGAGGTCGCCATCAGCTTCGACCGCTTCCGGCTGACCAAAGAGACCAAAGACCCGGACGGCCGCCTCAGCGCCGACCAGATCGCCGTCGTCGCCATCATGGACATCAGCCGCATGGTGCCCGGCGCGCAGCCGGCGGCCGCGCAGACCCTCTGGGTCGATGACTTCTGGTTCGAGACCGACGACGTGCCCAACGCCTACTCGACCAACGGCAAGCTGCCGTTCCTGCTGGACAGCTTCGAGGCCGGCTATGTGTCGTGGGTACCGGTGGCAGGGCAACTGACGCACCTGCCGGCCAAAGGGCTGCTCGGCTGGCGCTATGCGGGCACCAAGCCGCAGCCCGGGTCGTTCCCGGCCATGCTCAGTCCGCTGGGCCCGCTGCCGGCCAAGGGCGCGGAGCACCTGCTGCTGACGCTGCGCAGCGAGCGCCCGGCGCAACTGGCGCTGGCGCTGCAGGAGGAGGCCCGCGACGGCGCGCTGGAGTACCGCTACTACAAGACCTTCGAAGTGCCCCGCAGCGACGACCTCCGCACGGTCGCGCTGCCGTTGCGCGAGTTCGCGCTGGACACCAGCAACAACCCGCCGGACCCCAAGCGGCCGCTGGCCCTGGAGCGGGTGGCGCTGCTGCTGATGGCCGACTTCGAGGTGCTGATGGGGCAGGAGCCCGGCGCCAATACGGTCTGGCTCAAAGAGATCCAACTCCAGTAGCCACCGCGGTGGAGGTGAGGTACGGTGCCCCCGATGCGCAACGCTCTGCTTGGTGCTCTCTGGCTGCTGGCGCTGGCCCTGTCGGGCTGTGCGCCCGCACCGGCGCTCAAGTACCTGTCGGCCGAGGTCTCACTACCGGACCGGTGGTCAGTGGGTGAGCGCAGCCCCCTGGTCATCACGCTGCGCAACAGCGGCGACCAGCCGTTGACGGTCCAGGACCTCGATCTGGCGCGGTCGCTGCTCGACGCGTTCACCGTGATCTACACCAACCCGCAGCCGCCGACGGCCGACGTGCAGTTGCGCGACTACCGCATCGTGCACCTGGGCCTGGAGGTGCCGGCGCAGTCGGTCCGCGAGGTCACGGTGCTGCTCGAAGCGGTCAAGCCGGGCAGCTATAGCGGCGACATCGACGCCGGGCTGGACGCTTTCCACGTGGTCACGGTCCGGGCCTCGGCCCGCATCGAGGAGCCGGCCGGCCGGGCGCCGGTGGCGCTGGCGGAGCCGTTGGTGCCGAGTCTCCCGGTCCCGGCCCCGCCAGTGCCGGCGGCGACGTCGCCGTCGCCCGCAGCGGGTGCGACCACGCCACCACCGAGCAGCACCACGCCGTGGCCGGCTAGCCCATCAGGGCCGCCAGCAGTGCCTTCTGGGCGTGCAGACGGTTCTCCGCCTGGTCGAACACCACCGACGCCGGACCGTCGATCACCGCGGCCGTAACCTCTTCGCCGCGGTGGGCGGGCAGGCAGTGCAGGAAGATGGCGTCGCGCTTGGCCCGCGCCATCAGCGCTTCGTCTACCTGGTAGGAGCGGAACGCTTCCTGCCGCTCGGCGGCGCTGTCCTCCTGGCCCATGCTGGCCCAGACGTCGGTGTAGACCACGTCGGCGCCGTCGGCGGCCGCGTGCGGGTCGTGGACGATGCGCACATTGCCGCAGCGCTGCACGACGGCGCCGGCCGGCTCATAGCCGGCGGGGCAGCCGACGCGCATCGGCAGTTCGAGCGTGTTGGCCAGCAGCATCAGGCTGTGGCAGACGTTGTTGCCGTCGCCGATATAGGCGATGGTCGGCCGGCTGTCGAGGCCCTTGTGCTCGGCCACGGTCAGCAGGTCGGCCAACGCCTGGCAGGGGTGCTCGTCGTCGCTCAGACCGTTGATGACCGGCACCGCGGCATGCTCGGCCAGGGCGGTGACGGTCTTGTGCGCGAACACGCGCGCCATGATGCCGTCGGCCAGGCGCGACAGATTGCGCGCGGCGTCGGCCACAGTCTCGCGCTGCCCAATGCGAATGTCGTCGGAGGACAGGCAGATGGCGGCGCCGCCGAGTTGCACCATGCCGGTCTCGAAGCTGACGCGCGTGCGCAGCGACGGCTTCTCGAAGACCATCGCCAGCACGCGCCGATCGAGCGGCCGGGCACCGCGCGGCGACTGCTTCATCCGAGCGGCCTCGGACAACAACGCCAGCACTTCGTCGCGGCTCAAATCGGCCGCGCTCAGGAGACTGCGACCCTTCATCACCAACACCTTTCGGGCTGAACCACGGCACTTGCGACCGGGTCCGCCGGGGGAAAGGGCGGATAGTAGCACTTTGGTGAAGGTTGGTCAAGCGAGAATTCGGTCGGTCGGAGCAGCCTGGCGCGGTGGCTCTGAGCGCGGGCGTTAACAACGCTCCGGACATCGGGCAGGCGGCCCGATGTCCGGAGCGGGGGTCGACCGGGTCGACCGGGTCAGGCGCTGGGTCGCCGTCCGCTGTTGCCCAGTAGCGCGGCCGGGTGTGGCTAGACGTCGTTCTTGTTCAGATTCTTGCGGAAGAACACCTTGCCGTTTCTGCCATACAACTGTATGAACAGCGAACTGTCCGGGTCGTTGTAGCCAAGGTAGAAGAACTGGTGGCCGCACTGCGCACTCTTGCCCCCTAGCCAGCCCGTGTAGTTAGTCGGCTGGTGGTTGGACGTCTGACTGAACCAGTAATACGGCATTCCCTGCGGGCCGTCGGTCTTTCGTTCGAAGATCGGACCCGGCCCGTTGTTCGACTGCCAGTCCTTGCATGGCATCGGCAGTAGGAAATCATGATCTCGATTGTAGAACGAGGCTTGCTCAGTGTCCCAGTTGTCACCTACGCCATAGACCTTGAGGGTGACCTGCCACTGCCACGAGTTCTCGCCCTGAGGCCATTGCTTGACCTTCGCGATCGCTCTGGGATTCGGCCAGCCTCGCACCGTTGGGGGGAGAGCGTCGCCACCCGTCAGCGGCGACAGTTCCTCGCCTTTGGTCAGTTGTTTGAGGCGACCCAACAGCAACGACTGCTTGCGTTCGAGCGTCGGGATCGCGTCCTGCACGTTCTGGCGTTCGGCAGGGATCATCCACGACCAGGGATCGGCCTCCGGATCCAGTCCAGCGCCGCTCTGGATGTCACGCGCGTAGGCGAGCATCCGGTCAACCCGGCGGTAGAGGTCGAACTCGGACAGCAACTGCTCCTCCCGGATGGCCGGCAACAAGTCGGACCGCTGGTTCAGCGCTGGGATGAAGTCGGTGATGGGAACGCTGATGAAGCGGTCCGCCACGTAGTTGTCCAGGTCGGGCTTCAGCAGACCCTTCATGCTGTTGACGAGATTCTCGACGTCGCCAGGCTTCTCGATCGCGGCGAAGGGCGCAGCGGGCAAGCCGTTCGTAGACCTGATCAACACGTCGATGCGGGTCCGTTTGCTGGCCGTGCGGAGGAACTGCTCAAGCGACCCGCGCGTCTTGACATCCGTGGTCAGCGAGCCGTAGCGGGCGTTCCACTGCACACCCATCGACGATGCCTGAGCGGTATCGTGGAGCGACATGCTGAAGTGGGCCGTCACGCGGTTGACTCGTCGCTCACCAACGATGAGGCGGTGCCCGTAGGTGTTGACGAACTTCGTGGGCTCGGCCAGCAGGCTGGCGGCCTCTGGGGTGAGGCGCAACTGGCGGGGGTCGAGTTCCCAGCGGCCGAGGTCGTTCACATAGGTCACGCTGAAGTTGAGGGTCCGGCCGTTGGTTGACTGCTGACGGGCGAAGTTGGTGTGGACGCCACCATTGAAGCTGCAATAGCGAGCTTCGAGACCCAGGTCCCAGCTCTGGCCGCTGTCCTCACTGGTCACCTCCTCATCCCAGTGCGTCTCGAACTGGGTGCCTTGCCCGTTGGCGACCTTGGCCGGACGGGCGCCTTCGGCGGCGAACGGCGAACTGCCGCACACCTCGCCGGTCTGGTCGTTGTAGCCCGTGCCAATGTGGCCGTCGTACTTCTCCTGGTAGTTGTGGTAGGCGTACCCCTGGCGGTTGGCGTCGACCACGTAGCTTGCGGAGTTGACGGGGATGCGGGTCAGCACCTGTGTGGCGTCGGTGTCCTTCCTGATCGGCAGGCTGACCTGCACCGCCACGGGGCCGTCGCTGAGCGCTACGTACCGGCGGATGTACTTGTCGGTGGCTGCTCGGCTGGTGGTGGGGGTGCGGGTCCGAACGAGGTCGGCGCCGGTGGGCACCGACCAGGTGGGGCTGGCCGCGATGGGCAGCAGGACCACCCGGTCCTGGTTGTCGTAAGCCGTGGCCGTGACCGTCACCAGGCTACCGGCCGTCGGCGTCGCGTTGTCGACCGTCGTCTTCACCGTGGCTGGCGCCGCACTCAGAGTCAGCGCCACGTCGGCGGTGCGATGGGACTGCACCACGCGGCTGGCCACCGCGCTGGCCTGGGGCGCGCCGCTGGCGTTGCCGGCACTGTCGCCACTCGGGAACGCGACCGCGCGCACCTCGACGCTCCCTACCGGCACCCCGTCGAACCGCTGGGCCGAACTGGCCGACGCCTCGTTCGGGCGTACGAACACGTGGCTCTGCAAGTCCTCGTCCTGCTGTGTGACGGTGACCTGGACCGCTTTGCTGGCCATCGGCTGCGCGCTGCTGCCCCAGTCGATGGTGACGCGCACGCTGCCGCACTCGCCTGGAGTGTTTGCTCGCTTGCCGTTCGTCACCGCTCCGCCGTCGGCGGCGACCCTTGACGACCCGCAACTGGCCCAGACGAGCATTCCCGCCAAGGCCAGCGTTACGCGCCTCGCTGACAACGTTGTCATTGCTCGGTCTCCCCGGCAGTCCGGTTCACAACAATGGTGCTGGCGTCGCAGCCGCTGCGCGACCACGACGAGGCGAGGAGGACGACTGCGGCCCAGGAGCGCTGGTGACTGAACCGTCGTGGCCCACGTGCTGGTGTGAGCATGGTTCGCT
>CAZHGD010000214.1:0-11331 GCA_964531735.1 uncultured Fimbriimonadaceae bacterium | reverse complement strand
CACACCGCCGCTCGCCAACTGACACGGCTCCACCGGGCAACACCAACCAGGGGACGCGATACTAGTTTTGGCCGCTGGGGCGGCAGCCCAACACTGCTACAGCACCAGTCGGCCGCGACAGGCGGCCACATGAACTAGTATCATGTCCCCGAGTTGATGTCCCCGAGTTGCTGATGTCCCCGCGTTGCTGCCGTCCAGCAGCAGATCTCGCGATTGCCGCGGGTGCCCGCCGCCTTGGATGGCCGAAGCCTTGCGTGGGCCTGCGGTCGTCCCGACTGACCCGGGCCGACCAGGCCGGCCGGTCGGCCATCTACCACAGCCGGCTTGACGCCGCGGGCCGCCAGCGGGTACACCCGAGGCAGGCAGTCGGACGCAGCGGGCATGACCGGACCTGCGCGGCGCAGGTGCGCCACCCGCTCGGTCGGCCGGCCGGCGTGCAGGGGCCAGGCACCATGGACCATCGGGCAGCGAGCGGCACCAAACGGCGGCTGGGGCTGTGCGTGGGCGTGTTCGCGGCCTCGGCCTCGCTGTACGTGTTGGAGCCGCCGAACCCACCTGTCGAGGCCACCATTCTGCACCGCTGTGTGGTGCTGGCTCGGGTCGTGGTCGCCTACACGGTCCTGGTGGTCGCGGCTGAGTTGGTGACCACCCTGTGCTGTCGTACCCGACGCGGCAACCGCGCGGCGGGCTGATACTGGCGAGAAGACTCCGCAGGTGCAGTGCGCAACAGGAGCCACGCAATGGCGTCTTCACCAACTCCAGCGGGCCGCGTCTTCATCAGCTATAGCCACGCGGACACACAGTGGCTGGAGCGCCTTCACGTCCATCTCAAACCCCTTGTCCAGACCTCAGATCTGAGCATCTGGGACGACACCCGACTTCGGCCCGGCTCGCCGTGGCTTCAGGAAATACGCGCCGCAATAGATGAGGCGTCGGTGGCGGTACTACTGATCAGCGCCGACTATCTTGCCTCCGACTTCATCATGGCCGAGGAAGTGCCGGCCTTGTTGCGCCGGGCAAGCGAAAGGGGCGCGACAATCGTGCCGGTGCTTGTCAGCCCTTCGGGTGTCGAGCACATAGAGTCCCTCAGCAAGTTCCAGGCCGTGAACAGCCCATCGAAGACACTGGTCGAGATGTCACTTGCGGAACGCGAATCAACATACGTCGCGATCGCCGACACCGTTGCCGCATCCATACACAGCGCCGCACCGCCGATGGAGCCCCCAACGGGCTATGGCGCGTCTCCTCGACGAGAGCTGTTCTGCGAGCCAGCACATTGGGACAGGCTGCTGAAGGTCGGCCAGTGGACCCTCGACTCCGGCCGAATTCTGGGCGAGGGAGTCTACACGTATCTGCTGTCGGAACGGGGGTACGGCAACTGCTCCTACCTGGTCTACGCCAAGCTCCGCTTTGAGCGCTATGCGGAGTTCGCCAGAGACGGCAGTTGCACAGCCAACGCAGGCTTGGTCTTTGGATGGAGCGAGGTGGAAGCGGTTCCGCATTACTTCCATCTTCTCCTTACTGGGAAGCGCATCCTGCTCGAAGAAGTGGGCTCTCGCGGCAGCGACGAGTACGTCGACTTCAGGCACCTGAATGAGGGTGTTCCGTTCGAGGTCCTTGATGGCCAGGAGCTATCACTAACCGTTCGGGTCCAACACCGCATCGACGTATGGGCCAACAACCGTCCAGTATACTCAGTCCAGCGCCCGAGCCGCCTTATCGGACGGGTTGGGCTAAGGCCGTGGCGCAGTCGCATGGAATGCACGTATTTCGAGGTCTGCAGTATGGGTGCCTGACCCCTTGCCAAGCGCTGGCCCGAACCTGGTGCCCGGTGCTGGACGATGGCAACGACGAGCGGTACGACGCTACCCGGAATTTGCCAAGATGGAGCGCACAAGCGCGTGGCGCGTCCCGGTGAACCCGGTCCTGCGGTCCGAGCACAGCGCCCGCTTGGCGCCTGGCCGCCGTCCGCGCCCACGCGAACCCCGCCGCCCTACTTCGCCAGCAGTTCCCACCGCTCAGGTGTCATCGAGCTGTAGCTGAACAGCGCGAAGCCCGGCAGGCTCCGGCGCTGCAGCTCGCCGAGGGCCTGGCCCAGGTCGGCCGCCGTCGAGGGGTTGAACGCCTGGAGGCCGGCCAGGACCGGGCGGCCGGATTTGGCCGCGGCCAGCTTGGCAACGTCGGCCGGCCACGTGGCGGGCTGGCCGTAGCTGGCGTGGTAGCTCATCGGACAGATGAAGTCGCAGGCCGCGCCAATGGTCCGGTAGTCCTGGGCGTAGTGGCAGAGCGCGAAGGCATCGTCCGCCTCGGCGCCCTCGGGCATCAGCGCCGCTGAGAGCCGCGCGCTGGGCCTGGTCTCGCGTACGATCTGCGCCGTCTCCCGCACGAATGAGTCGATCTCCTCGCGGCGCAGGTCCACCCAACGGCGCACGTCCGCGTCGCCTTGCCGGTAGAGGGTGATGAAGTGCTCGCGCGCGGCGCGGTCGTGCGTGCTCTTGAGGGCCGCCTGCCGCACTTTTTCGAAGTCGATCCCCGCCTGGCGCGCCAGCTCGCGGTGGCGCGGGCAGAAGCACGAAGCCAAGGTCGGGTAGCGGATGCAGTCGAGATGCACGCCATCGACCGGGTAACGCGCCAGCAACTCGCGGATGAGCCGCTGCAGGTAGGCGCGGTACTCGGGTGCCGCGGGGCAGACGCGCTCGTCGCTGGGGCGAGGCGCTCCGGTCGAGCCGGCGGCTCCGCCGCAGGAGTGCATGGCGTCGGCCGGCCTGGCCTTCACCCAGGCCGCGTCACCGTGGAAGATGAACCAGGCGTGGACGCTGAGGCCGCGCGGCCGGCAGGCGTCGAGCAGCTCCTGCACCACGTCGCCACCGCGCTCGCGCTTCAGCGCCGAGTCGCTCACGAAGGACGTGGTGCCGGCGATGCCCTTCACCAACAGCAAGGCGGTGTCGAGGTGCGCGGCCGCCAGGCGCGCGGCGACGCGCGCGGCGCCCTCCTCGCGCACCGCCTTGCCCCAGACCCAGACGGAGCGCGCCGGCGCCTTGGCGCCGGGCGCGCTGGCCGCCGCCGGATGGTCGCCGGACAACGCGGCCGCCAGCAGTGTCGCCACCGCGCAGCAAGTGCAGGTACTCGACAGTCGCATGGGTCTCCTCGGCGACGGCGCAGGCGGCTCGCCGTCGGTTCGCGGCAGAGCGGCGGCCGGGCACTCGCCCGGCCGCGCGGCCAGTGCGCGACCGGCCGCCATCACTTCAGGATGCGCGGGTCGAAGGCGTCGTCACGGCCCTGGTTGCGGGCCACCTCGTACTTCAGTGCTTTGGCATGCCCGTCGATGTACGCGATGTTGCCCATCTCGTTGTGCCGCACTGCCAGGTTCAGGTAGCTCCAGTTCGCGGTGTCCACCGGCGTGGTACCCGCGTTCCAGACGGCGTACTCGGCGCCACTCGGGTCGTCGGGCCGGCGTCCGCGGCCGGCCCGGTAGAACTGCCACGGCGCCAGGTTCACGTTGGGCGTGATCTCCGCGAGCAGGTACTGCTCGGCCGGCGCCAGCCACTGTGACAGCGAAACCCCGACGCTCAGGTTCCGGTCGAAGACATAGGCGTTCAGACCGTAGCTGCGCTCACCGGCGTAGCCCAGGAACGACTTGACGCGTTGGCTGGGGCAGTCGTAGATCTGCACCGATTTGACGTACGGTTGGATCAACTGCATGTAGCTGAGCCGGCTGCCGGTGGGACCATAGAACGAGGGCACGAACTGCTCGTCATAGTCTTGGGCGTACTGCAGCACGCCGAGGGCCTGCTGCTTCACATTGGACAGACAGGCGCTCTGGCGCGCTTTCTCGCGCGCTTTGGCGAACACCGGGAACAGGATCGCGGCCAGGATGGCGATGATCGCAATCACCACCAGCAACTCGATCAGCGTGAAGCCTCGGCCGACGGCGCCCGGCGCGGCGGCGGCGCTCAACGGCCTGCGTACTCGTGCCCTCTCCGTTCCTCCTTGCCTCGGATGGGATGCCCGAGGCGCGGCCTCCGTCGGTGCAGCAGGCGACCCGGACCCCACAGGACCGTCGGCCGCTCGCCCAACGGACGGTACGGCGACCTCTATTATATACACCATGTATGCAACCATGGCCCGTATACCAGGAACCCCCGGGCGTGTCAAGGGCCGCCACGGCAATTTCCACGCCCACGACGGAGTTGCCGTCGGGCCTTGGCGATGGCATACTGGGGCGATGTTCAATGCCTGACGCATGGAACACCGGACGGCTCGGTGTGCCGCCGAGACAGACCCCGGCGCGGACCGGGGCGGGAGGGACAGGAATCCGTTGATCGCTGGCGACACCTCGCTGACGGGCAACCGCGCCTTGCTGGGCCATCTGTTGCACCACGCGCCGGTCAAGCGGATGCGGCTGGTGGAACTCACCGGCGCGACGCAACCTACGGTGACGCGCTGGATCGCCGAGCTCATCGCCGCCGGCGTGGTGCGCGAGCTCGGCGCGGCGGCGGGCGAGTCGCGCCCGGGCCGGCCGGCGGTGCTGGTCGATCTCGTGCCGGACGCCGCCGTGGCGGCGGCGTTGTGTGTCACTCGGGTGTCGGCCGAGGTGGGGCTGGTGAACCTGAAGGGGCAGATCCTCGGCCGGCGGCTGCGGCCGATCAGCCCGCAGGAGCCGGCCGACCCACCCACGGTGGTCGAATGGGCCTGCGACCACCTGGCCGCCTTGGTGGCGCAGCACGGCATCCCCGAACACCGGTTGCTCGGCGTGGGCATCGGGGCCTCCGGCATCGTCGACTCCGACCGCGGCATCGGCCTGCAGTACTCGCTGAGCAACGGTCGCCTGGTCGGGACCGAGGTCGACTTCGGCGGTCTGTTCGCCCGGCGACTGGCCTGGCCGGTGAGCCTGGCCACCAACAGCAGTGCCATGGCGCTTGGCGAGCGATGGTTCGGCGGTCGCCACACCCATAGCCTGTTCGTCTACGTCGACGAGGGCGTGGGCGCCGGCTATGTCCGCGATGGCCTGTTGCACCGCGGACGCGGCGCCTCGGGCAACGCCGCGCACACCAAGGTGCCGCAAGCCCAGGGGATGCCGTGCGCCTGCGGCCAACAGGGCTGCCTCGCAGCCATGGTGTCACGCCGCGGGCTGCTCGCACTGCTCGGTTGGTCCGACGAGGCCGCCACGCGCGACATCGTCGCCGCGGCGCAACGCGGCGACGCGACGGTGCTGGGCGTGCTGACCGCCTGCGGCGAGGCCATCGCCACCGCTTGCGCCCCGCTGGTGGACCTCCTGGGCCCCGACGTGGTCATCCTGGCCGGGCCGATGTTCGAAGTCCCGCGGGTGCTGGACGTCATGGCTCGCGAACTGAACCAGGCTTCGTTCGTCGGCCGCCTGAACGGGGTGCGCGTCCTGGCCGCCACGCTGGGCCGCGACGTCGGTCTGATCGGCGCCGCCAGCCTCGTCTACGACGGGCTGGTCACGGGCTGAACCGCCTGGCCCAGTAGCAGCCGGGGCTGGCAGCGGGGCGCCGTGAGCGGACGGCCGACGAGTCGTGCCGGCTTGCCGGGTGAGCGGTCCGCTGTTAACCTCGTTGTCAGACAAGCCGCGCCACTGCGAACGTATTCAGGGGTGACACACGACGGGGTGTGAGGAGAGAGCGGATGGGGTGCAGATACCAGTCCAAGTGCCCGGCATGCGTCCGGATGTATGCCTTCGAGCCGACCATCGGCCGTGGGCTGTGTGCCGATGAATCCGGGCGCTGCGCGCGCTACGACCGGCTTGACCGCGACGGCTGGGCGCCGGTGACCTTGATGCCGACCGGTGAGACGATGGCGTCGCCGTTGGCGCGCCGCGGCGCGGGCACCACGGCGCCGGCGGAGCCGTGCCTGAACTGAGCGGTTCGCCGGATCAGCCGATCGCGAACCGCTCGGCCGCCGGCAGCCGGCCCTGGAAGCTGGTCTGATTGGCCCGCTCCAGGCTCTCGGTGGATCCCGTGGCACCGAACCGGTGCCGCGGTGAGCCGACCGCGCGCAGAGCGAGCTCGTCGAGGCACTGCACGACGGTCTTGGCCGTCTCCACCGCCGGATCCACCAGATGGGTCCATTCCTCGGTCCGCATGCGGATCACCGGCGCCAGGAACGGGTAGTGTGTGCAGCCCAGCACCAGGGCATCCAGCTCGCGCAGCGGCAACTGCTCCAGGCACTCGCAGACCGCGGCATAGGCGTCGGGCGTGCCCAGCCGACCCGCCTCCACCAGCGGCACAAACGCCGGACAGGCCACCTGGGTCACCGCCGCGGCGGGGCACAGCCGCTCGATGGCGCGGGGATAGGCGCCGCTGTTGACCGTGGCCGCCGTGGCCACGACGCCCACCTGACGGCCGTTGAGCACCTGCACCGCCGCTTGGGCACCGCCCTCAATAACGCCGATGACGGGTACCGAGACGGCGGCCTGCGCCTCGGGCAGTGCCACCGCCGAACTGCTGTTGCAGGCGACCACGATCAGCTTGCACCCCTGCCGCTCCAGCCACCGGCAGAGGCCCACGGCCAGCCCGCGCAGCTCGTCGGGCGTGCGGCTCCCGTAGGGCACATGAGCCGTGTCGGCCACGTACAGCAGCGGCTCCTGCGGCAGCCGCCAGAGCAACTCGCGCACGACGGTCAGCCCGCCGATGCCCGAGTCGAACAAGCCAATGGGCGCTTCACGACCGGTACTCACGGCGCCAGCTTCTCTCCGCCCAGCAGCTTCGGATCGGCCTCGAGCGGCTTGCTCAGGTCGATGGCGCCGGCAAACGTGCCGGCCGCCTGACCATCGAACAGGATCCGCACCTGCTTGATGCCCGGCACCGCGGTAACCGTGTTGACCAGTGACCAGACGGCCAGCGCCGCCACGTTCGAGCCGCCTTTGAACTCCGTCTGGAAGCTGCGGCTGAGGTCCACGGTGGCCACCTGGCCGGCCACGCTGACCTGGTTGACCACCACGCCCTTGGGCAGCACGCGCGTGTGGGCCGGCTCCATCGGGCCCAGCAGCAGCGCCTCCACGGCACAGGTGACCAGCTTCACCGGGTCGCCCGGAGCCACCGGCACATCGACCGCCTCGGCTTCGAGGTACTTGAGGCTCTTGGCCGGGAAGTAGACGGTGACGCTGTTCGTCTGGGCGCCCTGGCCCGTGGGCGGCGGTGGCGAGCCGGCGCCGGTGGCGCCGGGCGGCGTGGCGCGACGGCAGGCAACCAGCCCGGCCACCGCCACCAGCAGGCCGGCCGCCAGTGCGCGCCCCAGCCAGCGGGCGGTGCAGTGCCTCATGACGCCTCCTCGGCGGCCGCCAGGCCCTTGGGCAGCCGCTGGAGATAGCGTATCACGCCGTGCGTGATGCCGAGCGCGCATTTGGCGCGGAACTCCGGCGTGTCGAGCAAGGCGCCGTCGCGCTCATGGTCGAGGTAGCCGCACTCCACCAGCACCGACGGCATGGCGGTCTCGCGAACCACCACAAACCGCCGCTGGTAGACGCCGCGCGATGGCAGCTTGGCTACGGCGCAGAACTCCTTCAGCATCGTCTGTGCGAAGGGCGCGCTCTGGTCAGTGTAGTAGTACAGCTCGGTGCCAGTGTGCTGCCCGGCCAGGTCCGGCGCCAACGCGTTGCAGTGCACGCTGACGAACAGGTCGGCGCGCAGCCGGTTCGCCAACGCCGCGCGCTCGCTCAGCGGCACGAACGTGTCATCGTCGCGCGTCAGCTCCACGCGGACGCCCTTGCCGCGCAGCAACGCCGCGGCCCGCAGGACGACATCGAGGTTGACCCGTTTCTCGAACAGCCCCTCCAAGCAGCCGGGCGTGCCGCTGTCATGTCCGCCGTGACCGGCGTCCAGCACCACCAGGCGGCCCTTGGTCTGCCCGCGCGCGATCCGGAGCTCCAGGCGCGATGGGTTCGACAACACGCGCAGCAGGTAGCCCGCCGGCGCCTTCAGGTAGACGATCAGGCGCACTTGGCCCGGCCCCGACTGCCCCAGTTGCACCGCGCGGACGATGCCGTTGCCCGCCGCCGGGGCCGGCACCTTGGCGTCGCCCACCGACCCGTCGAACTCGACCACCAGGCGCTCGGGGTCCTCGCGGTAGCTCGGACGCGGCTTCGCCGCCCGGTCGGTGGTGAGCTGCAGCACCGCCGCTTGCGCCGACTGGCTGGTCCAGGCCGCCGACTTCAGCATCACCTGGTCGCTCGGGCGGCGCGCTGGTCCCAGGCCGGTCACGTCGCCGAGGGCCACGGTCCAGGTGCGCTGATCGGCGCCGGCCCGCGCCGTGGCCTGGCTGGCCGTGGGCAGATCGAGCACCACGCGCGCCACCGCGGGATCCTCGGACACCTGGCCGACGCGCACGCCGCGGAGCAACGGGTGGCCCACCTCGACCTGCCGCGTGCCGCCCGGCAGCGTGGTCTGCGCGAAGTCGAAGACGAGGCGCGGCGGCTCCTCGGCGGCCAAACGGCGCGGCGTGCGCGGCTGCGAGAGGGTGATGGTGACCAGCGCGCCCTGGTCGCTGGTCTCGACCACGACATCGACGAGCCGGGCCGGCTCGTCCGCTCGCGCGGCGGCGGCGAAGAGGAGGAGCGACCAGCCCAGCAACACACCGAGCCGCGCTGTGGCAGCAAGCGCCGTCATCTCAGGACAACTCCCAGAGTGGACGGTGTCTCGCGAGCGGAGAATGGAGGTGGCGGGAATCGAACCCGCGTCCGAAGAGCCCTCGTTCGTGCTTCTACGTGCCTAGCCCAATGATCTGGTTCTCGCCCCGCGGTAGGCTCATGGGCCGGCGGTCCGCGGGACCAGGTCGCGAGATTGTCGAGCGATGGCTACGACCATGGCCACCACCGTATCCGGCATAAGTCACACCACCTGGACGCGGCCGGCAGGCGGCCAAGCGGCGCTCGCGAATCAGGTCGCGAGTCGATGGTTCACTTACTCTGGGTTACAGATTAAGCGGCCATCGGAAGTGCACTGTAGTTGGCACTTGTTGGTTGCCGGGTGATTTACGAGGCCAACCGGCGTCCTCGGCACGCCACACGAATTCGGTTCACTCCCCGTCGAAACCTGTCACCCCCGTGTTGCTACGCACCGGTGACGGTTCCGCTCGCGAGCACACCTCCTCTCTGTCTGGGCCGACGGCTGCGGCCCGGCTCGTTGTGTATCGTCTGCATCGTACCATAACGACCGGGCCACGCCATTCGTTCCCGACCAGATCATAGATTCGCAGGCGGGCCGATCGTTGCCGGCGCCCGGCGGCGAAGCGTTCACTCGGCGCGGCGGTGCTCGGCCAGGCTGCGGTCGCGCTCGCGCACGGCGTCGCGCTGGCGGATGCTCTCGCGCTTGTCGTAGTCGCGCTTACCGCGCGCGATGCCGACCTCGAGTTTGGCCTTGCCCCGCTTGAAGTAGACCGCCAGCGGCACCAGCGTCCAGCCGGCGTCGCGCGTGCGGAGCGCCAGCTTGTCGATCTCGCGCCGGTGCAGCAACAGCTTGCGGCGGCGGTCCGGATCGACGTTGGTGTAGCTGCCTTGCTCGTAAGGATTGATGTGCACGTCGCGGAGCCAGGCTTCGCCGTTCTCAATCACCACGAAGCCGCCGGCCAACGTGACGCGGCCGGCCCGCACCGACTTCACTTCGGTGCCGGTCAAGGCCAGACCCGCTTCCAGCGTTTCGGTGATGTGGTACTCGTGCTGCGCCTTCCGGTTGCGAACCACCACGTGGTTGCCGTCGGCGCTCTGGGCCGCCATCGTCTGCCGCCTTGCTGCTCAGTCGTCGGTCAACGACGCGTCGACGCCCTTGGCCTTCAGCTCGTCCGCCTTGCCGCGCGCGTTCCGCTCGCTGGAGTAGGCGCCCACCTGGACTTCGTAGACTTTCTTGCCTTCCACCGTGCGCGACCGCACGTAGGCGTCGAAACCCTTGGCCTGCAGCGACTTGCGCTGCTGCTCGGCCGCCGACGACGAGTCGTACGAGCCGGTGCGCACGCGGTGCAGCTTGCCGCTGCCACCGCGCTCGTCGCTGGGCATCTCGGCCGGCGCCGGTTGTGGCTTGCCGCCGTTCCGGCTGGCGGTCTTGGTGCCGGCGGTGCTGCTCGACTTGCTCTTCTCCGACTTGGCCGGTGGCTCGTCGCTGTCGTCGTCGCGGCTCTTCGACCGCCGCTGGTCGCCAGCCCGCTTGCGCTCGCTGCCGGCCTTGCGGCTGTCCTCACGCTTGGCCCGCTCGGCGTCGCGGTCGCGCTTGTTCTTCGACTTCTTCGGCGTGCCGTCGTCGCTGGTCTCGTCACGCGCCGCGCGCTCACCGCGTGAGCGCGTCCGCTCGGCGTCGCGCGGCCTGGTGGTCTCCTCCGGCGGCGCGCCGGCCCGGGCCACCGCCTTGTCGAGTGCCCCGGCCGTGGGCGAGGCGTCGGTCTTGGCCTTCTCCTCTTCGGGCGTGCTGATGCTTACCCCAGGTCCCGGCGTGGTGCCCCCACCCGTCGCCGCCGGCACGGGTGGCGGAGCCGGCGTCGGCGCCGCCGCGGGCGCCGGCGTGGTCTCGGCGGCCGCTTGCTCGGCCGCCGCGTTGCGGACCTGCACCGCATTGCCGCGCAGCCGCTCACCCAGGACGAACCGGCCGAACAGGAAGGCGCCCACCGCCGCCGCCACGAACAGCACCATGATCCACAGGTTCTGCGTCGAGGACGAGTCGTCATCGTAGCTGTAGCGCCGGCTGGATTGGGCCATCGGTCACTCCTGGCAGCGTCGGCGAGACCGGTCAACCGGTCGTCCGCGCCGAGGTCACCCACCTTCTGCGAGGCCCGGCCACGGCGGGCCGGCGCAGCGCTCGCATCGGCCGCAGTATAGCACGGCGAATCCGCTCAAGCAAGGGATTCGAACACTGTTCGGCAATCGCGACGCACCGCCGCCGCGGCACTCTCGGACCGGGCTCGCAAGGCCCTCGCCAGAGCCTCGCGCGCGCCCCAGGCGGCGGCCAGCCGCGCGCTCAGCCCGTCGGCCGTCACCCCCAGGTCGGTCCCGGCCGAGGGCAGGTCCAGTTGCGCCGCCATGCCGGCCACCTTCGGGTCGTACTCGATGGCCACGGCCGCGGTGCCGGTACGCGCCGCGAAGATCAGCGCGTGCAAGCGCTCGGCCACCACCAGGTCGCAGACCGACAGCACCGCCAGCGAGGGCCGCACCGCGGCCGCCGGCAGGCACACCAGCGGTCGGGCCAGTCGCGCCGCCAGCGCGGCGTGGACCGCTTCGTCGGCGGCCTGGCAGGCCAGCGCCACCAGTGCCACCTCGGGCGGCAGCGTGGCCGCCGCGTCGGCGACGGCGGCCACGACCTGGTCGGTGGCGGCCGTTGCCCGCAGGCAGAA
>CAZHGD010000213.1:0-11689 GCA_964531735.1 uncultured Fimbriimonadaceae bacterium | reverse complement strand
CGATAATGGGGTCAGGTGCGATTTGCATGCAAATCGCACCTGACCCCATTATCGTGACCCCATTGGCTGCCCCCATTCGGCGGGCCGTTGGGCGCATTTGACAGGCTCGGCCACCGCGTGCTACAACAAGGTCACCTTCCTGCGGCGCGCCCCACCGCGCCGTGAGTGTCTGTGGTGCACTCAGCGACGGAGCGACCTTGGAGAGACGTTGGCTGCCGCTGGTCTGTGTGATGCTCATCAGCAGCGGTTTGCCGGCGCAGCAGCGCGTGCTCGACAACGGATCCGAAGCCTTCTTCGACCGGCTCGATTCGCGCGTCTACGTGGAGGCCCTGCCGCCGCGGACCGACCGCACCGCCACCACGCCACCAGCCTTGACCGACCTCCTGCCGCAGGCGCCCTGGGCGGCGGAGCGGCGTGAGTTGGTGCTCGGCATCGACTTCGACGGCTACAACCTCGAAGCCAACCCGCAGCGCTTCCTGTTCCTGCAGCGCGAGGTGATCGACCTGGTGCCGGACGGCCGCGCTGGGCAGGCCCTGCGTATCCGGAACACCACCCCCGAGATCGCCGGCATCACTCGGCCGCTCGATCCGAACCGCCTGGCCGGGCGCACGCTGGAGTTGTCGGCGCGGGTCCTGCTCGAGGCGCCGTACCAGTTGCCACCAGACCCGCAGTCGTGGTACCGGCCGATCATCCAGCTCCGGTGGGAACGCCCTCATCCCGACGAGGCCCGGCGCGCCAAGGGCGACACGCTCCGCGAGTGGCACTCCATCTTCGAGACGCCCCGCGGCACCAACTACCCGCCCACCTTCGTGCCCGACGGCAAGTTCCACACCTATCGCGCGCGCCTGGTGGCACCCGATGACCTCACCGGCGCCATGCTCCAGGTCGTGGTGCAGAAGTGCCGTGCCACCATGGTCGTCGACGACATCACGCTGACCGTGGTCGAGACGGCCGCCGAACGGCAACTGGCCGCCGGCGCCGCCGTCACCAGCGGCAATCTGCTCGGTGAGGGCACCGGCTTCGAGCTGGGCCTGACGCGGGGCGCCGTGACCGGTGAACGGCGGCTGTCGCCGGTGCCCGACGGACCGGAGGGCCGCGACTTCGGGCAGTGGCGCCTCGTGGAAGGCGAGGCGCCCGAGGGTCGCCGCGCCTTGGCCATCACCATCCCGGCCGGCGGCGGCGCCACCTTCGCCTGGCCGTGGCTCGGCCTGGCCGCCGGGCAGCCCTACACGTTCAGCGTCTGGCTCCGCGCCTCGCGCGACGGCGTCAAGGGCGCGTTCGGACTCACCGATGCGCACTGGCGCATGTTGGGCTCCGCGGTGGAGCTGGACACGCGCTGGCGCCGCTACGCCGGCGTCTTCGTGCCGCCCCACGCACCTCAGGGCGCCTTCTGGCCCTGGGTCTCGCTGGACCGGGTCGACGCCGAGAGCGAAGTGCAGCTCGACGCGCTCCAACTCGAACCCGGCCGTGACGTCTCGACCTACCGCGCGCCGGCCGGCTGTCAGCTCGTGCTCGACACCGGCGAAGCGCCCGGGCCGGGTTGGCGCGGCGTCCTGAGCGAGCAACAGCCGCTGCTGCTCAAGGCGTCACTGCTGCACACCGGTGACGCCAACCGGGTCTACCGCCTGCGTGGCGTGCTGGAGAGCCACACCGGCCGCCTCTATCGGCAGTTGGACACGGTGCCGGCCGAAGCGAACCTGGTGCCGGGCGAACCCCAGCAGTTGCTGCTCTACAACGCGCCACTGCCGCGCGGTCTGTACCGGTTCTGGCTGACCGCGACCGATGCCGTCAGTGGCACGGTCTACCGCACCGAGCGGATCATCGCCGTGTTCGGCGCGCCGCGCGCGGCGCGCTTCGGCTTCCATGACGGGCCCGGCGCACCGGCGCGGACAACGGCCGTGGCAGCGGCGGCCCACCGCCTGGGCGCCGACTGGCTGCGCACCGGCGACACGCCCACCGCGGACTGGCGCGAGCATTGGCTGGGCGAGAGCCGCTACGACTGGTCGCTGTTCGACGCCATGGTCGACGGCTGGAAGCAGCAGCGCATCAGCCTGCTGCACACCATCGGGCCGCGCCTGGAGGACCGCCCGGCGTGGCTGTCCGAGCGCTTCGCCGCGCAGTTCCGCAAGCCGTCCGCCGGCGGCGAGGCGATCCTGCCGCCCAAGGCGCTGTGGACCAGCTACCTTCGCGCGCTGGCCACGCGGTTCGTCGGCCGCATCGCCGCTTACGAGGTCCTCTCGGCACCGGACCAGGCCCTGTCGCCCACCGAGTACCTGGAACTACTGAAGGCCGCGCGAGAGACGATCCGCGCCATCGACCGTCCGGCGCTCGTGGTCGGGCCGGCCATCGCCAACCCGGCCTCGGCGCTGCCGGGCGGCTGGCTGGAGCAGTTTCTGGCCAAGGGCGGCGCCGAGCTGATCGACGTGCTGTCGGTGCAGCTCGACAGCGACTACCCCGAGCACCTGGACGACGCGCGCGACCATCTGCGCCGCCTCGCGGCCAAGTACGGCAAGCCAGTCTGGGACACTCGTCACCGCTATGCCGAAGCGCCGCTGCACACCGACCGGCTGAACCCGCGCGGGGCGGTCGACCGCTCGCTCTATGCCTTCTCGCCCAACTCGTACGACGGCGCGGCGTTCTGGGCTCGACACGAGCTGCTCCTGGCCGCCGCCGGCGTCCAGCGCAGCTTCCTAGGCCCGTCGGTGGCCGAGGTCGAGTACCTGCACGAGCCGGTCGGCCCGCTGATTGAGACCGACGGCTCACCGCGCAGCTCCTTGGCCGCCCTGGCCACCATCGCCAGCGAACTGGCCGGTGCCACCCCGCTGGGCGAGTGGCGCTGGGACCTGACGCTGCCCGGACCGCCGGCCGACTACGACTACCGGCGGCCACACGGTGTGCGCGCAGTGGCTTTCGGCACCGCGCCTGACCGCTGCCTGGTGGCCTTGTGGACCTGGCAGCGCGATGCCAGCGTCACGATCGAGTTGCCGGCGGCGAAGCAGGCCCGGGTCGTCCTGTGTACCGGCGAAGTGCTGCCGCCGCCCGCCGATGGCAAGTTGCTGCTGACTCACGCGCCGCTCTATCTGGCCGATCTGCCACGCGCCGCCCTGGCCGAAGTGGCCGCCCTGACGGTCCGCGGCGTGGCCGGGCAACCGCCACCGGGCGGGTAAGGACGGTCGGCGTCAGTCGTCCAGGTGGTCCATCACGCGTTCGATCAGCTCACCCTCGCGGTCCAGATCGGGACCGATGCTGACCAGCCCGCACGAGGTGTACAGGAACATCAGCACACTGAGCGGCGTGTCGCTGTCGGGGCCATACCGCGCCGCTGCGCCGCCGATACGGTAGCGCGACACCCCGATGCCGGTGACGAACTGCACCAGCGGGAACCAGACCGCGCGCGAGCCCAGGTCAAAGGCGGCGCTGACGCGGATGGCGTCCCACGGTATGAACTTCCGGCCGATCGCATGGCAGAAGACCAGTCCTTGAGTGGTGGCATCGACCCGCCAGGTGCGGGTGAGCGTGTGCACCACGTAGAAGACGGCCAGCAGCACCGCCGGCAACGGGGACCAGCCGTCGGGTAGCCTGGCGGCCAGGGCGCCGCTGTCGGCGGACGGCTCAAACCCGTAGAGCACCAACAGCACCGCCGCGAGCACGGCCAGCTCGAACAGCAGCGCCAGCGGCCGCACTGGATGTGACGACAGCAGGTTGCCGGTCGGCGCCGCCGGCAGGCCGTGCAGGCTGGCGCCACACTCCAGGCAGCGTTCGGCCAGGTCGGCGTTCGGTGCGTCGCAGCGCGGGCAATGGCAGGTGCGCATCAGCCCGGCCACCGCGGTCACGCCGAGCGCCGGCGCATCGGGCAGCGGCAGCGGCCCGCGGTGCTTCGGCACGAGCTGGCCCAGCGTTTGCAGCTCGCCTTCCTCCAGCCACAGGCCACCGCAGGCGGCGCAGGACAGCACCTCGATGTCGGTGGCCTGGCGGAACCGCCGCGGCTGCAACGGCTCGCGGTCGACCGGGCAACGCCGCCGTCCACCGCCCGCACCGCCACTCAGCCCCGGCGTGAACTCGGCTTCGGTGGCCTCGAACGGTTCGCCGGGCAGGTTGGCCAAGGCGCGTAGCTCGCCGTCATCGAGCCACACCCCGCCGCACGCGTCGCAGCCGTCGACCGTGGTCGAGCCGATCTTCCAGGCTCGCAGCAAGTCGCTGCACGCCGGACACACTCTGGGCTTGCTGGTCTGCAACTCAGTACCCCACCACGATAGCGTTCGGGCCGCCCGGCTGGTTCCCGGTGCAGCCCGCGGACGCCACCAAAACGCAACACTTCCCGCCGGCCGCGTAGGGTCAAAACGCGATCGCTCGACAATCAGATCGAGTAGTATCTGGCAACGCGGGTTGCACCCAGCGAGACGCCCGCCGCAGCGCTAAGGCGCGGCGGCACCGGGCGTCGGGCGACGGCCCGCGCTGTGAAGGGAGCGTACAGCGTGGTGTCCAAGTCGGTTGGCCGGCGATCCGGCTTCACTCTGATCGAGCTGCTGGTTGTCATCGCGATCATCGCGATCCTGGCTGCCATCCTCTTCCCGGTGTTCGCCAAAGCGCGCGAGAAAGCGCGCCAGTCGAGCTGTAGCAGCAACGTCAAGCAGGTGACGCTCGGCATGTTGCAGTACATCCAGGACTACGACGAGAAGTTCGCCTCGTACGCCACGGGCAACTTCAACGTCTCGCCCTGGATCTTCTGGCCGCACCAGCTTCAGCCGTACACCAAGAGCTGGCAGGTGTTCTCCTGCCCCAGCAGCGCGTACGCCGGGCAGACCATGGCGGGCTATCACGGCATGGACTACGTCCCGCGACCCACCTACTCGTTCACCCATGCCCTGTACTCGGGCGACCTGACGGTGACGCCGCCAGTGCCACCGGTGGCGCTGGCCGCCATCCCGGTGCCGGCCGAGAAGTTCCTGGACTTCGACTCCAACCATCCGGCGGTGGATGACAATCGCCTGCTGACCGCCAGTTCCTGTGGGCAGTGGACCTGCGGCAAGAACGTCAGCACCACGCGGCAGTGGCTGGTGCCGCACAACGAGGGCCTGAACATCGGCTTTGTCGATGGCCATGTCAAGTGGCAGGCCGCCAACGCCGCCGCCGACAATATCGGCTGGAAGCTGAATCCGACGGCGCCCTAGGCCATTCGTCGCAGGACCGGCGTCACCGGTCACGAACACCGGCCGACACGCAGTCGATGGAGATCTCGACGATGTCGTCCCCGCATGTCGTGTTCGTGACCGGTGACCATGAGTACAGTGGCGAGGTCACGCTGCCGCGGTTGGCCACCGAACTGGAGCGCCACTACGGCCTGACCACCACCGTGCTCAAGGCCTGCCCCGACCAGAACGCCGAGGAGAACATCCCCGGCCTCGAAGCGCTCGACAGCGCCGACCTGGCGGTGTTCTACCTGCGCTGGCGCCGTTTGCCGGCCGAGCAGATCGCGCCGATTGAGGCCTACCTCACCTCCGGCCGGCCGGTGATGGGTTTCCGCACCACCTCGCACGGCTTCAAGTACCCGGAGGGCCACCCGCTGGAGCGCTGGAACGGCTGGGCGGCACCGGCGTTCGGCGCCCCGCCGGGTTGGGGCGTGGATGGGCACACGCACTACGGCCATGAGTCCACGACCATCGTCTCGGTGCTGCCCGAGGCCGCGGGGCACCCGATTCTCACCGGCGTGTCCGGACCGGTCACCGTGCGGAGCTGGCTCTATCATGTGCTGCCGAAGTGGCCGCCGGCTGAGGCCACGCGACTGCTCAACGGCGAGGCGATCAACCCGCGCATTCCGGCGCCGGACAACCCGGTCGCCTGGTGCCTGACCAACGCCTACGGCGGCCGGGCGTTCTTCACCACGCTGGGTCATCCCGAGGACTTCGCCGCCGAGTTGATGCAGCGGCTGGCGGTCAACGCGGTGCACTGGTGCCTCGACCGGCCGATTCCTGAGTTCGCCGGCCCGTTCGCGATGGCTGAGCCGTACCGCGGGATGGCCTGAGCGCCGAGCGGTCCAAAGTACTGGACCCCCCTTGCCGCGAGCGGCGAGGGGGGTCCAGGGCACGTAGCTCGACCGGCGACGGCTACTCGTCGTCGCTGGTCCGCAGCTTGGCCAGCACGGTCAGATCCTCGAGCGTGCTGGTGTCGCCGGTGGTCTCGCGACCGGCCGCCACATCACGCAGCAGGCGCCGCATGATCTTGCCCGAGCGGGTCTTGGGCAGCGAGGCGGTGAAGTGGATCTGGTCCGGCTGGGCGATGGGGCCGATGGCGACGCGGACGTGCTTCTTCAGCGCGTTCGACAGCTCGTCGCTGGCATCGAAGCCGGCCTTGAGCGAGACGAAGGCCGCAATGCCTTCGCCCTTGATGTCGTGCGGGAAGCCGACCACGGCCGACTCCGCCACTGCCTCATGCGACACCAGCGCGCTCTCCACCTCGGCCGTGCCGAGGCGGTGGCCCGACACGTTGAGCACGTCGTCCACGCGGCCGGTGACCCAGATGTAGTGGTGCTCATCGTACCGCGCCCCGTCGCCGGCGAAGTAGAACTTGCCGTCGAACCGCCGCCAGTAGGTCTCCTTGTAGCGGTCCGGGTCACCGTAGATGGTCCGCAGCATCGACGGCCACGGCTGCCGGATGATCAGCAGGCCGTTCTCGCCATCGGCCACTTCCTCGCCGGCTTCGTCGGCGACAATGGCATCGACGCCGAAGAACGGCCGCGTGGCCGAGCCGGGCACCGTCGGCGTCACGCCGGGCAGCGGCGTGACCATGATGGCGCCGGTCTCGGTCTGCCACCAGGTGTCGACGATCGGGCAGCGCTCGCCGCCGATGACCTGGTGGTACCAGTCCCAGGCCGCCGGGTTGATCGGCTCACCGACCGAGCCGAGCAAGCGCAGGCTGCTCAGATCGTGCGCCTTGACGTGCTCTTCGCCTTGCTTCATGAAGGCGCGGATAGCCGTCGGCGCGGTGTAGAGGATGGTGATCTTGTGCCGCTCGATCATCTCCCAGAACCGCGACCAGTTCGGCGTGTCCGGCGCGCCTTCGTACACGAACACCGTCGTGGCGGTGCTCAGCGGACCGTAGCAGACGTAGCTGTGGCCCGTGATCCAGCCGATGTCGGCCGTGCTCCAGTAGACGTCCTGCGGCTTGACGTCGAAGACCATCTGGGTGGTGAACGTCGTGCCGACCAGGTAGCCGCCCGAGGTGTGCACGACGCCCTTCGGCTTGCCGGTGGTGCCCGACGTGTAGAGGATGAACAGCGGGTGCTCGGCCTCCATCGGCTCGGCCGGGCAGTCGGCCGAGGCGCCGGCCAGCAGCTCGTCGTACCACACGTCCCGCCCGTCCACCCAGGCCACTTCGTTGTCGCAGCGGCGCACCACCACGACCTTCTCGACCGTCGGGCACTGCTTGCAGGCGTCGTCCACGGCGCCCTTGAGCGGCACCACCTTGCCACGGCGCCAGCCGCCGTCGGAGGTGATGATCACCTTGCTCTCGGCGTCCTGGACGCGGGCGGCCAGCGCTTCGGCACTGAAGCCACCGAACACGATGCTATGCGGCGCGCCGATCCGGGCACAGGCCAGCATGGCGACCACCAGCTCAGGGATCATCGGCAGATAGAGCGACACCCGGTCGCCCTTCTGCACGCCCATCTCCTTGAGCCGGTTGGCCAACTGGCATACTTCGGCATGGAGCTGCCGATAGGTGATCTTGCGAACGTCTCCTGGTTCGCCTTCGAAGAGGATGGCGATCTTGTCGCCGTTGGCCGCCAAGTGGCGGTCGAGGCAGTTGGCCGAGACGTTCAGCGTGCCGTCGGCGAACCACGTAAAGAACGGATGTTGGCTCTTGTCGAGTACCTGCGTGAAGGGCGTCGCCCACTCGACCAGCTCACGCGCCTTCTCACCCCAGAAGCCGTCGGGATCGGTGATCGAACGTTGGTACTCCTCCAGGTACGTGTCCCAGCTCGACAGGTGGGCCTCCGCACGGAAGGCTTCAGGTGGCGGATACAACTGCGAATCGGCCATCGATCTGACTCTCCCATCTTCTTCCGGTCGCGACCGGAGTCTTACGTCGTGTCGTCGAAAGGCCGGTCCTGGTCCGACGGATCCGGCGGTAGCGGTTGAGGGACCTGGCCCTCTTCCAGTACATCATCACGCACGAGGATTGGCACCTCCGCGCGCAGAGCGATGGATACCGCATCGCTGGGGCGGCAGTCGACCTGCATCTCTTCGCCATCGGCCCCTCGCTGGAGACAGACCTTGGCGTAGTACACGTCCTGCCACAAATCGTCGATCAAGACCCGCGTGATGCTGCCGCCGAGCCGCTCCACGCTGTTGCAGAGCAGATCGTGGGTCATCGGGCGCGGGAACGCGGTGTCCTTCCACTTGAAGAACACCGAGACCGCCTGGCAGCGATCCACCCAGATCGGGAGCTGCCGCCCCTGCTCGTCCTCCAGTAGCACGAAGTCATAGCCAAACCGGTCTTCGGCCACGCCGACCAAATGGACCGGGCAAAGCTCGTCCGACATCCTACGACCCCTCCGCCGGCCGCGGTGCGACGTCCGGCACACGGCTCTCCACCGCCTTGATGTCGCTCCAAGCGATCAGCACGTTACGCCCTGCGCCATCGCTCAGCTTCACCCGCCGCGGCCCGCAATCGCTGACCACGCCGGCCAGCTTGCCGTTCAACACCACCTCATCGCCGGGCGCCAGACTGTCATCCAGCAGCATCACGTAGCCGCTCACCACGTCGCGCAGCGGCCCCCAGGCCAACGCCACGCCACCGCACGCCAGCAGCGTCGGAACGACCGGGTTGAGGCCCCAGAGCGAGAGGATCACGATGATGGCCAGCAGGTTCTGCAGCCACCGCAGACCGCTGATGGTCAGGTCACGCAGCGCCCGTTTGCGCCGCGCGCGCTCCAGCGGCTCGCGCTGTCCCCCGCGCGAGAACGCCGGCTGTAGCCGCGCCAGCACCCAGCGGCGGCTCAACCAGCCGCCCACTTCGAACAGCAGCGCCACGGGCACTGCCAATAGCAGAGCTTGCAGCGATCGGGTCAGGTAACCCAACCACAGATGCACACCGAAGAGACTGAGAACCTGTTCCATCCGGCCGATCCGCTCTCAGCGCCCCCACCCGGGGCCCTCCGCCCGGCCCACTGGGCCTGGCTCGGCGAACCTGACCGCCAGGTTCTCCTGGAGCTGCGACCGACACTCCGAGGGGGGTGCGCTCCGACGAGGTCAGTATAGCACTTCCGCAAGCGCCCCGTGCGAGTCGCTCACCGGCTCGCCGGGCTGGCCTACCGCCCGCCTCCGGCGCACACCGCCCGCACCGCCTGACGGTAGCGGTCGGCCTGATACCGGGGGCTGTGCTCGCTGTTGTGGCAACTGCGGCAGGTGGCCTCGGTCGGCCGCTTCGGCCAGCTCTGCACATCGGCCAAGTGCGCCGACAGCTCGCCGTGACAGCTCGTACACTCGACCCCGCGGTCGCCGCCCTGCGGTGACCGCTGGCCCTCGCGGCGGAAGCGCTCGTCGTGACAGCGCAAGCACTCGGCCACCTCGCGCCCGGCGTGCGCGAGCGTCTCGACGGCGCGCGCGTGGCTGTGCCGCCGCCACGCCGCCACCGACCGCTGATGGCACGGCAGGCACGAGGTCACCGGCACCACCGACGAGTTGGTCGGCAGCACCACCGGCTCGGCGGCCTTCGCCTGCTGGTAGTAGGCGTCCACATAGCCCTGCACCACGGCGTCTCGCGGCCCGTCGGTCAGCAACCGCTGGTCCACGCTGACCGACCAGCCGCCGGCCACCGGCACCACCGTCAGCACGCTGAGCGAACGGCCCTTGTTGGCCACCGGCACCCACCAGCAACCGAGCCGCTCGTAGGCGGCGGCCGGCAGGTTGGCTTCAGTGGCCAGCAGCACCACCAGCGGCCGCGCGGCCGCTGGCAGCTCGGCCACCACGCGCTCGGTGCCGCTGTCGCCCAGATGGCTGATCAGCAGGCTGAACGCGCAGCGCTCGACCGTGCGCAGCCGCGTCAGCTCGCTCGCGGCGGCGGCGGTCAGTTGGCTGTTGGTCAGGCTGCCCAAGGCCACCGAGACCAACCCAACGCGCGGCCCGCCGCCCGGCGCGGCCAGCACCAGCGCTCGTGGCGGCGCCGGCTGATCACCGCGGACCAGCGGCGGCACCAGGCTACCGTAGGGCAGGCCCGCGCCGCGACAGGCGGCGGCAAACGCGGCATAGCCGCTCAGGTCTGCGGCCGAGGCGCCACAGGCCGCCACGCCCATCACGGCCAGCGCCCGCGCGATCACCGGCAGGCGGTCGGTCACGTGGCCCAAGCCGCCCACATCGACGGTCAGCAGACTGGGCGTCTGCCGCCGCAGCTCGCCGAGCATCTGCGCCCGCCGCGCCAGGCCGCCGGCATTCTGTCCGCCGCAGCCGCACGGCTCCAGGTAGGCATTGGTGTTGCCGCTCACCGCGATGACCAGCGGTCCGCGCGGCGCCTCCTGCGGCCAACCCGGCCGGTGCGCCAGGCCGGCGACGGCCAGGGACAGGGCGATGATCAGGCACCGTCGCGGCGCGCGGCGGAGTGCGGTCGGTGGGGTATGGTCGGGTCCGGTCACAAGCGGCTCGCTGAGTCTATCCGGCCATTATACCGGGTGGCGCGAGCGCGCCAGTGCGTCGTGGTCAGGCGCCGCCCGCGGTCAACGCGCCGTTCGGTCTGGCCAACCGCTCGATGAGGCCGGCAATCTGCGGGTCGTAGCACTCGTTGCCGGCCGGGAACCAGGAGCGCCCGCACTGAGCCAGCCAGCCGACCAGCAACAACTGGCGCAACTGGAGCACGCCGACCGGCAGATACTCAGCCGGGTGGAGCCGGACCGCTTGGAGCAGCGTCAGGCGGTCGAGCGCCACCGGACCCCAGACGGGCCGCTGCCAGTCGAGAATCACCTGGCGGTCGGGCGACAGCAGGACGTTGCCGCCCAGCAGGTCGGAGTGGACGTAGCCGCTCGGGCCGTTGATGGCGGCCAGCACCTCGGGCGACCGGGCGCATTCGACGAACCGCGCCACGTGCGGTTGGCCCACCTGCACCAGGAGCCCGTCAGCCACCAACGCCCGCAGATCGTCGGCGATGGCCTCGCTGCAGGCGCGCCATCGCGCCGGCGTGCGCAGGTCGGCCACGGCCGGCAGTTCGCCCCCGATCTGGGCGATCTGCGCCAGCACCCGCTCGACGGTCGCCAGCCGATCGTGGCTGTCCAGCACCTGATCGCCGAGCCGTGGGGCCGTCACGTCTTCGAGCAGCAACGCCGCCGGTCCGTGGTCGTGCGGCACCACCCGGGCCGCGGCCAGGACCGGTGACCGGGCCTGCGCGCAGAACTCCGGCTCGACCGTCGGCTCGGTCTGTGCTTTGTAGATCCAGGCGGGTCCCGCGGCGCACACGACGCGCTGCACACAGGACAGTGGCCATTCGTGGATCGTCGTGCGCGACACGACCGGACTGCCCAGCAGCTCGGCCAACTCCTGGTCATCGTGTAGCCAAAGGTCGAACAGGCTGTGTCGGTGCATTCCTACCGCCGTTTGGTGCTGCCACCGGCCCATGATGCCACAGGATGGCGCGGCGCCGACAACGAGGGGTGTGCTTCCGGATTGGTGGGCGCTGCTGGCGCAGCACCTCAGCCCGGGGCTAC
>CAZHGD010000212.1:0-11993 GCA_964531735.1 uncultured Fimbriimonadaceae bacterium | reverse complement strand
TGCGCCGCAGCGAGGAAGTCGGGGGCCGAGGTGGCGTGCCCAGCATGGCCCAACAGTCTGGAAGCACACCCTACAGTGCTGTGAGCTATTCACGGCACCAGGCGCAGCGTGGCGACGGTCTCCCAGGGCCGACCGGCCGGCCAGGGCAGCGCTTGCGAGCCGTCCAGCATGGCCAGGAACAGCGCCGCACCGCCACCGCCATGGTGGCTGAACACGTTCATCAGCGGGCCGGCGGCCGGGCGCGGGTCGAGCAGTTCCAGCCGGCGGCCGTCGCGGTAGACCAGACCGAGCCGGGCCCGCTGGGGATCCAGGGGCCAGTTGGCCGACTGGTAGCCGCGATCGCTGCCGGCCAACTCGTTGATGCGGCCGTCCACCGTGTCGGCATACCACTCGGTGATGTTGGGTAAGGTCCACACCGCGGCCATGAAGCCGCGCACCGAGGGCCGGTCGACCAGGCTCCGCCATCGCACCGCGACCTTCACGTCACGGCCGTCGCCAACGGTCACCGCCAGCTCATAGGCCAGACCGTCGGCCGGGATCGGGTCGTTCGGTGCCGGCCGCGGCCGGCCGCTGGCCGTCACGGTCAGCTCGTCGCCGCGCTCGTCCGCCTGCAGCGTGGCTTGCCGCTCGTGTGACGAGCCGACAAAGTGCCCATCGGCGAACAAGCCGTGGTCGCTGTAGCCGAACCCCGACTGGATCCAGACCTTGCCGTCCGCACCGGCGACCTGTGTCAGCCAGCCGCCGGCCGCCTTGTCGAAGGTCAGCCGCAGGTGCTGATTGGTCACCACCCAGGTCGCGTCGCCCTTGGTCAACGCCGGCCTGGCCAGCACGGGGGCGGCAGCCAGCAGCAGGGCCACAGTGATGGTCTTCATGGCTACTCCTTCGCCTCGAGCGTCAGCAGCGTCTGGTACCAGCGGGGAGCGATCGGCGCCGCCTGCAGGTCGAACGGGGCCAGGAACAACATGCCCTGCCCGCCGCCACCCAGCACGAACACGTTCTGGAGCGCGTCGCCGCCGGTCACGCGAACGCACAGCCGACCGCCGCGGCCGGCGAACTCCAGCCCGTCGGCCGCCAAGCCGCGGTGGTCGCGTGACTGCCACAGCCGGTCGGTGAACTTCGCCGGGAAGTCGGCGCCGGCGGCACCATCGCCAGCAGCGGCTCGCCAGGCGCGGGTGTCGGGCAAGGTCAGCGTGTGCGACACGAACGCAGTGACCGGTTCGCGCGGGAGCGACCCGTGGGGCCGCACACCGAGGGCGAGCCGGATGGTCGGTGTGTCGTTGAGCCGGTACTCATGCCGGTACCAGGTCAGCGGACGTTGCACGTCGAGGCTGTCGTTGCTGCCCGAGCGCATCGCGCCCTCGAAGCAGAGCACCAGGTCCGAGCCCTCGTGCCTGACCCGCAGCGCCGCCTCGAGATCGCCCCGACTGCGAGCATTGGTCCGGTGCGCGCGGCCCGCCGGGTCATGGGAGTCGCCATAGAGACCGACATCGGTGTACGTGTCCAGACCCGAGACCAAGTTCGGCCCCCAGCCCTGCCCTACGCGCCGGCGCAGCTCACGGAGGCCGCCGCCGTCGGCGCGGCCGAGCGCGAGCCGGTAGTGCCGGTTCTCGAAGACGTAGCTGCCAGCCTCGGTGTGCAGGCGCGGATCGGCGGGCTTGGCGGCCACCACACCGCCGGGGCCCGGCCACAGCACGTACCGCAGCGTGACCGAGGAGCCCTTCGCCAGACTGGTCGGCCGGCCGTCGAGCCAGCGGATCTCCAGCCCCGCGGCGGTCAGCCGCACCGACTGGCACCAGTCGGCCGCCGAGGCGTCGAAGCCCGCGAACCGCACACCGCCCGCCGTGACGGCGCCGGCCAGCGGCAACAGCCGCGAATCCCACCGCGCGGCCGGCGGGTACAGGTAGCGCCAGCTCTGGGCACTCTCGGCGCGCTCCACACCGCCGCGCTCCTGCAACCTGCCTTCGGTCGTCTCGACCGACCAGTCGCCGGCCCCCGTCACGCGGATGGCCTCGGTCAGGATCGAACTGACCTGCTCCACGCCGTCCGCCAGACCGGTCAGCTCGGTGCTCACCTGCACCTGGCCGTCGGCGAGGCAGCGGTAGGTACGGACCACACCCAGGCGAGGCGGCGTGCCGACCTGCGATTGGAACCGAACCACCTGCGCCGAGCCCTCCTCGCTGACCGACACCTGCGCCGGCACGGCGAACAGGTCGAGCGGCGGCGAGCCGATGAACAGCTTGCGCCGGCCTTCGGCGAAGCTCGACCCGCGGATGGCATCAGCACCGGCCGACCGACTGCCCGCGATCGCGCCACCGCGCCGCGGATCGAGTTGCAGCACGTAGCCGGCGTCCGTCACGGTGACCAGGTCAGCGGTGACCACCACGCGCGGTCGCGTGGCCGGCGGCGCCGGTGCCGCCGACGGCGTACCGGGCGCGGCGTCGAGTCGCTGCCACAGCGCATCCGGGCCGACGGTGGCCGAGGTCGCGCCCGGCAGCGCCCGCGGCCGCCAAGACGTAAACGCGTCGGCCACACCGACCTCTTCGCCGTCCACAACCATCGGCACGCCGTCGATCTGGCCGTTGAGGCCCAGCAGCGACCGATGCCGCGTCGGGCCATAGCGCAGCGTGGCACTGCTCATGTCGTGACTCTCGCAGTACCGCATGAACCGTGTCCCGCGCGGGTACCACGCCTTCTGCCACCACAGCCACTGCCGCGCCGCCGCGAGCCACTCGCCCGGCGGCATCGACAGCGACTTCGGCAACACGTCGTAGGCCCAGGGGAAGTCGTAGACCACGTCGCCGCTCTCGGCCATCTCGGGCGAGGTGCCCTCCATGACCAGCAGCGCGTTCGGATTGCACTTCAGCATCGCCGCGCGCACCGTGGCCAACAGCTTGCGGGCCCCATAGGCGCTGGACATGCTCGGGCGCAAGCCAGGCGCGGGGCGCCAGTTCGGCGGCCCGCCGCCGGCGCAGTCGACCCGGTAGCCATCCAGGCCGACGCGGCGCATCCAGTCCACGGCGTGCTCGGCCATGTACTGCTGCCAGCCCGGGTGCGCGTAGTCACATTGCAGACAGCCCCACATGTAGAAGATGGACCCGTCCGGATTGCGGGTGACCCAGTCGGGATGCTGCTGCTCGAGCCCGCCTTCCTCGCGCGGACCGTGCGGCACCAGATCGCCCAGCACCTTCAGACCATGGGCGTGGGCCTGGTCCACCAGCGCTTTCAGGTCGGCCTCGGTGCCGAGCGACGCGTCGAGTTGGTCATAGAGGATCGGTGCGTAGACCGGCCCCTTCCAGAACGGCAGCAACCACACGATGGAGAAGCCCATCTGCTTGAGCCGCGGCAGTCGCCGGGCGAACGCCGTGAAGCCGCCGCAGTCACGGAAGTTGGAGCCGATGGTGCCACCCGGGTGGGCGCTGTAGATGGCACCCTCGTCCAGTTCCTTCACTGGTCGCGCGCAGCTCTTCAGGCCCGCCCGGTCGAACATCTCCCAGGCCCGCTCGACCACCTCGCCCGGCTCGGCGCCGCCGAGACCCAGGAGTTGCGCCCCGACCTCGAACCGGCCGCCCGGCGGCACCACCAACTGCGCGGCGATCACGTGCTGCACATCGGCCGCGCCGCGCTGCTCGAAAGCCTGGCCCCAGCCATGCTCGGCGTCGGCGGCCACCATGACCAGCAGCGACTGGCGCTCCGCGGCATTGCGAACCACCACCAGCCGGTTAGTCGTCGAGCCGCCCTCCAGGTTGTGGCCTCGGCCCGGCTGGAACTGACCGAACGGCCTCACGGCCACCGGGAAGGTCCGCGGCAAGACCAGCTCACAGTCGTTGGCCCCGCCCACCCGGCAGCCGTTCAGCTCGAACCGGGTCGCCCGCACGGTCACCGGCGCCTGGCCGTGCCAGACCCACTCGACGGTGCGGGCCACGACGGTGGAGTCCGCCCACAGCCGCCACCGCTCAATCCGCTGCCAGTCGCCGCCGTCCCAGGTCAGCGCCAGCACCGAACCCCCCGGGCTGCCGCCCGCCGGCGCGCCGACGATCCACGGCCCCGGGCGGGCGGCTTCGGCCGCCAATCGACAGCCGACCAGTCGAGCCCCGCCGAACGACTGCCAGGCGCCGTCACTCAGTTGCAGCTCGGCCGGCCGACCGCCGGCCACGAGCGCGCCGCGTGTACGACCGTAGGCCAGCAGCCGCCCCGTCTGCCCGTCGAAGGCCAGGTCGACCAGGCCGTTGCTCAGGATCTGGCGCCCGTTGGTGGCGGACAACGTCGGCTCCGCCGCTCCGGCCAGGGCCGCGGGCACCAGCGGCAGCAAGCACAGCCAGCACCGCGTCGCAGGTCGTCGTGTCATGGACATCCTCGGCCAACTCACCGTCGCCCTGGAGGTTGGTCGCACCAAGCGCGTTTCCTTGCAGGGACCGGCCCAGCTCTGGCCAAGCGCAGCGCCGAGGGCGCCGTGACGAGGCGCACCGGGGAGTGTGGTGATGGCAACTGGTGGCCGCTTGGCCGACTACGGCTGGTGCTGGGAAGGTCATTCGACCACGCAGCCGCGGCTGTCGATGTTCGGTGTAGGCCAGGGCGCGCGGTGGTTCGGCCTGCGCCGAGCGTGCTATATGTTCCTGCCCAACACACCGTTGGGCATGGAACAGCTCGCCGACATGGACGAAGTCGTCTGCGACATCTCCAAGTGGGAGAGCGGCAAGCCGGCCAACGACCAGGCGTCGCCGATGGGCATGGTGCACGATGGCACCATCGCGCGCAAGTGCGCGGAGGCCGAACGAGTGGCGCGCCTGTCGCTCGACTTCCCGAACGTCACCGGCGTCTTCGACGACGACCTCTACGGCAAGATCACTGCCGAGCAGATCACGCCGGCCGAGTACGCCACCGTCGGCGCCGCGGCTCACGCGGTCAACCCGCGGCTGAAGCGGTGGGGCGTGGTCTACACCTACGAACTCAAGCCGGACAACTGGCGCGGCTTCACCGACCTGCTCGACATCGTGAACCTCTGGGTCTGGGCCTCGAAGGACGTCTACGACCTCGACCGCCACCTGGACGAGTGCCGCGCCATCTTCGGCGACACCCCGATTGTCATGGGCTGCTACCTGCGCGACTACACCATATCGGACGCCATGCCGATGGACTGCTTGCGCTTCCAGTGGGAGAAGGTGGCCGAAGCCCTGGCCGACGGGCGGATCGCCGGCTACTCCATCTTGAAGGGCACCCTGATCGACCTGCACGAGCCGGAGGCCCGCTGGGTGAAGGGGTTCATCGCGGCGCACTGATCCAGCCGGCGTGGTGGCGCTGAGGACGGCCCCACCTACCGCTGGCCGCCGCGCGCCTTCAGCAGCGCCGCCACTGCGCCGTCGCGGCCGGCCAGGCGCAGCGGCGTGAGCCCGTTGGCGTCCTTGGCGTTGACGTCGGCGCCCTTGTCCAGCAGCAGCTTCGCCACCGCCACGTGGCCGCGGGTGGCGGCCTTGTGCAGCGGCGTCTGCTGGAGCCGGTCGCGCGGATCGACGTCGGCGCCGTTGGCCAGTAGCAGCGCCACGATCTCGGCGTGCCCACCGTCGGCGGCATCGTGCAGTGGGGCCAGGTGGTACCAGGCCACGACGTTGACCTGGGCGCCACGTGCCAGCAGCAACTGAGCCGCCGCCGTCTGTCCGAAGGCGGCCGCCACGTGGAGCGCGGTGTAGCCGTCTGCATCACGGGCCGGCACGTCGGCGCCCTTCTCCAGCAGGCTCTTGACCGCCTCCACCTGGCCGGTCGCCGCGGCACGGTGCAGCGGCAGCCAGTCAGCGCCCTTGACGAGCAGCAACTGCAGCACGGCCGCATACCGGTAGCGCACCGCCCAGCGCAGCGGCACCAGGCCGCGGGCGTTGCTCGCATTGGCGTCCGCGCCCTTGTCCAGCAGCAGCTTGACCACCGCGGCCTGGGTGCGCCGGCTCTGGGCGTTGGCCGCGGCAAAGTGCAACGGCGTGTTGGCGTCGGTGTCTCTGGCATTCACCTTGGCGCCGCGCGCGAGCAGCAACTCGACCACCGGAGTGCGGTTGAGCCGCGCGGCGTGGTGCAGCGCGGTCAGGCCGTAGTTGTCGACGGCCTCGAGATCTGCCCCGCGGTCGAGCAGCAGCCCGACCACTTCGGCGTGATCGTTGACCGCGGCAATGGTCAACGCCGTCAGCGCGTAGCGGTCGTCGTTACGCGCGTTGACGTCCGTGCCGCCGTCGAGCACTGCCCGCACCGCGTGAACATCGCCGCGCCGCGCCGCGTCGTGCAGCGGCCCGGCCTGCCCCGGCGTCGCGAGCAGGAGACCAGACAGCAGGGCCACAGTGACCTTACGCATAGCAGGCGCTCCTGTCCGTCAACCCTCGTGCGCACGGCCCATACGCGTGGTCTACCGCACCGCGCGGCCGGTGACAAGTGACCAGTCGGTGGTGCTGCCCTCCTCGCGCCGTGCTATGCTGGGCACCGCCCGGCCGGCTGTGCCCCGCGGTTCAGGTGCCCGATGCTCTGCCACACCACGCCCGACGACTGGACGCCCGCGGCACCCAACCCGTTCAGCACCGACGGTGGCTACGACGGCTGGAGCCTGTTGACCCTGACCGCCGGCCTCGACGAGCGCTGCCCGATCGGTCGCGAGCCCCACACGCGCGTCTGGCACTTCGGCCTCGGACTGGCCAACCACGACACGCCGCCGCGACTGGCCGACTTCCTGCGCTACGAAGCCGCACAGGGCCGGCGCGTGCTGGTCCAGGCACCGTCGGGCACCGACGTGGACAGCCTGGTCGCGGCGGCCCTCGCGGCCAACCCGGCGGGACCCGTCGTCCGACCGACGGATGCCCGATATCTCGTACACTCCACGCCGCGCGCCGCCTGGCCGCAGATCGCGGCCGCGGGAGAGCTGCGCGCGGTGGCCTGCCTGCCGGACACGGTGCAGATCGGCAAGCTGCTGCTCGAAGAACCGGACGACTACGGCGACTACGTCAACCTGGGCTACCTGGACCGCCTCGGCTGCGAGTTCGTCATCGCCTCGCGGCAGAGCGGCCGCATGACCTGCAACGAAGACGCGGTGTATGAGCCGGGGGTCCGTCTCTACTTCGACGCGCACCGCCTCATCACCGACGGCCTGGCCGCGCGCGACGGCGTCCACCCACTCAAGGTGCGACACCGCCTGCCGCTCCAGCCCTACCTGCTGGCGGCCATCGGACCACACGACGTTGACCCGACCGGCGAGGTCGCGGTCTGGACGCCGGCCACGTTCGTCTCACGGGCCAATGCGCGGTTTGGCGACCAACGCAAGTAGTGCCTGCCGACCGCGCCCCGCCCGGCAAGTCGCGGTTGCTTCGGGTCACCGCGTCTGCTAGTGTTCCGCGGAGCAACTGCCGCGCGGCAGCCACGAAAGGCATCGACATGAAGTTCGCCCTCCTGAGTGGTGCGCATTCGCACACACCGGGCTATCTGGACACCATCCGCAAGCGGGACGACCTCGAACTGATCGTGGTCTGGGACGACATGGCCTCCCGCGGTCAGGCCATTGCCAAGGACATGGGCTGCCCGTTCGAGGCCGACCTGGCCCAGGCGGTGGCCACGCCCGGTCTCGACGGCGTGATCATCTGCGCCGACAACGCCGGCCACAAGCCGCTGGTCGAGGCGGCCGCCGCGGCCAAGCTGGCCATCTTCTGCGAGAAGCCGATGGCGCTCGACGTCGCCGAGGCGGACTCGATGCTCAAGGCCATCCGCGCCAACGGCGTGCCGGCGGTGTTCGGCTTCTTCCAGCCGTACCAGGGCCATGCGTTGGCCGCGCGGAAGATGATCGCCGACGGCCTGCTCGGCGAGATCACGCAGATCACCTACCGCAACTCGCACCACGCCGCCTATGGCCGCTGGTTCGACCGGCCGGAGGTGAACTGGTTCGTGCAGCCCGAGAAGGCCGGCGGCGGCGCCTTTGCCGACATGGGCGCCCACGCCATGCACTTCGTGCGCTACTTCTTCGGGCCGGTGGCCACGGTCTCGGCCGAGATCTCGAACAAGTCGGGTGAGTACCCGGCGGTGGATGACCACGGCATTGCCTTGGTGAAGTTCGACGGTGGCGCCACCGGCGTCATCGAAGCGTCGTGGGTGTTCACCGGCGGCCCGACCGGGCTGGAAGTGATCGGCTCCAAGGGCGCGCTGCGCCTCTGGGGCGACAACCGCACCTTCACGCCGTTCGCCGACGGCAAGCCCGGCGCGCCGCAGGAGATCCAGCCGGTGGACGCCGAGCCGACGCGCCTCGAGCGCCTGGTGGCCTTGGTGGAGGGCAAGCTGGACGCGAAGGCGTGCGACGCGGACCTGGACTGCTGCCGCGACGCCGTGGCGATCAGCGTGGCCGCGTACCAGGCCAGTGCCAGCGGGCAACGCGTGAACCTGTAGCGACGGTGGGGCCTGGCCCGGTCAGCTCGCGGACAGCAACAGCCGCAGGCCGACCAGGGCCAGGCCGAACGCCAGGCTGCGGATGATCCACGGACCACGCAGGCGGTCGGAGAGGCGCGCCCCCAGTGGTGCGCCGGCCAGCACGCCCACGCCGAGCACCAGCGTGCGCCGCCAACCAACGTGGAACGCGCCCGTGGCGATGTGGACGAGCGTGCCCACCAGCGCCATGATGGCCAGCACGAAATGCGAGGTGGCCGTGGCGAGGTGCACCGGGAAGTTCAACAGACCGGCCAGCGCGGGCACATGGATGATGCCGCCGCCGATGCCGAGTAGGCTGGACACGTAGCCCACGGCGGCGCTGAGCGCCAAGCCCAGCCGCAGGTCGTAGCTGAACGCGTGGCGCGTGCCATCGGCCTCGACCAGGACGCGATGCGTGGTGCCGGAGTGGCCGTGGGACGCTCCGGGCGCGCGTCGCTCAGGACGCCAGGCCAAGAGGGCACCCATGAGCAGCATCAGGATGCCGAACACCGTGTTGAACAGGTGCCGTGGCACGTAGCGGGTCGTCAACGCACCGAGGATGGCGCCCGGCACGGTGGCGATGGCGAACCAGGCGCCGGAGCGGTAGTCGACGCGACCTTTGCGCGCGTAGGCCACCGATCCGGAAGTCGCGTTGAAGAAGACGACGGCCAGAGCGATGCTGGTAATGGTGTCGGAGCTGTCGCGCGGGTACGCCAGCAACAGCAGCGGCACCAGGAGGAAACCGCCGCCGGCACCGATCATGGTGCCATAGGCGCCGACCAGCAGGCCGACGGGCAGGAGCCACCAGTAGAGGGCCAGATACGCCATTGCGGAGTCTTCGGTCTGTTGATGATGCTATCACCGCGCCAGGCTCTGTCAAGCCAGGCCTGGTCGTCGGGAGGTGACTGTGGTTGATGAGGCGAGTGTGCTGCGCGAGCTACAGTCGGCGGTCCATGCGCTCGGCGAGCTGGTGCGCGAGGAGGACATCGTGCAGGTGCTCCTGTCGCGCGCTCAAGGCGCTCTCGACGCGCGGGGGGCCGTGCTGCGCTTGCTGGGTCCCGACGGCGACCGACTCGAACTGAAAGGCGCGCTGGGCCTGAGTGACCGCTGGCTGGGCAAGGGCCCGGTCTGCGTGTCGCAACGCGAAGTCGACCGGCGGGTGCTGGCCGGCGAGACGGTGCTCAGCGCCGATCTCTGCGCTGAGCCCGACTACCCCTACGCGTCGCAAGCGGCGGCCGAGGGACTCCATGCGGCGCTGGTGGTGCCGCTCTCGCTCCGCCAGCGAGTCATCGGTGTGCTGCGCGTGTTCGTCGACCACGCCGACGCGGTCAGCGCCGGGCAGGTAGCCTGGTGCCAGGTGCTGGCCGACCTGGGCGCGCTGGCCATTGAGAAGGCGCGGCTGCACGACAGCCTGATGCGCCTGAGCGAGGCGCTCAACTCCTCGCTGGAACTGGCGCCGATGCTGCACAGCGTGCTGGCCACCACCGTCGCCGAGATGGGCTTCACCGCGGCGTCGGTGCGCCTGCTCGACGCCGACGGGGGCACGCTCCGGCTGGTGGCGGCGGTGGGCCTGAGCGAGACCTACCGCGCCAAAGGCGAGGTGACCGTCGCCGGCAGTCCGGTCGACCAGCGGGCGCTGGCCGGCGAGACGGTGGTCATTCGTGACGTGGCCTCGGAGCCCGGCTGGCAGTATCCGGAGGCACTGGTCCGCGAGGGCATCTGCGCGGCCCTGGTCGTGCCGCTGACGCTGGAGGGCCGGTCGACCGGTGTCCTGCGAGCCTACTCGGCCTGCCCGCGGCCGTTCGGACCCGTCGCGCAGAGCTACCTCACCGCGGTGGCGCGGCTGGTGGCGCTGGCCATCGAGAAAGCCGAACTGCACGGTGCGCTGCAGAACCGCTACGCCGACCTGAAGCTGGATCTCGCCGAGTGGTACCGCTTCCTGGCGCTGGGCTGAGCCATGCTGACTGGGGCGCTGGCACTGGTGGCGGTCGGGCTGCTGGCGGGACTGCTCGGCGCCCTGCTCGGGCTTGGTGGCGGCATCTTCCTGGTACCGGCCCTGACGGTGGCGTTCGGCTTGCCCATGCGCGTCGCCGTCGGTACCTCGCTGGTCTGTGTGATCGCCACGTCGGCCGGCGTTGCGGCGGTGACGCGGCCGGGACGCGGACCGGACTGGTCGTTGGCACTCCGGTTGCAGGCCGCCACCATCGCCGGCGCCATCGCCGGTGGCCGGGCCGCCGGCTGGCTGCCCGCGCCGACGCTCAGTCTGCTGTTCGGCGCCGTCGCCTTGGCCACCGCGGCGTTCATCGGACTGCGCCGACCCGCCGGGCCACCCGACAGCCCGGAGCGCCTGTTCTGCACCGACTACCAGCCGCGCCGCTGGGCCACGGGCCTGGCCGCGTCGTCGCTCGCCGGCCTGCTGTCCGGAATGCTCGGCGTCGGCGGCGGCTTCCTGCAGGTGCCGCTGATGTACGCCGTGATGGAGGTGCCGCTGGGCGTGGCGACGGCCACCAGCAACTTCATGGTCGGCCTGACCGCCGCCGCCAGCGTGCTGGTCTACCTCGGCCGCGGCGACATCCATGCCTTGGTCGTCGTCCCCACGGCCGTGGGCATCTTCGCCGGCGCCACCACCGGTGCCTACCTGCTGCCGCGGGCGCGCGCCCACTGGCTCCGCGGCCTGCTCGTCGGCGTGCTCGTGCTGATCAGCTTGCGCATGTTCGCTCTGGGAGCCGGACGATGACCACGCACGACCGCTGGCAGCGAGCCCTGGCCGTGGCCTTCACGCTCGCGGCCACCACGTTGATGGTCGCCGGTTGGCTGTGGACCGTCGGGCGCGGAGCGGCAGCCTGGCCGGGGCCGGCTTGTCACTGGCGCGCGGAGCCGGGAGTGCGCTTGATGACGGCCGGTGTCCTGGCCCTGGCCTGCCTGCCGGCCGCGCGCGTGTTCCTGGTGCTGGTCGCCCTGGCGCGGCGGCGACGCTGGGCCGAGGTCGCGGTGGCGGTCCTGGTGCTCGCGGAACTGGCGGCCAGCGGTCTGCTGGCCCGTTAGCCTCGCCGCCACACCCGAGCGCCCACCCAGCCCCAGCCGGGACCGAAGGTGGCCGCCAGCAGCCAGGCGTCGGGCAGGTGCCGCAACGGCGGCTGCACGGTCAGTCGGCAGGGCCGCGTCTGATCCCACACCACCAGGTCCGGGAACTGCCAGGGCAGCCGCTCCAGGTCCTTGCCCAGCACCTCAGGCGGCCACTCGGCCGGATCGATATCGCTGCCCGGCCAGCCGCGGCACAACAGCATCAGCCGCTCGGGCTGCCAGGGCACCGGGTGCAGCGCCAGGTAACCGACGCGGTCGCCGCAGTAGCTGCCCCCATCGAGCGCCAGGCCGTCGGTCAGTGGCCGAAACGGCAGGCCGGGCCAGTCCGCCACGCGCCGGACCAACTCGTTCTCATCGGGCCCGCCGAACAGCACCAGGTTGGCGTCTGGCTCGGCCGCGGCCGCTGCCTGCGGCCAGACCGCGCGCGGTTCGCCCGGGCGGCCGCACCACGCCTGCCAGTCAGCCGCCAGGCGCTCGGCCGCCTGCACCGCCTG
>CAZHGD010000211.1:0-12013 GCA_964531735.1 uncultured Fimbriimonadaceae bacterium | reverse complement strand
CGCGGCGGTCTACTACCTGGCCTGGCCGCTCGGACCGACGGTCGCACCGACCGCGCCGCGCTACGCCGCCGGCGTGGCCGCGGTCCTGGGCCTCGCTATGGCGGTGGCCGCCGCGCGCCTGGCGTGCCACGGCATCCGCCGGGCCTGGCTGGCGCCGTGGCTGTGGGTGGTCGTGCCGCTGGCCGTGAAGTACCCCGTGACGCGCCTGTCACCCGGGCCGCACTGGTGGGTGGTGCCCGCCGCGGCCGTTGGCCTGGGCCTGGTGGTGCAACTGCTGCCGGTGTGGCCCCGAGCGCTCACGCCGCGGGCGCTCGGGGTCGGCCTGGTGGTCGGGCCGGCCTTGGCGTTGGGGCTCGCCATCGCCGGCCGCGCGGCACTCGCCGAGCAACCGATGGTCAGCGGCGAGATCGAGACCGTCCTGCGCGACCTGGCCCAACGGGTGGGTGACGATGTCGCCGCCAACGGCCCACCACCGTCGGACTTGGACACCTGGCAAGGCACGAGACTGCGGGCGCCGGGCTGGTCGGTGCGCTCCGCGCCCGCACCGCAACTCGCCACCACCCAGGTGGCCCTGGCCTACACCGCGCCGGCACCGGGCGGCTCGCCGTGGGCCACGGTGCTCGCGGGCCAGTCGGCCACGGCGTTCTATGACCCACGGGCGCGCCGGTTCACGGTTCGCATCAGCCTGGATGGCGCCATCGCCTGGTCCTGGCCCGACGGACCGCCTGCCGCGGTGCGCGCGAAGCGCGCGAGGATTCGTTGACTGGCGTACAACGGAATCGCAACTACTGCCACGGCGCGACGAGGTAAGGAGTCTGGTGGATGCCGAGGCCGCGATGATAGCTTGGAAAGAGCGCACCTTCAGGAACTACAAACGGATCTTCCTCCCGGTCGTTTGTCTGCTCGTCACGCTGGGCTCAGCGCTCATCACCCTCGCCGGTCACTTGCTGGGTGGCTGGGCTGGAGTCCTCTGGGCGCTCGTCGGCTACGCGCTGCTCATCGACCGGCTGTTGCTGCTGGGCAACGGCTGGCTGCGGCGGCGGCTGGCTCAGAAGCTGGAATCGCTGGGCGAATGGCATCCTTCCATTCCCGGCCGCTTCGTGGGCCTCGCCCACCCCAGCCTGGCGCACAGCTTCTGGCGCCGGCTGACCGACACCAACGATGATGTCGGCTTCCTCAACGTCTCCTGGAACGGCCTCCAGTACCGCGGTGACGCCATGTCGTTCGACATTCCGGCCCACCGCATCGAGTCGGTCCGCTTGGCCAAGAACGTCTACGCGCCGTGGGCACGGCTGGAGATCCGGATCGCCGGCGGCGAACCGTTCGACAGCATCATCTTCGACTCGCGGCAGTATGGCTCGCACCACGCGTGCCGGGCGGACACGCGTGAGCTGTACCAGAAGCTGCAAGGACTCATCTGGCTCCATGCCCTGCCCGAAGCCGCGCGAGCGGACGCGCCGCTTCGCTGGCAGGTCGACGTCCTCGCCGAGTAAGCTCGCACGGCGAAGAGCCGGCCCCATCAGGCCGGTTCTTCGCCCCGACGAGCCGCCGCCACCCAGGCCGCCAGACGCTCGTCACCGCCGCGTGCCGTCACCAGTTCGGCCACTTCAGTCAACACCGCCTCGGCCCCGGCGGCGTCATTCGCCGCGCGCCGGCACAGCGCCTGGTAGAGCCGGTTGCGGACCCAGCCGTGGCTGACACCCAGCTCGGGCAGCTCCGGCACGCGGTCACGCGCCGCGAATGGCCGCACGCGCAGCTCGCACCACGGATCACCACCGGCCCGCCAGGCGGTCTGCGCCGCTTCCGCGTCGCCGGCCGCTTGCGCCTGCTCACCCCAGCGGTAGTACAGCTCGCACTGTCCGTTGCTGCCTGGCCGACCGACGCCGAGGTGCCGCGGGTACTCGGTCGCCTGGCGGTAGTGCTCCGCCGCGCCGCGGTGGTCGCCGCGCTCGGCAGACTGCTGCGCCAGCGCGCGGTGGGCCGAGGTCCAGAGCTGCTGCGGCAGGGCGCCGCCCTCGTAGAGCTGGAAGCCGCCGCTGTTGAGAAGCTGTAGCGCCTCCTCGGCGCGGCCGGCGGCCAGCAGCGCGGCGGCCAGGCGCTGCGGCACGCGACTGTCTGGCCCGTAGCGCCCGATGGCGGCCTTCAGGATCGTCACCCGCTCCTCATGCCGGCCCAGTTCGGCCAGCAGTCGGTCCTGCTCCTCGAGCGTGCGCGGCCCGGCGTCCCATTCCAGCGCGTGCCGGTAGAACCCCGCCGCGGCCTCCTGGTCACGGTGCACCTGCCAGGCGCAGAGACCCAGGTTGCGGTTGGCTTCGGCCGCCCACGGCCCTTCGGCCGCCACGGCCCAGTGGACCGTCGCCTCGTCCCACTCACCGACGGCCGCCAGCGCACAGGCCAGTTGGTAGTGCGCCAGCAGGTCCTCATCGTTCTGCTGCACCGCGTGGCGCAGCACGCGGATGGCGAAGGCGCCGCCCGCGAAGCCGTCCGACCACGAGATGTCATCGGGCGGGGCGTCGCCGCCGAGGTAGGCCGCGGCATAGCGCAGCATGGCCGGCGGTGTGCCCGGCGACGGCACCGACGGCGCCGACAGGACGCGTAGCGCAGCGTCGGCGTCAGCGAAGCGGTGGAGCAAGGCCGCCGCCGCCATCTGGGCGGTCGCGTTGAGCGGCGGCTCGGCCGGCAGCACCAACTGCCGCTCGGCCGCCAACAGCGGGTCGACGCGCGCCCAGTCGTCGCCGCGCTCCACCACATCGGGGTCGCGGCCCAACCGCCGGCAGGCGTGCCACAGCCGGCCGAGCACGCGCGCGTCGACGGCTTCGAGCAGCGCCTGCCGGCAGCGACCCAGGGCGCCGGCGTAGTCGCCGGCCGCCAAAGCCTGGTCGATCAGGCCGACCACGGCCGACCGGCGCAGCTCGCCATGGCCGAGCAGCTCTTCCCAGTACCAGACGGCCTGCTCCGGCCGGCCGGCCAGGTCCTCCGCCAGCGCCGCCACCTGCAGCGCCGCGGGCAGGTGCCAGTCGCGGTTGATGGCGCGGCGCGACCACTTCACCGCCTCGTCGGCGTCGGCGCGCGCCAGCGCCAGGCGCGCCAGCGCCGCCGCGGCCGCGGCGTCCTCTTCAGCCGCCGCACGGTACTGCTCGCGCGCCACGGCCCAGTTGCCCTGCCACTCCAGGTAGCGGCCGGCCTGGCCCGCGGACACCGGCCGCGCGGCGCGCAGGCGCGGCGGCTGCCGGTCCGGCCGGCCACTCACCGCGGCATTCAGGTGCGGCCAGGCATCGGGCGTGACGATCCGCAGCCGGGCGAACGGATCGGCCGGCAGCGGCATGGTCAGTACGGCGGCCTCCGGTCCCAGGTCGACCACCTGCGTGTGGTCACCCAAGGTGACCGCAGCGCCGGGCAACGCCCGGGCGGCCAGCACGCGCAGCACCAGCGCGTCGCCGTCCACCTGCCAGGCCGCGGCCACGGTCGGCGTGGCGTGGTTGAGACCGCCCAGGCCGCGATGCGGCAGCCAAGTCTCGAACTGCTCGATGACCTGACCGGGCGCCAGCGAGCGGTACTCGATCTGCGACCGCAGCGGGCCGCTCTGCACTTCGCAGTACGGTCCGCCGGTGTCGCTCAGCGCGGAGTGCCAGAGCTGGCCGTCCTCGGCGAAGCCCCAGCTCCAGATCTTGCGGCCGGGCACCAGGTGCGGGTCGGCGATGTGCGCAACGCCCGTGTCGTTGTCGGGATGGTGCAGGCCGAAGAAGCCTTCGTCCGGCGTCTCGGCGAAGTGCGCCGCCGGGTGCCGCAGGTTGGCGAACAACGAGATGTCGACGCCGTTGTGTACCGGGTAATCGAGGTGCCCGAGTTCGCCCGGATGCGTGCCGCGCTCGATGAAGATGCGGCGCGTGGACGGTGGGAAGATGTAGCGCGTGCCCTCGCGGATCGGGTAGGCAGCGTTGACCCAGAAGTAGTAGCGATGCGGCAGATCGGTCGGATTGACCAGCCGCGTCCTCATGCCGACCGCGGCGGAGCCCGGCGCGAGCGAGGTGGTACACTCCCAGGCCATGCCGGACACGGCCTCCACGTCCCAGGCCACGAAGCGCGCCGTACCGTCCGGGTCGAGGAAGGTCCGACACGCCACTTCGTCGACCGTGGTCACGGTGTGGCTGCCGGGGAAGTTGATTTCGATGCCGGTGGCATGCCAGACACCGCGCAGGCCGACCAGGCCGGGCTTGAGCTCCGGGTTGGCGAACAGCACTTCGCAATCGGCCAGCTTGTCCCACAGGCTGTACAGCCGGCCGTTCAGCTCCGGCAGGAAGGTCAGCTTCAGGTACTCGTTCTCGAGCTCGATGGTCCGCAGGCGGCGCGGCACCGCGCGGGGCTCGAACCACTCGATGGTCGGATACGGGTAGATGGGCAGACCGCGCGGCCCGAAGCCCGGCAGCAGGGGCGGTTCCGAGTCCGGTGTGCCGACGGGATAGCAGGAACGAACCAGTGAACCTTCGCGGATGCTGACTGACGACATCGAACCACCCTCGTTCCGCCGGCTGGGCGGCCGCGCCGGCACTCGACGGTTCACCTCGCGCAGCCCGATCCCTCCGCACGAAGGGCGATGGCACTGGCCGGCGAACCGCCGGTCAGTGCCGTCAGACGCCCGCCGGACACGTCGTCCCGGTGGCGTCGAGGAGAAGGCTTGTGGACAAGGTGCGCGTGGCAGTGATCGGTTGCGGCGGTATCTCGCGGTCGCATGCCGCCGGTTACCAATGGCTGGCTGAGCAGGCTCAGGTCTGCTACTGCGTCGATCCGAATGAGGCCAATGCCCGCGAGCGCGCGGAGCAACTCGGGGCCGAGCCGGTGGCGTCGTACGAGGGCATCCTGGATCAGGTCGACGCGGTCGACATCTGTACCCCGCATCACCTGCACTATCCCGCGGCGCGCGACGCGCTCCAGGCCGGCTGCCATGTCATGGTCGAGAAGCCGATGGCCTGCGAGCGGTCCGAGTGCGAGGAGCTGATGCACCTGGCCGCCAAGGCCGAACGACACCTGATGGTGGCCTACGTGCTCCGCTACATGCCGGCGATGCAGAAGCTCAAGGCCGTGCTGTCCGCCGGCACCTACGGCGACATCATCCAGATCGCCTCGTCGGTCGAAGCCAACGTCACCGAACAGGCGTTGCCTTGGGCCGCCAAGAAGAGCCAGCTCGGCGGCGGCGTGATGTTCTCGCACGGCTGCCACACCATCGACCTGATGCTCTGGCTGGCCGGGCCGGCCCAGCGGGTCGCCATGCTGGGCAACAACGTCAACGCCGAATGGATGGAAGGCGAAGGTACGGCCCAGATGATCATCGAGTTCGCCAACGGCGCGCTCGGGCACCACACCTCGAGCTGGGCCATGCCGCACAAGCAGGCCATCCCGTGGATGCGCGTCTGGTGCCGCAACGGGTTCCTGCAGCTCGAAGGCTGGGCCAACCTCGTCGCCACCGTGGGCGGGCAGACCGAGACGCTCTACGAGGCTAAGAAGGACGATCCGCCGGCGATGAGCCTGCAGATCGAGCACTACGTCGAGTGCTGCCGCACCGGCGCCAAGCCGTTGACCGACGCCCAGGTCGGCCTCGACTCGCTCGACCTCATCTGGGCCGCCTACCAGAGCCGCGAGACCGGGCAGTTCGGCCTGCTCAGAGGCTGAGCCCGGCCCCCAAAAACGCCGACGGGGCGCAGGAACCTGCGCCCCGTCGCAATCGCTCTCCGGCCAACGGCGGCTCAGAGCGTCTGCTCGCCCTTCTTCCAGCCGCACGGGGTCAGACCGCCGCTCTGCAGCGCGTCGAGCACGCGCAGCGTTTCCTCCACGCTGCGGCCGACCGCCAGCGGATGGACCGCCATCCATTGCAGCACGCCCTCGGGATCGATGATGAACGACCCGCGCAGCGCGATGCCCTTGTCCTCGAGCAGCACGTCATACGCCCGCGACAGCGCGTGGCTGGTGTCGCCCAGCATCGGGTGCCTCATGCCCTTCAGACCGGGGTGGCTCTCGGTCCAGCCCAGGTGCGAATAGACCGAATCCGTGCTGGCGACGAGCACCGCGCAGTTGCGCTCGGCAAAATCACCCACCGCGTCGTTGAAGGCGATGATCTCGGTCGGACAGACGAAGGTGAAGTCCAGCGGGTAGAAGTACAGCAGCACCCACTGCCCCTTGTAGTCCGCCAGACTGACCGTCTTGAACTGACCGTCCACCAACGCTTCCACCGCGAAGTCAGGTGCCGGATCGCCGACCTTCACGCTCATCGGTACACTCTCCTTGTCACGGCCGCCACCTGCGCAGCGGCGCTCGGCTTGCTGCCTCGGGGAGCGTGACCGGCGCCCTACTCCGGCCACGCATCCGACCCACGAGGACTATCATGGGGCCGGTCGCCGATCGCGTCGGGATCAATCTGGCCGCGCGCCGCCCCGACCTCGGCGTAGACTGCCTGGTCGTAGGTGCGAGTCCGCAGCACCACCGGCATCGGCACCGCGTGACCGAACACCAGCGCCTGCTGCTTGCTGTCCAGACCAGCCAGCACCGCGCGCAGACCCGCGGCGCCGGTCGCCCCGGCCAGCACCGCCTGCAGATCGCGCTCGTCGGTCAGTTGGGCGGTGATCCGCGTGCCGAGCTGCGAGAGGATCTCGTCGTCGATACCGCTCGGGCGCTGGTCTATCACCAGCAGCGAGACGAAGTACTTCCGCAGTTCGCGGGCGATCTGGCCGAAGCTGGTCTGCCGCGCCGCCTCGGGGTTGAGGAACTTGTGGGCTTCTTCCACGCAGATCACCAACTGCGGCGGCTTATCCGACGGCAACTGCGTGGCGTGGTAGCGCTCCGCCTTCTCCACCCAGGTCGCGTGCAGCTTGCGCGTCAGCACATTGGCCACCAGCAGGTAGGCGGTCAGGCTGTTGACCGTGCCGAACTCGATCACCACGTGCTGCTTCCGCACCGCCAGCAGGCTGACCATGCGGTCGAACACGTCGCGCTGCGTGTCGGGCAGATCGCGCCGCAGGAAGCTGAGCTTGCGCAGCCGCATCAGCTTCCGTCGCACCGCCTGCACCGCACCCAGGTGCGCGTGCAGCTCGTCCGCCAGTTCCTCGGGCTCTTTGTCGAACAGCGTCGCCAACCACCGCTCGCCGTAGCTCTCGGCCACCAGGTTGATGGTGTCGCAGCCGGCTTCGCTCAGCCCTAGTTCGCCGCGCATGGCGTAGATGTCCGACGGCTCGACGTCGCTGTAGGCGAGGACGATCTCGCCGTCGTACTTCGCCTTGCGCCGGTCGGCCGAAGCGCGGTCGAGCGTGTAGACCAGCACCTGGCCCAAGAAGAGCTGCCGCAGGCCGCTCACCTGCGTGTCGCGGCCCTCCTGCCGAGCACTGTTGCCGTACTCGTTGTGCATGTCGAAGATGAGCGTCACCACTTCGCCACGGCACTTGTGCAGCAGGCCGGCCAGCACCAGCCGCGTCAGGAAGGTCTTGCCGGTGCCCGTCTTGCCGAAGATGCCGTTGCTGCGCTCGACGAACCGCGCCAGGTCCAGACAGACCGGCGTGGTCATCTCCAGCGGTTCGCCGACATACCAGCGGTCCGGGCTGTCGCGCCGCCCGAAGACCCGCGCCACATCGTCTTCGGACGCCCGCCAGCCACCGCGGAAATGCTGCGGCACCGTCTTCACCTGCGCGTTGTCCACCTCGCCCGGCGACGGCTCGCCATGCGGCAACTGCAACAGCGGCCGCAGGTGCGCGGTGACATAGGTCGACTCGCCACGCAGCACCTCGCGCAGCAGCTCGTCGGCATCGGCCGGCGGCCGGATCGGGATCTTCGGGTCGGCGCTGCCCAACCGCAGGTCCGTGATCATCGTGTAGAACAGGTGCTGCTCACCATCGATGACCACGTACTGCCCGGCCCGCAGCACCTCCGGTGAGACCTCGGCGTCGAGCTTCAGCTCCAGACCGTCCAGCAGGCTCCCGCCGGTCACCAGACCCAGGCGAGTACGCGGCGCAGGTTCGTCCACGGGCATCGGGCGCTTCCTGTGGCCTGAACAGCCACCGGCCAACCGTACCAGTCGAGGCGGCAGTTCGGCAAGCTTCCGGTCGTTCCACCGGCGTCGCCCGGCAGGAAGCGCCGTACCAACGGCGTAGGATCACCCGTTGGTCGCGCCCGCGTGGGGTAGCTGGGTCGTAGAGGGAGCGGACCGCATGGTGCGCCGAAGAACTGGGTGGTACTGCGTGCGGGCCGGGCCGAGCCGACCACGGGCGGGCTTCACGTTGATCGAGCTGTTGGTCGTGATCGCCATCATCGCCATTCTGGCGGCCATTCTGTTTCCGGTGTTCGCCAAGGCCCGCGAGAAGTCGCGCCAGAGCGCCTGCCTGTCCAACCTGAAGCAGTGGGCCATGGCCAGCCTGATGTACGTGCAGGACCACGACTCCTGCTATCCGATGAACCTGACCGACACCGCGACGCCGCCGCAGTTGGTCACCTTCTATGACGTCGGCCTGCCGTATGCCAAGAACAAGCAGATCCTGGTCTGCCCGTCCGAGGCCGACCCGGTCGACTCGGCGCTGCTCCAGGCGGCCTTTGGCGGCTGGCGGCCGAGCGAGTCGCCGTGGCAGGAGAGCTACGCCGTCAACATGGCGGTGTACGGCGACGGGCCGAACCCGTTCCTCACCCGCGCCTTCGGCATCGCGCTGCCGCGACCGAAGTCGGTCGTCAGCGAGGCCAGCATCCCGCGGCCGGCCGAGACGGTGATGTGGAACGAGGCCCGGCTGAGCAGCTCGCTGACCGGCCCCATCGCGCCACGGCATGCGGACACGGCCTCGTTCGCCTTCTGCGACGGGCACGCCAAGGCCATCGCCGCGGTGTTCAGCGGCACCACCTACACCGATCTGCGCGGCAAGACGACCATGATGTACCTGATCGGCAATGGGCTCTACCCCTATCGCGGCGCCTTCGCCGTGGAGGGTCTGGTGGCCGAAGACGGCCGCCTGCGCTATGCCGATGGCACCTTGGCTGCAGGGGCGCCGTAGCCGGCTGGCGGCCCGGCGCCCCGAGCGCTCCTGCGCCTCCCACCTGTGGTGTGGCCCGCGCGCATCCGGTGGTTGGTGTCCGCCGGCAGCCTACCTGGCCGCCCTTAGCCCGAACTTAGCTGCCGCGCCACGCGCCGCACCAGCGCGGCCAGGTCGGCCAGCGACAGCGCCTCGCCCGCGGCCTCGGCCGCCGCGAACTCCGCCGGCGACAGCGCGGCCCTCGCTTCGGCAAGCTCGGACGCCAGACGCCGGGCTTCGGTCGGGTCATGGCGCTCGCCGCGCTGCGCCGTGATGCGAGCCAGGGCCGTGTGGAGCGTCACCGCCTCGGCGGCCAAGCCGCCGGCCATGGCCAGGAGCACATAGAGCGGCGACGATGCGCCCACGAACGCCGCGCACGAGCCGGTCAGGTGGGGCACCAGCGAGTCGGTCAGCGCGGCTGCTTCGGCCAGCCGGCCCTGGAGCAGGCGCAGCCGCGCGATGGCCCAGCGGGCCCGGAAGGCCCACCAGCCCTCCAGGTGCAGCAGTTCCGCGGGAATGCGCGCCAGCACCTCCTCAGACTCGGCCAACTCGCCGTGTTGCCAGTGGCAGATGCCGAGCTGCGTCAGGTGGACCGTACGCAGCACCGGATCGCCGGACGCCTCGGCCAGCGTCAACGCCTCGCGCGCCGGTGGCGCCGCCAGCCCGTAGTCGCCCCTAGCCAGGCCGCGGTGCATCAGGTCGGCCCCCAGGGCGAACAGCCGCGCGGGCCACGGTCCCACGGCCTCCGCCAGCGCGAACAGCTCGTCGCGCACCGCAGGCAAGCGCTCGTACTGACCGGCGGTGCCGAGCAGCAGCGCGTGTACCCACAGGCTGTGCATCAGCAGCAGCGGATCGCCCGCGGCGCGGATGGTCGGCATGGCGGCCACGCAGAAGGCGTCGGCCTCGCTGAGCACCACCGCCGAGGAGCACAGCATGGCCGCGTAGCAGGCCCGGGCGCGCAGCTCCAGCGGCGCGGCCGGCACGGCCGCCAGCAGGCGCATCAGCCGCTCGCGGCCATCCAGCGCGTAACCGCGCCACTGCCACAACGGCAACAGCTCGGTCACCGCGGCCAGCGCGTCGAGCGGGTCGTGCTCGGTCAGCCAGTCGAGCGCCGCGCGCAGGTCGGCCAGGTGCGCCACGAGCGCCAGCACCGGCGCCAGATCGGGCGCGGCGGCGTGCGCCGCGGCCACCTGCTGCCGAAAGTAAGCCGCGTGGCTCGCCGCCAGGTCGGCCCGGCGCGCGGCCGGCAGCGCGCGGCCCAGGTACTGCCGCACCGTCTCGAGCAGCCGGCACACCGGCTCCTCGTGGTCGCCGTCGCAGCGCACCAGCGAGCAGCGGTGCAGCTCCGACAGCCGCTCGGCGGCGTCGGGCGCGGCCAGCACCGCCGCCGCGGCCGCCGCAGTGAACGGGCTCTGGAAGATGGCCAGGCCATCGAGGAAGGCCTGCTGCTCGGCCGGCAGCAGATCGCGGCTCCAGGCCACGGTGACGCCCAGCGTGCGCTGCCGTTCGGGCGTCGACACACGGCGCGGCGCCGCCCAATCGAAACGTTCGGCCAGCGAGGTGACCAGGCTGGCCGGGCTCATCAGGTGGACGCGCGGAGCGACAATCTCGATGGCCAGCGGCAGGCCGTCGAGCTTCTCGCAGACCGCCGCCACGGCCGCGGCGGTGCGCTCGGTGAGCCGGAACGACGGCCGCACGGCCTGCGCCCGGTCGACAAACAGCGCCGTGCTGGGGCAAGCCCTGATCGCCGCCGGATCCTCCTCTCCGACCACCACCGGCAGCGGCGGCAGCGCCAGCTCGGCCGGCCCGTCCAGGTCGAGGCTGCGCCGCGAGGTGACCAGCAGCCGCTGACCCGGCACGCGCGCCACCAGCTCCGGCAGCACGGCGTCCGCCTCGGACGGCAACTGCTCGAAGTTGTCCAGCACCAGCAGCGCCGGTTGCTCACGCAGCAGCCAGATGACGCGCTCGCGCAGGTCGGCGCCGCCGAGCTCGCGCTCGCCGAGGACGTCCAGGACGCGCTCCCAGACGTGCCGGGTCTCACGCGCCGCCGCCAGGTCCACGAACCAGACCGTCTCGCCGGCCGACTGCCGCTCGCGACAGAGCTCGATCACCAGACGCGTCTTGCCGGAGCCGCCGGCGCCGGTCACCGTCACAAGGGCCTCGGCACTCAGCAGGTGCCGCAACTCGGCCAGCGACTCGTCGCGGTCGTAGAACCGCGAGGTCACCAACGGCAGGTGGCCCCGGGGGCCCGCCGCCTTGGCCTTCAGCGGTGCAAACGCCTCCTGCGGCCGGCTGTCGAGGGCCACCTGGTAGACCCGCTCGGCCGGACCGCCCGGTGTCAGCTCGTACTCGCCGAGCAGCCGCACCGTGGCCAGCGCGGCCGCATCGCGGCGGATCAGCGCCGCCGCGGCCTCACCACAGAGCACCTGCCCCGGATGGCCCGCCGCGGCCAGGGCTCCAGCCCGGCGCTGCGCCGCACCGACCGCTTGCCGCTGCGGATCCACCTCGGCCACCGACAAGCCCCAGGCGCGCCCGCGCTGCCCGGCGTCCGTCAGGAACCGTAGCGCGACCGAGAGACTCGCGAACTCGACCAGCGCCGTGGCCTCACCGCCGTCGCGCGGCTCGCCACCGTGCGCTGCCGCCAGGCGGTGCAGCCAAGCGGTGTCGTCGGCCGGCCCGTCGGCCACCACCAGGTGCACCGTCAGACCCAACGCCGCCGGCCGCGCACCGGGCGGCGGCAAGTCGGCCTCGTGCCGCGCTTGCGCCGCGGCGCCGGCCACCAGGTCGCGCAGCTCGGCGCTGGGGCTCAGGCCCAGCGAGTCGTGCAGCACGCGCTCCAGTTCGGCATACTGGCACCGGGCCGCGGCCACATCGCCTTGCGCCAGCGCACAGCGGATGACCAGCGCGTGGGCCTCCTCGCGCAGCGGCTCGCGGGTGGCCGCGCAACGGGCCACGCGCAGCGCGTCGGCGGCGGCACC
>CAZHGD010000210.1:0-12027 GCA_964531735.1 uncultured Fimbriimonadaceae bacterium | reverse complement strand
CCAGGCGACCGCGCTCGTCCGGGCGCCGCAGCACCGTCCGGCGCCCGCCACCGTCGCCCCGCGCTCCGCGCCGGCCTCCGAACAGGTCATTCCGCTGGGCGAGCCCGGCGACATGAGCGACTTCTAGCACCCCGGCAGGAAGACACCGACACCAGGCCGAGGCCAGCCTCGGCCTGGTGTCGGCGTTGGGCGGCCCGATCGCACAACGGGCGAGAACATCGGTCCACGAATTTGTCAAGCGCAGTGAACATCGGTGGCCGCCGTGTCGTAACAGATACTGGACGCGAGTCGGATGCCGCGCACAAGCGCGCGGTGCTGGCTCGCCGTATGGCTAGTAGGCATCTCCAGGTGAGGCCTTCCTCTCCAACCGACGCCGGCGGTGTGGTCGAGCACCGCCGGCGTCGGCAGTTTGGGGGCGCTCCCCGCACGACTGCGAGTCCGGACGCGAGCTGACGCGCTATGCTAGAACTCGGCTAGGATGGCGACATGCAGCGTGCGGTGTGGACGGCTCTGGTCTGGTTGAACCTGGCCATCGCTTCGGCGTTCGCCGAGGTGGTGGCCGATCCGCCCGACTGGTCACCGCCCGATCCGGTGCCACCCGTGCCACCGGTCACCATGCGCTTCGAGGTCACCAACAACGGCGACTCGACCGTGCGCATCCTGTCGGCCTCCGGCACTGCCGGCCTCAACGTGGCCCTGCCCCGGGCCAGTCTCGATCCCGGCGAGTCGCTGACGCTCGAAGCCGTCATCCGCGCTTTCCCCGGCCAGCGCACGCCCGGCATCGAGCCCTTCAAGGCCGCCGTCGTCCTGCAACTCGACTCCGCCCAGGACCGCTTGAACATCCCGATCAACTTGCGGCTGAAGAACGAGCCGGCGCAACGCCGCGCGCCTGAGCGCCCGCCCTACCAGCCGCGACCGGGCGACCAGCCGGTCGTGGCGCACTTCTTCTACAGCCAGGCCTGCGGCAAGTGCCAGACGACGCTCAACGAGGTCGTCCTGCCCACCCAGAAAGAGTTCGCCGCGTCGGCCCTGACCATCGAGATGCACGACACCACCGACGTGGCCCAACTGAAGCTCCTCGAGCTCTACCGAACGCAGTACCAGGTCAAGGAGATCGCCAGCACCCAGGTGTTCCTAGGCGCCACGGCCCTGGTCGGCGGCGTGCGCATCGAGCAGCAGCTCCGGTCGCTGATCCGGCAGGAGCTGCAACACCCCACCCCACCGCCGCCGATGGCCGTCGCCACCGGCGACGTCGCCGGACCGGCCGGCACGCTGAGCTGGGCGCAGACTCGCCTGCAGCGCTTCACCGGGCCGGCGCTACTCGCCGCGGGTCTGCTCGACGGCCTCAACCCGTGCGCCATCGCCACGGCCATCTTCCTGATCGCGCTCCTCAGCCGCCTCGGCCACCAGCGCGGCACGCTGCTCGCCGTCGGCGTCAGCTACACGCTGGCGGTCTATGTCACCTACTTCCTGATCGGCCTCGGCATCCTGCGGTCACTTGCCTGGTTCGGCAACCGCCTGGTGCTGATTCGGCTGGTGAACGTCACCATCGGGCTGGTGTCGCTGGCCTTCGCCGGGCTGCAGGTGCGCGACGTGGTCCACCTGCGGCGCGGCGGCGCCACCCGCGAACTCACCTCGCAGATGCCGCCACGCTGGAAGCAGGCGGCCCATGCCGTGCTCCGCGAGAACCTGGCCCGCCCGCTGATCATCACCGGTGCACTGGTCGCCGGCGTGCTGGTCACACTGCTGGAGGCGGTCTGTACCGGTCAGACCTACCTGCCGGTCCTGGCGGCGGTGGCCCAGGTGCCCGCCGCAAAGACTCGCGCCTTGGCGCTGCTCGCGATCTACAACGTCGGCTTCGTGGGGCCGATGGTGGCCATCCTGGCGCTCGCCTGCGGCGGCCTCACAACGGGGTCGATGGCCGCTTGGGCGCAGCGGCGGGTGGTGCCGGCGAAGCTGGCGCTGGCGGCCCTGTTGGCCGCTCTGGGAGCGTTTCTGTTGGTAGCCGCCCGGCACTGAGGTCGGCCAGCGGGCCGTCGAACCAGGCCACCACCAACCGGCCCGGCAGCCGCCAGGCCAAGCGCTGCCCACCCGGCGCCAGGCTCGCGTAGCGCCCATCGCGGCAGAGCACGCGCGAGGTGAAAGCGTCGTCGGCCGCGCGGAGCGAGACGCTCCACCGGGCCTGATCCGGCTCGCGCAGCGACTGGACCAGGAACGTTGGTGAGGCCAGCGTCAGCGCTTCGAGCGCATACAGACGCGGACGCTCGTCGGCGGCCTGTGGCGTCTTCAGCGGACACGTCACGGTCTGCCAGGTGCGGCCGCTGCTGACGCCATAGGCCAACGCCTGCCCGTCGGGCGACCAGGCCGGCGCGGCCGGTTGCAGCACGGCCGCCGCGTCGTGGGTCCGGAGCACCCGTGGCTGCGTGTCGGCCAGCCCCACCACGCACAACCGCGGACCGTCGAAGAACGCCAGCTTCGACCCGTCCGGCGCGAACGTCACCGCGCCGCAGGCCCGCTGGAGCGCGCCCAGGCGCAGCGGATCGGTCCCGTCCGGCCGACACCGCCACAGCTCGTTCGGCGGCGAGCTGGACGACACGGCGCGGAAGATCAGCCAACTGCCATCGGGCGACACCGCCAGCAGCCGCGGCTGTGTGGCGCCGCCCAGGTCGGGCCGCAGCGTCACCGCGGGCTTCGCTCGGGCGCTGGTGGCCAGCACCGCCGCGGCCTCGAAGGTGGCGGTGTAGTGTTCGGTCACCGGCACACCCAGCGCCTGGCGCGACCACTCCGGCACCACGAGCAGCACCATCTCCCATGGTTGGTCCGGCCGGCGGGCCGCGTAGACCAGCCGGTCGGCGTCGAGCCACACCGGGCCGCTGACCACCTCGCCCGCGGGCAGCCGCGGGCCCCCCTTCACTTCGCTATCGGGCGCGGTCGCCGCCGGCGGCGGCAAGGCCGGCGCCGACAGCCGCAGGCCATAGGGCACCGGCTCGGCACGGAGCCGCAGCGGGCGGCCGATCTCGACCGGCCCCTGACGTTGCGCGTGCACCGGGAAGCGCCGCGCATAGGCCATCAGGCGCACCAGGCCGCCGCGGTGGTCACCGCGCCGCAGCCGCTCGACGGCGATGCGGCGCGCCAAGCCGGGATGCCAGCGCCGCAGGGCGGCATAGCCGCCGGCCAGCAGCACCGCCAGGACCAGCACGAACGCCGTCGCGGTCCGTCGCGTCATGCGCTACTCTCGGTACTCAAAGGCATCGCGGTAGACGTCGCACCGCTTCACTTGGCACCGCTCGTCCACCACCAAGGCCACGACGTCGAATCGGCAGTTGGCGTCGCCGCGACCGGCGGTTGCCAGGTAGGCATCCAGCAGGCGCGATAGGCGGGCCTGCTTGGCCCGGTCGACGGCCGCCTCAGGCCCGCCGAACTGGTCGCTCGTGCGCGCCTTGACCTCGACCACCACCAGGTCGCCCGCATGCTCGGCCACCAGGTCAATCTCACCGAGCCGGCAGCGCCAGTTGCGCTCGACGATCCGGTACCCGCGCCGCCGCAGCTCGCGTTCGGCCAGACGCTCAGCGATCCGCCCGCGCTCGTGGCGCGGGTCATCCGACATCGTCGGCCTCGAACAGCGCCAGTTGCACCGCCTGGCCGCCGCGGCAGGCCGCTGGCGGCAGTGGCGGCGGCGCCTCCAGCACCGCCCGCACCGGACCAAAACTGCGCCGGTGGATGGGCGAGGCCCCCAGCTCACGCAGCGCTGCCACGTGCGCGGGGCACGGGTAGCCCTTGTGACCGGCCAGGCCATAGCCGGGATACAGCCGGTCGAGACGCTCCATGATGGTGTCGCGCGTCACCTTGGCGATGATGGCGGCGGCGGCGATGGGCGCCGACCGGGCGTCGCCTTTGACGAGGGCTCGTTGGGGCAGCCCGAGTGCCGGGACCTCGCGGTTCCCATCGACCAACACCAGTTCCGGCCGAGCGCTCAAAGCGGCCACCGACCGCCGCATCGCCAGCAGGCTGGCCTGCAGGATGTTCACCCGGTCGATCTCGTCGCTCCAGGCCAGGCCCACCCCGACGGCCACCGCCGCCTGCCGCACCAGGCGGTACAACCGCTCACGCTGCGTCGCCGACAGCTTCTTGGAGTCGTCCAGACCGGGCAGACTACGCCCATAGGGCAGGATGACGGCGGCCGCCACGACCGGGCCGGCCAGTGGTCCCCGCCCGGCCTCGTCGCAACCGGCCACCAGGGCGCCGTCGGCGAGGCCCGGCACGTCGCGCCAGTCGGGCCCGCCGCTCACCGCCACTCCCGCCCGAGTTGCAGACCGAACAACCAGTCCGGTCGCCGCGTGAGGTCGTCCACACCCACCAGCCCCGAAGCGCCAAACGGCGTGCGGTAGGTGAACTTCAGGTTGAACCGCGTGTGCTCGAAGCCGTAGACGTCGGCCCGGAACCGCATTCGCGGGTCGACCGTGTAGTCGGCGCCCAGACCGAGGCGGCCACGGTAGAACCCGTAGCGCACGCGCAGGTCACTGCCGAACAGGCTCCGCCCGAGCTGCGCGTTGACCACCGAGCGGTGCGTCACGTCGTCCAGACCGAAGTGCAGCGACGTTCGCTTGCCCGTCCGCAGCGAGCCGTTCACGTCGGCATGCCACAGCCCACGGCGCGTGCCGTAGTAGGCATCGACAAAACCGGATGGCTGGAGCGAGGTCACGCCGCCGAAGGTGTGGTCGAGCTTCTCGGACACCGAGCGCACATGCCGGGTAGTGGCGCGCAGGTCCTCCTGGAGCTTCGGGTCGCCGGTCAGCGAGCGCAAGTCGGCCAGCAACTCGCGGGCCTCGGCGGTGGCGCGTTCGACGTTGGCCAGGATCTGGCGCGTCGCCGGGTCACCGGTCATGCCGGCCACGTTGCGGCTGGCGGTGTTCAGGTGCTCGCCGGCCTCGCGCAGGTTGCCGGTCAGCGGCACCACCGACTCCCGCACCGCGCCCATGGTCGTGCGCGCGTCGCCCATGACGGCGCGCGTGTCGTCGATGATGCCCTGCAGCTTGGCGTCGGAGCGCGCCAGCAGGTCGCGCACGCGGCCGACCGAGTCGTCCACCTTGGTCAGGATCGACTGCAGTTGCTGCCGCGACTGACCCGTAATGGCCTTCACGTCGTCCGACGCGGCCGACAGCTTGGCGGCGATGTTGTCGAGGTTGTCACGGTTCGACGCCACCATGCCGCGCACGTCATGGGCAATGGCGGCCACGTCACCGATGGCGCGGTCGACCTTGGCCTCGTTGTTGCGCGTCATCCGCTGCAGCGCGGCCGTGGTACCTTCGACGTTGCCGACGATGCGGTGGAACTTGCCTTCGTTCTGCTCGGCGACGCGCTTACCGACTGCGGTCAGGCGCTCGACGTTCTGCAAGATGCTCTTGGCATGGATGCGCGCCTGCTCCATCACCTTGGCCGCGTCCTCGGTGGCGCGGGCGACGTTGCCCATCGTCCGGTCGGCGTTGCCGCGGTTGGCCTCCACCGTGTCGCGCAGCGTGCGCACCAGCGCCTTGGCGCTCTCGCTGGTGTCCTGCACGTTCCGCACGATGGCCTTGGCTCGCGCCACGGTGTCGTCGTCCAGCGTCCGCTGGACGTTGTTGACGATGGCGTCGAGGTTGGCCGGACCCTTGCCCAGGACAGCCACTCGCCAGCCATCGCGGCGCCGCTGACGGATCGACTCGCCCCGCGCCTCGGGCGACATCGGCAGACCGTCGCGGCCGACATCACTGACGTTCAACTGCCGGTCACCGAACACCAGGCCACCGACGATCTCGAACCGGTAGTAACAGAACAGCTCGTACTGCCGCCGGACGCGCACCCGCAGCCGCGCCACCGAGCGGTCGCGGCGGAACACCTCCGAGCTGTCCTTCTGCTCCTGCGACAGTGGCTCACGCGACACTTCCACCGTGGCCGAGTCCTGCTTGCTGCCAGTGCCCGCCGCCCACTCGACGACCCGTTCATACGGCTGCGCGGCGCTGGCGGCGGCGCCCTGCACACCGGTGGTCTCGACCACCGTGATGATGTCTTTGTCGACCACCTCGCCAATGTCGACGCCGGCCAGCCGGATCGGGCTGCCACGGCCGATGCTGGGGGCCTGGTCGAACCAGATCTCGAAGTCGTAGGCACGCGTTGCCCCGCGGATGCCGCCCTTCAGGCTGGTGGCAATGAACACCGCCAGCACGGCCACGGCCACCACGAAGATGCCGACCTTGACCTCCGAGGCCTGTTGCATCACCGTCTCCTCTGCCTCCGCCTACTCGCCGATATCGGTCAACGGACCGTCGGCCGAGCCGGAGATGAACTGCTGCACGCGCGGGTCGTCGCTCGCCCGCAACTCGGCCGGCGTGCCGAACGCCAGCACCTGCCCGGCCAACAGCATCGCCACGCGATCGCTGGTGTTGAACACGTTCTGCACACTATGCGACACCACCACCGAAGTGACGCCGACCTGGTCGCGCATTTGTAGGATCAGCCGGTCGATGTGCGCCGCGCTCACTGGGTCGAGGCCGCTCGAGGGCTCATCGTACAGAATCACCTGCGGCTCCACCGCCAAGGCGCGCGCGAGCCCCACGCGCTTGCGCATGCCACCGGACAACTGCGCCGGCATCCGCGTCATCACCAGGGCCGGATCCAGGCCGACCAGCTCCAGCAGCCGCCGCACCTCGGCGTCCACCGCCTGTTCACCCATGGCCGGACGGAACCGGTTGATGGGAAAGGCCACGTTGTCGCGCACGCTCAGGCTGTCGAACAGCGCCGCGTACTGGAACACCAGGCCGACGTGGCGCCGGTACTCGATCAGCTCGGCTTCCGACAGCCGGTTGACCTCCACCGGCGCCTCGCCATCGTCCGCGAGGTGGGCCAGGATCTGGCCCGACTGCGGACGTTCGAGCCCTGACAGGCACCGCAGCAAGGTGGTCTTGCCGCAGCCGGACGGCCCCATCACGCTGACCACCTCGCCGCGGCCGACGTCCAGGTGGATGTGATCCAGCACCACCTGGCTGCCGCGCCGGAACTCGAGGTCACGGATCTCGATCACTGCGTCACCACCGCCATGGCGAAATCGAGGATGTGCACCACCAGGATGCACAAGACCACCGACGCCGTGGTCGCTCGACCCACCGCTTGGGCCCCATGGCCACAGCGCAAGCCTTGGTGGCACGACACGACCGCAATGGTCGCGCCGAACACGACCGCCTTGAGCACGCCGGTGAGGAAGTGCTGCACCTCGACGCCCCGCCAGACCGCGCCCCAGAAGACCTCCTGCGGGACGCCTTTCGCGCCGGTCACGAAAGCTCCTCCCACGACGCCGACCGTGCTCGCGACCACCGTCAGCAGCGGTACGGCGACGAGCATGGCGACCAACCGCGGTGTCACCAGGTGCTGCACCGGATCGGTGGCCAGCGAGCGCAAGGCATCGATCTGCTCGGTCACCTTCATCGTGGAGATCTCGGCCGCAAACGCCGAGCCCTGCCGGGCCGCCACCACAATCGCGGTCACCACCGGGCCCATTTCGCGATAGACGCCCAGGCCGATCAGCTTGCCGAGGTAGTCTTGGAAACCGTACTGCTTGAACTGGTCGGTCAGGTACAGCGCGAGCACCATGCTCGAGAAGGCCACGGTCAGCGCGGCCAGCGGCAGCGAGCCGATCCCCACGGCGTCGATCTGCGCCACGACCAGCGGACGCGCCACCTGGCGTCGCCCGACATAGGTGAGCGCATCGCGGCCCAGCAGCACCCACTCGCCCACCGCCCGGAACTGGCCGAGCACCCAGCGCCCGACGTGCGCCATGGCGTCACTGCCGGGCCAAGCTGCGCTGCCGGCAGTTGCGGCACTCATTGCGCCACCACCGTGACGGTGGCTTGCAGCCGGCCCTGCACCACGCGGTCGAGCAGCGCCTGCGCCTGCGCCAACGGACGGCCGCCGGTCGGCTCCAGGCCCGGTCCGAGTGCCGGCATGGACAACGCCTCCTCGCTGAACAGATCCAGGTTCGGCAGCGCCATCAGCCGCTCCAGATGCTGCTGGCGCGCCGCCGCGGCCTCCGCCGTCAACAACTCGCCCACCAGTGTGTTCCCCCGCTGGGTCGACGTCAGCGCCTCGGCCAGTTCCGACAGCGACTGCGGCGTCACCAGGCCGCGGGCCATCAGCGCGGCCTGCGACAGCGGCCCGGTGGCGCTCTCGGGCCGCCCGTGGACCTCCACCACCAGGTTCCCGGCGGCCGCAGTCTCCGGCACCACCAGGCGCAACCGCTGCGACTGCGCCGCCCCACGGTACGGTTGCAGCTTGACGGTCAGCAGCACCGGCTGACCGCGCTTCACCCGCTTGGGCTCCACTTCGACGTCCACCAGCCGGACGGTGCGCCGCTCCAGCGAGGTCGTCACCTTGACCTTGACCACCGTCGGCGTGACGGCGGCGAAGTCATTGCGCATCAGCGCGCCGACGGTGAACAGCGGCCCAGGTACCGCCTCGCCCACCAGGTCGGCGGCGTTGTAGATCAGGTCCTCACGGTGCAGTGGCTGGCTGAGCCCTTCGGCTTCGACGGTCCAGTCCATCTCGGCGGTGCCACCGCCGGCGCGGTCCATCACCTCGGACATCGCCTGCATCACCGACAGGCCCACCAGCATCGGCGACAACTCGACATCCTCGACGATCCGCGCGGTCATGGTGCGGCGCCGGCCCATCGAGGTGTCGCCAGCGTCAATCTGCAACTCGAAGCTGCGCGCGGCACGCCCCAGCAGACCACCGATACCGGCCGCGCGGTCGGACAGGAAGGCCCCCACCGGCGGACCCGCCGGCGCGCCCACCTTGAACGGCAGGTTGGTCGACGACACCACGGTGTAGATGAACGCCGGCTGCATGAACAGCGCCGTCGGCCCGCGCTGCATGAACGGGTGGCCGAAGGCGATGATGCGGTCACCATCCCGGTAGCTGATGGTGCCCAGCGCGCTGATCCCGATGTCACCCGAGGTCAGCCCGACGGCCACCGCCTGACCTTCGGCAAACTCGGCCGCCGTGCTCGGCGTGATCGGGCCGCCCGTCGGCGCCGTCTGCGCGATGGTGCGCAGACCGTGTCGCGCGAACACCCGCTCGAGGGTGCCGAACGCCCGACCGCGCAAGCCGGCCACCGTCACCGGTGTGCCGACCGGCCAGGCGGCCAGCGCGCCAGGTGCGGCCGCTGCGCGCGCCGGCACCTGGTCGAGGACGCGCAGCATGTCCTCGATCGCGGTGGCGTAGCCCACGTGTGTGTCGGACTGCGGCGTGGTGAACGCCAGCGCACCGATCAGTGCGCCATCGATGTAGAGCGGCGAGCCACTCATGCCCGCCGCGATCCCGCCGCACTTGTCGATCAGCGGGCCGCCGACGCGCACCAGGATGAGGTTGCTGGCAAAGCCTTCGGTCTGCACGACATCGATGATCTCGAAGTCGAAGGTGTCGATGGTATTGCCGCGGACAACGGTCTTGCCCTTGCCGGTCTGCCCGGGCTTGAGTTCGCCGAGCTTCTTGATGCGCGGCGCACCAGCCGCCAGCCCCGACCACATCGTGACCAGCACGACCAGCAGAATGCCCGAGCGCCATCTGGCCAACATGCGTTCTAGCCCCGTTCGTGGCTGGTCAGTATAGCACGAGACCGCCGAACCCAGGCGCCAGCCACCGCTACCGGCCCGCTCGCGACCACGCCGCTACCGGCGCTTGGACCCTCGCAGGAACCACTTCACCGCCCCGAGGATGCCTTGCCGCCAGGCCACCCGGTGGGTCACACCGGTGGCCCCGGCGATCTCGTGCTTGTGGTCGAGGTACCACTGGTAGCTGCGACACAGCGCCTCGGCATTGCTGTACTTCGGCTGCCAGCCGAGCTCCGCCTCGATCTTGGCGGTCGACGTGAACGAGTCGGTGTCGGCCGTGCCGTAGACCCACTTGTAGAGCGGCGACAGGTGCAGCAGTTCGGCCAGCCGCAGGAACCCCTTGACCACAGCGGCGTTGGTGCCCATGACCGAGGCGCCGCTGTGCGCGTAGGCGCAGAGCGCACCGACATCCTCCAGCACGGTGCCGAACACGCGGGCGCCGACGTTGAACACGTCGTTGGCCTTGTCCGCCGGCCCGGTGAGCGCCAGGTAGATGGCCTCGACCAGATCGGTGACTTCCAGCAACTGGTAGCGGTTGTGGCCCGGCCCAATCACGGGAATCCGGCAGCCGCTCTCGACCCAGTCGTAGAGGATCTGGAACACGCCGAGACGCGCCGTGCCGATGAACGTCTTCGGCCGCAACACCGGCACCACCATGCCACGACTGCGGAACTCGGCACAGACACGCTCCGCCTCGATCTTGGTCGTGCCATAGGTGCCCACGCCAACCAGCGGGTCGGTCTCCTCGAGTGGGTGCTTCTCGGGCATACCATAGACGGCCGTGCTGGACACCTGCACGACCCGCCGCACGCCAGCCTCCTCGGCGGCCTGCAGCACGTTCCGCGTACCGTCGACGTTGACGCTGATGATGTCGCCCTTGGGCCACAACGGCAGCGCCGCGGCGCCATGGATGGCGGCCTCCGGCCGGGTCTGCGAGAAGACCTCACGCAGCCTTGGCAAGTCCCGGATATCGCCCAGTTCCGCGGTGGTACCCGGTGGATACTCGGACAGGTCGGCCGGGGCCACATCGTACAGGATGGCCTCAACGCCACGATCGGCCAGGTCATTGGCCAGATGGTACCCCAGGAAGCCGGCGCCGCCGGTGATCAGCACTCTCATGTGGTTACAGCCCTCACTCCTCGACGTAGACGATCATCGTCGAGAAGCCCACTCCCGTTACAGACTTCGGTTCGTGCATCGCGGTATGCTGCACGTCGATGATCATGACGTGCTCCATCTTCTGGAGCCATTCATGCACGCGCCGCTGGTGCCCGGCGGCATCGCCGCCGTGGATGATCTCGACTCTCAGCCCCTTGGCCGGGATCGGCTGACCGGTCATGCTAGCCTCCTTTGGGTGCCGCTTCGCCTTTCGGCGCCGCCGCCTTCGGAGCCGTGCTGCCCGCCGAACCAGCGGCCGGCGCCTTCGAGGGCTCCTTCACCGGGCGGCTCGGCGCGGCCGGCTGGACCGGCTCGGCGCCAATCAGCTCCTTCAGCTCATCCAGCAGTTTGGATAGTCGCTCCAGCCCCCAGGACGCGCGCCGCCAGGCGCGCAGCCCAACCGCCCGAGCCGTGCTGTCGCGCACGGTCTCGGCCATCTTCAGCAGCGCGAGCGGCTGCTCATCGCTCAGCTCGCCGACCAACGCCTGCAACCGGTCGCGTCCGGTGCGCTTCTGCTTCTGGTCGAACAGCGCGATGATCTCGGCCGTCTCGCGGGCCACCGCCGCCGCGTCGTCGGGTCGCACGGCCTCGCCGGCGTTCTTCACCGCGCCCTTGTCCGACTTGTCCTTGGCGGCCTCCTTGGCCTCGTCTGCCGGCTTCACCGACGTGGGCGCCTGACCGGCGCCGACCACCGGCAGCGCGCGCTGTGCCCGACGCAGATGCCCGAGCGCCGCCGCTACCGCTTCGTCCTGGTTGCGGTTGACCGTGTCCAGGTCATAGAGCTGAGCCAACGCGAACGCCAACTCGTCAGCCGCCACGCCTTGGCCCACATTGCTGCGCACGCCCTCCAGGCTGTGCTGCAGGAGCGCCAACTGCGTGCCGGCGCGATCGCTGTCCTGCTCCTGCACCCGAAGCTGCACGTACTGCCAGTGCCAGCGCGCCGCCTGCAAGTACGTCCGGCGCCGGCGCAGCAGCTCCTCGCGCTCGCGCTCGGCCTCGGCCCGGTAGCGCGCCAACTCGGCCGCCTCGGCGGCTGCCTTCAGCGACTCCCGGCTGGCGGAGCGGACTTTGCCCATCACGCCGGTGCCCAGGCCGCTGGTGTCACCGGCATGCCCGGCGGCTTCGGCTGCGGCCGCGCCGACCGCGTCGAGGACCGACCCGCCCGGTGCGCTCACGCCGGCGGACGGCGCTTCGGCGGGCACCTTCGGCGCGGGCTGCGCGCCACCAC
>CAZHGD010000209.1:0-12259 GCA_964531735.1 uncultured Fimbriimonadaceae bacterium | reverse complement strand
GCCGCCCGCGGCGCGGTCCGGCCGCGGGCGGCCGCACCGCGTGGGGCCGCACCGCGCACCCGGCAGAACGGTTTGACTCCCGTCGGCAGCGCGCTATAATCGGGACTCTGCCCGCGGATGCAACTGGCGAGTGCGCGTGGAACCGACCACGAGGGAGCATCCGCACCTCTCGGGCAGCGGTCGCGGTCGATCGCCTGGGCCGTCGCGATTTCAGTGCCCGGAGGAGTACGATGTCGCTCCACTCGCAACTGCAAGCGACCGACCCGGAAGCCTACCGCATCCTCGCGGCTGAACTGGATCGGCAGCAGCACACGCTCGTTCTGATCGCTTCGGAGAACTACGCCAGCCCGGCCATTCTGGCCGCGCAAGGCAGCATCTTCGCCAACAAGTACGCCGAAGGCTATCCCGGCCGCCGCTACTACAACGGCTGTGCGCAGGAAGACGCCATCGAGCAGCTCTGCATCGACCGCGCCAAGGCGCTGTTCGGCTGCGGCCACGTCAACGCGCAGCCGCACGCCGGCGCGCAGGCCAACACCGCGGTCTACCAGGCGCTGCTCAAGCCCGGCGACGGCATCCTCAGCCTGGAGCTGGCCCACGGCGGCCACCTGACCCACGGCATGAGGCTCAACGTCAGCGGCCAGCTCTACCAGATCACCCACTACGGCGTCGATCGCGAGACCGGCCGCATCGACATGGACGAGGTGCGCCGGCTGGCCCACGAGGTCAAGCCGCGGCTCATCCTGTTCGGCGCCAGCGCCTACCCACGGTGGTACGAGGCAGAGGCTTTCCGGGCCATCGCCGACGAGGTCGGCGCGCTGGTCATGGCCGACATGGCCCACGTCATGGGGCTCATTGCCGGCGGCGCGCACCCCGACCCGATGCCGTTCTGTGACGTGGTCACCTTCACCACGCACAAGACCATGCGCGGGCCGCGCGGCGGCATGATCCTCTGCCGCGAAGAGTATGCCAAGGACATCGACCGCGCAGTCTTCCCCGGCCAGCAGGGCGGCCCGTTCATGCACAACATCATGGCCAAGGCCGTGATGCTGGCCGAGGCCGCGACGCCGGAGTTCCGGCAGTACGCCGCCGACGTGGTGGCCAACGCCGCCGCCATGGCCGAGACGCTGCAAGCGCGCGGCTACCAGCTCTGCTCGGGTGGCACCGACAACCACCTGATGCTGGTGGACCTGCGCCCGCAGGACATCACCGGCCGCGACGCCGCCAACGCTCTGGAAGCCGCCGGCATCTGCCTGAACAAGAACGGCGTCCCGTTCGACGAGAAGCCGCCCATGGTCACCTCGGGCATCCGCCTCGGCTCGGCCGCCATCACGACGCGCGGGTTCACTCGCGACGAGTGCGCCGAAGTGGCCAACCTGGTCGCCGACGTGCTGGCGGCCCTGGACAGCGAGACGGTTCGCGCCAAGGTCAAGGCGCGCGTGGCCGAGCTCTGCGCCGCGCATCCGCTGTATGAGGGCTACCTGGCCTGAGTGCCGTACTCTCGGAGCGCCGCCCGTCATGCCCACCAGGCAGCCGGCGGCGCTCTGTTTCGTCGGCCCCGCCGTCAGCCTCGCGACGAACTGATCCCGAACCACTCGCGGCAGCCGCGCTGGACCCAGCAGATCAGCACCACCAGGTTCAGCCCCGAGCTGAGCATCGCCATTGACTGGGCCTGCTCGATCTTCTCCTGCATCGCGGCCATAGCCGGCCCAGCCGCCATCCCTGCCGGCATCGCCGACCCCAGACCGCCGGACAGCAGCGCGCTGGCGCCTCCCAGCAAGCCGAGCACGCACAAGACCGTCTGCACCCACCAGGCCGCCGGCTGGGCGTCGGCCACGGCTCGATTCAGCCACCAGTAGAAGGCCGCGATAGCCAGGAAGACCACCAGGGCGGGCAACGCCACCACCGGGCCAAGCAGACCGGCGCCGGCACCGCCGGTGGCGCGCCCGATGACAACCATCAGCAGCACCATGCCGATGGCGCCGAAGACCATCCCGACGGCCGTGAGAATCGCCAGCACCCGCACCACGTAAGTGATGATCGGTGCCCGCTGCGACACGTCCTGGTAGCCGGCCCCGGCGTCGAAAGCGGTGGTCCGCTCCTCCACCAGGCGCCCGCACCACTCGCACGACGCCACGTCTCGCCGCGTCGCCATGCCACAGTACCGGCAGAGCTGTTGAGTCGCCGGGTCGAACTCGGTCGGTGCCGCGGTCCCGGCCCGGGCCGTGGCGATGGTCTCGGCCATCTGCACCAACTCGGGCTCGTCAGCCGCTGGTGCGGCTGGTGCCGCTGGCACCGTGATGCTGCCGCCGCACTTGCACCGCCCAACCTGGCCCGCCCGGCTCTCGGGCACCGCGAACTTGGCACCGCAATGCGGACACTCGACGCGAATCGCCATGACCACCCTCCCGCCGCGCCGCCCAGGCCGGTCACCAAGCCAGGGTCACCGCTGCCGCGCAGGCGTTGGCTATCGCTCCGCCCCTTCCTTCAACGAGTGGCGTCCGATCTTCGAAATGGTTCGCGCACCGTTTCGTCGCCTAGCGCCTGGTAAAGCCTCGGCCGCCGATAGGCGTTGCCCCACACGTTCTCGGCCCGATACGCCCGCAGCCGCGCCAGGTCGACCGTGACCGAGTAGATGCCCTCCTCGGCGCCGGCCTCCAGCAACAGCATATCGCGGTCGCCGCGCTCGTCGCAGGCCATGCCGTCAAAGGCGATGGAGTGACCGTTGCACTTCGGCGCGGCGTAGTTGCACATGGCCAGGGCCATCTGGTTCTCATAGGCCCGGGCACGAAACTGGCTGAGGCGGTTCACCTCCAGGCCGCAGGCATTCGGCACCAGGACCAACTCCGCACCGTTGAGCATCAGCAACCGCGCCGACTCGGGGAACTCGCGGTCGTAGCAGATCATGCAGCCGACCTGCACCTCGCCCGCCGCCGTCTCCAGGGCCGCCACCGGGAAGCCATCGCCCGGCGCGCAGGCCGCCTCGATGGAGAACTCGCAGGTGTGCACCTTGGCGTAGGTCAGCCGGAGCGCGCCGTGCCGGTCGATGAGCGTCACCGTGTTCCGTGGCCGTTCGGGCCACGCTTGCAGGTACGTCACGGCCAGCGCCACGCCCAGTTCCGCGGCCAACTGCTGGAAGTGCCGCACGAACGGCCCGTCGGTCGGCTGCGCCAGGGCGCGCCAGGCGGCGTGCGCGGCGGCGTCCGCAGCGTCGAAGAACGAGTAGCCGACGCTCCACATCTCGGGAAAGAGCACGAGGTCGGCGCCGGCCGCCGCCGCTTGCCGGCAGAACTGCTCGGCCTTGGCCTGGTTGGCCGCCACGTCGGCCCCGCACGGCGCCATCTGCAACAGCGCGACGCTCAACCGACCCATGATGCTGCGCTCCCGCTCCGGCTCAGGGCTTGGTGCCCGCCTTTGGCGTCACCGCGTCGCCGGTGCCCACTTTGGGCTTGCTGTCGGCGGTCGCCGGCGTGCCGGCCTCTGCCGCCGACGGCATCGGGTTGCGTACCGGCGCGGTGGTCGGCTTCTCGGCGCTCACGTCGATCTTCGGCGTGCTCGGTTCGGGCTTGCCTTCGGCCGGCTTTGGCTGGATGGCCAGCTCGCCTTCCTTGCCGGGCTTGATCTCGGCGATGACGGCGTCCGACAGTTCGGCGACGTCCACCCGCCGCTGGCTGCTGATGACCACCGCCGCGCGCACCGCGCCGTCGGGCAGAATCGCCTGGGTGTCCAGCCGGAACGGCTGCGTCGGCGTCACCGACACCGGCGCCGTGCGGCTCAGCGTCTGGCCGTCCTTGTCGAAGAACGCCACCTGAGCAAAGCCGGTGTAGAACACGCCGAAGACGCCCTTGAGATGCACACTGCCCGCCAACCGCTCGGCGGTCAGTGGGGCGTTCACCACGCCCGCGCGCGTCGCCGAGACAATCGGCGACGGGCAGTGCGCGGCGCCGTACAGCACCGTGAAGGTCAGCGTGTCGTTCGGCGCCACCTCGCGCAGGGCTGAGCGGAGTGACATCTGCACGTAGGACTCCGCTTCGGCCGGCGCGGTGTAGACCGTCGAGGTCAGGCCGTTCTCCGGATAGGTGCCCCGGTCGTCGAAGTTGGCCAGCTTGGCCAGCACCAGCTCGTTGCGCCGGTCCACATAGGCGGTCCAGCAGCGGATGTCGTCGCTGCCGATCAGCCCTTCCTGGCCGAGGTACTCCACGCGCAGCAGGCCGCCCTCCGGGTTGTACTGCTTGCTGGTCTGCGGTCCGATCAGCGCGGCGAAGCCCAGATGCAGCTTGCTGCCCTTCTCGCGGATGGGCATGACGACCTGCACGTCTCGGGTGAAGGTCTCGCCGGCGACCAGCGCGCCCGGATGCTGTGAGACGTCGGCGACGGACCACAGCCGCGACTTGGTGCCCACGTTCTTCAGCGTGCTCACCACGCGCAGCACGGTGCTGGCGCGGAACAGCGTCAGGTTCTTGCGGACCTCGAGGCCGAGTTTGTCGTCCTTCGGGCTGACGACCTGCGCCTCGACGGTATCGCCGTCGCTCTTGTCGAGCGTGGCCGCATAGGTGCCCAGGTCGAGTGCCAACGGCGGCGGCCATGACGCGTCCCAGTGGCTCTGCGGGGCCGGCCAGGTGACCTGGCCGCCATAGTTGCGGTAGCGCTCGCTGGTCTGCGATGGAATGTAGCGGATCGGCTCGGACTCGGTCGCCGTGGCCGGCTTCTGCGCGGCCACTTCGCCGCCCGACGGCATCGCCGGGCCCGACCCGGCCTCGCCGACGCCAGCCTTGCCTTCCGACTTCGCCGGGGCGTTCTTGTCACCGGCTGCGGGCTTCGCCGGGGCGCTCTTGTCACCGGCCGCCGACTTCGCCGGGGCGGCAGCCTGGGGCGCCGAGGCCGGCGCGTCGGCGATGAACCTCACCCCGCCACGGCGCTCGCGATCGGCCGTGGGACTGGGCGCGGCGGGCTTGGCCGCCGGCTCGCTCGGACGCGGCGCGGCCTCCTTGGCTTTGCCGCCGGCATCGGTCGGCGTATTCGACACCCCGGCGTCGCCGGGTGTGCCGCCACCGGTGGTGCTGCCGGGAATCCAGGGCTGGCGCCGGCCGGGCTCGCCGCCGGGCACCTGGCCATAGAGCTTCGGATTGGCGTAGAGCAACGACCGCCCAGCGAACTCGAAGCCCATCACGCGGCCACCCAGACTGGGCACGACCACGACGCGCGCCAGGCCGTTCTTCAGCTCCAGGCTCTCCCAGTCGTGGAACGCGGCCTTCTGAGCCTGGGCCTCCTTGGTCTCGGCCTTGGTATGGCCCTCGTCGGTCTCTTTCTTGCCTTCGCCGCAGCCCTTGAGCAGCAAAGCTACCGGCAAGCCGACCAGCACGATCCACCAGCGCGTCTTCATGTCCGCCCTCTCACCACCGGCAGTGCCCCCGGCCGCTCCGCCGCCAAGCAGGTCGCCGAGCGCAGGTTGGCCGCGCTGGCGTCTGAAGGAGTATAGTTGCCGGCCGCCGCCATCGTCAATCAACGACGCGGCAGACCAGACCCTTCAGATAGTGCCCTTCGGGGAACGACAGGAGCACCGGGTGATCGGGGGGCTGGTCGAGCACCGCCACCACCTGGAGATCGCGTCCGGCCGCCACGGCCGCCTTGGCGATGACCTCGCGGAAATGCCCCGGCGCCATTGCGCCGGAGCACGAGAACGTCGCCAGCCAGCCGCCGGGCGCCAGGACTCGCAGCGCCTGCTGGTTCAGATCCTGGTAGCCGCGCGCCGCCTTGTCGAGCAGCTTGCGCGAAGCGGCGAACTTCGGCGGGTCGAGGATGATGCCGTCGAAGCAGCGGCCCTCGGCGCGAAAGCCTTTCAGCGCGTCGAAGACATCGGCCGCCAGCACCTCCTGGCCGTCGCTCAGCCCGTTGCGCTCGAGATTGGCGCGGCAGCGCTCCAGGGCCGGCGCCGACGAGTCCACGTGGGTCACCGCGGTGGCGCCGGCGCGCGCGGCGTAGACGCCGAACCCGCCGGTGTAGGCGAAGGCGTTGAGCACGCGGCAGCCGCCGCAGTAGCGGGCCACCGCCGCGCGGTTCAGGCGCTGGTCGAGGTAGAAGCCGGTCTTGTGGCCGCCGCGCAAGTCGACCTGGAACGACAGGCCGTGCTCGCGGATAGCCACCTCGGCGGGTGGCACCTCGCCCCACAGCGCGCCGCAGGTCAGGCCCAGTCCCTCGTGCCGACGGCGGTCTTCGCTGTCGCTGCGCTCCCAGATGCCGCGCGGGGCCAGCTCCGCCAGCGCCTCGACCACCGCCGGACGCCAGAACTCCATCGCCGCCGAGAGGATCTGGACCACCAGCCACTCGCCATAGCGGTCGACGATCAGACCGGGCAAGCCGTCGGCCTCACCAAAGACCAGGCGGCAACTGTCGGTCTCGGCATCGAGCAGCGGCGCCCGCCGGGCCGCCGCCGCGGCCACCCGGCGGCGGATGAACGCCGCATCCACCGGCTCGTCGCGGAAGGTGAACACCCGCACCGCGATCTGCGAGGCGTCGTTGAACCCACCGCGCGCCAGGAACGTGCCGCGTTCGTCGAGCAGGTCCACCACCAGACCCGCCGGCAGGTTCTTCGGCGGGTGCTTCAGCGCGCCGTAGTAGACCCACGGGTGGCGGTCGAGCAGGCTACGCGAGCGGTCGCGGTGGACGGTCAGCCGTGGCGGCTCCGGGAATCCGAGCAACTCCACGTCACTGACCGACCGTGGCCGCGCCTTGGCTGGTCGTGGCGCCACCGCTCGCGGCGGTGCCGGCGGCCGGCGTGGGCTTCGGCAGATCCGTCGGCGTGCGGTACCGGCCCTCCGGGTCGATGCGCGCAATCGCCTTGAGCGAGTAGACATGCCCCGGGCGGAGCAGCAGCACCTTGCGGTAGGTCACCGCGGCCTCGGGGTAGAGCCGGCCGGCCTCCTGGCAGTACGCCAGCCAGAGCGTCGCCTGCCAGTCGTCGCCGCGCTGCGCCGCCAGCGTCCGGGCGTCTTCCAGGGCCGCCGCCACGTAGCCCGACTGGATCAGGCGCCAGCCGGTCTCCATGCGCTGGCGCATCTCGCTGTCGCTCGGACCCTTGGCCGGCACGCGGCCGTCGGCCGAGGCGGTCCCTTTGCTCTTGTCGTCCGCCTTGCCGCCCTGGTCGGCCTTCTTGCGCGCCTCTTCCAGCTCGGTCTGCAGCTTGGCCAGCGCCTCCAGCGCCTTCGGGCCGGCGTCGCGCGCCTGCTCCGTGGCGTCGAAGCGGCCGTGGACCAGCCCGTCGGGCCCGATGACCAGCGAGGTGGCGCTGCCCGTGACGCCATACTGCTTGGCCACGGCCTGGCCGGCATCGTGGGCCACGGGAACGGTCAGGCCGTTCGCCTTGACGAGTCGCGCCGTCGTCTCTTCCTGGCCACCGCCCAGCGTGAACACGATGACGCCGGCGCCGCTCTGGCGGATCTTGGCGCTGCTCTGCTGCATGAAGGCGATCAGATCGGCGCCAAGCTGACTGCGCGGATCGGCGAAAGCCACCACCGCACCGGCCGGCTTGATCAGCTTGGCCAGGCCGACCGAGCCGGCATTGAGCGTGCGCACGGTGAACTTCGGCGCGGCCAGACCAACCTGGGCGGCCGACCGGACGCTCTGCGCCACCACCGAGGTGGCCAGCACGGCAACCGCCAGCATCGCGATACGTTTCATCGTTGCACCCTCACCGGCTGTCCCAGGCCGCCGCCGCCTGCCCGGCGGCGGCCACTGGACCGTTCGCCCCGCCCGGCCGGTTGGCCGGGCCGGCGAGGGTCAGGCCGCACCGCCGCGCCGGAATTCCTTCTCAATCAGTTGGACAAACTGATCGTTCGATTCGGTGTTGCGAATTCGGTCGATAAACAACTGAGTGGCCTCTTCGGTCTCGAGCGCACCGAGCACGCGGCGCAGGAAGTAGTTGGCCTTCAGCGTGTCGCGGTCGAGGAGCAGCTCGTGCTGGCGCGTGCTGGACCCGGTGACGTTGACCGCCGGGAAGATGCCGCGCTCGGCGAGGGAGCGGTCGAGCCGCAGTTCCATGTTGCCGGTCGCCTTGAACTCCTCGAAGATGTAGTCGTCCATGCGCGAGCCGGTGTCGACCAGGATGGTGGCGATGATGGTCAGGCTGCCACCGTCCTCGACGCGCCGCGCCGCGCCGAAGAAGTGCTTCGGCTCGTAGAGGGCCGCCGGATCGAAACCACCCGTCTGCGTGCGCCCGCTGGGCGGCACCACCAGGTTCGAAGCCCGCGCGTAGCGCGTCAGGCTGTCGAGCAGCAGCACCACATCCTCGCCGTGCTCGACCAGGCGCCGCGCGCGCTCCAGGGCCAGCGAGGCCAGCCGCATATGGTTCTCGGGCTTCTGGTCGAAGGTCGAGGCGATCACCTCGCCGTCGACGCTGCGGCGGATGTCGGTGACTTCCTCGGGGCGCTCGTCGATCAGCAGCACCATCAGGTGAACATCGGGGAAGTTCACCATCAGGCTCTGGGCAATCTGCTTGAGCAGCGTGGTCTTGCCGGCTTTCGGCGGCGCCACGATCATGCCGCGCTGGCCTCGGCCGATCGGGCAGAGCAGGTCGACCACGCGCATGGCGACGTCGGACGACTTCGTTTCGAGGGTGAACCGCGGCTGCGGGAAGATCGGTGTCAGGTCTTCGTAGTTCGGCCGGTTGCGCCCCGACTCCGGGTTGTGCATGTTGAGCGCTTCGATGTGCAGCAGACTGAAGTAGCGCTCGTTGTCCTTCGGCGGCCGCACCTGACCGGCAATCATGTCGCCCGTGCGCAGTCCAAACCGCTTGATCTGCGACTGCGAGACGTAGACGTCATCGGGGCTCTGGCTGTAGCCGGCGATCCGGAGGAACCCGAAACCGTCGGGCAGCACTTCGAGGAGACCACTGCGGAAGATCAAGCCACGCTTCTCGGTCTGGGTCTTGAGGATGTTGAAGACCAAGAGACTCTTCTTCAGTTGCGAGTGGTTCGCGATCTCCAACTCATTGGCGACCTGCTGGAGCTCTTGGAGCGTGAGCGCGTCCAACGAGCTCAGGTCCCAGGTCCGCTTCGCCGTTTCGATCTGTCCCACGGATGCCCTCTCTTGGCCGGCCGGCAGGCCGCGCGGGCGCGCGGTCCGGTCCGGCGTTTCTTGCGGGTCCGCGCGGCCCGCAGGCCCCGCGGATCACTCACCTCGGTACCAGCACCGAGGCCCAATGGTCTTCGGCCCGACGCTCAGGCGTAGGCCTCGCGCCGCACGACGCCGATGTACGGCAGGTTCCGAAATCGCTGGGCGTAATCCAGCCCATAGCCGACGACGAACTCGTCGGGAATGTCACAGCCGACGTACTCCACAGTCACGTCGACCGTCCGCCGCGCCGGCTTGCTCAGCAACGCACAGGTCGCCAGGCCCGCCGGTTGGCAGGCGCGCAGCGCCGCCTGCAACACCACCAGCGTCTCGCCGGTGTCGACAATGTCTTCCACCAGCAGAACTTCGCGACCGCTCAGCTCCAGGCTCGGCGCCTTGCGCCAACTCACCTGGCCGCTGCTCACCGCGCCGTCGCCATAGCTCGACACGCACACGAAGTCCAGCTGGACCGGCATCTCCAGGCGCCGCACCAGGTCGGCGCAGAACACCGCGGCGCCAGTCAGCGCGCCAATCACCACCAGCGGCCGGCCGGCGTAGGCCGCGTTCAGCCGCGCGGCCAACTCCGCCACCAACTCGGCGATGCGCTCGCTCGACAGCAACACGCGCTCGATTTCGGCCGGAAGGTCACCCATGGCGCGCCCGTTACTCCCACTCAATGGTCGCCGGTGGCTTGGAGCTGAGGTCGTAGAGGCAGCGGTTGATGCCTCTGACTTCGTTGACAACTCTGGTGGCAATCCGTTCCAGCACTTCGAACGGCACTTGCGCCGGCCGCGCCGTCATGAAGTCGTCGGTGCAGACCGCGCGGATGATGATGGGGTGCGCGTACGTCCGCGCGTCGCCCATCACGCCGACGCTCCGCACCGGCGCCAGCACCGTGAAGTACTGCGAGATGCTGCGCTCGATGCCGGCCGCGGCCACTTCCTGACGGAGAATCAGGTCGGCTTCGCGGACCATGCGCAACCGCTCGGTGGTGAGTTCGCCCAACACCCGCACCGCCAGCCCGGGGCCCGGGAACGGCTGCCGCCAGACCACGCGCTCCGGCAGGCCGAGCGCCAGACCCACCGCGCGGACCTCGTCCTTGAACAGGTCGCGCAGCGGCTCGACCAGTTGGAACCCGAGTTGCTCGGGCAGGCCACCGACATTGTGGTGCGACTTGATCGTCGCCGCCGTCTTCGAGCCACTCTCCACCACATCCGGGTAGATGGTGCCCTGAGCGAGGAAATCGAACCGGCCCTGCGCGCCCTGGGCCTCGCGGAACGCCGCAATGAACTCGGCGCCGATGATCTTGCGCTTCTCTTCCGGGTCGGTCACGCCGGCCAGCGCGCTGAGGAACCGCTCCGAGGCGTCGACGGTGACCAACTCGAGGCCGGCGTAGGAGGAGAACACCTGCTGGACTTCCTCCGCCTCGCCCGCGCGCAGCAGACCGTGGTCGACGAAGATGCAGACCACCTGTGACGGCAACGCGCGGCCGAGCAGCGCGGCCAGCACCGCCGAATCCACGCCGCCACTCAGCGCGCAGAGCACCCGGCCCGGGCCGACCTGCTCGCGCACCTGCGCCACGGCGCGGTCGATGAACGAGCCCATATCCCACTGCCGGCCGCAGCCGCAGATGTCATGGACGAAGTTCGACAGCAGCTCCGGCCCGTTCGGCGTGTGCGTCACCTCGGGATGGAACTGCACGCCGTAGAGCTGCCGCCGCGGATCGCCGGCCGCCGCCACCGGGCAGGTCGCCGTCGCCGCCAGCGCTTCAAAGCCGGCGGGCAACTCCTGCACGGCATCGCCGTGGCTCATCCAAACCGGCATCGTCTCGGGCAGCGCGCCGCGCAGCGGCGAGCCGTCGAGCCAACGCACTTCGTTGGCGCCGTACTCGCGGTGGGCACCGCCACCGACGCGCCCACCAAGCCGGTAGGCCAGCAATTGCAGGCCGTAGCAGATCCCGAGCACGGGTACGCCGAGCTCGAAGATCGCCGGATCACAGGTCGGCGCACCGTCTTCATAGACACTGGCCGGACCGCCGCTGAGAATCAGGCCGCGAGGCTGGCGGGCCGCGATCTCGGCAGCGCTGAGATCGCCTGGCACGATTTCTGCATAGACCTGTTGTTCGCGCACCTTGCGCGCGATCAACTGGCTGTACTGAGCGCCGAAATCGAGAACCAGAACTCGTTCGGCCGGGGACGATGGCGAACTGCCCACCACCGCACTCCTTCCGCTGGATCGATCAGGGAATCAACGTCTCGATGCCGACATATCGGCAATCGCTGTAAGCGAGGTCAGAGAAACACAGCCGCGGATGCGCTGTGCTATTGGACAACTCCCATACTAGCGCCTCCCGTCCCGCGAGTCAAGCACCTTGCCGCACCGGCCGGCGAGGCGACGTGACGCGTCCGTCGCCTGGCCGGCCGAGTCACTTCGGCAACAGCGCCGCCAACAGCTCATCCATGATGGTCACGCCCTGCGGTGTGCCCAGCAGCGTCGACCAGACATAGGCCACCCGACCGCCCTTGGCCGGCCCGCTACCCAGCTCGATCACAAAGGCCGCGTCGCCGTAGTCCCGGCCGGTCTCGTCGCGCACCGCCAGCAGCGGCACGTACCGGTGGGCGCGGTCCAGGCGCGCCCGCACCACGCAGCGCAGTCGCGGGTCGCCGGTCGGCCAGTCCAGTCTGGCCGGCAGGCTCTTCAGGATGGTCTGGGCCGGCTCGCGGTGCAGCCAGAGCGGCACGGGCGGCTGCTCGAACGCGTTGCTCAGCGGCAGGCCGAGCTGCGGCAGCAAGGGATCGGCCTTGCCGTGCTGGCCGCGCGGACCGTTGCCGTAGCAGTACGGCAGTGGTCCACTGGCCCACAACACCAGCGTCCCGCCCCCGGCCAGGTAGCGCCGGATGGCCTCCTTGCCGTCGCCCTCCTGCCGCACGGTCTTCGGGTAGCCCTCGCCGCCCAGGTACAGTGCCATGGCGAACCGCTCGGCGTTGAACTGCGCCGGGTCGACGAGCTGTGCTTCGCTCAGGCGCACGCACTTCGACTTCAGGCCGACCCGCGCCAGGAAGCTGACCGCCGGTCCGGCATCGGCGCCGGGCAGAATCGCGAGGCGGCCCCGCGGCACCGCCGCCAGGCGCTGCCGGATGCCAGCCAGCCGGGC
>CAZHGD010000208.1:0-12501 GCA_964531735.1 uncultured Fimbriimonadaceae bacterium | reverse complement strand
TCGCGCGGGCTGGCCGGGGTGGCCGGCAGCGGCTCCGCCAGCGGCACCGTCGGCATGCCGACGGTCGCGTCCGGCCGGGCCAGCGTCGGCACGCCCGGCGTCTCGCGCGGCGGCTCCAGCGGCAGGACCACCTGCGAGCCGGCCGGGTTGGCAATCTGTTCACTGACCGCCTGGTCGACCGCCTGCCCGACGCGGGCCGGCAGGTTGGCCAGCTCTTCGCGCAGCTTCTGCAGCCGCAGCGCCACGAAGTTCAGGTTGCCGGCCAGGCAGGCCTCGCGCAGCCAGCGCAGTTGCTCCGCCTGCCGCCCGAGACCGCTGCGCAGCTTGTCGAGTTCCTCGCTGTGCAGGCTCTCCGGCAGGACCGAGCGGGCCTGGCGGTGCTGCTTCTCCAGTTGCCCGATCTGGGCCAACAGCTCATCGCGGCGCGCCGTCTGCTCCGGCGTCATCAATCGCTGCGCATGGTGCGACAACAGCCCGAGCACGATGTCGCGGCCGTTCAGCCCGGTCAGCAGCGGCCCCCAGCAGTAGAACACCGCGCCCTTGGAGTCGGCCGGCCGGCGCATCTGCGCCACGCCGGCCCCGAACGTGCCGCCCTGTTGGTCCACCAACGTGGCCAGCGGCGTGAACTCGACGGCCTTGTCCTGATTGCCAGGGATGGGCCGGTAGGCGCCGGCACCGTCCGGCACGGCGAACCGCTCGGGCAGGCGCGAGGCCAACGCCGAGCCGGCACCGACGGCGAAGGCGGCGTCCTTCGGCAGCGCGGCCTCCAGCGGCTGACCCGCGTCGAGCAGGCCGAAGCGCGTAGCCAACTGCACCCGCCGCACCGGCGCCGGGATGGTCCGCCAATCGCTGCCGTTCCAGCGCTGCGGGCGAGTCAGCGCCACCCCGCTGCAGGCCACCAGCAGCGCCCCGCCGGCATCGACGTAGGCCTGTAAGCCGGCGGCGGCGTCACCCTCGTCGATCACCGTGTCGGGATAGTGCTCGCCACCCAACAGAATGACCATCGCGTAGATCGGTGGCGCGAGCCGCGCCTGATCGATCAGTTGGGCCGGCTCGAGCACCGTGACGGTGATGCCGACTTCGGCCGCGGCGGCGCGGACGGCCTTGGCCATCGCCTCGTCGGCCACCGGTGGCAACAGCGCGATCTCCAGCGCCGGAGCCCGACCGACCACCGCCAGGGCCGCCAGCAGAGGCAGCCAGACGCGTCGACTACTCATCGACGACACCCACCTTCTGGATGACATCGCCGACCGCGATCTGGTCGACCACCGCCATCCCATCGCCGCTCACCCGGCCGAAGACGGTGTACTTGCCATCGAGGAACGGCGCGTCCGCCAGACAGATGTAGAACTGGCTGCCGGCGCTGTCGGGATCGGCCGAACGCGCCATGGCCAGCGTGCCGCGCCGATGCGGCTCACTACTGAACTCGGCGGCCACGCGGTAACCCGGGTCACCAGTGCCGGCGCGCGGGTCGTGCGCGTCCTCACGCGTGAACGGGCAGCCGGCCTGCACCACGAAGTCCGGCACCACCCGGTGGAAGCGCAGGCCGTCGTAGAACCCTTGGCGCGCCAGCGTGCGGAAGTTCTCGGTGTGACGCGGGGCCACCTGATCGAACAGCTCCAACTCGATCCGACCCTTGTCGGTGATGATCTCGACCATGCTGCCCCGCTTTCGCCGTTACTCGTGGACAATCCACACGTAGTGCATGATGTCGCCGCGCTTGATCTTGTCGACCACGTCCATGCCCTCGCCCAGCACCTTGCCGAACACCGAGTACTTGCCGTCGAGCGACTCCGCCCGGCCCAGGCAGACGAAGAACTGGCTGCCGGCCGAGTTCGGATCGCTCGAGCGCGCCATCGACAGCGTGCCGCGCAAGTGCGGCTTGTTGCTGAACTCCGCGGCCACCTTCCAGCCCGGGCCACCGGTGCCCACGCCGGGCCCGCTCGGGCCGACCTGCTTGGTCAGCGGATCGCCGGCCTGGATCACAAAGCCGGGCTCGACCCGGTGGATGAAGATGCCGTCGAAGAACTTCGACTTGGTCAGCTTGAGGAAGTTGGCCACGTGCTTCGGCGCCACGTCGGGCCACAGCTCGAGGTAGAACACGCCGCGGTTGGTCTGGATGGCGACGACCGGGCTCTTCACGCTCGTCCAGCGCGAGTCACCACTGGTGTCCTTGCTGCTCGGCTTGGTCAAGTCGGTCTTCTCGTCGTCCTTGGCCTTGTCCTTCGCCTTGTCCTTGTCCTTGTCCTTATCGTGGTCGTCATCCGGCTCGCGGAGCGGATCACGCGAATCGGTGCCGCGGCCGGCCTTGATGTTCTTCTCGACGTCGGGGACCACCTGCTTGGCCGGCGGCTCGGCCAGATCGCGCGCGTAGCCGCCCGCGTCGTTCGGCAGGTCCTTGACGTGGTTACGCGTCGTCGCCGGTTCCACCGCCTGGCGCCTGGCGCACCCGGCGACCGTCACGGCGATCAGCATCGCCGGAATCAACAGCCTTTTCACCGCTCGGCCTCCTGCCTGGAGCATGGTGATTATAGCATACCGTTAGGTGGCCCGGCATTACGCCGGCCGCAGGCGCACTCCTCCCGCTCCAGCGGCTCAACCTGCCTCGGCGCCGCGGGCCGCCCGCGCGGCGAACCCGAGCGGCCGCGACTCGGCCTCGTGCTCCGCCAGCGCCGAGCTGATCACGCCGCCCACGACCAGGGCGCCACCCACCAGCGCCTGCAGCGGCAGCACCTCGCCCAGCAGCGCGGTGACCAGCACCGTGACCACCGGCTGCATCGCGCCGCTGACGCCGACTTGTGCCAACGAGATGCGGCGAATGCCGTAGTAGGACAGCATCGACGCGATGCCCGAGGCGAGCACGCCCAGCCAGAGCATCGACCGCCAGAAGCCGGGATCCGGCGTCTGTAGCCAGTTCAGGCGGCCGCCGCTGAGCGCCGCCAGCAGGGCACCGGTCACCAGGCAGAGCGCGAACTGCGCCGGCAGGCCGGCATCCTGGTCGGCCAGGTGCCGCAGCACCGCTTGCAGCAGGCTGGCGCCCAGACCCGCCATGAGGCCCAAGGTGACCCCCAGCCAACGCGTGCCTTGCGGCGCGGGCGCGGCGGATTCGCGCGCCAGAATGACCAGGGCCACGCCGACCAGCACCACCGCGCAGGCCACGCCGCGGCGCGCGGGAATGCGCTCACCGTACAACACCAGGCCCAGCAGCGCGCTGGCGGGCAAGCTGACCTGGAACAGCAGGTTGACCTCGGCCGGCCGAATGTGGCGCAAGGCCGCGGCGTAGGCCAGCATGTTGACCGCCATGGAGGCGCCGCCCAGCCACACCGCCGGATGCCGGATCAGGCGCCAGACGGCGTCGCGGCGGTAGCAGAGCAGCGTCGGCAGCAAGGTCAGCGCCCCGAGCGTCAGCCGCAGCAAACAGACGCTGACGGCCGGCAGGTAGCCCAGGACGGTGCGGATCCACAGCGGCCCGAGGCCCCAGATGCTGCAGGCGACGACCATCGCCAGCAGACCGGCCAGCCGTTGCCCGCCTTGTCGCTTCGGGTCGGTCACCACCGGCGCTCCTTCGGCGGTCATTGTACCGCGGGTTGGCCAGCGGGCGCCCGCTGACACGAACTGCCGAACAGAGTACACTGACTGGTGGCCGCGCGGCCGGCCGCCTCGACGCTGACGGTGGCGACAGCCCGCGGGAAGGTCCGCTCATGCCACCAGAGGGTGAGTACGTCGAAGTCGTCATCCAGGGCGTCATCCAGGATCCTAGCGACCGCTCGGTGGTGCTGCTGCGCGACGACCGCGACCGCCAGTTGCAGATCTGGATTGGCCAGTGCGAGGCCGTGGCCATTCGCGAGCGACTGGATCCGGAGTTCGAGCCGCAACGACCGCGCACGCAGGACTTGGCGCTCAACCTCTGGAAGCGCCTGGACGGCACCCTACGGTCGTTGCGCATCGACGACTTCTGGGAAGCCATCTTCTATAGCAAGCTGACGGTCGAGCAGAACGGCGAGGCGATCGACATCGACTGCCGTCCGAGCGACGGGTTGGCCTTGGCGCTGACCGCCAAAGTGCCGATCTTCGTGGCGGACGAAGTCATGGAGAACGTCGGCCGAACCGATCGTGACGAGGACGACCGCCCGGAGGAGTGACGTGTCGGGTTCGCCGAGCAGTGCCGATTTGCGCCCGCTGAAAGTGAGCATCGCGGGGATACGCGGGGCCGCGGGGACGGGTCTCACCGCCGAGCTGGCCGTACGTCTCGGCGCCGCGTTCGGCTCGTACCTGCGGGCCGACCGGCCGCCGCGCCTGCTGCTCAGCCGTGACACGCGCCCGTCGGGTCCGATGCTGGCCGCGGCCGTGCGCAGTGCGCTGATGGCCACCGGTTGCCACGTGTGCGACCTGGGCGTCTGTCCCACCCCGGTCATGCAGTGGACGGTCGGCCACCAGCGCTGGGACGGTGGCGTGGCCATCACGGCCGGTCACGGCCCGGAGCACTGGAACGCCCTCAAGTTCGTCGGCCCGGACGGCGTGTTCCTGGACAGCAGCCAGGGCGCTGAGCTGCTCGACCATTTCCACCACAACCGCTCCAACTGGGTCGGTGTGGCCGATGTCGGCGAGCTCGAGGTGACCGGCGACGACGCGCTGGCAGCGGTGCTGGCGGCCCATCGCGAGGCGGTCCTGGCGCTGGTCGACTGCGCGGCCATCCGAGCGCGCGGCTTCACCGTCGCCGTCGACCTGGCCAACGGCGCCTGCTGTCGCGCCACGCCGGCGTTGCTCGCGGCGCTCGGTTGCCGGGTGGTGCCCATCAACGACGAGCCGGAGCAACCGTTCCCGCACCCGCCCGAGCCCAATCCGCAGAACATGAGCCAGCTTCGCGCTCTGGTGCGCGCGGGCCAGGCCGACCTCGGCTTCGGGCACGACGCCGACGGTGACCGCCTGGGCATCGTCACCGATGGCGGGCAGGCGCTGACGGCCCAGTACACGCTGGCGCTGGTCGCCTCCGCGGTGCTGCGTCGCCGGCCGGGGGTGGTGGTGACCAACCTGTCCACCTCGCGGCTGGTCGACGACGTGGCGGCGCGCTGGGGCGGCCGGGTGGCCCGCGTGCGGGTCGGCCAGTCGTACATCGCCGAGGGCGTCCACATCCACGATGCGGTACTCGGCGGCGAGGGCAGCGGCGGCATCATGTTCCCGGCGCTGGGCCTGGTGCATGACAGCCTGGCGGCCATGGCGCACGTGCTCGAGCTGTTGGCGGTCGAACAGCGCCCGCTGAGCGCCGTGGTGGCCGATCTGCCGCGCTACGTGTGGCGCGAGGTGCCGTTGGCGCTGCCGGCCAGCCAGGTGGTACACGAACTGGCGGCGCTGCGCGAGTGGGCCGCTTCGGGCGTCGACGGCGCCGAGGTCGACCTGACCGAAGGCGTGCGTCTCGACTGGCCCGAGGCCTGGGTCCACGTCCGCAGCAGCATCACCGAACCGGCGTTGCGCCTGGTGGCCGAGGGCCTCAGCGCCGAGGCGGTCGACGGGCGTGTCGAATCGGTCCTGAAGCGAGTGGCCTCCTAACGCGGCAGACCTCGCCCCAACGGCCAAGGTGGTCCATGTCGGCTCCGCTCTTCGACATCGAGAACGTGACCAAACGCTTCGACGGCGCGCCGACGGAGGTACTGCGGGGCATCTCGTTCGCCGTTGAGCCCGGCGAGTCACTGGCCATCCTGGGCCCGAGCGGTTCCGGCAAGAGCACGCTGCTGCGCCTGCTCAACGCGCTGGACAGCCCGAGCACCGGGCGGGTGGCGGTGGCCGGCCGCCACGTCGACCAGTGGGATGTCATCGCGCTGCGCCGCACCGTGGCGATGCTGTTCCAACTACCCTCGCTGCTCGACGGCACCGTGCGCGACAACTTGATGGCGCCGTTGCGCCTGCGCGACGGACGGGCCGCGCAGGCGGACGAGGCGTGGTTCGCGCGCCTGCTGTCGGGCGTCGGCCTGAACGGCGGGGTGCTCGACCGGACCGCGGCCACGCTGTCGGGCGGCGAGCAGCAGCGCGTGGCCTTTGCCCGGGCGCTGGTCTTGCGGCCGCAGGCGGTGCTGCTGGACGAGCCGACCGCCAGCCTCGACCCGAACACCTCGGTGCAGTTCCTCGCCAACCTGAAGGCCCTGACCGGCGAGCTGGGCCTGACCTGCGTGATGGTCACCCACCAGTTGGAGCACGCTCGAGCCATGGCCGATCGGGTGCTGCTGCTGGTGGCCGGGCAAGTGCTGGCGGTGCAGTCGGCCGCCGAGTTCTTTGCCGACGGCAACGAATGGTGCCGGCGGTACCTGCAAGGCGAACTGGGAGTGGTGGCATGAACCACCCCGTGGAGCCGAGCTACGGCGGGCTGGCCTGCGCCGCACTGTTCCTGATCCTGCCGGCGGCGCTGTCGCTCAAGTGGCAGCTCGGCCTGCACCGTGACCTGCTCATCGGCGGCTTGCGCTGTGTCGGCCAGCTCGTGCTGGTGGGTTACGTGCTGCGCTACGTGTTCGAGCTGAACGCGCTGCCGGTGACGCTGCTGGTCCTGGCCGTGATGATCACCGCCGGCGGCCAGACCGCGTTGAGCCGGCAGAGCGTGCGGTTGCCGGGCATGTTCGGCAGCACCACGCTGGCCATCTTCGCCACCTCGGCGCTGACCTTGCTCTACGCGACCATCGTCATCGTGAGGGTGCGGCCGTGGTATGACGCGCGCTACCTGATCCCGCTGGCCGGCATGGTGGTGGGCAACGCGATGAACGGGTCATCGCTGGCCGCCGAGCGCCTCAGCGCCGAGCTGAAGCTGCGCCGACAGTCCATCGAGGCGTTGCTGGCACTGGGCGCCGATCCCCGCCAGGCCACGGCCGAAGCGGTCCGGGCGACCATCCGCGCCAGCCTGATCCCCGCGGTGAACAGCCTCATGTCGGTGGGCCTGGTGCATCTGCCGGGCATGATGACCGGGCAGATGCTCGGTGGCGCCTCGCCGGTCACCGCCGTGCGCTACCAGGTGATGATCTTCTACGCCCTCACCTTCGTCTCGGCCGCCACCGCCATCGTGGTGACCAGCCTGCTCTATCGGCGCTACTTCACCGCCCGCCTGCAGTTACGCACCGCGCTACTGCTCAGCGGCCCGGCCGCCCACTAGCGACGCCACGCGGAGCCGCCGGCACGGCCGCTACGGAGCGGCGCCGCTTGGCGCCGGAATCTGGGTGACGTCCCTGGTTATCGCCTGGTTGTCGGCCTCGCTGGCGGTCGGCGGCTCAGGACGCTGCGGTGAACTCGGCCTTGGCCGCGCCACACACCGGGCAGCACCAGTCGGCGGGCAGCTCGTCGAACGCGGTGCCCGGCGGGATGCCGGCCTCCGCGTCGCCCTCGGCGGGATCGTAGACCCAGCCGCAGGTCGGGCACTCGTACCGCCCGGGCGGCGCCTCCTTGACCGGGGCCGTCACGCCCTTGTAGGTGGGCGCGTTCTGCGAGGCGTGGCCCTTCTTCACCGTCTGGTAGTAGGCGTAGGTGAGCGGCGGACCTTGCTTGAGCACCTCCGCGCGCGTCACCTCGGCGATGAACACCGTGTGCGTGCCGCCGTCGGCGCTGGCCACCACCCGCGCTTCCACGACCGACAGCGCGCCTTCGGTCACGATGGGACAGCCGTTGGCGCCCAGGACGTGGGCCGCCTGGCCCAGCTTGTCCACTTCGCGGCCCGACTTGAAGCCGAACAGCCCGATGAGGTTCATCGACACCTGCTCTTCGAGCGTGGAGAGGGCCAGGAGCCCGCTCTGCGCGATGTACTCATGGGTGAGGTTCAGCTTGTTGAGGCTCACCGCCACCCTGGGGGGCTCGGCGCTGACCTGGAAGACCGTGTTGGCGATCTGTCCGTTGAGCCGGCCGCCAGCAGCCGCGGTGACGATGTACAGACCGTAGCTGATGTCCCACAGCGCCTTGGGATTGATAGGGGCGTCCATACAGGTCTCCTGTCCCCAGGGGGCGGACGGTGAGCTAGCCGCCGAAGTAGCGGTTCAGCAGGCCCTCGAACGCGCGCCCGTGGCGGGCTTCGTCCTTGCACATCTCGTGTACCGTGTCATGGACGGCGTCGTAGCCCAGTTCCTTGGCGCGCTTGGCCAGCTTGAGCTTGCCCTCGGTGGCGCCGCACTCGGCGTCGGCGCGCAGCGTCAGGTTCTGCTTGGTGTCGGCGCAGACCACTTCACCGAGCAGCTCGGCAAAGCGCGACGCGTGGTCGGCCTCCTCAAACGCGATGCGCTTGTACGCCTCGGCGACTTCCGGATAGCCTTCGCGATCGGCCTGTCGGGCCATGGCCAGGTACATGCCGACCTCGGTGCACTCGCCCATGAAGTTGTCACGCAGGCCCTGCACCACCTCGGCATCCAGCCCTTGCGCCACGCCGATACGATGCTCGTCGGCCCACGCGCGGGTGCTGCCCTCGGCTTTGATGACGAACTTGTCCGCACTGGCGCCGCACTGCGGGCATTCGTCCGGCGGCGCGTCGGCGGTGACGGTGTGGCCACAGACTGAACAGATGTAGGTCTTCATCGATACTCCTCTCCGGTTAATGTAAGCGATGGCGCCGCCGTTCGTCCAGCGCGGTTCGGCGATGCCGGTAGCCGGGCCGGACCGCCGCGACGGCGTGTCGCCGCACCCGACGCATCACCGCGAGCCGCCTGAGCCGTGGCGCGGTGGCGTGCCCGCCCCGACCTGCTCAGGACGATGCGGCGAGGGCAACCCGGTGCCGCTGGTACCAGCGGCCAGCGACGCGTTCCACGGGTCCGACAGGAATACGCCCGGCCGTGTCGTAAGGTGGGCGGTAGTGGCCGCGTCCGCTGCCCCGAGGCAGGTCGGCACGAACGGCGGAGAGTAACATGGCTGAGGATTGGTCTCGGCGCGACTTCGTGAAACTGGGTGCGGCGGGCGTGGCCGCGGGGCTGGCCGCTTCGTCGCTGGCCGCCCAGGAAGCCAAGCCGCTGCGCGTCGGCTTCATTGGTGTCGGTGGCCGCGGCAACGGTCTGCTGAACACGGTCATCGGGTTCAAGGACATCGACATCGCGGTCATCTGCGATACCGACAAGGGCAACCTCGACCGCGCCCTGAACGCGGTGGAGAAGGGCAAGGGCAAGCGGCCCGAGGGACTCGGCGACAGCCCGTACGCCTACCGCAAGCTGCTCCAGCGCGACGATCTCGACGCGGTGGTGATCGCCACGCCGTGCTTCTGGCACGCGCGGATGTTCATCGACTGCCTCGCCGCCGGCCGGAACTTCTACGGCGAGAAGCCCATCGCCATCACCACCACCGAAGTGCGCGCGCTCCAGGAAGCGCGCCGCAAGGCGCCCGGCGTGGTCTTGCAGATCGGCTGCCAGTGGGCCTCGCATCAGGCGCGCGCCGATGTGGTCAAGCAGGTCCAGCAAGGCGCCATCGGCGAACTGATCGAGGGCCGCTTCCACCGCCACAACCAGTGGGGCAGCCTGGGCCGCTGGTTCAACGACCGCGCGCTGTCCGGCGACTGGATGCTGGAGCAGGCGGTTCACGAGTTCAACCTGATGTACTGGGTGACCCAGAAGCACCCCATCGCCTGCTATGCCGTCGGCCGCGTGAACGTGGTCGAGCCGCAGAACAAGGCGCGCAACGTACACGATTTCTACTCGGCCATTCTCGAGTATGAAGGCGGGCCGGTGATCCACTACACGCACGGCTGGATCGACCCGCCGGGCTTCGGTGCCATGGGCGCGCGGTTCGTCGGCACGCTGGGCGGTCTCGACCTGATGCCGGCCACCATCCGCCTGCGCGGCAAGGAGCCGATCCAGGGCCAAGGCGCGGTGGGCGACACGCCGGAGCACCTGCGCAACTTCTTCGAGGCCGTGCGCGCGAAGAAGCCCGAGGCGGTCAACTGCGGCTTCGACAACGGCATCGCCGCGTCGTACATCGGGCTGATCATCCGCAAGGCGCTCGACGAGAAGCGCCGGGTGACCTTCGAGGAACTCGTCAAAGACCAGCAGCCCTTCTCGCCGCTGCCGAAGGAGTAGCTCACCATGGAGCGACGGTCCTTTCTCCAGACCACCGCCGGCCTGGCGGCCCTGGCCCTGACCCGCGGCGCGGGCGGCGCCGAGGCCGCCTACAAGCACCGCCTGCGCAAGGCCGTGATCGTCGGCAAGCCGACGGAGTCGGTGCTCAAGCCGGTCAAGGACGCCGGATTCGACGGCGTCGAAGCGGGCATCGTCAGCGTTGACGACGCCAAGCGCGGCCGCGAGGCCGCCGAGAAGCTCGGGCTGCGGATCCACAGCGTCATGCGCGGTTGGGCCAGCTTCAACAGCCCCAAGGCCGACGAGGTCGAGCAGGGCTTCAAGGTCACCGCCGACGCGCTGAAGGCCGGCCAGGGCTACGGCGCCGATGCCGTGCTGCTGGTGCCGTGCCGGATCGGCACCAAGGCGATCCCGGCTCCGTGGGAGTTCATGGTCTCGTTCGACGGCGAGACCGGCCGCCTGCGCCGCGTGGTGCCGGGCGACAACGCGCCGTATGCCGAGTACATCGCGGCGCATGACGACGCGGTGGCCAAATCGCGCGCGGCGATCCAGCGCCTGATTCCCATTGCCGCGGAGTGCGGCGTGGTGATCGCCATCGAGAACGTCTGGAACAACCTGTTCGTCGACCCGCGCCACTTCGCCTGGTTCGTCAAATCGTTCAACAGCCCGTGGGTCAGGGCCTATCTCGACCTGGCCAACCACGTGAAGTACTCACCGCCGCAGAAGTGGATCCATGCGGTGGGTCCGCTGCTGGCCAAATGCCATGTGAAGGACTTCAAGCTGAACCCGAACGGGCACGAGGGCCGGTTCGTGGACATCCGTGACGGCAGCATCGACTGGCCGAAGGTGCGCCGCGCGCTGGATGACGTCGGCTACGCCGGCTGGATGACCATCGAGGGCGGCAGCCTGTCGCTGACCGAGCACAGCAAGCGCCTCGAGGACATCGTCAGCGGGCGGTAGACGAGACCTGCCGGCGCCGCCTGGCCTGGACGGCCGACCCGCTGTTCAGGCCAGGCGCCTCACCGGAGCCGCCGGGCGAGCAAGTTGGAGCCAGGATGAGGTACACCGCGGAGCTACCGGTACGGGGCCGCTACGACGTGGTCGTGGTGGGGGCGGGGCCGGCCGGCATCGGCGCGGCCGTCACCGCGGCGCGCAGTGGCTGTCGGACGCTGCTGGTGGAGAAGTACGGGTACCCCGGCGGCGTCGGCACCTACGGCTGCAACACCATCCTGTTCCGCTTCGGCGAGCACGGGCAGCAGTTGGTCGGTGGCCTGGCCGAGGAGGTGGTCCGGCGCATGGACGCACGCGGCGCGGCGTCCTTCCTAATCAACGACGGCTGCGCCATGCCCGAGTTCCGGCCGATCGGTGACCGGCCGCTGCTCTACAAGGTGATCACCAAGACCGAGGATCTACGCGTCGTCTACCACGACCTGCTCAGCGAGAGCGGCGTCGAGAAGCTGTTCTACTCGCACTTCCACGGTGTGGTGCGCGAGGGGCGGCGCGTGCGCGGCATCGTGGTCGACAGCCTCGAAGGCTCGGCCATCATCGAGGGTCAGGTGTTCGTCGACGCCAGCGGCGATGCCCATTTGGTCCACCGCGCCGGCGGTCGCACCGACCAGGCACCACCCGACGAGACCATGCACAAGTCGATCTTCTTCATGGTCGGCGGCGTCACGCCCCACGATCCGAACGTCGCCTACCGGCGCTACCAGGAGCTGTTCGGCGCCGACGCCGTGCCGGACCACTGCTGGGACCACCTGGGCTATTCGTATCAGCTCGATCCCGGCATCGTGCAGTTGGCTTTCGGCTATGCCAACGGTGACGGCTGCGACTCGGCCGATATGACGCGTATGGACCACGAGCTGCGCCGGCGCAACTTCGAGATTGTCGACTTCATGCAGCGCGAGATGCCCGGCTACCAGCACTGCTTCACGGTCAACGCCGCGCAGCAGGTCTGCGTCCGCTCGGGCCGACACATCCGCGGCGTGACGCCGCTGACCGAAGCGCTGCTGTGCGCCGACGAGCTGCCGCCGCAGCCCATCTCGCCGATCGTGCGGACCTATGGCAGCCACAGCACCAACCAGAAGCAAGGCTTTGCACCGGCCAGGCGCAGCACACTCAGCGGCTTCTCGGCGATTCCGTACGGCGCCCTGGTGCCCGACGAGTTCGACAACGTGCTGGCCAGCGGTCGTTGCCTCAGCGCCGACGAGTGCCTGATGGACACCATCCGCATGATGACCACCTGCATGGCCACCGGTCAGGCCGCCGGCCTGGCCGCGTGCCTCGCCATCGGCGCCAACCTGCCGAATCTGGCCGCGGTACCCTACGGCGAGTTGCGCCAGGGCTTGCTCGACCGGCAGTGCATCATCGCGCCGTGACGCCCGCCGCTCGCCCGCCGCGTCGGCGCTGCCGCGTACTCCCCGCCAGGCGCCGACGGCGACCTTCCTTGCGTGCCGCGCTCGTGGATGGGTACACTGTCCTAGAG
>CAZHGD010000207.1:0-12570 GCA_964531735.1 uncultured Fimbriimonadaceae bacterium | reverse complement strand
CGCCACCGCCGCCTTCGGGGCCGCGGCGCCCGCCGCGCAGCGGCGCAGGGCCGCGATCAGGTCGGGCACCTGGATCGGCTTGGACACATAGTCGTCGGCGCCGGCGGCGAAGCACTCCGCGCGGTCCTCCGGCATGGCGTTGGCGGTCATCGCCACGAGTCTTGGCCGTGGCCCCACGGGGTACTCCGCGAGGATCCGGCGCATCGCCTCGAGCCCGTCCAGCTCGGGCATTTGCACGTCCATCAGCACCACGTCGTAGGTCTGGCGAGCCACCGCGGCCAGCACCTCCAGCCCGTTGGCTGCCAGGTCGGCGCGGTAGCCCAGGCGGCTGAGCATCAGGAGGGCCAGCTTCTGGTTGATGGTGTTGTCTTCGGCCAGCAGCAGGCGCAGCGGCACCTCCTTGGCCAGGTCGGCCTCGAACACGGAGGCCTGCTCGCCGACCTCGACCACGTAGCTGCCGCGGGCGATGACCTGGAGCAGGCTGTTGTAGAGCTGTGAGGCCTTGACCGGCTTGGTCAGGAAGCAGGCGAAATGGCGAGTGCGCTCGTCCTGCAGGCGCGACCCGACTGAGCTGAGCATGACCAGCGGCAACTCCGCGCCACCGCGCGCGGCCCGGATGGCCTCGGCCAGTTCGAGCCCGTCCATGACCGGCATGTGCATGTCGAGCGCCGCCAGATCGAAGACGTGCCCGGCGGCCAGGAGCGCCAGCGCGTCCGGTCCGGTCGCCACCGCGACGGGCGCCATGCCCCAGGAGCGGGCCTGGAGGTCGAGGATCTTGCGGTTGGTCGGGTTGTCGTCAACGATCAGCAGGCGCTTGCCCTTGAGGTAGGGCTGGTCGGGCAGGAGGTAGACCGGCTCGTGGTGTTCGGCCGCTTCGGCCGGCAAGTGGACGCTGAAGGTCGACCCGCCGCCGACCTCGCTCTCGACGGTGATGTCACCACCCATCAACTGGCACAGCTTGCGACTGATGGCCAACCCGAGGCCGGTGCCGCCGAACTGGCGCGTGGTGGACGCGTCCACCTGGCTGAACGATCGGAAGAGCCGGTCGAGGCCCTCGGGCGGAATACCGATGCCCGTGTCACGCACGGAGATGACCAGGTCATACCAGACGGTGTCGCCGCCGGGCGCCGGTGGCCGCTGCCGCGCAGAGCAGGTCAGGACCACCTCGCCATGGGTGGTGAACTTGACGGCGTTGCTCAGCAGGTTGACCAGCACCTGGCCGAGGCGAGTGGCGTCGCCGACGATGGCGGCCGGGGTGTGGGCGTCAATCAGGCAGGCCAGTTCGAGCCCCTTCTCGGTGGCGCGGTGGGCCAGCAGGTCGAGGGCCGACTCCAGGCACTTGCGCAAGTCGAACGGCCGGCTCTCCAGGTCCATCTTGCCGGCCTCGATCTTGGAGAAGTCGAGGATGTCGTTGATCACCGTGAGCAGGCTGTCGCTGCTGGTGCGGACGGTCTCGACGTAGTCACGTTGCTCCAGCGTCAGGTCACTCTCCAGGAGGAGCGTGGTCATGCCGATGATGGCGTTCATCGGCGTGCGGATCTCGTGGCTCATCGTGGCCAGGAACGCACTCTTGGCCCGGTTGGCCGATTCGGCGGCGGCGCGGGCGACACCCAAGTCGGCCTCGCGTTGCTCCGCCTGTTCGCGCAGCAGGCGCTCGGCCGCGGCCTGCTGTTCGAGCAGTTGCAGCGTGTGCTCGAGCCTGACGAACTGCTGCGCCACCAGGTTGGCGGCGATGTCCGAGGCCCGGCGAGCCACGGTGACTTCCTGGCAGAGCAGGGCCAGCTTGGCCTGTAGTTCGGCGACGGTTGGTTCAGCGGTCCGCCGCACGGGGACGAGTGCACCCACCTTACACCTCCCCGGCCAGAGCGGCCGCCAGGGCCGCCGCGCGCTCGATGATCGCCGGTGTGGGCGGGCCCTCGATGCCCACCATCACCACCTCGGGCGCCCGGTCGCAGACCAGGGGCAGCCACCGCAGGACCTCGGCTGGACCGACGCCGTGGCCGTGGTCGGTACCGGCCTGGGCCACGATCTCGCGGCAGTCGAGCCGCCTGACGCCCGACGACCCGAAGCCGGCGACGCCGTCGACGAGCACCGCCCGCTGGCAGCCGTCCAGCAGGTTGAGCAGCCGCAGCCCGGGAGTGCCGGCGTCGATCAGCTCGTGCCCGGCCGGCACGCGGCCAAGCAGGGCGTCGTAGACCGCCGGTCCGGCCGTGTCGCCGGCCACGAGACGGTTGCCCAGGCAGATGATGCGGCTCATCAGCGCACCTGCCAGCGAAGGTCGGGCCGGCCGCGCCGCAGCAGGTGTACGGTGCAGACCAGACAGTGGTCGAAGCTGCGCACCACGTGGCCGAGTTCGACGGGGTTGTCGGGCTCGGCCACCGGGGTGCCCATGAGGGCCTCCTCGGTCGTGCCGCGGCAGCCGGTGTGGTCGCGCGGTGAGGCGTGCCAGGCGGTCGGCGTGACCACCTGGTAGCTGTCGATGACGCCGCCGTCGACGGTCAGCCAGTGGCCCAGCGAGCCGCGGGCCGCCTCGATGAGGCCGGCGGCCTGGCCGTCGGGCACGCCGGCCGGAGCGCGGTACAGATCGGCGCCGCCGGTGAGCTCACTCAGCCAGCCGTCGACGGCGCTGAGCAGCTCGGCGGTGCGCGTCAGGCGGGCCAACTGGCGGGAGAACACCGACGGCCCCTGCCGGCGCACCAGGTCGACGTACAGCGGTCGGCCGGCCACCACCAGGTTCGCGAGCGGGCCGGTCTCGGCCGGCAGCCCCGCGTAGCGAGGCGCCTTGGCCCACGAGTAGCGGCTGCCCTCGTTGCCCGTCGCGTACGGCTCAGTGGTGCCGACCGAGGGGTGTTGAGGGCCACCGGCATCGCGGAACCAGGAGTAGGCGGTGTCCTCGGTGACCGCCTGGGCATCGAACGGTTGCACCGCCACGCCCTGGGCAAAACCAGCGGGCAGCAGCGAGCGGCCCGCGGCCAGGGCGCGGACGCGCGACCCGTCCATCAGGTCGAAGCCGCCGTAGCACAGGAAATTGCCGTGGCCGCGGCCGAGCCGGTCCAGGCCGAGGGCCCGCGCATACTCCAGGTAGAAGCCGAGGTCGCTGCCGCGGTGCTCCGGCGACTCGGCCAGCCAGCGGTCGAGGTCGGCGAGGCTGCCGACCTCGAGCCAGCGCTCGATGGGGCAGCCCAGCACGCGCTGCTCGTACCACTGGCGGAAGCGATAGAGCAGCACGCGGCAGCGCGCCAGGTCGTCGTTGGCAATGAGTGAGGCCACGCCGCCAGGGACCATGAAGTGGCTGTGCGGCCACTGCCCGCCGAGGATGCCGACCACCTCGAGGATGCGCTTGGTCTCGCTGACCGCCGCGACGGCCGAAGCGCCGACATACGGCGCGTAGCGGTGGACCGCTTCCTCATACAGCGCCTGCTCGCGGTAGCGCTCGTTGGCGAAGTCGGGACTGAACATCAGGAAGGCGTGGCGCAGGTCGTTCTGGATGTTCTCGACCAAGAGCGCCACGTTCCGCACTCGGATGGCGTCCGGCGGCACCTCGGCACCGGTCAGTTGGTCGAGCGCCCGCGCCGCGGCCAGCAGATGGGCCGTCGAGCAGATGCCGCAGATGCGCGGTGTGATGACCAGCGCATCGAGTGGCGCGCGGCCCTTCAGGAGTTGCTCGAAGCCGCGGTACATGGTGCCCGAGCAGTAGGCTGCGGTGACTTGTCCGTCGGTGAGTGCGACGCGCAGGTGAAGGTCGCCCTCGACGCGGTTCAGCGGCAGACTCAGGTTGACCGACTTGGCCATGCAGGTCTCCCTCAGACGCGTGTCTCACGGTTCTGCAGACGCGCCGGGGCCGCGGCGGCGGCCATGCTCTTGTAGGCGAGGTAGTGCGCCCGGTCGACGCCGGGCGGCAGGTCGACCGGGATCTCGGCGATGCTGCGGGTGGTGAAGAACGGATCGTCCTGGGGGAAGTCGCTGCGCGTGCAGCCAACGCACGGGACACCCACGCGCGTCTTCGAGCTGCGCCGGTTCCACAGCAGCTTGTTGCACGGTCCGGGCGTCATCGGGCCGCGGCAGCCGAGGTGGAAGAACAGGCAACCGCGCTGTCCGAGTTCGGCTTCCTCCACGCGGTACTCGTGGTACTCGTTGCGCGTGCAGCCCTGGTGGACGAGCAGACCGAAGTAGTCCTGCGGCGCATGGTACGCATCGAGCGGCAGATCGCGTTGCTGGCAGGCGGCCACCAGCGCGCCGCTCAGCGGTTGCGGGTGGACCGGGCAACCGGGCACGTTGATCACCGGCAAGCCCACCAGACTCCGGAAGTCCTCGCCGAGGAACCCGCCCGGCGTGCCGCGGTCGAACTGCAGGCCCGTGGCCTCGGTGGGTCCGCTGGCGGTGACGCCGCCGAACGCAGCGCAGGTGCCGGCGGCGACCACGAACCGCGCGCGGCGGGCCAGGTCGGCGATCAGGTCCTTCTTGGGCCGGCCGTCACAGCAGTCGTACATGCCGGTGCCGCCGGGGCCACGGGTCACCGCCCCTTCCACCACCAGCACGTCGAGCGTCCGCCGGCCGTTGGTCAAGTCGCCCAGCAGCTCGCGGTGCGCCATCGGGCTGAGCGTCGACAACGACGGGTGCCAGAGCAGCTCCACGTCGAGCATGACGAGCAGTTCGGGCACTTCCGGCGATTCCATGTTCAGCCACGACATCGTGTCGCCGCCGCACCCGCCTGCCTGCAACCAGTACACTGCCAGCGCCATGCGCCACTCCGCCGCCGCCAACGACCGCCTCGAGGCCGTCGGTGGTCGGGGCGTTACGGCAATCTTACCGTGCGGCGTCGGCCATCGAGACGGTGCCCGTTCACCGACGGGTGACATAGCCGCCAGGCACTGGCTGCCGGCCCGCAAATGGCCCATCCAGGCTACGCGCGGACCACTCGGACCGCGGCCGCGCGGCGAGAGTGGCGGCGGCCCAGGAGCACCTCGCTCGTGGTGCCCCGAAGGTGCTATAGTGGGCGCGCCACGTGTTGGCTTGAGGACTGCCCATGGCCCCGCACACGCGCCCGCCATTCTGCCTGCGTACCCACGGTTGCCGTTCGTTCGTGGCCCTGGCCGGCCTGCTGGTCTGGGCGGCCGCCGCACCGGCCGGACCGGTGGTGCGCCTGGCCTTCGACGGCGATCTGCGCGACGCCAGCGGGCAGGGCAACGATGCCTCCGCGCCCGGCGCCACCTACGTGCCGGGCCAGCGCGGCCAGGCCCTCAAGCCCGGTCCTGAAGGACTGGCCATCTCTGACCGCGCCGACCTGCGGCTGGCGCCTGGCCTGCGCCTCGACTGCTGGATCCGGTTCGACGGCGAGCCCGCCGATCACTACTTCCTGGTCAAAGACAACGAGTACATGCTGCGCGTCGACCCGGCCAACGAGGGCGCCCACTTCGCGTTCTTCGCCTACCTGGACGGCTGGGAGCCACGGGTGCGCTCCAGCGTGGCGCCCAAGCCGGGCGTCTGGTACCACCTGGTGGCCGGCTGGACGGGCCAGGAACTGACGCTCGAGGTCAACGGCACGACCACCCGCAACGCGCGCACCGGCACGCCCACGCCGGGCGACGGGGCGCTGCGGGTCAACCACTTCGAGGGCGCCATCGACGAGCTGCAGATCGACAACCCGGGCGCCCAGCGCACCGGCGTGGCGCACTGGGGCTTCAACGGAGACTTGCGCGACGACAGCGGCCATGGGCACGACCTCACGGCGCCCGAGGCCAAGTTCGTCGACGGGCGCCAGGGGCAGGCGTTGGCGCCGGCGCCGGCCGGGTCCGTGCCCAGCCATCCCGACCTGCAACTAGCCGCCGGGCTGTGCCTCGACTGTAGCGTCTACTTCGAGAAGCTGCCGCCGAGCTACGGCTACATCGCGATCAAGGAGGGCGAGTACCAGCTCCGCGTCGACTCGCCGCAGGAGGGCGGGCACTTCGCGTTCTTCGTGAACCTGAATGGCGGCTGGGAGCCGCGGGTGCGCTCGCAGGTGAAGGCCGAGCCCGGCGTCTGGTACCGCGTGCGCGCCAAATGGGACGGCATGTCGCTGAGCCTCGACGTCAACGGCCAGAGCGAGACCATGACCCGCTCGGGCGTGCCGAAGCCCGGCGCGGCGCCACTGAAGATCGGTCTGCCCGAGGCGCGGATCGACGATCTGCGCATTGAGAACCCGCGGCTGCCGGTGCTGCGCGTGCAGGCGCTGACCCAGGAGCACTCGCTCTTGCGCGCGGGGACGCCGGAGCGGCTCACGGCCACCATCGAGAACATCGGCCCAGAGGTGCGTGAGGGGCAAGTGGAGCTGGCGCTGGGCCGTGGCGTCACCTGCCAGGAGGCCACGGTCGTGCCGCTGGGCGTGCTGCCCGCCGCGACCACCAAGACCGTTTCCTGGACGGTGCGCGCGGCCGAGGCCGTGAGCGCGCAGGGCCTGGTCAAGCTGACCGCCGCCGGGGTCAAGGCGCGGGGCTACCAGCGCTGGCTGGCGTTCCTGCCGGCGGTGGACCAGCCGTTGCTGCAACCCGTGTTCGGAGCCGCCGGCACCACCTGGTACATCGACGGCCTGGCGGGTGACAACGCCCGCCAGGGCACCTCGCCGGCGACCGCCTGGCGCGACTTCACGCCGGTCAACGGCAAGGTGCTGGGCCCGGGCGACAAGCTGCTGATCAAACGCGGCAGTGTGTTCAACCAGGAACTGCGCGTGTCGGCCAAGGGCACGGCGACCAACTGGGCCGAGATCGGCGCCTACGGCACCGGCCCGCGGCCGATGATCAAGCGCAATTGGGACATCGACGAGCGCTGTGCGCTGATCACCAACCCCGATTACCTGCTCGTCGGCTCACTGACCGCCTGCTACGCGGGCAAGGGCCTCGTGGTGACCTACACGCAAGGCGGGCACCAGGGGCTGATCGTGCAGGACTGCATCGCCCATCACATCGAGGGTCTCTACCGGTTCAACTCGCACGGCATTCCCGAGTGGCGCGACAAGCGTGGCGCGCCGGGCGACGGGCTGGGCTCGTCGGCGGGCATCGCCATCATGGGCGCGCCGGCCAAGGACCTGGTGCTGCGCGACAGCGAGGTGTTCCAGTGCTCGTGGGGCTTCTTCGCCATTGGCGAGGCGGTCACCGTCGACCGGGTGTTCTGCCACGACAACTACTGCCACAACACCTGCCCGCACCCGGCCATGGTGGGCATCCGGCGCTCGTACCTGACCAACAGCATCTTCGACGCCCCGGGCTGGCACGCGTATGCCGGCACCATGGGCATCATGCTGTGCGACCCCGAGAGCTTCGTGGTGCGCAACTGCACCTTCCGCAACCAGCCGGACTCGAAGAGCCACGACGAAGGCGGCATCGACTTCGAGAACAACGGCAACGGCTGCCTGGTGGACCACTGCACCTTCGAGAACAACGCCGGCGCCGCGATTGAGGTGCTGGGCTTGCAGTCGCCGCAGCCGCGTAACGTGGAGATCGCCAACTCGCGGTTCATCCGCAACAACACGGCGCGCAAGCTCGGCCCGGGCGAGATCTTCATCTGGGGCCCGGCCGGCGCGGACGTCTGCTGCAGCACCGGCACCGTGCACGACTGTGGCTACGTCTTGCTGCCCGGCGTGGAGTTCTTCTCCAACAAGGCGCCGAAGCTGACGAGCTGGACGCTGACCAACAACCGCGGCTTCGCCTCACCCGAGGCGCTGCGGCAGGCGATGCCGTTCAACGAGGAGCCGCAGGTGGACGCCGGTCCCGACCTGCGCAGCGACAGCCCCACGGTGCGGCTGGCGGGCAAGGTGACCGATGACGGCCGCACCCCGGGCAAGCCGCTGGTCATCCGCTGGGAAGTGCTGGAGGGGCCGGGCGCGGTGACCTTCCAGAACGCCGCGGCGGCCGAAACCGCGGCCACCTTCGCCGCGCCGGGCGACTACACGCTGCGCCTGGTGGCCGACGATGGCGAGTTGTGGCGCTGCGCCATGGCGACGGTGCACATCCTGCCGGCGGGCACGCGCGTGGCCGCGGCGTGGGAGTTCAACCGGCCGCTGGACAAGCAGGGCTGGACCGAGGTCAATCCGGGCACCAAGACCGAGGACTTCCTGTTCGGCAAGTACGGCTGCAAGTCGGAGCCGGTGAAGTACGTGGCCGGTGGCTACTACATCGTGGCCATCGCCAACAGCCCTGACGCGCACCTCCTGTCGCCGAGCAACCTGGGCCTGGACCTGACGGCCAACCAGACGGTGCGCCTGCGCCTGATGAACCACACGCCGGCGACGAAACTGCGGCTGCGGTTCATCACCGAGGCGGACGGCGCCTGGGACGACCGCAAGAGCGCGACCTTCGCGGTGACGCCGAACGACCCGGCGCCGCGCGTCTACACGGTGGACATGGCGAAGGTGCCGGGCTGGACCGGCAAGCTGAAGCAACTGCGGCTGGACCTGGCCACCGGCGAGGCGCTGACGGGGACGGTGCGGGTGGATTATGTGTGGGTGGAGGGGCGGTAGGCGGCGCGGCGCTGCTTTGCGGGCTGGCTGTTCGGATCGCGAAGTCGGCTGCCGCCGCGTGCGCCAGCAGTTCGGCATCAACCACCCGTCGCAGACACCGTGCGCAGGTTGCGCTGCCGGCGACATCACCTTCACCGACACTGACGGGGCGACAGACGTCGCTAGAGGATGACAGCGGCGCCTTCCACCGGGCGAGCATTTCCAGAGTGGCGTGGCGGGCGCGATGGCCGAGCGGCAGGTAACCGCTGAGTGCATGGCGAGCGCCTTCTGCGACCCCCGATAGTAATCCGTGAGTGACCACCCGTCGCACATCGTATGGGCACCGCGCGCACGCATACAGGACGGGAGCCCGCAAGCACGCAGTTCTGGGTTCGACGCGTGTCTCCGGCCCTTCCCAACCAGGTGTCGCTTAACGCCTCGGTTCGCAGGCCGCACCCACTAGGGAGATCCTTGGCCGCCGCTGAGCGCCGCGGCCAACCGGCTGCCAAGTAGCTCACGAAGGCGCTCCGGTCGTCGAGCTTCACACTCCCAGACGACGACCACCCGCCAGCCCAGCGCCGAGATCTCGGCCTGCTGGCGTGCGTCGCGCTCGACGTTGGCCGCGAACTTGGCCAGCCAGAAGTCGACGTTGGTCTTCGGGGTGGAGGCGCGCGGGCAGCCGGCGTGCCGATGCCAGAAGCAGCCGTGCACGAAGATGGCGACGCGGTGGCGCGGCAGCACGACGTCGGGCGTGCCGGGCAGGTCGCGGCGCTGCAGACGGAAGCGGTAGCCCATCCGGTGGAGGGCCGAGCGCACGGCGAGCTCGGCTGCGGTGTCGCGTTGACGGACGCGGGACATTCGCGCCGATCCGTCCACGGAAGGGGCCGGTTCGCACACTAGGTCTCGGCCTCGTCGTCCTCGATCGCGTCGGACTCGATCTCAGCCAGGACAGCGCGGAGCCGGCCCAAGTCCTGGCGCTTCTCGAGGAAGCTCTGGTACGCTCGGTTCGCGTTCTCGAGGAGTTCCTTGTAGGTCACGACGCGCGCACCGATGACTCTCAGCAGGTCGTCTGCTTTGGTTCGCCCGCCCTCCTCGTCCCAGTCTAGGAGCGGCGCCCCGACTACGCAGACGATCTCGATCTGGTCGGATGGCTGGCCGGTCTCCGCCAACACGTCGCGTAGCGCCCGGCGGTACTTGTCTACCTGTTCGATGAGTTTGGTCGCTGTGACACGCCGTTCGGCCCGTTTGAGCTCGACGATGACCTGCTTCCCCGAGGTCGCGCGGTAGCCTATGTCGACACGCCCGCTGGTCTCCGCCGCTCGTTCCTTCTTGGCTGCCTTCTCGAAGGCCGTGTGCACGGCCTTCTCCATGTAGGGCGTTTGGGTGGCGCGTTCCCAGGCCGGGTCCAGCAGCCAAAGGTGGTCGAACAGGTACCTCTGCAGAACCACCTCCAACTCGTTGGCCTCAACCTTCGACTGCATGGCCTCGACCACCCGCACCCGCTCGCTCACGATGCGATGGTAGTAGGCCGCCTCCAGGTCGTCGATACCAGCAAAGGCCGACACGAGGGCCTCGACGTTCGTGTGATCGACCTTGTCCAGAGCTTCGAGTTGCTCCCTGTGCCTCAGGGTCTCGAAAGCCAGTACGCCGTGGGCATAGAGCTGTCGGCGTTGGGTCTCGCTTTCGGACGCCAACTCGCCGATCTTGCCGAACAGCCGGCGCGCACGGTCCCGCAGCGGTCGGTTCAGGGTACCGAACCACTCGTCGATCGCCGGGCTCTTCCTGGCTTCGACCTCACCGGCCTTCCTGCGGAGTTCGGTCCATCGTCGAGCTATGCTGTTCAGCTCGGCCCGCATGAACGCCTGGAGAGCCCGGTACCGCACATCGTCACGGATGATCTCCTGCCGGCTGCTGGTCGCGATGTCGCACTCCGTATCGGTGTCGAGGAAATCGGCGTGCACCTCACCGATAAGGTACTTGGTGAAGATGCGACCCTCGACGAACTCGTCCAGTATGTCTTCCTGGGCGACCTTCCCGCGCACCATGATCAGGATCTTGTTCAGGTTGTCCGTGCCGTCGACGAGTTGGTTCGGCACCTCGGCGGTGGCAATCCAGCCTTGGATGTCGTAGCCCCCAGGGACGTCGCACGCTGGCAGTGGGTCATCGTCTGCAGGAGTAACCGTGGTCGGACGGGCATCATGAGCGGCAGGCCCGCCACGCTTCCGGCACTCAGCCAAGCAGAGTTCGCCCTCCTTGCCATAGTGCCACAGATACTGGAGCTTGTCGTAGTACGCTCGGTCCGCTGGCGTAATGCGCTCGTCGCCGACGAACACGCTGAACCGGCTCGCGTCGCCGATGACCGAGAAGCGGCGTGCCAACCTGCGCCGCACCCATGGTTCCGATCCTGCCACACGCTTGCGCAGGCCGCGCAACGTGAGCCTTGTTCCCCGATCCAGATCCGGCGATGGCTTGACCGCCTCGGGCTCGTACCTGCCTCGGTCGTCCTCGGCAATCCGGCGCTGGATGTCGGGAAGCGACATCCTGAATCCGTGCGGGTGCCCGTCCTTGGTCGTCTCAACAGTTACTTCGTCGGCGATGGAGAACAGCGACAGCTTCCCGATGCCCTTGCGGCCCATCGGCAGCCGCTCGTGGCGAGGCGTCCGGTTCTGTTCGGAGCAACTGCCTTGACGGCGTTGGTAGCCCACGCACAGGAAGCGCTCGTTGACCTCCTCGATGCTCATTCCACATCCGTCGTCGGCGATGACGATGCAGTCATCGTCTGGGCGAAGCTCGATGCGAACGTTCTCTGCGTCCGCGTCCCAGGCGTTGGCGACGGCCTCCGACAAGACGGCTGGCACGTTGCTGTAGAGCTGTATGCCCAAGTGGTTGAGTACGTTCAAGCTCAACGACATGCGGTAGACCGGCTCATCAGCCAAGGCTAGTCTCCTGGTGGGCCAGCAGAGACGACCCGATCGCGGCCCCCAGGCGCGGCGGCACCGCGTTGCCGATGAGCCGCGCCACGGTCACGAAACTGATCCGGCCGCCCGGTTCGACGAACGGGTACCCGGCTGGAAAGCTCTGCAGCAGGGCCGCCTCGCGCAGGCTGATCGCGCGGTCCTGCTCCGGGTGGCCGAAGCGCCCGCTGCCGTACTGCTGGCACTCGGTGGTGATGGTCGGCGCCGGCTCGTCCCAGCTCATCCGCCCGTAGACGCTGGCGTACTTGCGGCCCGACTCGCGCCGGTGGCAAGCGGCCTGAAGTGCCTCGGGCCAGTCACGCCACGTGCCGCCGGGCTGCGAGGCGCGGATGCGCCGCAGGTTGAGCGGCGACAGATGCCGCACCCGGTGCAACGGGTCGGCCGCGTCGCAGCCGCCGGCCGCCAGGGGCGGCAGGTGGCCGATGGCGCTGCGCACGGTGGCCACGTCGCCGGTCGCCGGCAGCATCGCGATGCCGCCCAGTCGCGAGGCCATGAGCACCAGCCGGCGTCGCGTCTGTGGGACGCCGTGCTCGGTGCACTCCTCGGTGCCGAAGGTCACCTTGTAGTTCTGCTGCTCCAACCGTTCGACGAACTGGTCGAAGACCGCGTGCCGACAGAGCTTGGGCACGTTCTCCATCGTGACTAGGTCCGGGCCGGCCTCTCCGACCAAGCGTCCGAAGTGCTTCAGCAACAGCCAGCGGTCGTCGTCCTGCCTGGCCTTCTTGCCCTGTGTGTAGTAGGAGAATGGCTGGCACGGAGCACAGCCGGCGAGCAGCTTGATCGAACCCCGAGGCCAGTGCGACGAGAGAACACCGCCGTCTACGTCGGCCACGTCGGCCTGTATGAACGAAGCTCCGGTCCCGGTTTCGTACGGGTAGCGGCAGGCCGGATCGATGTCATAGCCGGCGACCACCCGTATGCCGGCATCGAGTAGTCCTCGACTGAGGCCGCCGGCGCCACAGAACAGGTCGACGGCGGCGATCTGAGTATGAGGCTGCACGACCAGACTCCAACTACTGTTCGAGGATAGCACGCACCGCGCTCGCGCGTCCAGGCTTCCAGGGCCGGCGGGCAGGGCTGAGTCAGAGTCATAGTCCATCGGGTCAAAGCTTCTGAAGCCACTCA
>CAZHGD010000206.1:0-12614 GCA_964531735.1 uncultured Fimbriimonadaceae bacterium | reverse complement strand
CCCCGCGAAGGCGCTCCTGGCCCTGGGTCTACGACGACTTTGACCTAGCCCTGGGCCGGCGGGCCGTTCGGGATGGAGGCCGCAGCGCGACGAGCAGCCCCAGCGGCGACCGAGCGCTGGGCCTATGGTGCTTCCGCGAGCCCGGAGCGCGACAACGCGAGCCCGAGCCCCATCGCCAACCTCGAGATGCACCCGTGCCGTGCGCACGCGTGTACCACTGCTACTCGCACGCTCGCGTAGCTGACCGCCACGGTCGTCGGTGCCACACCGCCTACGGTGCCGCCAGGGCCGTCGGCAACTCCGCGTAGACGGTCTCCGACCCGTACAGGCTCTTCGCCGAGGCCAACACTTGGCCCGCGTTCGAGATGACCACGCTGAACCCGAAGCCGCGCCAGTCCTGCTTGTGGTCAACGCTCCAGTTGGCGCCGATCAGGTGGTGCTTGAACGGCTTCACGCGCTCGGGCAGGCGGTGGAAGAACCACTCGGCCGGGTGCTCGGTGTCCACCCAGGCGATGGGGTAGAGGAGCGCCCACAGGTGCTTGCCCGCGTACTTCTCCAGGATGGTGTGGATGTCGTGGCAGATGCCCAGGCCGACGCGGCCGTACTCGGTGTCGCAGGTCTGGACGCCACGATCTCCGGTGGTGGCCCAGGACTGCTCGGGGTACGGCCAGGGCGATAGCTTGCGGTAGTGGGCCACCAGTTCGCCGCGGGGGTTGGCCAGGCACACGGTGTTGAAGTAGCGCGGCCGGCCTGGGCCCTGGGCCAAATCAACCTCGACCAGCGGGATGGTCAGGTAGACACGCAGCTCGCCGGCCAGGCGGCAGAAGTGCCGGGTCGAGGGTCCCGGGACGGCTTCCGCGGCGCGGCCGGGATCCAGTCCCCTGAATTGCAGTTCGAGCGGCCGGCCCCTGACGTGCCAGTTGACCTTCAGGTCCTGCGAGAGGTAGCCGGTGACGGCCGCTTCGGGCAGGACGATGATCTTCGCGCCGTGGGCCGCGGCCTCCCTGGTCAGGACGGTCAGCTTCCGGGTGTTCTCGGCGACCTGGCCCAGGTCGGACGAGCACTGCACCGCGGCCACTGTGACCGTTGGCGGTGGCGGCGTGGTGACCGGGTCAGCCGCCGCAGGTCTCGCGGCCAGGAGTGCTGTCGCGAGTGCCGACACCGACCAGAACCGCGCTGGAGACATGCTCTGTTCCCTGACCGCCGCTGATCACAGAGACGTAGCATCTCAGCCAACGGGTCACTGGCTCCGGCGCCTGCGCGACGAGCACCGCGATGGTGGTCACCCACCATCGCGGTGGACAGTGCCCAGACGACGGGCGCGCCGTGGCGTCAGCCCTTCGGCACGATCCAGATGTTGCGGTAGACCACCGGATAGCTGTGGTTCTGGAGCATCAGCGGACCGGGCTCAGGCGTCTCTTTGTGGCCGTTGCCGCCGGTGCAGCCGCTGATCTCGGCCTGGTTGTGAATCAGGATGCCGTTGATGCGCACCGTGGCGGTGGCGTTGGCGGTCTTCTTGTCGTCGGCCCAGCGGGCGGCGGTGAAGTCGATGTCGTAGGTCTGCCAGGTGAGCGGCGGCAGGGCGGCGTTGGTGTCGGCGCCACGCTTGCTGTAGATGTCACCGATGACGTCCCCGTTCGGCCTGCCCGGTCCCACCTTGAAGCCGAACGAATCGACCACCTGCACCTCGTAGCGGTCCTGCAGGTAGACGCCGCTGTTGCCGCGGCCCTGCCCGCGGTCCTGCGGCTGGAACGGCAGCATGACCTCCAGGTGGAGCGTGAAGTCGCCGAACGACTGCTTGGTGATGGGCTGGTCGGGCAGCACGCAGAGGAAGCCGCGCTGCTCCAGCTTGCCCTTGGCCCAGGCGTCCGTGTTGGTGCCGTCGAACAGCACCACCGCGCCCGCCGGCGGCTTGGCGCCCAGCGTCGGGCTCCGGCGGACGGTCTTCTTCAGCGTGAAGGACTCGCCCTTGGCGGTCTTGCCGGTCATCGTCTCTCCGGCGATCTGGGCCGACCAGCCGGCGCCGCTGGCGGTGGTCTGGTCGCCTTCGGTCTTGGCCTTGGCCTCGGCTTTGGTGGCGTTGTCCCAGCCGGCGCCGGGCAGGCCGCCCGGCAGGAAGGTGACGGCGAAAGCGCCACCGCCCATCGCGGCCACCTGCGCGGCCAGCACACCGCCGCCGTCGATCGCGCCGAGGTACTCGCCCTGCACGGCGTAGTCGGGTCCGGCCTGGGCCACGTCGAGCATCGGCGGGGCCTTCGGCGGGGCGGCGCCGAGGAGGGCCAGGGCGGCCACCGCGGCCAGCGCGGCCAGACTGCTACGGGACAAGCACTGCCAACGCATCTCTACTGCTCCCGGGCCGAGCGGCACGCTTGCTGCCCTCGCGGTGCCAAGGCCTGGTGTGGCCGTTCCACTCGCGGCACAGACATCCTTCCTGGCAGAAGGCATGTCGTGGCAGCCGGTGAACCACCGGCGCAGGAGGTCGCCATGCGCCTGTTGTGGTTGCTCCTGCTCGCGCTGCCCGCTCTCGCCCAGCCGTCGCCCGGCTGGCTCAACGTCCGCGACTTCGGCGCCACGGGCTCGTCCTTCGAGACGCGCGCCACGACGACGGCCGGCTCGCCGCAGGTCGAGGTCGCCGAGCTCGGCGACCTGGCCGTCGGACAGGCCGTGATCGTGTCGCGCTGCCACATCCGCTACGCCCGGCCGACCATCTGGGGGCCGGCCGAGCCCTACAGCTCGGCCAAGCCCATCAAGGACCAGGTGGAGTTCCGGGGCTACGACGGCAGTGCCGGGAGTTGGGTGACCTACCTGCTGGAGATCGACGGCGCCAACCCGCTCACGCTACGCTGGAGCGATGACCTGGCGCGGACCTGGAAGGCCACCAAGGTGCCGGTCACCGGCGACTGGCAGAAGCTGTCCGGCGGGGTGGAAGTGCGGCTGAACAAGCATGACTGGCAGCCGGGTCACATGATCACTTTCAGCGCGCGCGACCAGTTGACCGCCCGCATCCGGCAGATCGACGGCCGTAAGCTGACGCTCGATCAGCCGGCCAACCGCAGCGCCACCGACGCGGTCCTGCGCCATTGCGACGGGCCGGCGCTCCAGGCGGCGGTCGACCGGGCGCTCAAGGACAAGCACAACCTATGGTTCCCGCCCGGCCACTACCGGCTGGCGTCGTCGATTCGGGTGAACAGCCCGGCGGCGCTGACGCTCCAGGGCGCCGGTGCCGAGCAGGTGACGCTGGACATCAGTGACGGCGAAGGCCCCGTGTTCGGTCTGTACGGCGGCACCGAGGTGACCGTGCGCGACTTCCGTATGGTCGGGCACACCGGCCGGCAGCAGGCCGCCGGCGCGTTCCGCACCTCGAGCGGTTTCGGCTTCTGGGCCTGCGCACTACGCGGCTGCAACGCGGTGAGTATCGTCGGCAGCGAACGCGTGCTGATCGAGAACGTCCACGCGCGCCGCATGGCCTCGGAGGCGTTCTACTCGCAAGGGCCCGGACGCGCCGGCGCGAGTGAGCCGAAGGCCTACACCAAGGCCATCACCTATCTACGCTGCTCGGTCGAGGACTGCGCGGCCAACGCGTTCAACAACAACGACATCGCCGAGAACACCAGCGTGCTGCAATGCCGCATCGTCGATGTCGGCCAGGGCGGTTGGCACGCCTGGGAAGGGCCGTCGCGGTTCATCCGCATCCAGGGCAACTACATCCGCAACGCCGGCCCCGTGACCGTCGGCGACATGAGCCACCGCTACCCGCACCTCAACGAGCTGGGCTGCGGCCAGGCCATCGTCTCGGGCAACGTGTTCGAGGGCACCAGCGCCGCCGGCGGCATCTCGGTGAGCTACGGCAGCAGTCAGGTGGTCATCAGCGACAACCTGTTCGTCAACTACAACGGCACGGCGATCCGCGCCAGCAGTGCCACCGAGCCGACCTGCTTCCCGGCGCACTCGGTGGTCATCAAGAACAACGTCATCGACCTGACCCACGCCGGCGAGGGCGCCTACTGGCGCACGGGCATCGACGTGTCGACCGACCAGACCATCGTGGCCAACAACCAGGTCTACTGCCGCGTGCCGTGCGGCCCGAACGTCAACGGCATTCGCGTGTCGGAGCCGGCGCTGAATGTCGACGTCCACGACAACCTGATCCGCGGCTGCGGGCGCGGCCTGATCACCGGGCGCTGCACCGGCCGGGTGACCGAGGTAACCGACGACCGCACCTTCAAGCAGGCGGGCGTGCCGCTGCAATGGCAGGTGTCGCACCACTACCGCGGCTGGCGCCTGGTGCGGCTGACCGGGGCGCGGGCCAACACGGCCACCCACATCGACGAGTTCGATGCCGAGACGCTGCGCTTCCGCTGTCGCGAGCCGCACGAGCTAAAGCCGGGTGACCGCTTCGAGGTCCACCCGCCCGACGGGCCGAACTGGACGCTGGCGCGGAACACCATCACCGACTGCCTCGTGCCGGTAGTGCTGGATTCGTGGGGTGGCCCGGCGGCGCGGTTCGACGGCAACACCATCGTGCGCGGGGCGGTGACCGGCGTGAAGACGGCGCTGGAGCTGCGCGGCCGGTTCGCCCTGACCGGCAATCGCATCGTCGGGTTCGACGAGGCCGACTCGGCCGCCTTGGGGCTGTTCGCCGACCGGTTGGGCCAGGCGCCGGGTATCAGTTTGCGCGACAATGTGATCCGAGGCTGCGGCCGGGCCGTGGCCGAGGAGCGGCCGGGCCTGTGGCGGTCGGCGGAGCGCCGCCAGAACACGTTTGTCGATTGCCGGGTGCCACCACCCGGGGAAGGAGCCGAGCCATGACCGTTCGTGAGTTCGAGAGCACGGGGCTGCACCTGCTGGACAGCATTGCCGGCCTGATCCGTCGCGTGCCGGCGGACCAGCTTGACTGGCGGCCGGTGGACACGGTGATGACCCTGGGCCAGTTGCTGGAGCACACGGCCAGCTCGTTCACCCCGGTGATGCAGATCGCGCTGGGTGAACAGGTCCACCCGCCCGAGGGCGAGACGATGAAGTCGGTCACGCCGGAGCAGGCGTTGGCCGTCATCGAGGAGCAGAAGGCGGCGCTCAAGGGCTGCCTGAGCGGCCTGACCGAGAAGCAGTGGCTGCACCAGCACGTCAAGCTGCCCTGGGGTGCCGAAGGTTCGCTGGGCTACTGCGGCGGTATCGCCATCGATCATGCCGCGGGGCACCGCTATCAGCTCTTCCTGTACCTGAAGCTGCTGGGCCAGCCGCTGACGACAGCCGAGCTGTACGGGATGTAGGGCGGACGGCTGGAGGCGGCAGGCGGCCCTCGGGTCGCAGGCCGCTGTGCTACACTGTGGTCGGAGAGCAACCATGCCGGAGCCCGACACACGGGTGACCGTTGACGCCCGCCAGTGCGGCGGGCGGCCGTGTATCCGCGGCATGCGCATCCGTGTTTCCGACATCCTCGATCTGTACGCCGCGGGCCTGACGGCGTCCGAGATACTGGCCGAGTTGCCTGATCTGGAGCCGGAGGACCTGACCGCGGCGTTGCGCTACGCCGCGCGCCGCTTGGACCATCCGCGGCTGGCGGCATGACGCTTTGGCTCGACGCGCAACTACCGCCGGCCATCGCCGGCTGGATCACCGACAGCTTCGGCGTCGCGGCCGTGGCTCTGCGCGACCTGGGCCTGCGCGATGCGTCGGACGAGGAGATCCACGCGGCAGCTCGGTGTGCGGCGGCAGTGGTGGTCACCAAGGATGCCGACTTCGTGCATCTGCTTGACCGCCTCGGCACCCCACCACAGGTCGTGTGGATCACCTGCGGTAACACGAGCAACGCGCGGCTGAGACAACTGCTGGCCGCCACGCTGCCCGATGCCCTGCGACTCCTGGAGAAGGGCGAGCCATTGGTCGAGCTGGGAGATGCCTGAGCGTCGGTGCGCGGCCCTGCACACGCGCCCGTGGGGGTGTCTCCTCACTCCCCCGGCGTCACCACGAACAGGTACTCCTTGTTCCGCACGTGACTGACGCGGCCGACCTTGTCGCCGTGCGGGTTGTAGATGCCGATCTGCGCGCCCACGTAGCGCTTGTAGTCGTGCTCGATCACCTCGACCCGGCCGCGCTGGGCCAGCATCGCCTCGATCGCTTCGCGAGGCACGTAGCCCTCATTGTTGAACGAGACGATCAGGTAGCGGGCGCGCACCTGTGAGACCACCGCGGCCAGGGCGTCGTGGATGGCGGTCGTGGAGTTGAACGCGCTCCGCCGCTCGCGGCAGTCCACGCGCTTGCAGGCCACGCCGTAGACCTCGGGCTGGTCCCAGCGCACCAGCGTCTCCCAGATGTGGTAGTTGCCCAGGTACTTGTGCTGGTTGTACGGCGGGTCGAGGTAGGCGGCGTCGGCCGCCAACTGCCCGACCGCCGCCAGGGCGTCCAGGCCGAGGGCCAGCCCCTTGCCTGCTGCGGCGCGCGGCAGCACCGCTGGCAGACGCAGCTCCAACGGCTGGTACGCGCGCGGCGCCCACTCCTTCAGGTAGGCCATCTGCAGACCGGTGGTGGAATCGACGCGGTCGGCCGCCTCCATCAACGAGACCAGCAGCACCGCCTCCAGTTCGGGCGACAGACCCTTGTCCGCGATGGCCTCCCGGATGGCGTCGATGCGCTCGCCGTTGTGCGGCTGGAAGTAGCGGCTGCGCTCGCAGAAGGTGTGGGTGAAGTAGCCGGCGCGACCGGGCAGGCGGCCCAACTCGCCGATGAGCTGCTCGGCAGCGGCCTGCACGTCGGCGCGGTCGGCCTGCACGTAGCAGCGGGCCAGCGTCTCGGCGTAGGCGTTGTGGTCGTTGGCCAGTACGCGATAGCCGGCGGCCTTCAGCGCATGGCCCACGCGCGAGGTGCCACTGAACAGGTCGATGACGCTCCGCACGTCGGGCCAGCGGCCGATCTGCTCGACGATCAGCGGCACCAGTTGGCGCTTCGAGCCGAGGTATTTGATCACGGGCGCCGTCAGTCGAACAGCCAGAACGAGTAGACCGGCACGTGTTGGATCACGCCATAGAGCGACCACAGGCTGCCGACGATGAACTCGCCGAGAATGAGCCCCATGGCGAACGGCAGCCCGGCGCGATAGCCCTTGGCGCCGGTGTACTTGAGCACCAGACACTTCACGGCCCAGCCGAGCAGGATCGGCGTCCAGACGCAGTTCATCGCCCAGTTGGCGCTGATGGCGAAGCCGATCGGGTGGAACGGGAAGCCCAGGAACCGCAGCCGCATGAACATCAGGCCGAGGCAGCTCACCGCGCCGATGCCCATGGCCGCGGTGGCGCCGCCGTTGGGTGCCCAGGGCTGGCTGATCCAACTGTCCCAGCGCTGCCAGCCCTGGCTGCCGAAGCGATAGGACTCGCGGGCGAACTGCATGCCGTCGGCATAGGACCAGTGCAGCATGGCCCACGACGAGCCGAACGCGGCCACCGGGCCAGCCAGGATGAACGCCCAGACGATGCGGCGCTGGTTGCTGTGTTCCAGTTCCGCCGCCTTCATCGCCTCGAGCATCATCGGCTGCGAGACGCCGCGATAGGCGCGGTTGAACCCGAAGAACAAGGTCAGGCCGCAGCGGTCGCCATGACCCAGGCTCTGCACCCCCAGCCAGGTCAGCAACATACGGTCCGGGCCGCCGAAGTGCAGGTCGTGGACCGGCGGGCCGAGTTCGGCGCGGATCTTGGTGATGGTCGTGGTGACCAGGAAGTAGAGGCCGAAGTAGGCCAGGGCAATCCACCAGGTGAAGCCGGTGTAGCAACTGAACCAGAGCCAATGGGTCAGGCCGGCGGCCAGAATGAGTAGGGCCAGGCGGTACAGCCGCTCGTCGCCGTCGTTTGGGTGGACCACCTTGCGGAACACCTCGCGCAAGTGGTCTCGCGCGGTGTAGAGGGCGAACAGGCCGTAGGCGAGGTAGCCGCCGATGCCTTGCTCGGCCACGAACGGCATCGTGCCCGGCTTGCCCTCCCAGCCCATCGACGGGTCATAGCCCAGCCAGGCGAACAGCGCGAGTTGCGCCTTGAAGAAGATGTAGAAGAACCAGCAGGAGAAGCTGAGGTCGGTCGGCAGCAAGTAGGCCAGGCCGATGACGAAGGGGAAGAACGAGATGGGCGTGAAGCCCATCATCTGTAGGTGCCGGGCCGTGAAGAACGGCTGCAGATTGGTCATCTTCACCTGCAGCAGCGGGACCTGCGGCACGAACTTGTGGACGCCGTTGATCAGGTCGATCATCGCCGCCAGGCCGAAGCCGAGATAGAAGCCGTACTTGCGCCACATGTCGTTGCGCTCGGCGGTGATCTCGAGGGGCACTTGCAGGATCGGGAAGCTGAGCTTCTCGCGCTCGGTCCATTGCTTGCGGATGAGGATGTTCAGCGCCAGCCAGACCCACCAGATGGTGCTGAACAGCGCGCTCCAGAAGACGACTGGTGACGCCCAGGCGCGGAGGTGGCGCGCGGTGTAGAGCGTCGAGTGGCCTTCGAAGTAGCCCCTGAGCGCCTCGCGGTCGGTGACGATCAGGCCGGCCGAGACATGGCCCAGGAACTTCTGCGCCCAACTGTTCTCCGGCGTGGCGTGCCACACCGCGTGCGCCCAGTGGGGCAGGGCCACCTGGATGAAGTCGCGGGCGCAGAGCCCGCAGCCGGCGGCCACCAGGCTGTAGATGGTCAGCCGCTCCAGCCGGTTCAGCGCCAGGGCGGGCAGCCAGCGCCGGACGAGCCGGTTGAGCCCTTCCAGCACCAGCAGCGTGAACACCGCGTTGGAGAAGATGGACGTGCACGTGGGGTCGCCGGTCTTGCGGAACTCCTCCATCGGCACCAGCCAGAAGAGGTTGACCGGAATCAGCGCCAAACCCAGGGCTATCGCGCCCCAACGAACCACGCTTTGCGGACGAGTAGTAGGTTCCACGGAGACGACCTCGCCGGGTAGTTCGCGCCACCGGGCGAGCCTCCTTCGGTGCCCCGCAAGTCGCTCTCAGTCCAGCCGCGCCTTGCAGTGCTTGCACTTGGTGGCCTGCCGCTTGACGGGCTGGCCGCAGTGCGGGCAGAGCTTGTCGTCGGGTCCCGGCAGGAGCGCCGTGCCGGTGGGCAGCGGCTCGTCGCAGTGCGGGCAGCGGGCCGCGCCGGCGGGCACCGGCTCGCAGCAGTGCGGACACTCGCGCGTCGGCCCGGCGCCCAGCGCGAGCGGTACCGGTCCGGTCGCGGGCGGCACCATCAGCGGTGTGCCGGCGGCGGCCAGGCTGCCCACATGGCCCAGGTTGAGCCGCTCGATCTCGCCGGCCTCGGCGCGCTGCAGGTCGGGCGCCCGCATGGCCACGCGCTCGCTTTCGAAGCCGGCGACGGCCGCTCGGACCGCCGCCACGGCCTGCACGATCTCCTCGTCGAAGACCAGGCCGATGATGTGACGCTGACCTTCCAGCGTGTACGACTCCGACACGGCGCGGCAGGCGTAGAGCTCGCACTGGCCGTCGCTACGCACGTCGACGACACCGGCCTCGGCGGTGTCCAGGGCGCTCCTGCCCAGGCGGGCCTCGCCGCGCGCGAAGCTGCCTTCGACACGGCAGAGCAGCAGCACCGAGTTGAACCGGAAGCTGCCCAGCAGCCAATGCGCGTGCCGCAGGAAGCCGCCGCCGACGCCACCGAGATAGAGCCCCGCGGCCATGGTGCCGGCCAGCCAGACGACGTCGGCCGGCGACTGCGGTTCGCGCGGCGTGGCCAGGCAGCTATACCACAGGCCGACCAGCAGCAGCGGTATGGCGCAGACCACGAAGACCATCACCGCGGGCGAGCGCACCGCGTCGTAGGGCACGGGCTGCGTCTCGACGATGGCGAGGCCGCGGAACAGGCCGGTATCCGCCACGCCGCCCTGCTCCTGAGCGAAGCCGTAACGGTGGCAGCGGTTCGGCGTCTCGCGCCAGCGAAACGGCAGCAGGGCGCTCTCGATCACGCCGGGCAGGTTGAACGGGTTGCCCGCGCCGCGGAACGCCGGGCGCTCCTCGATCACCTCGGTCGGCGGCGAGGCGGTGGGCAGCATCATGAACAGGCTGGCCACCTTGACCGTGGTGAGCACCCACAGCAGCATGACCAGTTGCAGCGGGAAGCCGATGCGGCCGTCGGCGAAGTAGGCGCCGCGCACGTTGACCCGCAGCGCGTCGAGCCCGGCCCAGGCGAGCATGGCGAGCACGGTGACCAGCAGCGTGGTCCGCGCGAAGGCGACGTTGTCTTCGAGCACGCGCCGCGGCCGCTCGGTCAGCCAGGGCACCAGGTCGCTGAAGTAGCGGCGGGCCAGCCCCAGGGCGCCACCGTCGGGCAGCCGGTAGACCGGCAGGTCCTGGCGGGTCAGTGAGGCGATGACCTCATCGGCGGAGGCGAAATCGCGCGGTGCGCCGGGCGGGGCGTAGACACTGCCCAGATGCCGCAGGCCCGTCAGCAGCGCGTTGAGCCCCCAAAGGCCCCAGCCCGCCGCAATGGCGAGCCGGACCGCGCGCACGGCCAGCGGCACCGTCAGCCGACTATCGCGCAGCGCGGCCAGCGTGGTGCCGAAGTCGCTGAACACCAGCCCGCCGGCCAGCAGCGCGATCACCGCCCCGCCAGCGGCCATGGCCACGGCAAACGGCAGATAGGGATTGCGGACCACCAGCGCCGGCCCGCTGTCGTGCTGACTCATGGTGACCTCGCCGGACGACTGCCCAATTGCGACTCCGTCGGTGGGGTGGTGGTTCCGCGGCGGCCGGCGCGCCAGGCAAAAGAAAAGCCCGGGCCGCAGCCCGGGCTCCTCCGGTGACGGCAGGGATTCGACCTGGCTCCCGGTCCAACTGACTGCCTCGCGGCAGCCGAGAAGCGGGTCGACCCCCGTCACTCAACCTTGTCGGTCGGACGGGACGCTAGGTCGGACCGTCACCTCGCTCGGTACACTCGCCACTAGACATTTGCAGACCACCTCCTTTCTGAGCTTAGCAAGCACTATAGCGCGGCGACGAAGCCGATGTCAACAGTGTGGTGGCCCGCCGATTCGGGCACGTGCGCCCGGCGCGATTCTGCGGTATGCTGGCGCCGTCTGGAGCTCACGGAGTGATGTGCAAACGAGTACGCGTGTTGGCGTTGGCCGGTCTGCTGGTCGCCGGTGCGGCCGAGGCCAAGGTCAAGAACGTCATCATCATGATCGGTGACGGCTGCGGGTTCAACCAGCTCGCCACCGGTGAGTTCTACCGTTACGGTCGCGCCGACGCCGCAGTCTACCGGCAGTTCCCGGTCAAGTTGGCGGCCAGCACCTTCTCGGTCAAGGGCAGCTACGATCCGGCGCGGGCCTGGGACGGGCTGAGCTACATCGTCCTTGGCGCAACCGATTCGGCCGCTGCGGCCACGGCGCTGGCCACCGGCCACAAGACCTACAACGGGGCCATCGGCGTCGACCGCGACGGCAAGCCGTTGCAGAACCTGTGCGAACGCGCCAAGGAGCTGGGCAAGGCCGCCGGCGTCGTCACCAGCGTGCCGCTGTCGCACGCCACGCCCGCGGGGTTCGTGGCCCACAACAAGGGCCGCGGCAGCTACGCCGAGATCGGCCGCGAGATGATCGAGCGCAGCCGCTGCGACGTCATCATGGGCGCGGGCCATCCGACCTTCGACAACGGCGGCAAGCAACGAGCCCCGAAGTACGACTACGTCGGCGGCCCCGAGACCTGGGGCGCGGTCAAGACCGGCCGGCCGATGGCCGACGCCGACGGCGACGGCCGACCCGACGCCTGGAAGCTGGTAGAGACCAAGGCCGACTTCGCGAAGCTGGCGGCCACGGCACAACCGCTGGACCACCGCGTGCTGGGCGTGGCGCAGGCGGGCGACACGTTGCAGTGCAGCCGGCCGAAGAAGGGGGGCAAGCTCCCCTTCGAGGATCCGCGCAACGCCGATGTGCCGAGCCTGGCGCAGATGACCCAGGGCGCGCTCAACGTGCTCGGACTGGACCGCGACGGCTTCTTCGTCATGGTCGAGGGCGGCGCCATCGACTGGGCGTCGCACGGCAACGACGGCGTCCGTGTGGTGGAAGAGGTGATGGACTTCGAGGACGCCATCGCCGCGGCGGCGGCCTGGGTGGAGAAGTACAGCAGTTGGGACGAGACGCTGCTGATCGTCACGGCCGACCATGAGACCGGCCTGCTGACCGGCCCCGCTGCCGCCAGCGCGTTCGACGGGCCGGTGGGGCAGGGCCAGGACAAGCTGCCGCTGTTGGCCTTCCACAGCAAGGGCCACAGCAACAGCCTGGTGCCGGTGTTCGCCAAGGGCGCTGAGGCCCAACGGTTGACACTGCGCGCGGTGGGCAAGGACCCGAAGCGGGGCGCCTACCTCGACAACACCGACCTTCCGAAGACCGTGCTCGACGTCTGGGCGCAGTAGACGTTCGAGCGGCCGCACGTGCCGTGCCGTGGCGCCGCGGGCTGGCGAGTGGGCCAGCTCGCGCGCGTCGCGTCGTCTCGGCCGGCGTTGACGGTCAGTACGTAGGGTGGGCTGTTGCCCACCATCGATCGGCTCCGGACGCGGCCAGCCACAGTCCACGCCTGCGGTGGGCAAGAGGTTGTGTTCAAATCCCGGCTGCAAGGAACCAACCACGCCTCTCGGGAGTCTTGA
>CAZHGD010000205.1:0-12863 GCA_964531735.1 uncultured Fimbriimonadaceae bacterium | reverse complement strand
GCCGCGGCAGCGACCCGCGCCCCGCGACGGCGGGCGGCGCAGCCAGCCCGCCGTCGGCCGGCGGTTGCCCGCCGTGAACCAGGGCCTCCAGTAGCGCCACCATGTGACGCAACTCCTCGGCCTGGGCCGACAGCTCTTCACTGGCCGACGCGGTCTCTTCAGCACTGGCCGCGTTCGACTGGGTCACCTGGTTGACCCGGTTCATCGCCAGGTTCACTTGGTCGATGCCTTGCGACTGCTCGCCCACCGCGGTGGCTATCTCGGCAACCAGGTGGGCCACCTGACCGGCACTGTCGCCGATGCGCTCGAAGACGGCGACGGTCGCCTCGGTGACCTTGACGCCACCGGCGATCCGCTCCGACGAGCCCTGAATCAGGTCGTTGGTCTCCTGCGCCGCCTGCCCGGCCCGCTGAGCCAGTGAGCGCACCTCCTCGGCCACCACGGCGAAGCCCTTGCCGGCCTCACCGGCGCGCGCCGCCTCGACGGCCGCGTTCAGCGCCAGCAGGTTCGTCTGGAAGGCGATCTCCTCGATGGTCTTGATGATCTTGGCCATCTGCGCCCCGTACGAGGCAATCTCGCCCATCCGCTCCTTCAGCTCCGTCACATCGGCTTGGCCCTCGGCCACGATGCTCTGCGTCTCGTCGACCAACCGATTGGCGGCCTTCGCGTTGTCGGCGCCGGTGCTGGCCATCGAGGCCATTTGCTCCAGCGACGCCGAGGTCTCTTCCAGGCTGGCCGCCTGGTCGCTCGCGCCACTGGCCATCGACTGCCCGGCGTCGGCCACCTGTTGCGAGGCCGCGGTGATCTCGTCGGCGCCCGCGGACAGCCGCCGCACCATCTGATCGAGCACGTTGGCCATGCCCTTGGTGACGCCCGACAGCGCCAACGCCAGCACCACCACGGCCAGCAGGCCGACACCCAGCGCCCAGACCCGCAGTTGCCCGAGCGGGCTGAGGAACTCGGCTTCATCGATGGTCACCGCGGCGATCCAGGCGTGCTTGGCCGACTGCGCCGCGGCGGCATCTTTCCAAATGCCGGTGAAGAAGTAACGGACGGACCCGTTCTTCTTGGCGATGATCTGCTTGCCGAACTCCTCGTTGGCGCAGTCCTTGAGGATCATGGCCGGCTTCGGGTGCATCAGCATCACGCCGGTCGTGCTCAGCACGAACGGGTACCCCGTCGTGCCGACCTTGCGGCCCGCCACCGCGGCCTCGGAGAAGACCGTCAGGTCGATGGGCGTGCCCACGATGCCGATCAGGCGGCCCTCGTCCATGACCGGCGCGGTGATGAGTACGACCGGTCGGCCGGTGGCCGGCGAGGCCGCCGGCTCGCCGACGAACGACTGGCCTTGCTGCGCCTTCTGGATGTTCGGCGCATAGATCGGGATCTTCGCCACCTCGACGCCGACCGATTTGCCGCTGATGGAGTCGACGAAGATGCGCCCGTTCACATCGGCCAGGAACACGTTCTCATACCAGGGCGAGAGCTGGTGGTAACGGACCAGGCGCGGCGGCACCTCATCGAGTCGCTTGCCCTGGCAGGCCGACTTGAAGACGCCGTTCTCGCTGAACAGCAGGGCATCCCGCTCGCGCTCGGACAGCCAGCGGTCCATCTCGTCGCGGATCGAGCCGGCCAGCCGCACCAGACCGGTCTGGCCCTCAGCGGCCAGAACCAGCGCGGCTCGCTGGTAGCAGACCCAACCGACCAGCAGTATGGCCACGACGGCGATCGGCAGCGTGGTGAGGAGCAGCCGGGTCTGGAAGCTCTTCTGTTGCATGACGCACTCCTGCACCCGCCACCCACCGCGACGCTCGGCCGACGTGCTCGGGGACCGTGTCAGCTTGGCCGTGTTGGCCAGCCGCCCGCCCGATGCAGCTCAAGGCCGCCTCGCCCAGCACGCGTGTCTGCTGGTAGTTTGCCCGAGACAGACCCGACGCGGTGACACGTTGGCGTCACGCAAGGCGCTTTTGGAGCGGATCGGCGCGATTGGCGCCGGAGGCCGACGGCGGCTGTTGCGCTCGAGGGTCCAGGGAGTGGCACAGTCTCTGCTGGTGCACCCAAAGCCGGCGGCCACCGCCCGTGGGCGGTGGCCGCCGGCAGTCGTCGTCACGCAGACGGATCAGAAGTCGTCGAGTCCGCGCTGGGCCAGCGAGGCCGCCGCGTTCGCGCGCGCCGGCAGTGGCCGAGCGACAGCCGTCCGCGGCGGCGCCAGGCTGGTCGTGGCGCCGCTGCCATGCACCAACTGGGCCAGCACCGCGACCATCTGCCGCAAGTCCTCGGCCTGGGCCGACAACTCCTCGCTCGCCGCGGCGGTCTCCTCGGAGCTGGCGGCGTTGGCCTGAGTGATCTGGCTCACCCGGGCCATGGCGCTGCTCACCTGATCGATGCCCTGCGCCTGCTCGCGCACCGAAGCCGCGATCTCGCCGACGAGCGTCGCCACCTGCGTGGCGCTGTCGCCGATGCGGTCGAACATCGCCACAGTCGCCTCGGTGGTCTTCACGCCGCCCGCGATGCGCGAGGTCGAGCCCTGGATCAGATCGTTGGTCTCCTTGGCTGCCTGCCCGGCCCGCTGAGCCAGCGACCGGACCTCCTCGGCAACCACGGCGAAGCCCTTGCCGGCTTCGCCGGCCCGCGCTGCTTCCACCGCCGCGTTCAGCGCCAGCAGGTTGGTCTGGAAGGCGATCTCCTCAATCGTCTTGATGATGCGCGCCATCTGCGTCCCGTAGGCCGCGATCTCGCCCATGCGCTCCTGCAACTCGCGAATCTCCGCCTGACCGTCGCCGACGATGCCCTTCTGCTCGTCGACCAGCTTGTTGGCGGCGGCGGCGCTCTCGCTGCCGGCCTGAGCGGTCGCCGACATCAGCCCCAGTGAGGTGGCGGTCGACTCCAGACTGGCCGATTGGTCGCCGGCGCCGGCCGCCATCTGCTGCCCGGCTTGGGCCACCTGGGCCGCCGCCGCGGTGATCTGATCGGCCCCGGCCGACATGCGATCCACCGCGTCCTGCACCACCTTGGACAGCGATCCGGCCAGCCCGCACAGCACCACCACGACCACACTCAAGCAGAGCACGGCGGCGACGACCACCCGCACGCCCAGCCGGCGAACCGGGGCCACGAACTCGCGCTCCTCCATCGAGACCACCACCAGCCAGCCCATGCGCCGCGACTGGGCGAAGCTGGCGCTCTTCCGTACGCCTTGCCACACGTACGAGTGCGAGCCGTTCCGCTTCGCGATGATCTCGCGCGTGAACGGCATGGTGGACATGTCCTTGAGCAATTCGCCCGGCTTCGGGTGCATCAGCGTGGTGCCTTTGGCGCTCCACACGTAGCAGTAGCCGGTCTCGCCCACCTTGTCCTTGACCATGGCGGTCTGCGAGTAGCTGGCCAGGTCGACCGGCGTGCCGAGGATGCCGGTTACCTTGCCGTCCTCGGTGATCGGCGCGGTAACCAGGACCACCGGGCGACCATTGGCCGGTGAGGCGGCCGCCTCACTGATCCACGGCTTGCCGGCCTGGGCGGCCTGCACGTTGGGCGCGAACGTCGGCAGCTTGGCGGCCTCGACGCCGATCGTCTTGCCGCCGATCGAGTCCATCAGCACTTTGCCGTTGGCATCGGCCACGAACACGCTCTCGTAGTACGGGCAGAGCTGGTGGTAGGTGACCAGCCGCTGCTTGGCTTCTGCCACCCGTTGGCCCAGCACCGCCGCCTTGAAGACGCCGTTCTCGCTGAACAGCACCGCGGTCCGCGAGCTGTCCTCGAGCCAGCGATCCAGCTCGTCGCGGGCCCTCTCGGCCAACCTCAGCAGGCCGACACTCCCTTCGGCCGACAGGTCGGCGGCGGCCTGCCTGTACGCCACCGCGCCGACGGCAAACACCGCCACCACCGTCACCGGCAGCGTCGCCCGGAGCAGTCGCACCCGGATCCCTCGTTCACGCATCGCACCGACCTCTTTCCCCAGGCCCACCACGGGGCGCTCCACCCATCCACGTTCGCACGCGCGGCGCCGGCGAGCCCGGCGTACCATCCGCGCGTCGCGACGCGCTGATTCGGTCAAGGAAGGTCGCCCGCAGTGGGCTACTGGTCGGCAGACGCAGTACCCGCCCCCCTATACGGCCAGCGCCCGGTGAGCGACCTGTCTAGCCATCGGCCAACCCGCCGACACCTTAAGCGGCACCAGCCACCAGCCGGTCGAGTCGCCGAAGGAACCCGCGCGCGTGACGCGAATGCGGGCGCGATTCGGGAGAGTGCACCATGGGGCGCGTCAAGTACGGCGTGATTGGGCTCGGCTGGTTCGGCGAGAAGCACTGCGAGGCGCTGGCCGGCCTGCCGAACGTGGAGCTGCATGCCCTCTGTACCCGCACGCCGAGCCGGCTGGCCGAGGTGGCCGACAGGTTCGGCGTCCGCAAGACCTACACCGACTACCACGAACTGCTGGCCGATCCGCAGATCGAGGCGGTCAGCGTGGTGACCATGTGGGACCAGCACGTGCTGCCGACCGTCGCCGCGCTGGAGGCCGGCAAGCACGTCTTCCTCGAGAAGCCGATGGCCTCCACGATCGCCGACTGCGATCGCATCGTCGAGGCCGCCGATCGCGCCGCGGGCTACTTCATGGTGGGGCACATCTGCCGCTTCAACCCGCGCTACGCCGCGGCCAAGGAAGCCATCGCCGCCGGTCGCATCGGGCGCATCGTGTCGATGTACGCCCGGCGCAACATCCCGGCCTGGGTCGGCGCCAGCGTGCTCGACAAGATCGGCCCCATCATCGGTGACGGCGTCCATGACACCGACCTGATGCTCTGGTACAGCGGCGACCAGGTGGTCAGCGCCTACGCGCAGACCGTCAAGGTGCGCGAACACGCCAACCCGGACCTGGGCTGGACCATGTACCGCTTCGCCTCCGGCGCCGTCGGGGTGCTCGAAAACGTCTGGTTCCTGCCCGACAAGACCGCTTTCCAGATCGACGAGCGCATGGAGATCATCGGCACCGAAGGGTCCATCCACATCCACGAGGTGCATCCGAACCTGTCTATCTGCGACCAGGACGGCTGGCACTCGCCGGACACGACCTACTGGCCCGAACTGCACGGGGTCCGGGCCGGCGCCTTGCGCGAGGAGTTGGCCTACTTCGCCGCCTGCGTGGGCAACGGCGTGCGTCCGACGGTGATCACCGCGGCCGAATCGCGCGAGGCCGTGCGCGCCTGCCTGGCCGCCGAGGAATCGGCTCGGACAGGCCAGCCCGTCACGCTCTAGCAGCGCAGAAAGGCAGGCCAACATGGCTTCGGCAGCCATCTTCGGCGCCAGCGGCAAGCTGGGCTGTCGCGTTGTGGAGCTCCTGGCCCAACGCGGTCTGGCGGTGCGCGCCCTAGTGCACCGCAACCCGGTGCCCGGTGCGACGGTCTCGGTCACCGGTAGCATCACCGACCCGGCCGCGGTGCGCGAAGTGGTCGCCGGCACCGACCTGGTCGTCCACCTGGCCACGACCAAGGAGGATCCGGAGACCTTCTTCGAGGTCAGCGTGCGCGGCACGTTCAACGTGCTAGAAGCCTGCCGCGAGCAGCGCCCGCGGCAGGTGGTGCTGCTCAGCGGCGATGCCGTGTTCGGCATCTGGTTCTACCCGCAGCCCATACCCATCGACGAGCAGCACCCGCTGACCGCCTATCCCGGCTACTACGCCTTCTCGAAGGTGGTCGAGGAGACCATGGCCCGGCAGTACCAGGTGCAGTACGGGCTGCCGGTGACCATCCTGCGGTCGTCCTGGGTGTTCGAACGCGATGACCTGCTGAACCACTTCTCGCTGCTCCAGAACGTCGACCCGGCCGAACCGGGCCACGGCTTCGGGCAAGTGCCCGAAGCCGTGCTCGCTCTCGTCCGGGCCGGTCGCGAACACGTGCCGATTCTGGTCGACGCCGCCGGCCTGCCGTTGCGCCGGCACATCGTCCAGATCGACGACGTAATGCAGGCGTTCGGGTTGGCCATCGACCGACCCGAGGCCATCGGCGATGCCTTCAACATCGCCGGCCCGGCCCCGTTCGGCTACCGCGCCGCCGCCGAGTACCTGGCCGAGCGTACCGGGCTGCCCACAGTCGAGATCCCGTGCCCGGCCTACCACCCGTTCGAGATCAACATCACCCGGGCCCGGACCGTCCTCGGCTACCGCCCGGCCTATGACTTCGCCGCCATGGCCGACAGCGCTCTGGCCTGGCGGGCGAGCCACGACAGCTAGGACCAAGGAGAGCAGTTGATGCGCCAGTTCCACCATGTCGGCCTGCCGACGGCCGAACAGCACGAGGGCGAAGAGTACGTTGCCGCCACCAAGGTGTCGGTGACCGACCCGCGCTCGCATCCCCAGAAGATCGAGTTCCTGCGCTACGAGAGCGACAGCCCGGTCGAGGGCCCGCTCCGCGAGCTGCCCCACGTGGCCTACCGCGTCGACAACCTCGCCGCAGCGATGAAGGGCCTGACCGTGGTGCTCGGGCCGTTCAACCCGACGCCGCGACTGAACGTCGTCTTCTGTGAAGAGAACGGCGTGGTCATTGAGCTGATGGAGTACGAGACCGACGACGATCTGCCGTGGGGGTACAAGCCATGAGTCTGGCCGAACGCGTCATCATCGTGACCGGTGGCACCTCCGGGATCGGCGCCGGCTGCACGCGCCACCTGGCCGGCCTGGGGGCCAAGGTCGTCGCGGCGTCGAACCAGCCGGTGGAAGGCGCCGCGCTCGAGGCCGAACTCCGCGACGCCGGGCTGGAAGCGCGCTACTGCGAAGTAGACATCACCAATGAGGCCAGCGTGCGCGAGCTGGTCGACCAGACGGTGGCCTGGTACGGTGGCCTCAATGCCCTGCACTGCAATGCCGGGGCCTGGGCGCCGGGCAAGGTGACCGATTTCGACGACGCCATCTGGAACAAGCTGATGGGCGTCAACGTGCGCGGCACCTTCCTGACCTGCAAGCACGCGATTCCCGTCATGGAGCGCGGTGGCGGCGGGACCGTGGTGATCACCACCTCGGTGGCGGCGCACGTCGGCTTCCCGCAGCACGCGGTCTACTGCGCGTCCAAGGCGGCGCTGGAGGCGCTGATTCGGTGTCTGGCCACCGACCACGCGGGCGTGGTCCGCGCCGTGGGCGTCTCACCCGGCACCATCGACACGCCAATGCTGGCCGCATCGTGCGCCGGCTGGGACAAGCCCGTCGATGAGCTCTACGCCGAAGTGGCCCAGAAGATCCCGGTCCGCCGGCTGGGGCGGCCGGACGACATCGCCAAAGCCGTCGCCTTCTTGCTGAGCGACGATGCCGGCTACATCAACGGTACCGTGCTGACGCTCGACGGCGGGACGCTGGCGCTACCCCCCTGGTAGGCACGCGCACCACCGCACCGCGCCGTCGGCGCGGTGCGGTGGTGCCGATCACCGGCTGCCGCTACGGCGCCCAGCGCCACGGCGCCGCCACGCCCGGCGTGGACTTCCGCAGCTCGCTTTGCGGCTGCCACTTGGCGTGCCCGTCGAGGAAGGCCATGTTGCCGCCACCGTTGTGGCGCTTCGGCAACTGCGTGGCGTGCCGCCGGTAGAGGTAGACGTAGTACCAGGTGTTGTCGGGCGTCCGCGTGCCCACATCCTCGCTGTCGCCCAGCACGATGGTTTCGGCCGGCGCGGTGACCTGGGCCAACGCCGTCGCCCAGCCGGCATCGGTGGCGCTCATGTAGCCGAACTCCTGGTAGTTCCAGCCGTAGCCCTGACTGTCGGTCATGATCGTCTTCTGGCTGGGACAGGCCTTGACCTGCTTGTTCTTCATGTACGGATCCAGCAGGTCCAGCCAGCCGACAGCAGACGAACCACTGTACGGCCAGGAGCCTGTGACCAGCGTCTCATCGTAGTCCTGCGCGTACTGCATCAGCGCCACGGTGAACTGCTTCACGTTGGAACCGCAGGAGCTCTGCCGCGCCTTCTCACGGGCCTTGGCGAAGACCGGAAACAGGATGGCGGCCAGAATGGCGATGATGGCGATCACCACCAACAGCTCGATCAGGGTGAACCCGCGCGGTCGCGTCATCGTTCACTCACCCAACTGCGCGACCGACGTGCCCACACAACCGCGACACCTTCGGTCGTCATGCGTCATGACCCATCCCGGCAACGGGACGGAGTGGTGGTAGCCAGGAGGGCCAAGCGGCCCTCCTGGGTCAGTAGGCCTTCCAGTAATAGTAGTCGTTCGCGTTGAGCTGGTCCACTTTCATCCACTTGACGTGGCCATCCACGAAGGCACAGTTGGCGCCCTCGTTGTGCCGGAGTTGGATGGCGCCCCAAGTCGAGCCGGGAATGTTGACCGGCCAGTCGCCGTCCCGGTTCTCACCCATCAGCAGCGTCTCGGCCGGGCGGATGAACCGCGCCAGCGGGAGCGTCAGGCCGTAGTCGGCACCGGTGGTCAGGTAGACCCAGTTCGGGTCCATCCCGTACTCGTAGGTCCACTGCCGACTGGACGGGCACTGGTAGATCTGGTCGTTCTTGACGTACGGCACGATCGTCTCACGCCAGGTGGGTGGTACGTTCGACCAGCCGAAGAACTGGATCGGGAACGTCTCGTCATAGTCTTGGGCATACTGCAACAGCGCCAGGCTGAGCTGTTTGCAGTTGGACGAGCAACTGCTCTGCCGCGCCTTCTCGCGGGCTTTGGCGAACACCGGAAACAGGATGGCTGCCAGGATCGCGATGATCGCGATGACGACGAGCAACTCGATGAGGGTGAAGCCGTGTCGCTTCATGGATTGCTCCCTAGACGACCGGCCCAACCGCCTGCGCTCGGCGTGCACGCAGCAGCTATGCACCGCCAACCCAGTCCGGTTATAGTTCACGCGGCGAGGCGATGCAAGGGCCAGCGCCCAGTGGTGCTCAGCCGGGCGGCCGCGCACCACCGGACGCAGTGGGGCTCAGCCCACGATGTTGACCAACCGGCCCGGCACGACGATGACCTTCTTGGGCTCGCGGCCGGCCAGCACCGCTTGCACCCGGGGTGACGCCAGCGCCAGCGCACGGACCTCGTCCTCGCTCGCGTCGGCGGCCACTGACAGCTTGTCGCGCAGCTTGCCGTTGACCTGCACCGCGATGGTCAGGCTCTCGGCCGCCGCCACCGCCGCCTCAAACGCGGGCCAGTCGGCTTCGTAGGTGGTGCCCGGGTGACCGGTCACCGTCCAGATCTCGTCGCCCAGGTGCGGCGCGAAGGGCGCCAGGATGAGCGCGAACAGCTCCGCCGCCTCGCTGTAGACCGCGCGGTCGGCCAGCGTGGGTGAGCCAGCCAGGCGATCCTCGACAAACGGCAGCACCGTGTTGATCAGCTCCATCAGCGCCGCCACGGCGGTGTTCAGGGCAAACCGCTCGATGTCCGAGCCGACCTTGGCCACCGTCTGGTGGAGCTTGCGCCGCACCGCCGCGGCCTGCTCGTCCAGATCGCCAAGCTGCGCGCGCCAGTCGGGCAAAGCCTGCTCGGCGTGCGGCACGAAGCAGCGCCAGGCGCGGTTGAGGAAGCGGTGCACACCGGTCACCCCGTCATCCTGCCACTCGGCCTCGGCCTCGGGCGGGCCGATGAACAGGATGTAGCAGCGGCCGGTGTCGGCGCCGTACCGCTCACAGATGGCCTCGGGCGCGACCACATTGCCGATGCTCTTGGACATCTTGGCCACCTGGCGGTCCACCGGGTTGCCCTGTGGCGACTGCCGGCCGTCGGCACTGAGCTGCGCGCGGTCGGTGTACCACTTCTTCTCGGCGTCGCACCACCAGGCTTCCTTGGTCACCATGCCCTGGGTGAACAGCCGGCCGAACGGCTCATCACAGCCGACCAGGCCCAGGTCGTAGAGCACCTTGCAGAAGAAGCGCGCGTAGATCAGGTGCATCGTGGCATGTTCGATGCCACCCACGTATTGCGACACCGGCATCCAGCGGTCCACATCGGCGCGCCGGAACGGGGCGTCGGCCGGCTGCGAGGCGTAGCGCAGGAAGTACCAGGACGAGTCCACGAAGGTGTCCATGGTGTCGGTCTCGCGCCGCGCCGCGCCGCCGCACTTCGGGCAGCTCACCTGCTGGAAGCTCGCCGACGAGGCCAGCGGGTTACCTTCGCCGGTGAACTCGGCGTCGAGCGGCAAGGCCACCGGCAACTGATCGTCGGGCACCGGTACCGTCCCGCAGGTGGGACAGTAGATGATCGGGATGGGGCAGCCCCAGTAGCGCTGCCGCGACAGGCACCAGTCGCGCAGCCGGTAGTTCACCGTCCGCCGGCCGATGCCGTTCGCCTCCATGTGCTCGGCGATCTTCACCTGGGCCTCGCGGTTCGGCAGCCCGTCGAACTCGCCGCTGTTGGCCTGGAAGCCCTCGCCGGTGTACGGGAGCGCCAGGCTGTCCGGCGTCTCGCCCGCCGGCACAATCACCGGCGGGATGCCCAGGGCGTACTTGGTGGCGAACGCGAAGTCGCGCTCGTCATGCGCCGGCACCGCCATGATGGCACCGGTACCGTAGTCCATCATGACGTAGTTGGCCAGCCAGATCGGCACTTCCTCACCGGTCAGCGGGTGGATGGCGTAAGCGCCGGTGAAGATGCCCTCTTTGGGCGCCTCGGCCGACTGCCGCGCGAACTGGTCTTCGCTGAGCACCTGCTTCACGAAGGCGGCCACCTCGGCCTGCCGGCCGGTGCCCGCGACCAGCTCCTCAACCAGCGGATGCTCCGGCGCCAGGACCATGAAGGTCACGCCGAAGACCGTGTCGATGCGCGTGGTGAAGACCTCGAAGCGGATGTCGCGGTCCTTCACCGCCCAGGTGAACTGGACACCCTCACTGCGCCCGATCCAGTTGCGCTGCATGGTGCGCACCGCCTCGGGCCAGTGCGTCAGCTGGTCGAGGTCGTCCAGCAGCCGCTGCGCATAGGCCGTGGTCTGGTAGAACCACTGCTCCAGCCGGCGCTTGTTCACCGCGTGGCCACAGCGCTCGCAGGTGCCGTCGTTCAGCACTTGCTCGTTGGCCAGCACCGTCTCGCAGCTCGGGCACCAGTTGACCGGCGACTCCTGGCGCGTGACCAGACCGCGCTCGTAGAACCGCAGGAAGAGCCACTGCGTCCAGCGGTAGTAATCGGGTTTGGAGGTGTTGACCTCACGCGCCCAGTCGAAGCTGATGCCCAGCAGCGCGAACTGCCGCTTCATCTCATCGACGCAGCCATCGGTCCAGACGCCGGGATGCGTGGCATGCTTGATGGCCGCGTTCTCGGCCGGCAGGCCGAAGGCGTCCCAACCCATGGGATGCAGCACGTTGCGGCCGCGCATGGTCTGGTAGCGGCTGATCACGTCGCCGATGGTGTAGTTGCGAAGGTGGCCCATGTGGAGGCTGCCGGACGGGTACGGGAACATGTCGAGGTAGTAGAAGAACTCGCGCTCGGCATCCTCACGCGTGCGGAACAGGTCGCGGTCGCGATAGGTCCGCGCCCAACGCTGCTCGATGTCACGGAAGTCGTACTTCGCTCGGTCCGACATGGATCACCTCTTTGCCATCAGAACCGTCGCCACCGCCAGGCCCACCACCAACAGGCCGAAGGCCACCAGCAAGGCCTGCCGCTCCTGCGGGCTGTAGCGGAACCGCCCCAGGTTGGCCACGATGCCGGCCAACCCAATGAACACCAGGCCCGGCACCAACCAGCCGGTCGCCATCACCAGGGCCAGCCCAGCGATGGTCAGACCGTACATCCAGTACAGGTTACGCCGCAGGTCGAATCCGCTGTTGAGCGCCACGGCGAGCACCAGTGCCGCCACAGCGATGTCGCCCGGGCCGATGCTCAGATCGGCCAGCGCGAACGCCGACGGCGCCGTGCTCGCCACGCCCGGAATGGTCGCCGAGGCCTTGGTGATGGTCTCCATACTGTGCTCGGCGACCTTGGCCACCACGCCTTGCCGCACGCCCCAGAGGTCGACCACGCCGGCCAAGACCAACGCCGGCGGCAACAGCGACGCTTCCCGAAACAGCCACGACAAGACGCGCCCGAGCGCGGCCATGGCCACGACCATCAGCAGCGTCGCCGCCACGCCGGCCACGCGCGGCGGGTCCTTGCCCAGCCCGTACGACAGACCGAACCAGCCGCCGGCCGCCAACGCGCCGAGCAGCACCACCGCCGGCCGCGGGCAGCGCGCTGCCACCAGGCCACCGGTGGCCACCAGCAAGACCGCGGTGAAGGCGAGCCACGACAACTGCGACAACACCGCCGCCAGGCGGACGCTGTCCACCTTGGCCTCGCCGAGCAGCCACAGACCCAGACCGTAGGCCAGCAGCAGGCCCGGGGTCCAACGGGCCAGCCGCCGGGCTCCGGGATCGTCGCCGGCGGTCTGGGGCGTCAGCGCGTCCATGCGGCGATTATAGCATGGCTGCGACGGCTCACTCCTGACCGTGGGCCGCGCGGCGGTGCTGCCCGCCGAGTGTGCAGTGCGGCCGGCCGCCCGTCACCGCCCAGCCGCCTCGCTGCCCGCGACTTCATCGCTGCGGCGCACATCGGCCGAGCAGCGCCGATGACGAGCGGGATGGCGAGGCTCCTGCCGCGCCGGCCGTACTCCCCGCCGGGACCGCACGAGACCAGGTCCCGCTCTGGTGGCCAACCGCCCCACGGCCGGCTCGGCTGGAGCCTCGTCCTCCCGGTCGCGGGCGTTGCCTGGCCGCCCTGACGCACTCACCGACTGGAGCCGCAGAGAGCCGCATCCCGCTGGGGCCCGCGGGCGTAGAGAGGTCCGGGCAGGAGCTGGTGAGCGGCGAACCGCCCGGCCCACTCGCCTGGTATCACACCCGCGTCACCGGGTGTGCTTCCGGATTGGTGGGCGCTGCTGGCGCACCACCTCGGCCCGGGGCTA
>CAZHGD010000204.1:0-13019 GCA_964531735.1 uncultured Fimbriimonadaceae bacterium | reverse complement strand
GGTCAGCGCCAGCGCGGCGACGATCACCACCAGCGCGAGCCAGCCGGCCGGCCGGGACCGGCGGCCGGCCCGGGTCACGGCGAGGCGCACCGCCAGCGGCAGCGCCATGGCCAGGTACAGGCCGAGGTGTGACGGGCTGGCCAGCAGCCCGAACGCGCGGTAGCTCAGCGCCACCGAGCCGCTGTTGCTGCCCAGTTCCCACCAGCCGGCCAGCCAGCCGAGGTGCTGGGCCACGCCGATGGCGCCCGAGAGCGCCGCCGTGGCCACCACGGTGGCTGCGAGTTGCTCGCGCGCCGCGCGCTCGCGCCAGCACAGCGCGGCCAGCAGCACGAGCAGGAGACCGTCGACCACGGTCAGCAGCCCGCCCGGCGTCTGGTAGCCACCGCGCAGGCTGACCAGCGGCGCCACCGATCGGCCCGTGGCGAGCGCGGTGACGGCGAGCAGTGCCAGCAGACCGCGCACCACGCCGCTCCGCGGCAGTTCTGCCGGCCGCCGGCTGAGCCACCAGGCGACCCAGGCGGCCGCCAGCAGGACGCGCCACGCGGCCTGCTTCGGCAGCACCCACGGATCCATCAGGTGCGGACCGACCGCCAGCGCGGTGGCCGGCACGATGGCCAGCAGCGCCAAGTGGGCGAGGCGGGTGCAGCGGTCAGACGGCATGGTGCCTAGCCGCCCGACAGCCACAGCACCAAGGCGCGTGGCGGCAGGCCGCGAAAGCCGTCGTGCCGGTACTCCAAGATGAGCCCGCGGCCGTCGCCGGCCCAGTTGCAGAGGCCCGGACGCGGCACGCCGGTGGCCAGGTCGTGGGCCTGCTGGCCATCGCACCGGCACAGTCCGAGGCGGTCACCTTCGGCTGGGTAGGCGATGGCCAGGCCGTCCGGCCGCACGGCGCTCCGGTAAGCGTCGTGGTTGGGAAGTTGGCGGGGCTGACCCGGGTCGGCGGCGTCATAGAAACGGGTGGGGAAGCCCAACCAGCCGACGTCCTGGGGCAGGGCCAGCAACGCGAAGATCCGCTCGGGCACGGTCCACTCGCGACCATCGGCGAGCCGCACGAGGCGGGTTGTCTTGGTGTCGGCGCCGCTGATGGCGAGCCAGCCGCCGCCGGCCGACACGCGCACCTCGGTACCGCCGCGCAACGCGACCGGACCGGCCGGCGTGGTGAACGGACTGACCGTGCCGGTGTCGGCGTTGAACCGGAGCAGGGCCGGTTGGGCATCCCAACTCACGGCCAGCAGTTCGTGGGTCCGGCCGAGCCAGCCGGCGCGGAGCAGTAGCCCGACGCGTGGCGGCGGCTTCTGCTGCTGGCCGGTGGCGTTGGTCACGCAGGAGTACTCGCCCTTCTGCCACAGCAGGCAGTTGCCGTCGGCGCTCCAGGCCATGGGCTGGGACCACTCGGGTGTGGGCAGGCGCTGCCCGTTGCTCAGGTCGAGCAGCACCGGCTCGCCGGTGGGCACCACGGCCTTCACCTGCTCGACGCGCTTGAAGTTCGGGTGCCCGACGGCCAGTCGCCCGTTGGGCGAGACGTTCAGCCGGCCATACGGTGTGGTCGCCACGCGGCGCGCCTGCTCATCACCGAGGTTGACCGCGCAGACGCCCTTCTCCGGATCGGACAGCCAGGCCGTCTGGCCATCCGGTGCCATGGCCTCGAACCACGCGCCGGCAGCCAACCGGTGGGCGCGGCTACCGTCGCGGTCGGCCAGGTACACGCCGTCGTTGCGCCGGCAGTAGAGCAGCTTGTGGCCGCCGGCGGCGAACCGCACGTTGTAGGCGCCCTCGAGCCAGAACTGCCGCGTCACCTTGACGTTGCTGACGTCCACGGTGGCCAGTGGCGCCGCGGCGGCCGTGGTGGCAGTGAGCACCCAGGCAGACAGCCCAACCAGGTTGGCGCGGACCACCTGACGCAGCAGGCGGCAGATCGTTTGACGAGGCACGGCGCTCCTCCCTCGGCCCGGCTGACGGGCCGGCGCGGTGTCGTTGTATGCCGGTGCGCGCCGCGTGTCAAGGCTCGGTGCCGCCGCCCGGCGGCTAACGAACTGACCTGCCGGCGCCGTGGTGGGCACAACTGCCCACCACTCGCAGGGAGACCGCCAGGCCTCAGAACGCGCGTTCACACTCACTGAACTGGCGGTCGTGATCGCCGTCCTCGCGGCCATTCTGTTCGCGGTCTCTGCGAAGGCTCGCGGGAAAGCGCGCCAGTCCAGTGGCCTGAGCCAACTCAAGCAGATCGGGCAGGCCGGGCCGGAAGGTCCGGCCGCGTGGGCGGCGAACGGCCCGGCCCATGAACACCCACCTGCTCTGCCTGCTGCTGGCGCCGGCGGTGACCGCGCCGCCGGACAACCGCGCCATCCTCAACAACGCCGTGGTCTTCGGCATGGCTCAGGGCGGCCAGACCGCCGAGCAGGCCGAGCGGCTGCGCCGCATCGGCGTCGACGTGGTGGTGCGCGGCATCAGTTGCGCCTGGGCCGCCACGCCTGAAGAGGCGGGTCGCCGCGCCGCCGGAGAAGCCAAGCTGTACCAGCGCTGCCGCGAGCAGGGCCTGCTGTGGTCGACGATGATCACCGGCTCGGCGGTCTACGAGAAGATGGTCTCGCCGGCGCTGCACGACCGCATGTCGACGCGCGACGCCGCCGGGGCCAAGATCCCCACCAGCGGCTGGTACCAGGGCTGCTTGCAGGTGCCCGAGTTCCGCGACTACACCAAGCAGATTGTCCGCCGCATCATCGACACTGGCATCGACGCCGTCCACTACGACGAGGCCTACGGGCCGTGGTTCTGGCGCCGGCCCATCCCGTGCTTCTGCGACGCGTGCGACCGCGGCTTTCGCGAGTTCCTGAAGGCCGAGTACGGCGCGGACGGCGTGCGCCGGCGCTACGGCTTCGATGCGCAGAACAGCACCTATCGCGCCTGGCTCAAGGAGCAGGGCCACGTGGCGGAGCCGTGGCGCAGCCCGCTGCACGATGACTGGTGGTGGTACACGCTCCGCAGTCTGCTGGCTGCCGAGCGCGAGGTGGTGGACGATGCGCGCCGGTACAGCCGCGAGAAGTGGGGCACCGAGTTCATCGCCAACTCGAACCCTTACGAGCTGACCACGCTGAGCGCCGCGCTGACCGTCGAATCGCTGGTCTACGACTTCATCGCCATCGGCACCGGCCTGGGCCTGCGCTACCGTGACGGCATCGCGCGCGACGAAGTGCGCCTGCCGCCGTTGCACAGCACCATGCCGATGTACCTGATGGCGCGCGCAGCCACGCCCGACAAGCCGATCGTCATGTTCCTGGACATCCAGGAGGATCCCGGCTGGATCAAGTCGCTGCCGCCGGCCGAGCAGGGCCGCCTCTACCAGTGGCTGATGGGTGAGGCCGCGGCGAGTGGCTCGTACTTCGCCGCGCACGTGCGATTCAGCGGCTACGACGGCGCGGTGGAGCCGCAGGCGCAGGCCGCGGCGGTGTTCAAGGGCCACCGCAACTACTTCCACCGCACGCGGCCCGCCGGCGAGGTGGGCGTGGTCTACGCCTTCCCCTCACAGGTCTGGGACATGCGCCCGCAGCACTGGGAGCCGAACAGCCAGCTGCCGGCGCACTCGATGCAGTACTACGGCACTTGCGAGGCGCTGATGGACGCCGGCGTGCCCTTCGACACGGTGTTCATCGGTGACGGGGAGTTCTTCGCCGTGCCGCCGCTGGCGCAGTTGCAGCGCTTCCCGTACCTGATTGTGCCGACGGCCTACGCGCTGCCGCCGCAGGCGGTGCAGCGGCTGAGCGAGTACGCCGCGGGCGGCGGCAAGCTACTGTTGCTCAACGGCTTCGCCGAGACGGACAGTCGCCACCGGCCGCAGCAGGTGGCCGCACCGGCTCAGGCGACGCGGCTCACCGCCGACTGCGAAGCCTACCTGTCGCGGCGCAACGCGCAGCCGCTGGCGGCGCTGACCGGCTGGCTGGCGCAGAGCGGCTACCGGCCGCGCGTCGAGGTGCCCGACCCGCAAGCGCGCGTCTGGGTGGGCACGCGCCAGACCGCCGACGGTCGCACGCTGCTGGTCGACCTGCTCAACCGGCAGTTCGACGCGCGCGCCGGCTTCACGCCGCTGGCCGACCTGCCCGTCGAGATCCACTGGCCGAGCCACCCCGGCACCGTGCGCTGCCTGCCCATCGACGGTCCGGAGCAGACGCTGGCGGTCACGCCCGGCCGCGATGGCTGGTACACGGTCAGAGTGCCGCGGCTGACCACCTACGCCTGCCTGGCGCTCGAGGCGCGAGGAGTCGAGCGATGAGCGTGTGTCTGGGACTCCTGCTGACGATGTCGGGCGCCCTGGCGGTCCCGTCGGTGAGCGACACGCCCGAGGCGGTGTCGGTGCAGGCGGCGACCTATCGCCTGGTCCTGCCGCGCGATCGCGCGTTGGTCCGGCTCGAAGTGCCCAGCGCCGACGGCCTGCGGCCGGTCACGCGGCCGGGTGGCGAAGACGCCTGGTACGGCTTCAACGACCCGACCGGCGAGGTGCGCAGTTCGGCGGCGCGACCGACCATGGTCATCGACCGCCGCTCCGATCACGTCACCGTGACGGTGACCTGCGCGGTGGGCGCGTTGACGCACCGCGCCGACTACCTCTGCCGCGATGACCTGGTCGTGGTGCGCTCGCTGCTCAGCGGCCCGGTGCCGGCCAGTGCCAGTCTGATCCGCATCGCGCCGCGGTTCGACCTCGACCTGGCGCGGTTCGGCGAGTACGCCTTCGCCGACCAGTCCGACAAGCTGCACACCGGACGCTTCCCGGCCACGCGGCCGTGGTACCTGGGCACCGGCGCCTGGGGCAGCGGCGACACGGCGGGCGGTCTGTCGGAGCGCGAGCCGTTCTGGATGGTCCATCAGGGCGGCCGCGGCCTGGCCGTGGTCTACCCGTTCCGCCGCGAGCTGTGGGTCGGCGTCAGCCACTTCATCCAGCAATGGACCGGCGGCGCCAACTACGCCTACACCGGCCTGGCCGATGCCGGGGTGGTCGGCCGCGACGTGGTCTTCGCCTGGGTGCCCGTGGCCGACGGCGGCCCGGCCGCGTTACGCGCCGACCTGCCGCGCATCCTGGCGGCGGTGCAGTCGCTGATCGAGACGCGGGCCCTGCCGGTCGAACGCCTGGCGCGCATCAGCGCGGTCCGCCGGCGGCTGGACGCGCTGGCCAAGGAACTGGCCGCGCCGGTGACCGACCCGGCGCAGCGGCTGCGCCGGTGGCGGCAACGCGTGGCCTGGCAAGCGGCGCAACGCTGCCTCGACCGCGGCGAGGGCCTGGCGGCCGAGGCGGTGTTGGGGGAGTGAAGGTCATGGGACGCAGCCGACAGAGCGGCGGCCGAGGCCGGTGGCTGTTGCTGGACGGTTGCGCCGGCACGTACAATGGCTGTGCCGTACCGCACCAACAGCGAGGAGATCACCATGGGACGCACCACGCGAGCGTTTACACTGATTGAGCTACTGGTCGTGATCGCTATCATAGCCATCCTGGCGGCGATCCTGTTCCCCGTCTTCGCCAAGGCGCGCGAGAAGGCTCGGCAGTCGAGTTGCTCGGCCAACCTGAAGCAGCTCGGACTGGCGCTGACTCAGTACCTTCAGGACTACGACGAGCTGTTCCCTGGTCGGTATGCGAACCTGGGGTACCCCGATGCTCAGGCCGGCGCGGAATGGTACACCGTGATGATGCCGTACATGAAGAACCCGCAGATTCTCCAGTGCCCGAGCATCAAGGCCACGCTGGCTTACGGCTACAACACCGAGAGCGTCGATGGCTACCCGCTCGGCACCGGCGGCGCGCTGGCGCAGATCCAGAACCCCTCGCTGATCATGGCCATGGGCGACACGGTGGCGAACCAGTTGACCGCCTACCGGCCGCTGAACTACGTCGGCAACTTCGCCGGCTGGTGCGGCGTCTACGGCATCCGCCACAACGACGGCCTGAACCTGGTCTTCGTCGACGGCCACGCCAAGTGGTACAAGCCTGACGTGGTCTACAACAACTGCAACGACCGGCCGTTCTACACCGACTGAGCGCGGGGTACCGGTGGCTGAGGGTGGGGCCGAGCGCGGCGGGCCGCCCTACGGCGGGTCCAGGCGATGGGGCAGGTCCAGGCCATCGCAGTCGCACGCCTGGCGCGCTTGGCGCCGTGCGCCGTCGTCTTCACGACTTGGCCCTGCCGGCCATCGCATGGGCGGCAGGGGTCCGGCAGGGACGGCTGCGTGCGGCCTGGCAAGCGGCGCAACGCTGCCTCGACCGCGGCGAGGGTTTGGCGGCTGAGGCGGTGCTGGGGGAGTGAGCGGGCACCATCTGGCCGTTGGCGTCGGGTTGCGCCGCCGTTAGGCCACGCAAGTTCCTCTTGTGCGCGCTTCTCCGTGTGCGGTATCGTGATGCTGTGAGGACCGGGCCGAAGGCAACCGCAGCGTTGGCGATGCGGACATCGACCAGCCGGGCCTGACCGCAGCGCACGGGGAACTTGAGGTATGGCCAAGCTCTTCATCTCCCACAGTTCACAGGACGACGCGTTCGTGCGCGAACTGCGCCGGACGCTCGCCGATCTCAAGCAGGAAGTGTGGATCGACTCACGCGAGTTGCACGCCGGCGACCCGCTGTGGTCGGAGATCCAAAAGGCCATCGAGGACTCGTCGGCCGTCGCGGTCGTGGTCAGCCCGCCTGCACTCCAGGCCAAGTGGGTCGGCAAGGAACTGCGGCACGCGCTCGACGTGCAGCAGCAGCGCGGCCGCGACCAGTTCCCGGTCTTTGTGCTGTCGCTCGACGGCACCAAGCTGGGCGTTCTCGAAGCGCTGTTCGGCCATGAGCCGCTGTACATCCCCGTCACCAGCGCCGCCGGCGGGGTCGAGGCGGCGGTCAATCCGATCCTCGTCGCTCTGGGTGAACGTGACCCGGCCGATGTGGCGGACACGCCGCCGCCCACCGCCGAGCCGGTCGACGAACTCGTCCTGGAACTCACCGACCTGAAGTTCCACGAGGACAACGGCGTGCGCCGCCCGTCGGCGCGCGCCCGGCTCGTCTATGAACCGGCGACACCGGGCGAGCGCGAAGTCGCCAGCGAGCAGAGCTGGCGGCTCATCGCGCCCATCGGTCCCATCGAGGCCGGCGAGCTGAACTGGTATCTGGAGCACTACGCCATCTGGCCGAGCCATTACTTCGGCGACCGCGCGCGCCAGGTCGAGGACAACCTGGTGAGATGGGGCCGGCTGCTGCACGACGCCGCGCTGCCGGCCGCGCACACGGCCAACGTCCGGCAGGCCTGGGCCAGGATCGGCGACCACGCGGGCCGCCGCTTCTCGGTCCATGTCGATGCCGGCCTCGAGGCGGGCGCCGCCGAGGCCGACGTGAGGCTGGCGAAGGAAGCCGCCACGCTCTTGCTCGGTCTGCCCTGGGAGCTGCTCCACGACGGCGACAGCTTCCTGTTCCAGGGCGCCCAGCCCACGCGCGTGCGCCGACGCCTGCCGAACACGCGGCAGCTCGACGTGGCCGTCGTGGCCACACCCATCCGCGTCCTGCTGGTCACCGCGCGGCCCGAGGACGACGCCTGCGGCTACCTTGACCACCGCGCCAGCGCCCTGCCGCTGGTCGAGGCCATGGAACAACTCGGCGGCCTGGTGCGGCTCCACGTGCTCAGCCCGCCCACGTTCGCGGCCCTGGGCCAGGAACTCAAGCGCGCCTTCGACGCCCGCGCGCCGTACCACGTCGTCCACTTCGACGGCCATGGCGTGTATGACCAGAACGTAGGCCTCGGCGGGCTGTGCTTCGAGCGGCCCGAGGACACGGGCAAGCTGGAGCAGCGCCGGCACGTCACCGTGTTCACCAACGAACTGGGTCCGCTGTTGCGTGACCACCGCATCCCGCTCGTGTTCGTCGAAGCCTGCCAGACGGCGCAGGCCGAGCAGGCGTCCGAGAGCGTCGCCTCCGAACTGCTCAAGGTCGGCGTGGCCTCGGTGGTGGCCATGAGCCACAGCGTGCTGGTCGAGACGGCGAGGCGGTTCGTCGCTGTGTTCTACCAGGCGCTCGCCGCGGGCCAGCGCGTCGGCGACGCGATGCTCGCCGGCCAGCGCCACCTGAACGACGACACCTTCCGCGGCCGCATCTTCGGCGCGGGCGAACTGCGCCTCGAGGACTGGTTCGTGCCGGTGCTGTTCCAGGAGCAGGACGACCCGCAACTGTTCAAGACCACGCCCGCGCCGCAGACGCAGGAGGATTTGCGGACCATCCTGGCGTCGCGCCTGGGCCAACTGGATGAGTTGGCGCCGACGCCCAAGACGGGCTTCGTCGGCCGCAGCCGCGAACTGCTCGCGCTCCAGCGTCTGCTGTTCTCCGCGCCTCTCGCCTCTGGGAGCGGGGCCGGGGGTGAGGGGCCGCGCTACGCCGTGGTGCGTGGCCAGGGGGGCGAAGGCAAGACGGCGCTCGCCGCCGAGTTTGCGCGCTGGATGGTGCGGTCGCAGCAGGTCCGCCGCGCGGCCTTCGTGTCGGTCGAGACGCACAGCCACGCCGCCGCCGTCCTCGATGCGCTGGGCGCGCAACTGGTGGGCACCGGCTACTCCGTCGCCACGTTTGCTGATCTGGAGCAGGCGGTCCTGCCCATCGAGCGCGCGTTGCGTGAGCAAGCCACGCTGCTGGTGGTGGACAACCTGGAGAGCATCCTGCTGCCGCCCTACCTCGACACGCCCGAGGCGCTGTCCGAGGAGGCCGGCCGCGAGTTGCAGGCCATCCTCGCGCTGTGCGAGCGCCTGCTGCAGGTGGGCGAGACGCGGCTCGTCTTCACCAGCCGCGAAGCGCTGCCCGCGCCGTTCGACGCGGCCCGCCAGCGGCGCGAACTGCACCGGCTCGACCGCGAGGACGCCGTCAAGCTGGTCGAGCGCGCGCTGAACGCTTCCGGCGGAGACGGCGACGCCGGCGACGCCGCGCGCGAAGCCATCGAGGCGCTGGTGGAGGCCGTTCACGGCCACGCTCGCACCCTCGCGCTCTTGGCCCCGGAACTGCGCCGTCGCGGCGTGGACGCCACCCGCGAGGCGCTGGTCGAACTGATGGCCGCGATGGAGCGGCAGTTCCCCGGCAGCCGCGAGCACTCGCTGTACGCCAGCGTCGAGCTGTCGCTCCGCCGCATGTCGGCGGCGAACCAGGACCGGGCGCGCGTGCTCGGCGTTTTCCACGGCGGGGCACAACTGGGCGTGCTCGCCATGATGATGCAGTGCGAAGAGGCGGACGTGGCCGCGCTGGCGGGCGAGTTGGTCGCGACCGGGCTGGCGACGCCGAACCGGCACGACCATCTCACGCTCAATCCCGCGCTCTGCCCCTACCTGCGCGGACGGCTGGACGCCGCGGAGCGCGAGGCGCTGATGGCCCGCTGGGTCGAGGCGATGCGCGCCTATGCGGACTCCCTCGTGCAGCAGCAGACCCAGAACACCGAAGCCGCGGCGACGCTGACGGTGCTGGAACTGCCGAACCTCTTGGCGCTGCTCGACCTGGTGCAGCGCGAGGGCGGGGCCGAGGCGACGATTGACCTGGCCACGTCGCTCTACGGCCTGCTGCGGAACGCTGGCAGACCGCGGCTGCTGGAGCGCGTCGGGCAGGCGCGCGACGCCGCGGCGGCGGCCTTGGGCGACGCCTGGAGTCACGCGCGGTTCGAGGCGGCGGGGACGCGCATCGAGCAGCAACTGGCCGGCGGGCAGTTGCGCGAGGCGTTCGAGGGCGCGCAGCAGTTGCTCCAGCGCGCCCGGGCGGCCGGCGAGCAGGCGTATCGCGGAGCCGATTACGACCTGGCCGTGGCTTCCATCGTCTTGGCCCGCGTGTTGCAGATGGCCGGCGGCGCGGAACAGGCCCTGCCGCTCTTGGACGAGGCCCGCCAACGCTTCGAGGCCATCGCGAAGGAACGGGCGAGTGAGGCCGGGGAACGAATGGCGTCCGGCTGCCTCACGGCGCGAGGCAACTGTCTTCGCGACCTGGGCCGGCTCGACGAAGCGGCGGCGGCCTACGAAGAGGCCATCCGCCGCGACGAGCAGCACGGTGCTGCCCGCGATGTCGCCGTCGGCAGATGCCAGCTTGGCTCCGTCCGCCTGCTGCAGCGCCGCTACCCGGAGGCGCTGGCGGCGTATGCCGCAGCGCGCGAGTGGTTCACGCAGTTGGACGAACCGGGCATAGTTGCCGTGAGCTGGCATCAGACCGGCCTGGTGTATCAGGAGGCGGGCCAGCCGGAAGCAGCGGAGGATGCCTACCGTCAATCGCTCGCGATCAAGGTGCGCCTTGGCGATGTCAAAGGGCAGGCGAACACACTCATGCACCTGGGCTTGCTGTATGACGACGCTCTCGGTCGAACGGAGGAAGCGGCGGCACTCGTGCGGCAAGCGCTCGACAAGCACATCGAGCTTGGCGACATGGCGAGCGAGGGCAGAGACAGGAACAACCTGGCCATTCTCCTGCGCAAGCTCCGCCGCCTGGACGAAGCGCGGCAGGAGATCCGCCGGGCGATCGAGTGTGGAGCGCAGTTGGGCCACGCGTCGGAGCCGTGGAAGTCGTGGTCCGTCCTCGCCGACATCGAGACGGACGCCGGCCAGCCCGCCGCCGCGGAGGCGCAGCGCCAGGCCATCGACTGCTACCTGGCCTACCGCCGCGACGGCGGCGAGAACCACTCCGACCCAGGCCGCCTGTTCCACGCCGTGCCCCAGGCGCTCCTCGCCGGACAGAAAGGCCAGGCCGAGCAGCTCATCGCCCAGTACTGCGAGCGCTGGAAGGACGACGACAACCCAGAGGCCGACGCCCTCCAGGCCATCGTCGCCGGCAGCCGCGACCGCGCCCTCGCCGACGCGCCGGGCTTGAGCTACATGATGGCCGCCGAGATCCTCTTCCTGATCGAGACGCTGGAGCAGCGCCGGTAGCGCCGCAAGCCGCCTCCGGGTAGGACAGGCTGCCAGCCTGTCCAGCCACCGACACCCCGCCGACCCGACGCCCCGGCCCAGGCGGGCGGCCTGGGCGACCCTCAGCCGTGAACGGCGCTACTCCCACTGCCAGCCGTACAGGTTGGGCACGTCGCTGTGCCAGGCCACGTGACCGTCGAAGTAGCCGAAGTTGGCGCCGCCGCCATGCCGGCGCTCGATGCGTGGGGGCGTCAGGGACTCGACGTACATGAACTGCTGGCCCGGCTGCCTGATGGCGGCGAGCGACAGGCCGCGCGGGTTGTTGCCGCAATAGGCATACGTCGGCGGGCTGCTGAAGCGCGGGCAGAGCAGCACCGACGGGTCACGGACGAACGCGCCCAGATGCACCGCGGCGTCCAGTGAGCCCGGAGTCGCCGGCGGGAGCTTCTCGTCGTGGTCCTGGGCATACTGGATGGTCGCCATGCACAACTGCTTCAGCCGATTGCTGCAGGTGCTGCGCGTGGCCACGCCGACCGGGTTGCTGATCAGCGGCGGCCGGCTCTGGGTCGTCTTCGTGGGCTGTGGCGCAGGGGTCGAATCGGGCTCCGCACTGGCCCCCGGGAGCGACTTGACCCAGGTGCGCACCCCGGCCAGGCCGCCGACCAGCAGCAGCGCCACGAGCCACAGCACAAACGCCACGCTCCGCGCTCCCGCCGGCGGACGGGCCGGTTCGGCCGTGGGCAGCGCGGTGTCGGCCGGCTCCTCGGGCGGGGGCACCACCACCGGCGCGGCACCGGCCGTGCCGTCGGCGAGGGTCAGTTCCACGCGCCGCGGCGCCGTGGCCACCACGGCCACCGGCGCCGCCTCCTCCAGGTCCACCGGCTCGCCGCGCAGCGCCTCGAGCAGTTCGCCCGCGTCGGCGAAGCGACGTTCGGGCTGCAACCGCAGCGCCTTGCCGATGGCCCGCGCGGTGGGCAGCGAGACGCGGGCGGCGGTGAGCTGGGCCGCCTGGTCATCGTCCGGCATCTGGCCGGTCATCGCCCAGTAGAGCGTCACGCCGAGCGAGTAGACATCGCTGGCGGCGGTGGAGCCCTGGCCCGCCCAGACCTCGGGCGCGGCGTAGCCGGCCGAGCCGATGGCCGAGGCGGCGCGGCTGCGGTCGTCCAGGGCGATCACCGTGTCGAAGTCGGTCACGAAGGCGCGCGGTGGCACCCGCCCGTCCAGCAGAATGTTGGCCGGCTTGAGGTCACGGTGCAGGATGCAACGCGGGTGCCGGTGGCAGGCGGCCACCGCGGCCACCACCGGCTCCAGCAGCTCGAGGGCCGAACGCTCGGACAGCCGGCCGCCGCGGTCGGTGACGTACTCCATCAGGTCGCCGCCGGACAGGAAGGCGGTCACGATGTAGAGCGCCTGATCGGTGTCGCGCTGACCGATGGTGATGGGCCGGGCGATGCGGGAGTGCTTGACCTCACGGATCACCCCGGCGCCCTGCACCAGGTGCCGGAGCATCTCGGCGCGCAGCGACGGCATATCGGCGACCTCGTCCGGCGGGCGGAAGATCTTGATCGCCACCTCGCCCGGCGCGCTGTCGTCACCGATGGTGTCCTCGCCGCGCCACACCTCACCGAAGCCACCGCGGCCGAGGAAGTCGGTCAGGGCGAAACGCCCGAAACGCTCGCCGCGCTGGTATGGAGTTGCCTCGGACATGGTCATCCCCAGTATGTGCCGCCCCTGCGCTTGCGGCCGACCTCGCGCACCCACCGAACCCCCAGCCCGAACACGACCAGGCCGAGCAGCCGCGTTAGCGGTGCCTGGCCAGAACGAACCAACAGGCAACCACCGAGCAGCAGTACCATGGCCAAAGTGAGCACGAGCAGCAACCGCAGTTCATCGCCAACTGCGGCGGTGAACGACGGCGGTCGGGTGGTCGCCGCGGCGTCAACCGGCGCGTGCGATGGCCGCCTGGTCGGCAGCAGGGCACCGCCGACACCGGCCGCTACCACCGCACACGACCAAAGCACGGTCAGTTGCTCGCTGTTCCAAGCCGCCATCGGCACTCCGCACAGCCCGACGATTGCGCCCCAGGCCGCCAGCACCGCGGGGTGGTCGGGTCGGGCAGCCGGCCGCGCGACCGGGCGGTTCGCTGCGGCGGCGCG
>CAZHGD010000203.1:0-13034 GCA_964531735.1 uncultured Fimbriimonadaceae bacterium | reverse complement strand
TGAGGCGTTGCGCAGGCCCGCACAGCGTCGCCGGGACGGTTGACAGATCGTCTGGGTCGGGCCTAAGATCGCCCCATCGTTGCCACCGCCAATGGCCTCGCGGAGGTTGCTTCTTGCCCGACAGCGCCAAGTCGCGCCCCGCGCCCGTGTTCACTCGTCGCCCACGGGCGCGCAGGTTTCTCACCGCTCTGCTGGTCATCGTGGTCCTGGGGCTGTGCGCCGGGGCAGGGGTGTTTGCCACGGCCCTCTATGCCACCCGTGACCAGAAGGGCTCGCGGGCGGCCAATGCGGCGCGCTACCTGATCGAGGAGGTCGTCGGTCCTGACCTGATCTTCGACGGTCGGAACCGCGTCAATGTACTGCTGATCGGCGAGGACCTCGCCATCAACCAGCATGGTATCCGCGTCAAAGAGTACTCGCGCAGCGACACCAATATCCTGTTCAGCCTGGACCGCACGGCCCGCACGGCCCATGTGCTGAGCCTGCCACGGGACACCAAAGCCGACGTGCCCGGCCAAGGCGTGCACAAACTCAATGCCGCGCACCGCCTGGGCGGACCCGCGCTGCTGGTGCAGACCATCTACGAGAACTTCGGCCTGCACGTGGACCGGTACGTCAAGACCAACTTCCACGGCTTCATCGTCCTGGTCGACCTCGTCGGCGGCATCGACGTCGATGTCGAGCGCGACATGGACTATGACGACAACTGGCAGAACTTCCACGTTCATCTTAAGAAGGGACCTCAGCACCTGGACGGGAAGGGCGCGCACGGGTACGTCCGCTGGCGGAAGAGCAACAACGGCCAGGTCGATCCGAAGGGCGACCTCGGCCGCATCGAGCGGCAGCAGAAGGTCATCAAGCTGCTCGCGCGCAAGGCGCTGGCCCCGCAGAACCTGCCGCGGCTGCGCCAGATCATGGCCGCCGCGCGCAAGTACATCGAGACCGACCTGTCTGACCGCCAGCTCATGAGCATGTTGCTGTTCTTGAGCAAGCTCGATCCGTCCATGCTGGACACGGGCACGCTGCCAGGCGAGGCGCGCGGCCCGTTCGTCGAGGTCAATCGCGAGGAGGCGGCCGTCCTGTTGGCCCGCATGTTCGGTGCCGGCTTCGACGAGTCGAAGCTCATGGCGCGCCGGCACGCGGAGAACGGCAAGCGGTCTCGCACGCAGATCAAGGAGCCGCATCCGGCCAAGGTCCGCGAGCTGGACGACGATGACGATGACGAGGCCCGGCCGGCGAAGGCCTCGAGACGGCCCGCGGGCGAGCCGGGCGACAAGGCTCCGGCTGCGAAGGCCGAGAAGACGCCGCCGGCCCCCAAGGCCAAGGCGGGCGAGGGCAAGCCCGCCGCCAAGGCCGCCGCACCGGCGGCCGGCAAGGCGTCGCGCAGGCCCGACGCCGGCGGCGAGAAGAACGACGAACCTGGCGCGCCCGCCGCGAAGCCGGGCGTCGCGACCGACAAGTCCGCCACACCACCGGCACCGGAACGCCAGTCCGACGCGACGCCGAACTAGTACCGGACCACACCGGCTACTGACTAACCTCGAGCCTGCCCTGAGTCGCAGCGACGCCGCGTAACGAAGGGCCGTAAGCCAGTGCTGGTGCGGCGATGGCCCCGTACCAGCGCCACACGACCGCCACTTCAGGCCGTATGCATCGGTCGCAGGCCGGATCGACAGGCCCCGCCCAGCCGACGGCAGTCCGACGCGGACGCTTGAGGCGGCCCCACCAAGGCCGAGTGCCTCGATGGGGCGCCGCGCCGCACTCAACCGGCCGACGGGCGCGTCACGGTCAGCCACAGCCCGCCCGGCGCCGGCACGGCGACCGCGCGGAGCGCTTGGGCAACGGGCTCCCGGCGCTCGGCCAGTGAGCCCTGCCCGCCGCGCACCGGCGGGACCACGTCGTGGCTCAGCGCGGCCACGGCCACCGCGACGGCCAGCGCCCCGCTCGCTCCGTGAGCGTCACCGTAGAGACCGCTCGGCACACAGACCGCCGCGCCATCGGGCGCCGCGCCGGCACCCACGTGCGGCAGCACGACGAGATCGGCACCTTCGGGCTGGTCACTCAGGGCAAGCAGGCACCGCGGCGTGGCGTGCCGTGCGGCCGCTGCGGCCACCGTCTCCAACAGGAGCACCGCCGCACCTTCGCCCGGTGGATGCGCGCTCGCGGCAAACGGGTCGTAGTCGTCGGGATCGCCGCCACAGGCCGAGCCCTCGTTGACCACCAGCGCCTCCACGCCACCAGCGAGGATCAGGTCGGCGTGACCGGCGGCGAGCGCGGTGATGGCCGTCGTGACAGCCAACTCACCCGACGCGGCCCCGCTGGTGACTGTCGCGTGGTAACCCTTGAGCCGGTAGTCGATGGCCACCAGACTGGCCGGCGTGTTGGCAAAGGCATGGCTGAACAGCACCGGCGTAGCGAACCGCGTGCCGCGCTGCTTGACCCGCCCGCCGTAAGCGGCCATCGTCGCCGCGCAGCCGGACGCCGTGCCCAGCACGACTCCGCGGCGCTCTTCGGGCACCGGCAGCGAGTCGAGACCGGCATCCAAGCAGCTCATCCGCGTTGCGGCCAACGCCAACTCACTGGCCCGATCGAGGTAGGTCTTCTCCGCGATCAGCCAGTCGGCCACCTGGAAGCCGTGGATCTCACCGGCGAGGTGCTGGTCGTTGCCGGACCACGGCCCGAGCCCGGTCACGCCGTAGGCCAGCGATTCGGCAAACTCGGCGTAGCCCAGGCCGATCGGGCTGGCCACGCCGAGCCCGCTGACCGCGACTTCGTACTTGGGCATCAGACCCTCCCCAGCAGAACGGCAGCGTTGTTGCCGCCGAGCCCCGCACTGACTGAGAGCGCGACGTCGAACTGCGCGTGCCGTGCCTGGCCAACTACGTGGTCGAGCGGGCAGGCGTCGTCCGGCTCGTCCAGGTTCAGGGTGGGCGGCGCCACCTGCTCGCACAGCGCCAGCACGCAGGCCACCGCCTCGATGGCGCCGGCGGCGCCCATGGCGTGCCCGGTCGCGGCCTTGATGGCGCTGACCGGTATGCGGCGGCCATGGTCGCCCAGCACGGTGAGCACGGCGGCCGCCTCCGCGGGGTCGTGGTACTCGGTGCCGGTCGCGTGGGCGTTGACGTGCCCGACCCGGTCCGCGGGCAAGTCGGCCTGCGCCAGTGCCCGCCGAATCACCTGCACCATGCCTTCGCCGCCGTGGTCGGGCGCCGTCATGTGGAAAGCGTTGTTGTTCACGCCGTAGCCAAGGACTTCGGCCAAGGGGTCCGCGCCACGCGCACGCGCGTGATCCGCGTCCTCCACAATCAGGGCCGCTGCGCCCTCACCAAAGATGGTGCCGCTGCGCTTGCGGTCGAACGGCCGAATGGTGTCGGTCGTGATGGTGTGCAGGATGCTCAGGCCACTGAGGCAGAACAGGCCCAGCTCGTCGAACCCGCAGGCCAGCGCAACGTCAACGTACCCCAGTCGCACGAGGTCCGCGGCGTGGCCCACGGCGTGCGTGCCGCTCGAGCAGGCATTGGACAGCGTGATGGCCGGACCCGCCGAAGTGACCGAGGTGGCCGCGGCGTGGAAGTCCAGGGCCGCCAGGCTGTCCGGTGCCGGGGTCCGCTCGAACCACTCGTGCTGCCCGCCGAAGTTGGTCGCGTAGACGACAGCGCCCGGCCAGGGCGTCAGGCTGAGGCCGGCCTGGGCCGCCGCTTCGGCCGCGGCATAGGCGGCGAAGCCGCGGGCCGAGGGTGGGGCAGCGGGCTCCTGCTCGGCCCATTCGTCGGCGGGCACCTCGCCCGCCAGGTCGTTGCGCAGACCAGCGGCCGGCATCCGCGCCATCGCCCGCAGCCCGCTCTCGCCGGCGACCAACCGTCGCCAGAAGCGGTCGCAGCCGACGCCGAGGGCATTGACCACGCCCAATCCAGTGATGACCACACGTCTCATGCGCCCAAGCCCCCGTCCACCACAAAGACCTGTCCGGTCACGTATGACGCTTCGTGGCTCGCCAGGTAGACCACCAGCCCGGCCACCTCGGCCGGCGTCCCGAACCGAGCGAGCGGGATCTGGGCCAGCATCGCCTCGCGCCGGGGCGCGGGCATGTCGGCGGTCAGATCGGTCTCGATCACGCCGGGCGCCACCACGTTGACCGTGGTGCCGCGGCGACCCAACTCGCGGGCCGCCGCCTTGGCCAAGCCGACCAGCCCGGCCTTGGCCGCGCTGTAGTTGGCGCGCATGGCGTCGCCGCGCAGGCCGGCCACCGAACCGATGGCGATCAGCCGTCCGGCGCCCGCGCGTGAGACAGCTCGGGCACCATGCTTCAGCACGAAGAAGGCGGCCTTCAGGTTGACGTCGACCACCTCGTCCCACTCGGCCGCGGTCAGGTAGGTCAGGTATTTGTCCCGCACCACGCCGGCGTTGCTGACCACTATGTCGAGCCCGCCGAGGCCCTCCGCAGCGGCCGCCATCAGCGCTTTGACCTGCTCTTCATCGGTCACGTCGGCCGGTAGCGCCAAGCCGCGCCGGCCGGCAGCAGCGAGCGTGGTGACGACCTCCTCGGCGCCGGCTGAAGAGGTGCGGTAGTTCAGGGCCACATCTGCGCCGGCCTGCCCGAGCGCCAACGCAATGGCCCGTCCGATGCCGCGACCGGCGCCGGTCACCAGCGCCTTGCGGCCCGCCAAGTCAAACACCCGCGCACCCGCCCTTCCGGCTCAGCCTTCCAGTACCACCTGCGCGACCGCGTAGTCGCGGCAGTGCGAGATACTGAGGTGCCACCGCGTGCCACCCAGCATTCGGCAACGCTCGGCGGCGGCGCCGGTCAGGCTCACGATCGGCGCCCCACCAGCATCGTTGACGACTTCGATGCTGGTGAAGTTCACGCCCGCCCCCCAGCCGGTGCCAAGCGCCTTCATCACAGCTTCCTTGGCCGCGAACCGGCCGGCAAGCCGCGGCACCGGATCCGTGAGGGCCAGCGCCGCCATGCGTTCGGCCGGCGTCAACACATGCCGCATGAACCTCTCGCCATGGCGCCGGTACAGAGCCGCAATGCGGTCGAGGCCAACAATGTCGACGCCGATGGCGATGATCACCACTCAACCTGCAACCGGTCTCAGAGCTCGATCTCCAGACCCTCGTAGCCGACTACCACCTCGGGGCGTCGGCTGCTGGGCAGGCGGTCGAGGTAGCGCATCGCGTCGTCGAAGATGCGCCGGATCTTCTCGTCGCCGTACGAGGGCTCGTGATGCACCATGACGATGGTCTTGACTCCAGCATCGGCAGCCAGGTCGATGCCGATCATGGCGCTGCTGTGGCCCCAGTTCTGCTTCTCCACCAACGCCTCGCGCAACGTGTACTGCGCATCGAAGACGAACACGTCGGCGCCGCGATAGAAGTCCACGAACCGTTGCCAGTAGCCGGCCTCGAGGTTGCTGCTGTCCAGCTTGTACTCACCATCGGAGGCCATGACCACCGCGTGGCCGTCCGACTCCAGGCGGAAGGCGTAGGCCCCGCCCGGGTGGTCCAGCGCCAGACTGGACACCTTGACCCGTCCGTCGTACAGGCTGAGATCGCCGCGCATGACGTGGAACGTCTTCTGCGAGCTCATCACGTCGAGACCGACGGGGAAGAAGCGGGGATCATGCTGATAGCCCAGGCGGGCCTCGATATCCTCGTGCGGCGCGTAGATGTCGAAGCGGTTGCCCGGAATGTAGAGCGGCTTGAAGAACGGGAAGCCTTGCAGATGGTCCCAGTGCGTGTGAGTGAACAGCATCACCGCATGGCCGAGGCCACGCGCGAACTCACCCTCCATCATCATCTCGCCCAACTCGCGTAGCCCGGTGCCGGCGTCGATGATGACGCGGTCGCCGGCGGCGCTGAGCACCTCCAGACACGTGGTGTTGCCGCCCCAGGGACCCCGAACGTGCGTCGGCAGGCTGCCGACGTAGGCGCGCACAGCGGCCTCATCGCTCAGGTCGACGCCCTGCGCGCCGGTCAGCGCCCAGATGAGCTTCTGCTCGATTTCGGCCGCCGACGACGGCGCCGGTATCGACCCGCGAACACCCCAGAACCGCACTACCATGGCCGCCACCCCGTTTCAGGCTGCCGTCAACTCCGCCAATGCGGTGGCGCAGTCGTCGCGGATCTCGAAGAGCCGCGCAAAGCCGGCGATGTCGAAGACCTCGCGCACGGCATCCTGTAGCCCGCACAGCCGCAGCGACAACTGTTTCGCACCCATGCGCTTGCCGACCGTGATCAGCACGCGCAGACCGGCACTACTGATGTAGTCCGTGCTGGCCAGGTCGACCACCAGGTGCTGGCCGCCGTCGACCACCGCCAGAAGCTCCGTTTCCACCTCGGGCGCCGTGTAGGCGTCGATTCGGCCCTCGACCCGGATGGTCGTGACTGCGCCCGTGCTGTTGCGATCAATCTGCATCGTGTCCACCGTCCCGCGTTCGGAGCGCCTTGGTCAGGACCAACTCCTTGCCGTCTGAGCAGGGCCGCAACTCCACGGAGTCCATGACCCGTCGCATCAGGTAGAGCCCCAGCCCCCCGACTTGCTGCTTCTCAATCGGCGCCTCCAGGCTGGGCTCGCGCACACCGGACAGATCGAACAGCGGTCCGGTGTCCTGCACGCGCACCACCAGCGCGCCGTCTGCTTCCTCACATACCACTCGGAACGAGGCCATCGCCGCGCAGGCCGCGGAATGTTCGATGACGTTGGCACAGGCCTCGTCAACCGCCAGGCGGATCCGGGCCAGATCGCGTTCGTCAAAGCCCATGCGGCCCGCCACGAAGGCGACGTACTGCCCCACCAGCTCGAGGTAGGCAGCGTCGGTTGGCACGACCAGTTCGGAGATTGGCATGGCCAGTGTGCCCTCTAGACCGGCACCGATTCGCCCGGTGCGAGTATCGTCACCTCAGCCGCGTCACCGACCAGAGCGGCGAACCGCTCCGGCTCCTGTCGGATGACGGGGAACGTGTTGTAGTGCAGCGGCACCACGCGCCGCGGTCGCAGCAGGCGCACGGCCTCGGCCGCGTCTTCGGGACCCATGGTGTAGTGGTCGCCGATCGGGACGAAGGCCAAATCGATGGCGTGCCGCCGCCCGATCAGCTCGAACTCGGCGCTGAGCCCGGTGTCACCGAGGTGGTACACCGTGCGCCCGGCGGCCGTGTAGAGGATGCCAGCCGGCTGGCCGGCGTAGGTCACCGTTCGATGGGCCTCGTCGGCCAAGCTGCTGCCGTGCAGCGCCGGGGTGAACTTGACGGTGCCGAACGGATACTCCGCCGACCCACCAATGTGCTGGCCCACCGTTGGCGCGCCTTGCCAGCCGAGGAGGGTGGCCAGCTCGTACACCGCGACGATCGGCACGTTGAGCCGGCGGGCGAGCGGCACCGCGTCGCCCACATGGTCGCCGTGGCCGTGGGTCAGCAGGATGGCCTCCACTTCGACCTGATCGGCGGCCATCGACGCCGCTTCGTTGCCAGTCAGGAACGGGTCGAAGATGACCCGTCCGGCAGGCGACTCAACCAGGACGCAGGCGTGTCCAACGTAGGTTGCGCGCATCAGTGCTCGCCTTCCAGGTCTGCCGCCACCGCCGCCAGGCGTTGGCCCAACTGCTCAGTGAGCAGGCGCAGCGCGTCCGCGCCGAGCGGCGCGCCGCTGGCTTTGGGATGGCCGCCGCCGCCGAGCCGCTCCGCGATGCGGTTGGCCGCAATCGCCTCCGACTTCGTGCGCAAGCTGTACTTGAGCACCCCACGCTCCAGCTGCCGCAGGTCGAGCAGCGCCATCAGCGTCTGCGGATCGCCCAGTTCCTCGGCGACCTCGTTGACCGAGCCCCAGCAGCAGCAAGCGCGGACGCGCAGGCCGTCACCGAGCGCCACCTCCGCCGACGTCACCCGCGCCAGTTCGACGCTCCGCCGCCGGGCGGCCTGCGTCGCATCGCAGGCCGTGCGCATCGCGTCGGTCCACTGGTAGACGCGGCCCAGGTCGCCGGACAGCTCGTCGAACAACTGCTGCACCGTGAGGTGGCCCAGAATGTCGTTGAAGTCCTGCGCCTCGGGTATCTGCCGCCGCCAGAGGTCTTGGTCATGGGCGTAATCGAGCAGCGTCAGCAACGGCACGGCGACGTCGGCGCCCTGCTCATCGAGGTAGCCCTTCAGCACTTCCGCGGCGCACTGCTCGCCACTCACGTCGATGCGACACTCCGCCATCCAGTCCTGGCCGGCGCTGGAGGCATGGTGGTCGAACCAGAACACCTCGGCATCGGTCGCCCGCAGCTCGCCGAAGAGCTCGTCGTCACGCAGGCTGAGGTCGGTGAACCAGTACTGGTCGAAGCGGCCCAGCCGCCCGCGAACGATGGTGGCGAGACTGCTGTACTCGCAGAAGAACACGGCCATGTCGGGCATAGCCTGGCGCGCCAGCAGCGCGCACACCAGACCGTCGAGGTCGTTGTGGGTGAAGAGCACCCGCTCAGCCATGCCACCATCCTCTGCCGCACCCGGAATCCGACGCGGAGCGTCGCTATTCTAGGTTGCGCAAACCGCCATGTCAAGGACCGTCGGCGCCCTCTCGCCCCACGTGATCCCGCTCCTGGACTGGGTTCGGGTGTGGACGGCCGGCCAGCGAGAGGGCCCGGAGCCGGTCCAGTGCAGCGGGCATCACCGACAGCACCTCGGCCATCTCGGCCGGCGTGTTCCCGCGTCCCACGGTGAACCGCAGCGCACTGAAGGAGACGTTGCGGTCGAGACCCATGGCCTGCAACACATGCGACGGCTCGGTGGCCCCGCTGCTACAGGCCGAGCCCGTCGAGACGGCGATGTCGTGCCCGTCCAAGAGGATCTGCAGGCTCTCGGCACTGACGCGCTCGAAGCTGAGGTTGGCGTTGTTCGGTAGCCGCTCGACGGCGGGCCCGTTCAGGCGGACGCCGGGCAGGGCCAGCAGGCCGGCGACGAGCTGGTCGCGCAAGGCGGCGCAACGTGGTGCCTCGGTGGCCAACTCCGCGGTGGCCAGGCGCAGCGCCGTGGCCAGACCCACGATGCCGGCCACGTTCTCGGTGCCAGCCCGGCGCCCGCGTTCCTGCCCGCCGCCCAGCAGCAGCGGCCGCGGGCGGACGCCGCTACGGATGTACAGGAAGCCGGTGCCCTTCGGCCCGCCGAACTTGTGGGCCGAGGCCGACAGCAGCGCGACGCCGAGTTCGGCCACGTCCAGCGGCAAGTGGCCGACCGTCTGCACCGCATCGCAGTGCAGCGGCACCCGCCGGGCGGCGCACGCGGCGCCGATGGCTCGGATCGGCTGGATGGATCCGACCTCGTTGTTGGCGTGCATCACCGACACCAGGATGGTCTCGGCCCGCACACGCTCCGCGACGGCCTCGGCCGCTACGCGCCCGTCCGCGTCGGGCGCCAGGTAGTCCACCTCGAACCCGTCCTGTGCCAGCCGCTCCAAGCAGTGGAGCACGGCGTGGTGCTCGATCTGGCTGGTGATCAGGTGGCGCCCCCGCCCGGACCGCGCTTGGGCCAGGCCGGCCAGGGCCGTCGTGTTGCTCTCCGTGCCACCGCTGGTGAACACGATCTCCGCGGGCCGGGCGCCGATCAGCGCGGCCACCTCCTCGCGCGCATCCTCGACGGCCTTGCGGGCCTCGCGACCGAGGCGGTAGAGGCTGCTGGCGTTGCCGAAACCGCCGCGCAGCCACGGCAGCATGGCCTCCAGCACCCGCTCATCCAGCGGCGTGGTCGCGGCATGATCGAGGTAGATCATGCCGGCGGCTCGCCGGTCACCAGCCAGGCCCCCACATCGGCCGGCGCAATGCCCTTCAAGTCGCCGTCGGTGACGTCGATGCGCTGGAGCTGCCACCCACCGGCCAGCGCCAGGCGGGTGCCCTCGGAGATCACCATCCGCGTCGACTGCTGGCAGTCCACTGCGCCGGCCAGCACCTGCAGCCGCTGGGCCAGGTTCACATGGTAGCCGAGCACGGTGTAGTCGCGCCGCAGCAACGGGCCGAAGCAGCCGGCCACCACCTCACCGGTGTTGACGCCGATGGTGGCCGCCAGGATGCTGGCGCCGGACCGCCGGCGCACTTCGCGCGTCGCCTCCATATACTCGGTCACCTCATGGCCGGCTCGGACCGCCGCCTCAGCGCCGTCGTCGGCGCCCTGCAGGCCGAAGACGGCCATCACGCAGTCGCCGATGAACTTGTCGACGGTGCCGCCCCAGTTCAGGATGATGCGGACCACCGGACCAAGAAAGTCAGAGACCACCTCGGCCACTTCGACCGGCGTCAGCCGGCCCGATAGCGCCGTGGCGTCGCGCATATCGACGAAGACGATGGTGGCTCGGGCCAAGCGGCCCGCCGCCTCGCCGCCGCGCAGCTCGTCGGCGGCCCCGCCGGGCAAGTACGGCTTGAGCATCAGCCGTTGCGCTTCCATGAGGTCGATCTGCCGCAGCTCCTCCAGCGCCGTCTCCCACAAGTCGCGCGAGCCAATGGTGCCGGCGGTCTCCACCGCCCGCGCCAGGTGGTGGCGCGTGGCCGCCAGATCGCCCAGGCAGCGGCAGGCGGCGGCGGCCTCATGGTGCATCGCCGCCAACTCGCGTGAGGGCTGATGGTCGCCGTGCAGCGCGATGCTCTCGGCGAAGGCGGCTGCCGCCACCGCCGGCTCGCCGGCCGCCTGCGCCAGTTGCGCCTCGGCCCGGCGGATCGCGGCCAGATCCAGTTCGCGCCACGCCACCGGCAGCCGCCGCACGTCACCCAGCTCGTGGCCGGCCTCTGTCAGTCGCTGGGCTGCCACCAGGATCTGGCTGAGGTAGACGCGCCCGCGTCCGGCTTCGGAGGCGCGCGAGGTGGCCTCGAAATCGGCGATGCTGGCGCGCGCGTGCTCCTCGGCCTGCGCCTGGTCGCCCATCAGGTGGTAGCACTCGGCCAGATGCCGGTGACAGTGCCCCAGCGCCTGGCGGTCGTCCAACTGGCGGCTGGCGGCCAGGTCGCGCTCGAACAGGTCGATCGCGCGCCCGTAGTCCCCATCGCGCATGGCCAGCGCGGCGAAGCTGGCGAAGGTCTTGCCCAGTTCCACCGGCCAGTCCAGCCGCTCGGCGATCTCGCGGCAGTTCTCCAGACACAGTCGCGCGGTCCGCAGATCGCCCAGGTCGGTGTACGACCGCGACAGCGACCAGTAGACATCGTACCGGCCCGACTCGAAGCGCACCGCATCGTACCAGCGCAGCGCTTCGTTCAGATGGCGGACGGCGGCGCTGTAGCCCCGCTGCACCTCGTGCAGAATGGCGAGCTGGCGGTGGTAGGCCGCTCGGGTCACCGCGTGCTGGAGCCCCGCCGCCTCCTCGGCCACATCGGTCAGCGTCCGCACCGCATGCGTCAGGCGGTGCTGGCGGAAGTAGTACAGACTGAGCACCGTGTGCGCCGTCACTCGGGTCAGGGCCCGCTCGGCCGGCTCGGCGGCGAGTCGCGCGGCGGCGGCGATCACCCGCTGCAGCATCACCTCGACCTGGTCCATGCGGCCGCGGTCGGAGTAGACGCGCACCAGCGACACCTCGGCCAACAGGTAGCCCGCCGGGTCGCCGCGCTGTTCGGCCATCGCCATGGCCGCCGCCGCCGCTTCGGTGGCCTGTTCATAGCGGCGGCTGCGCCGCTCGATGTCGCTCAGCAGGCGCAGCGCCCGCGACGCCCGCGCCGCGTCGCGCGGCCGGCAGTTGGCCGCGCACCGACGGAAGGCTTCGGCCGCCTGCGTCCAGTAGCCGAGATGCCGTAACGCGTCGGCGCGCAGGAACTCCAGCTCGCTGCGCTGGTCGCCTGAATGCTCGGTCGGCCGCGTGAGCAGTTGGTCGCAGAGAGCGATCACCGCCTCGTGGCGCGCCTCCGCGGCGGCGTTCACCACTGCTGCGATGCCGGTCTCCGCTCCGGAAGCCTTCATGGGCCTGACCCGCACGCTGGGTGGTTGTGCTCAGTACGGCAGGTCGCGCAGATCCACCCGGATCATTGCGGCCCAGTCCGGCTTGGCCGGCGAGCCGATGAAGAACGTCGGGCCGAAGGTGAACGAGTAGGTGGCCTGCCGGGTCAGATAGCCCGTGTTGCGCAGCTCCAGCCGCACGCGGTCGCGCAGATCCAGGCCGGTGGTGCGGCCGCCGATCTTCTGGCGCATCTGGTAGGCTGCGCTGAGTTCCACCGGTCCGACATGGAAATAGGGCCAGGTGTGCCGGCTGAGTACCTGGTCAGCGGCGCGCCAGTCGTAGCGCACCTCGCCGGCCAAGACGCTCTGTTGGCTGCGCTGGCGAGTGAAGTCGTCGCCGTCGGTGTGGTTGACCGCCACGGCGACGCCCACCTTGGCGCGTGGTGACGGCGCGAAGAATCGTGCCGAATAGGACAGGTCCACGCTGTTGAAGCTGAGCGCCGACCCGAACGCCCGGTCGGCCCGGAAGTAGCGCGCCTTGAGTTCCTGGTCGCCGACGCCGGGGAGCAACTGGGTCCGGTTGTAGCCAATGCTCGGACCGGCCACGCGAGCCCCGCTGGGCGCTGGCCTGAGCACGCCACCGATGGTTCGGAAGGGATGGCGCCACGCCATCTCGTAGCCGAGGCGGAACTTGTCCTTGGCATACGGGTTGCCGTCGAACGCCAGCGGCAGTTCGGCCAGCAGTTCCAGACCGGTGGCGGTCTCGGCGACCATCGCGCCACGCTCGGCGCGCAGGTCGGGCACCCGGCGGAAGGCATTCGCCCCGACCACCCAGGCCGTCTGGCTGTTCAGGTACTGCACCTGGAACCCGTACTGGTCGCTCTCGCCGCTGCCGTAGTCGACCTCGGCCATGACCTGGTGTTTGAGCAACGGATCAGCCATGCGCATCCGCAGGCCGAACTTGTCGCCGAGGCCGTCCTGACCTTTGTACGGTCGCCAGACATACGGTCCCAGGCGGTCCAGGGCCCGGTAAGGCCGCGCGCGAGCGGCGGCGGACGGGCTGACCTTGGCCGGCTTGGCACCCGCCGCGGCGGCCGGAGCGTCGGCCACGGGCGTGGCCGGCCAGATCTGGGCCAGGCCCTTGGCCATGA
>CAZHGD010000202.1:0-13052 GCA_964531735.1 uncultured Fimbriimonadaceae bacterium | reverse complement strand
CCGCGGACAGGATTCGCCCGCCCTGTGGACAACAACTCCGGCATGCTGCTTAGCAGGCGGTCGATGGCAACTGCCCATTCGAGTGCAGGACCGGGCCCCTGCAGAAAGTTAGGTGGTCGTCCCCAGGCAACGCCAATCGCCCAGCCGTTACCGCGCCAGCCAACACCCATCAGAGGCCCGCCGGCCGGTGCACCCAGTGTGCGTTCGGCGCCTGTCGCCAAGTCGACGAGGATGCATGATCCGTCCGCTGTCGCGCCGGCTAGCTGTCTGCGATCGGCGGACAGAGCCATCGCCTCGATGCACTTCTCCGGCGCAACGACGCGTCGCTGCCGACCATCTGCGAGCAGACACTCAGCAATGCCGCGCCGGCGAAGGCCGACCCAGACGGTGTCACAGCCCTGACAAGCGGCCATGCCGCGCAGGTTGCCCCACACGGTCCATGCGGTTCGGCAGTCACCGGATACGGCGTCGACCGAGATGATCCGACTCGGGCTACCGTAACTGTGTGCTACCAAGTGTCGCCCTCTGTCCAGCCAACCCAGCGCAAAGACCTGTCCGCCAGGCACTGGGTACACTCGCGCCTCGCCGCCGACGAGCGACCAGAGCACGACGGCCCGCAGATGGCCCGTCGCCACCAGCCGGCCATCTGGTGAGGGGGCCATCACGAACGGCCTTGGCGGACTCTGTGCCCCTAGCCGCGGCGGAGCAAGGGCTGCTCGGGCACCCGTGGCCAAGTCAACCATCTCGACACCAACGGAGTGCGCCATGAGCAAGCGTTGCCCGTCTGCGGTGAACGCCACAGCGCCCGTAGAGCCGGGCGCTCGGTACGACTGAACAACGCGCCAACGCGCCACTTCCCAGACTGCCACGAGGCCGTGCCGCGCACCGACCGCCAAGAGCCGGCCATCGGGTGAGACATCGAGCGCTGCCGTGCCGGTGCGCTCGTGCAGGCGTAGCGTCCGCCTGTTCTCGCCAGTTGATGTGTCCCACACACGCACCACACCGTCCACGCTCCGTGTGGCGACAAGACCACCGTCGCCGATGAAGCGTACCGCCGACGCTGGTGATTCGTGAGAACCCGTATCAACCCGCAACTCCGGCTTCGCCCCCTCGCCCCAGCCGACCGACGCCAGCGCCAGGACGACCCACCACGCCGTGCGAGTCATGTTCGTCTCCCCAACCGGCCGACGTCTGTTGTTAGCTACTCCAACCCTACGAGCGCACCTGCCGGGGTTGGATGATGGTTTTGTAACAGGTGCAACGGGCGTGTTTCGGCGGGCGGGCACAGGTAGGGCCGGCTCGCCGAGCCGGTCGTGCGGCGGGGCCACCGGCGCTGTCGGCGACCGCGTCCTACCTCGGGCGGCCGCCCTTCGGCCCGGCAGCGGGGAGGATCGCGCGCCCATTGCGCCAAGCTCCGGCGGCAAGGCAGGACACCATGCAGGTGACGCTGGTCGGCGCGGGCAGCTATGACTTCTGCGGGCCGTTGCTGCGGTCGCTCTATCCGGTGGCCGTGCGGCACGGGCTGCGGCTGGTGCTCTGCGACCTCGACGCCGCGGCCCTCGACGATATGGCCGCCATCGCCGCGCGCCTCGCCGCCGAGGGCGGCCACGACTGGGCCGTGCAGCGCAGCACCACGCTCGAAGAGGCGGTGGCCGAGGCCGACTTCGTCACGCTGACCACCAACCACGGCGGCCTGGCCGCCGACCTGGCCGACTTTGCCAACGCGCGCGACCACGGCTTCTGGCCGAAGCACATCGACACCATCGGCCCGGCCGGCTGGCTGCGGGCGCTGCGCATGGGGGCGCTGACGCGCCGCCTGGTCAGCGCGATGCCGCCGCAGGCGTGGCTGTTCGACCTGTCCAACCCGCTGGCGTTCATCCTGCGCCTGGCTGACCGCGCCGGCGTCCGCTCGGTCGGCTTCTGCCACGGACCGGTCAACCGCGCCCATGCGTTCGCCGAATGGCTCGGTCTGCCGGAACTGCCCGTGCCCACGGTGTTCGGCAACAACCACCTGGCCTGGCTGACCGAACTGCGCCTGGGCGACCGCGATGTCCTGCCGGCCTTGCGCGATTTCCTGGCCGCCTCGCCGGAGCACCGCGGTTGGCGGTTCAACCTGGAGCTGCTGGACCACTACGGCACCATGCCGATTCTAGAAGCGCAGCACTGCGGCGACTTCTTCGGCGGGCTGAACGACGAGGCGACGCTGGCAGCCTACGGTCTGCACCTGTGGGATGGCGAGTCACGCCGTCCGCAGGGCGCCGAGCGGGCGCGGCGGCGGCGGGCCATGGCCGACGGCACCACGCCCGTCGCCGACCTGCGACCGAGCGCTGAAGGCGTGGCCGAGGTGATCGAGGCGCTGCTCGGCGGTGAGCCACACCGTGGCATCCACAACGCACCGCTCGCCACGCCAGCCAATGGCATGCCCGTCGGCGCCATTGCCGAAGGCTGGCTGACGGTCGACAGCGCGGGCCCGCACTTCGACCCGCCGCCCGCCCTGCCACCGGCCTTGCAGGAGCAACTCGCGCGCATCGCGCAGCAGCAGGACCTGGCCGCGCAGGCGTGCTGGTCGGGCAATCTGGAGCTGTTCTGCGAAGCGTTGTGCCTGGAGCCCAACCTACCCGACGAGGAGACGGCCCGCAGCCTGTTGGCCCGGGCCCTGCGCGAGCGGCCCGAGCTGTTTCCCGATGACTGGCTGCTCTGGGCGCCGGAGGACTAAGCGAAGGCCGGTGGTGGAGCCGGCCGGCCCCGCGGCAGCGACCGGAGTCACCGCGCCCGCGCAGGAAACCACCCGGCGCTTGCCAACCTAACGCGGGAGGGCGGAGAGACGACTGTTGGATGCCATCACACTCGGCGAGCTGCTGATCGACCTGGTCTGCCCCGAGCCTGACCGCTCGTTGAGCGAGGCGGGCTCGTTCACCAAGGCGCCCGGCGGCGCCCCGGCCAATGTGGCCGTGGGCTTGCAGCGCCTGGGCCTGGCCACCGGGTTCATCGGCTGTGTCGGGCGTGACCCGTTCGGCGACTACCTGGCCGGCGTGCTGGCGGCCGAGGGTGTCGACACCCGCCACCTCATTCGCGCGGCGGCCCGCACCACGCTGGCCTTCGTGGCCACGCGGGCCGACGGGCGCAAGGACATCACCTTCTGGCGGAACCCCGGCGCCGACGCCGAGTTGCGTCCGGAGGACCTCGATCCGACCTACTTGGCCACGACCCGCCTGTTCCACTTCTGCAGCGTCAGCCTCAGCCGGTCGCCGGCGCGCGAGGCCACCTTGGCCGCGGCCCGGCTGGCCAAACAGGCCGGGGCGCTGATCTCGTTCGACCCGAACTGGCGGGCGCCACTCTGGGACCGGCCCGGCGAAGCCGCGCCGCTGCTACAGGAAGGCCTCGCGCTGGCCGATGTGGTCAAGGTGGCCGACGAGGAGATGGAACTGGTCTGCGGTACCGCCAACGAGGATGAGGCCCTGTCGCGCCTGCTCGCCCGCGGGCCGCGAGTGGCGGTGGTGACGCGCGGCGCGGCGGGCTCGGTGGCCCGCACGGCGACCGCGCGCGCCGAGGCGCCGGGCTTCGCGGTCAAGGCCATCGACCCGCTCGGGGCCGGCGACGCCTTCGTGGCGGCGCTGCTCTACCGCTTGCTGGACACAGGGCACTTGGCACCCGATACTGCCCAGTTGGGCGACATTCTGCGCTTCGCCAACGCGGCCGGCGCGCTGGCCACGACGCGCGTCGGCGTGATACCGGCGCTGCCCGACCAGGCCGCCATTGCCGCGCTCGTCTCACAGGGAGCATAGATGATCAGGATACGGCTGGGCCTGCTGGTGGCCCTGATGCTGACGCTGCCGGGTCACGCGGTGGAGACGATGCCGGTCGCGGCCATTCGGCCGGGCATGACCGGCCACGGCCTGACCGTCTTCCAGGGCACCACCATCGAGCGGTTCGACGTCGACATCCTCGGCGTGCTGACCAAGGCCGATCTCGACGGCGACTGGATTATGTTCCGCATGACCAGTGGCCCGGTGATCAAGCGCGGCGGCGGCATCGTCGCCGGCATGAGCGGCAGTCCGGTCTACATCGACGGCAAGCTGATTGGCGCCGTCGCCTACGGCCCGCAGTTCTCGCTGGAGCCCATCGGCTTCATCACGCCGATTGAGAACATGCTCAACGGCAGTCCCGCGGTGTCGGGCCGCACGGCGCAGCGCACGCTGCCCTTGTCGGCGCCGTTGGCCGCGGCCAGCGGCTACCGCCGGGTGCAGGTGGCCGACAGCGTCCAGCCGGTCGCCGAGACGGCCACCAGCGATACGCTGGTGGTCACGCCGCTGTCGACACCGGTGATGGTCGCCGGCATGTCGCCGCGCGGCGTGGCCGCACTCGACGCGCTGCTGCGGCCCTACCACCTGACGGCCTTGCAGGGCGGCGCCGGCGGCGCCGCGGCCGGGCGGGCCGAGATCGAGCCGGGCGCCGCCATGGGAGTCGGACTGGTCTCGGGCGACGTCTCGATGACCGCCATCGGTACGGTCACCTGGCGCGACGGCGACCGCGTGATCGGCTTCGGCCACCCGATGATGCAGCGTAACCAGGTGGCCTTGCCGCTGACCAGCGCGAGCGTCCTCGGCTACTTCACCAGCAGCCGCGTGTCGAGCAAGGTCGGTATGGCGCTCGAGGCGGTCGGCACCATCAGCGACGACGGTCACTTCGGGGTCGGCGGTCGGCTCGGCGCGCTGCCGCGGTCGCTGCCCATGACGGTGCGCCTGGTGGACGCCGACCGCGGCCTGACGCGCACCCTCAACTGCCGCATCGCCGACGATGACGACCTGAGCGCGCCACTGGCCCTCTCGGTCGCCGTCGATGCCGTGCAGACCTGGGTCGGCATGTTGCCCACCTCGATGTACCACGTGCGCACCGAGGTCAAGTGCCAAGGCGCGCCGCCGGTGGTTCGGCGGCAGGTCGGTCCGGTCACCGGGCCACCCCAGCAGGCGCTCCTCGGCGATCTGGCGGCGTCGCTCCAGACGGTGCTCAACAATCCCTTCGGCCGGCTGCCCATCGAGGCGGTCAAGGTCGACCTGACGGTCCGCCGCGGCGACGACTCCGCCGTCATCTCGCGCGCCTACGTCGACCGCGCGGTGGTGGAGCCGGGCGAGACCGTGCGCGTGGAACTCGACCTGCGGCGCCGCCGCGACGGGCAGGTCCGGCATGAGTCCATCGAGCTGAAAGTGCCGGCCAACGCCACGGCGGGCCGTACGCGGCTGATTGTGGCCGGTGGCGCCGCCGAGCCGACCATGCGCAACGCGCTGAAGCTCCTCGCGCCGCCGCCGCAGAACACGGATCAGTACCTGCGCGCGTTCGCCGAGACCGACACCGACAACCAGTCGCTGGTGGTCTACCTGGCGCTGCCGCAGGCCGATCTGGCCGTGCGTGGCGAGACCTTCCCGGCGCCGCCGCCGCTGCTCGACGAGCTGCTGAGCAACTCCGGCACCACCGACCTGGCTCGCGGCCAGACCGCGGTGCGCGTGGCCAAGCCGTGCGACCTGGTGGTGCTGAACGGCGCCACCGCGCAGATCGCCATCGACGGCGCGCCGACCGGCGGCAGCGAAGGCACACCGCCCGCGCAGCCGTCGTCGGTTCAGGTGCTGCCCGAGCTGGCCGACCCGGGTCCGAGCCGCTTGCGCGATGCGACCGGGCCACTGTCGCTCTGGCAGCGCATCGGCCAGACGGCGGCCGCCGTCACCGGTGGCGACTGGTCGGCCCTGGCCGCAAAGGCCGACGACGCACCGCGACCGCCGCGCCGGCCCGAGCCGCCGAAGGTGGACGCGACCAAGCCCACCACCAGTGACAGCAGCACGCGCAGCGACAGCGTGCCGCCGGGACGCGCCACGCGCTCATGGCTCCACCGCAGTGCCAAGGACTTCCTGGCCGGTGAGCTGCGCGACCTCGGCGTCGCTTCCGACGGCGGCCTGATGCTGGGGCTCGGCACCAAGGTGCTCGCCCGCGGGCACGAGCCACTGTTCTGGTGCGCGGACCACGATGGCCAGGGGCGCTGCTATGTGGGCACCGGCAACAACGGCGAGTTGCTGCGACTGACCGCCGACGGCAAGCTGGAAGTCGCCTGGAAGGCGCCCGAGCCGGTGATCACCGCCATCGTCTGCGCGCCCGACGGCGTCTACTTCGCCACGGCGCCGAGCGGCCGCCTGCGCCGCCTGGGCGCCGACGGCAAGGTGACCGACGTGGCGGCCACCGGCGCCACCTACGTCTGGCGACTGCTGCGCACCCGGGCCGGCGCCCTGTTGGCCGTGACCGGCCGACCGGCGCGGCTGCTGCAGATCGCTGGCGGGCGGACGACTACGCTGTTCGAGAGCGACTGCGCGCACCTGCTGGCCCTGGCTGAGGCGACCGACGGCACCCTCTACCTGTCCGGCACCAATCCCGGCCGCATCATCCGCCGGTGCGGCACCGACACGCAGGTGGTGGCGGCCACCGGCGATGCCGTCGCGGCCATGACTGTGCTGGACAGCGGCACGGTCGTCTATGGCGACGGCAACGCCCTGCACGTGCTGGCCGCCAATGCGCCCCCGAGAGCCATCGGTCCGTTCGATGGCCCCGCCATCACGGCGCTGCTGCCCACCTCGCTGGGCCTCATGGTCTCGGTCAAGGCCAAGAACCCGGCCGCGTCGAGCACGCTGTGGGTCTGCGATGTGCCGGCGGAGAAACGGCGCCGCGTGGCACAGATCGACAGCCTCGCGGTGACCGCCCTGGCGGCGGTGGCGCCGCAGCAGGTGATCGCGTTCGGCAGCGATGCGGCGCAGGCCGTCCGACTGACGCTGCCGGCCGCCGCCGAGGGCACCTTCGAATCGGCCGTGCTGGATGCCGGCGCGCCGGCCCGCTGGGGCGCCATCGAGCTGGGCGTGGAAGGCGCCGCCGGGGCCGCCGTGACCATCGAGACGCGGAGCGGCAACAGCGCCAAGACCGGTGACGACTGGAGCGGCTGGGCCAACGCCGCCGGCCGCGTCAACAGTCCGGCGGCCCGCTACCTGCAGTACCGCCTGAAGCTCCGCGCCGGCCCCGCCGGCGGGCCGCGCGTGCGCACCGTGCGCGTCTACTACGTGCATCTCAACCTGCCGCCCCAGGTGGGTATCGAGGCGCCGGGCAGCGGTGACACCTGGCGCGGCAAGCAAGCCGTGCGCTGGAAGGTCGTCGACCCGAACGGCGACCAGCCGCTGGTGACCGTGTACATCCGGCCCGAAGGGGCCACGGAGTGGAAGGTGCTCGCGCAGGAGGTGCCGGCCAGCCAGGGCAAGGTCGATCTGGACACCAAGGCCTGGCCGGACGGCCGCTACCGCGTGCGCGTCGTGGCCGACGATGTGCTGAACAACCCGGACCAGCCGAAGCAGGCCGAGGAGACCTCCGAGGTGCTGGTCATCGACAACACGCCCCCGAAGGTCGCCCTCGGCCCGGTGCGCGTCGTGGGTGACCAGATCGAGCTGACCGCGGTCCTGACCGACAACCTGGCGCTACGCAGCGCCGAATGGCGCCTCGACGGCGGCACCTGGCTGCCGGCGCTGCCGCAGGATGGCCTGTTCGACAGTGAGGTCGAGACGGTCCTGGTCCGCACGCTGCACCTGAAGCCGGGCGAGCACACCATCGAGCTGCGCGCGCAGGACGCCGCCGGCAACTGGACCGAGGTCAAGCGCCCGGTGACCGTGCCGGCCAAGAAGGGCGGATGATCAGCGTCCTCATGCCGGTCTACAACGCTGCGGCGACGCTCCGGCACGCCGTGGCGAGTGTCAGCCGGCAGTCTGGTGACGACTGGGAACTGGTCGCCGTTGACGATGGCTCGACGGATGGCTCCGGCGAGCTGCTGGCCGCCTTGAGCACCACTGAGCCGCGTTTGCGCGTGTTCCACCGGCCGCACGAAGGGCTGGTGGCCGCGCTCAACGCCGGGCTGGCCGCGTGCCGAGGCGCCTGGCTGGCGCGGTTCGATGCGGACGACCTCATGCACCGCGACCGGCTGCGCCGACAGCGCGACGCCGCGTTCGACGGCGTGCTCGGCTGCGGCGTGGCCTGGTTCCCGCGTGAGACGCTGAGTGAGGGCTTCGAGCGCTACCTCGACTGGCTCAACGGCCTGGTCACGCACGAGGCCATCGTGCGTGACCTGTTCGTGGAGTCGCCGTTCGCCCACCCGTCGGTGATGCTGCCCACGGCGCTCCTGCGCGAGGTGGGCGGCTATCGCGATGTCGGCTGGCCCGAAGACTATGACCTCTGGCTGCGGCTCTGGCGTCACGGCGCGCGGTTCGCAAAGCTGCCGCAGGTACTGCACTACTGGCGCGACCACCCCTCGCGGCTGAGCCGCGGCGGCGGCCCGTACCGGCGCGCGGCGTTCCGCGAGTGCAAGATGGGCCACCTCCGCGAGACCTTCCTGAGCGGGGCGCAGGAAGTGGTCATCTGGGGCAGTGGCGAAGCCGGCAAGGTCTGGTCCCGGCTGGCGACGCGGGCCGGCCTGACCGTCGTGGCGCACCTCGACTTCGCCGACGGGCCACTGGGTGAGCGCATCCGGGGCGTCGAGATCCACGGCCCGGAGAAGCTCGTCGAGTTCGCGGCACCCGTCCTGGTTACGGTCGGCGTCTTCGGTCGCCGCGAGGCGACGCGCCAACGCCTGGCCGAACTGGGCCGCGTTGACGGCCGCGACTACGTGTGCGTCGGTTGACGGCTGGAGCCGAGCGTGGGCCGGATGCTCGTTGTCACGCCCAACGGCCGGCTCGGCTGGAGCCTCGCCCTCCCGGCGGCGCGCCAAGGCCACCCGCCCGGTCAGAGCCCCGGGCCTACCGTTCGCGCACCCGCCGACCGGCAGTGCCGACGAGCGGGAGGGCGAGGCTCCAGCCGAGCCGGCCGTTCAGACCAGAGGCCGTGGCCACGTCTTGCTGCATGCGCCGACCGACGCCGACGACGAGCGGGAGAGCGCGCCCCTTGCCGAGCCGGCCCTCCTGTTGGCCCTGCTCAGCCACCTGGCCGGCTCACCGACCGACGCTCGAGCGGACCGGCGCCTACCCCGGCGGCAGGTAGGCCAGCGCGGCGCGGACGCGGCGTTGCGCCAGGGCCACGTTCTCGCGCAGACGGCGCGCCCAGGCCGCGCGTTCGGCCGGTACTTGGCCCAGCATCGGCTCGGTGAGCTGCTCGGCCAGCGCGTTGAGCGCCACGCGGTGCAGCCGTGGCTGGGCCAGGCCCGCGTAGTCCGGCGTGGTGGTCGCGGCGTCCAGCGCTTGGCGCCACGCGCCGGCCACGGTCAGCAACTGCGGCAACTCGGCCACCTGGTCGCGGGCCAGGTCGGCTGGCGCGCCGACGCGGAGCACCACCGTGTCGCCGGCGGGCACCGGCAGACTGGCCGTCCAAGCCGTGTCGCCGCGTTGCCCGTCCAGCACCTCGGCGGCCCACGAGTCGCGAGCCCGCCAGAGGCGCAGGTCGCCGCGCCCGGCCAAGCCCAGCGGCGCCGCCTCGAACGTCAGCGCCACGGTGGCCGGCTGGGCGCCGTCGTTGCGCACGGCGAAGTGCAGGTTGCCATCGGCCACGCGGCCGAACCGCTCCAGCCGCAGCCGCTCGCCGCCCGTGGCCGAGGCCAGCGTGATCGGCTCCCAGCCGGCGTTGTGCAGCCGGCGGGTCAGCGGCACCCACCGCTCGCGCAGCTCGGGATCGAGCCGGCTGAGCTGGTAGAACGTGCCGTAGAGCATGGCCTGCTTCAGCTCCCGCTCCTTGGTGCCGTCGGGCCAGCCGAGCTTGGCCTCCTGCCACGACATGCTCACCGGCTTGCGGTAGGCCAACACTCGTTGCAACGACAGCTTCGGATCGCCGGTCCAGGTCCAGAGCATCTCGTTGCCCAGCAGGTCGACCAGCGGCGCGCAAAACAGCTCGGTCGCGAAGTCGGTGACGCTGTAGTTGGCCATGGTGGTCTTGCCGCGCGCGTGCATCGCGTCGGCAATGGCCTTGGCGCACTCGTGGATGGAGAAGACCATGGGCAGGACCGGCTGTTTGCTCTGGTGGTCGAAGACCAGCGGATAGTCGGACCAACGGAAATGCTCGCGGCGGAAGTTGTCGACAGCGAAGACGAAGGCGCAATCGAAGTACATGCCATCGAGCCCGAACGCGTCGACCTGCGACACCTCGCGCTCCCAGGTCAGACTGAACCGGTTGGTGCGCCCGCCGATGCCCTCGATTTCGGGGTCCGGGTTGCAGAGGTAGTTGTACCCGCCCCACTGGGCCTCGTAGTCGGTGTGCAGCAACCGCCGCCCATCGCGGCCGTGCGGCACGCAGTTGAGGATGCACCGCGCCACGTTCTGGTTCGGGTTCGTCGTCTGGGCCAGCTCGCCCACCCTCGCCCAGGCCGCCGCGGGCGTCGGACGCTGCTTCGCCTGCTCGGGCGTGATGCCCAGCGCCCAGCCCCACCAACCGGTGAACTCGGTGTACGAGTACAGCCGCGTCGCTTCGCGCTGGTGCAGCTCCTTCGCCTCACGCTGATGGTAGTTCCAGATGGAGGTGGCGCTGGGGAACACCTTCGGGTCGTTCCAGTCGGCCACCGGCTGCATGAACCCAGCACCGCCCGGCTGGCTGAGGCGCACGGTGAAGTGCTGCGGCCGCAGCTCGTAGTAACGTTGCGCCGCCGAGCGGAAGCCCCAGCGCGGATCGAGGCGGTAGAGCAGAGCCTGGAAGGTGGCTCGGCGCGGGTGCTTGGTGGCGTCTTTGGCCAGCCCGAACTCCCAGTTGAGGCAGTAGCCGTTGACGGTGTCGTACGACAGCCGGAACATGCGCGGCTCATCGAGCGGCACCGCCAGCGCCAGAGCGGCTCGGTCGTTGCCCAGCGCCGCGAACGGGTACAGCGAGATGACCCGCCGGTCGCCCAGCACTCGCGCGGCGCCGTAGGTGACGCCCGGCGTGATGGCCTGCCGGCGCGACAGGTCGTCGTACCAGGTCCAGCCTTCGGCGGCCAGCGGCAGACGCACCGAGACGGTCACCGCGCGGTCGCGGCCCGAGGTGTCGCGCACTTCGCCGTCGACCAGCACCTGATCGCCGACGGCGCGCCAGGTGGTCGTCATCGCCAGGGCCTGCTCAGGGGACTCCCACTGCTGTCTGACGCCGTCAGCCAGCGGCTCCACCCGGCCCAGGGCCAACTGCTGCGGCGTCAGGTAGTCGTCGGCCAGACAGCGCACCGCCACATCGTCCAGCCAGGCGGTGCCGACCTGGTGCCAGAGGTTGGAGTACACGCGGAGCCGGCGGCAGACTGGCGAGGTGACCAGATCGGAGCTGAGCTGGAACCAGTCGGAGTGCTTGTTGGCGTGGCTGATGCAGACCTGCGGATGATCGGGATCGGGTCGGCCTGCGGCGTCGAGTTGCACGGTGTAGAAGGACGGCGCGCAACCGGCGGTCTTCAGCCACATCGACACGCGGTAAGGCGTGTTCGGCTGGACGGGCAGCTCGATGCTCAGGCCGCCGGACGGCCGCGCCGCGGCCAACTGCACCTTCATCGAGCACCGGCCGGTCCGGGCCACGGTCTGGTCCAGCGACCAGTCCTGGCCCACGTCCCAGCCGGTCGGCCGGCCGGCCGCGAGCGTCTCGAAGCTCGGGTTGTCGACCAGGTCGACCTCGCGCGCCGCGATGCCCGCCACGTCGGCCACGTAGCAGCCGCCCGGCCGGGTCAGGCGCAGCTCGTCGGCCCCGACGCGCACCTGCGTGACGGCGCCGCGGTCGTCCATCTGCAAGGACAACCCGTCGCCGGTGGCCAATTCGCGGGCGTTCGCCACCGTCACGGCGGTCAGCAACACCAGGCCGGCAAGGCGGAGCATGGCCTTCTCCCGTGGCTAGATGCCGCACGCGCGACGTGATCCCTCCCGCCGACAGAGGACCGGCCGGCCCACCGGCGAACTCGGCGCGACGGAGACCGTCGCCATGGCCGACTTCATCTGGGCGAACCTGCTGCATCTCAGCTACAACATGTGGGAGGACCGGGTCGCGCCCGAGTGCCCCGAGCGTGGCTTCGCGCCCTACTTGCGCTGCGACCGCGGTCTGTGGACCGACCTCACGGTGCATATGGCCGAGGTCGGCATGAACATGCTGGTGCTCGACCTGGGCGACGGCGTCCAGTGGCAGTCTCATCCTGAGTTGGCGGTGGAGGGCGCCTGGACGTGTCAGGAGCTGCGCGAAGAGCTCGTGCGCCTGCGCGACCTGGGTCTGGAGCCGATTCCCAAGCTCAACTTCGCCACCACGCACGACGCCTGGCTGGGGCCGTACTCGCGCTGCGTCTCCACGCCGCTCTACTACGAGGCTTGCCGCGACCTGATCGCCGAGGTGGTCGCGCTGTTCGACGGCCCGCGGTTGTTCCACCTGGGCATGGACGAAGAGGGCTACGACTGCCAGCGCTACTACGAGTACGTGGTCATCCGGCAGCTCGACCTGTGGTGGCACGACCTCGAGGTCCTCGTCGGCGAGGTGACGCGCAACGGCTCCCGAGCCTGGATCTGGTCCGACGACATCTGGCACCACCACGACGAGTTCCTGGCGCGGATGCCGCAGTCGGTGCTGCAGTCGAACTGGTACTACGCCACGCGGTTCGATGACGAGGTGGTGCCGGCCCGCTCATACGTCGACCTGGAGACAGCCGGTTACGACCAGATTCCCACGGGCAGCAACTGGAGCAACGACGACAACTTCCATCTGACCGTGGAGTACTGCCGCCGGCAGGTGGCCCCGGAGCGGCTGCTCGGGTTCATGACCGCGCCTTGGCGGCCGACGCTGGAGAAGCACCGCCAGCACCACCTGAACGCGATCGATCAGGTCGGCGCGATGATCGCGAAGTGACGGGGCAACCGACCGGGAGGTGCGGCTCAAGAAGAGGGGGAATGGGTCATTCAGGACTCGAACCTGAAACCAATGGATTAAGAGTCCACTGCTCTACCGATTGAGCTAATGACCCGGCACGCGGCATGGTAGCACGGATCGCTCTCTTGTCAACCTCGCGGCCCACCATCCAGGGCTGAGTCAGAGTCATAGTCCATCGGGTCAAAGCTCTTGGTGCCAACCAG
>CAZHGD010000201.1:0-13078 GCA_964531735.1 uncultured Fimbriimonadaceae bacterium | reverse complement strand
CCGCGGACAGGATTCGCCCGCCCTGTGGACAACAACTCCGGCATGCTGCTTAGCATGTCCGCGGAAGGGCGGTACGTCGCGGCGTCGAACAGCGCACCAGCAGGCCGCAACGGCCGGTTCGGCCGCGGCTCGGAGCAGACGATGCACCTCGCTCACGCTGTCCCGGTCGGCCGGCGGCCGGCGGGCTGGCCGGTACGGCTCTGGGCCCTCATGCTGGCCGCCCCCGCCTGGGCGGCCCCGGTCGCCCTCCACGTGGCGCCCGACGGCCGTGACACCGCTGCCGGCACGCCGGCCGAGCCGTTCGCCAGCCTGACCCGCGCGCAGACCGAACTGCGCGCGCTGCGCCGGGCCGGCCAGCTGGGCGAAGGCGCCACGGTGCACGTGGCCGCCGGCACCTGGCGGCTGCAGCAGCCGCTGACCTTCGGCGCCGAAGACTCCGGCACGCCGGCCGGGCCTATCGTCTGGCGTGGCGCCGGGCAAGGGCGCACGCGGCTGGTCGGCGATTGGCCGGTGACCGGCTTCCAGCCGTTCCGCAACGGCATCCTGGTGGCCGACCTGAAGAACACGCCGCTGGCCAAGGTCGCCTGCCGCCAGCTCTTCTTCCGCGGCGAGCGGCAGGTCTTGGCGCGCTACCCGAACGTCGACGCGCAAGATCCGCACGGCGGCCGCTGGGCCCACATCGCGGCCAGCGACCCGGCCCCGGCCACCAACAACTCCGTCTCGGACAACGTGCCGCAGGTGAAGGACCACTTCACCGCCACGCGCGATGTCATCAAGCCGTCCTGGCAGCACGTGCAGCGCGCCGAGATCGGCATTCACCCGGCCTATGGCTGGGCCTGGAACGTCGTGCGCCTCAAGTCGGCCGACGCGGCCACCGGCGTCATCTGGTTGGCGCGCAACGTCAGTTACGGCCTGGTGGTCGGCGACCGCTACTTCGTGCAGAACCTGCTCGCCGAACTCGACGCGCCGGGCGAGTGGTACCTCGATCCCGACGCGGCCCGGCTCTACTTCCTGCCGCCGGCCGACCTGGGCACCGGCGAGGTCGGCGTGCCGGTGTGTGGCACGCTGCTCGCCGCCACCGGCGCCGCGCACCTCACCTGGCGCGGCTTCGCGCTGGAGAACTGCGACGCCACCGCGGTGGAGCTGAAGGACTGTGAAGCGGTCCGCGTGGCCGGCTGCACCATCCGCAACACCGGCGCCTGGGGCGTGAACGTCGTCGGCGGCCACCGCAGCGGCGTGAGCGGCTGCGACATCTGGGCCACCGGCGCCGGCGGCGTGGCGCTGACCGGTGGCAACCGGCAGACGCTGGAGCGCGGCGACCTGTATGCCGACAACAACTACATCCACCACATCGCGGCCTTCGACCGCACCTACAAGACCGGCGTCAACCTGGCGGGCGTGGGCAACTTCGCGCGGCACAACCTGATCCACGACTGCTACCACCAGGGTATTCTGGTCGGCGGCAACGACCAGACGGTCGAGTACAACGTGGTCCACCACACCAACCTGGGCAGTGAGGACACCGGCGGGCTGTACATGTCCTCGCGCGACTTCACCCAGCGCGGGACCGTCATCCGCTACAACCTGTTCCACCATCTCGGTGGCTTCGGCAAGGCCAGCTCCTGGCGGCCGGTGTCGGGCGGCAAGGTCAAGTTCATCTACCCGGCCTTCACCTGGGGCATCTACCTCGATGCGCCCGAATCGGGCGTGACCGTGTTCGGCAACCTGCTCTACGCCGTGCCGGTCTGCGGCCTGTTCAACCACGAGGGCCGCGACAACACCTGGGCCAACAACGTCATCATCGACGCACCGGGCTTCCAGGTCAGCGGCGGCGGCTATCCCGACCTGATGGCGCAGTCGTACTCCTACGTGAAGAAGCGCCGCGCCGACGGCAGCTACGCCGCCTACCTGCAGCGCTATCCCGAGCTGGCCACCTACACCGACGACCCGGCCACGTTCAGCACGGTCGGCGGCTCGAAGTTCCAGCGCAACATCATCTACTACACGCCCGACGGCGGGCGCATGATGCGCGAGCGGCACCGCGCGCAGTGGGGCGGCGGGCAGCTCGTCTGGAGCTGGCGCGGGCCCAAAGTGGACTTCGCGCGGTTCGCGTTCGACCACAACTGCGTCTGGGGACCGGCCGGCCTCGACCTCAAGTTCCGCCTCGACCTGCTGCCCGATTCAGGCCGCCTGTTGAGCTGGGACGAATGGCGCCAGACCGGGCACGACGAGCATTCGCTCAACGCCGACCCGCGGTTTGTCGACCCGGCGCGACACGACTACCATCTGCAACCCGATTCGCCGGTGCGCGCGCTCGGGTTCAAGGACCTGCCACTGGAGCAGATGGGCCCGCAGGCTGATGAGCTGCGCGCGAGCTGGCCGATTGTCGAGGCCAAGGGCGCCGCGGCGCTGGGCGAGTTCACCACCGAGCGCTACTTCGACGTGCCCGGACACGAGCCGGTGCCGGCCAAGGAGCTGCAAGTGCGCGGCGGCCTGCCGAACGTCAAGCGCAAGCTGGCCGCGGGCCAGCCGCTGACCGTGGTCTGCTTCGCCGGTGGCAACCACGCGCAGGGCGGCTGGTTCGAGACCTACCTGAAGCAGCTCCGCGCGCAGCATCCCGGCGTGACCATCACCGGCCACTTGGCCGCCATCGACGGTGGCGCCCGCGGCTCCGGCTTCAGCGTCTATCGGTTTGCCCACGAGGCCCTGCGGCACCAGCCCGACCTGGTGCTGATCGACTTCGCGAGCGACGACGCCGAGACGGCACCCGAGACGGCGCAGGCCGCCATCGAAGGCATGATCCGCCAGGCCTGGCAGGCCGACCGGAACCTCGACCTGCTGTTGGTCTACAGCTTCCGCACCGGCTACGAGCAGGACCTGGACAAGGGCCTCTGCCCGAGTGTGGTCTCGGCCTTCGAGCGCCTGGCCGAGCGCTACGGCCTGCCGGCGGTCAACCTTGGCCAGCGCTTCTGGGCCCTGCAGAAGGACGGCCGGCTGGTCTATCGCGCCAAGCCCGACGAGGTGGCCAAGCTGACGGGCAAGGTCGTGTTCACCACCGACGGCGTCTACACCTCACCGGCCGCCTTCAACCTGTCCGGCCAGGTCATGGCCGAGCACACCAGCCAGTTGCTGGCCGCCGCGCCGCCGCCGTTCGACCGCGCCGCGGCGATGGCCCGGCCACTGCGGCCCGACCATTTGGCCAACGCGCGTCAGGTGCCCATCACCGAGGCGATGCTGACCGGCCGCTGGGAGCGACAGCCGGCCGGCGCGTTCGGGCAGCACTTCGAGCAGATCTGGTTCACCAACCAGCCCGGCGCCAAGCTGACCTTCCGGTTCAAGGGCACCGCGGCGAGTCTGTTCAACCTCATGGGGCCCGACACCGGCCGGGTGCGCGTGACCGTCGATGGGCGCGTTGGCGGCGTGCGCCAGCAGGTCGACCGCTGGAGCTACTACCAGCGGCTCAGCAGCCTGGCGCTGGCGGGCGCCGTGCCCGACCGCGAGCACACCGTGACCGTCGAACTGCTGGCCGACGCGCCCGACCGCGCCGAACCCATGGCGGAGGCCAAGCGCCTGGGCCGTTACGACGCCAAGGCGTTCGACGGTGTGGCGTTGCGCATAGGCTGGATTCGCATCGTCGGCGAGCCGCTGCCGTAGGTGGCTCAACGCGGATGTCGCGACTCGCGCCTCAGGCAAGAGGACCCGGGCCGGGGCGGCGAATGCGGCTGGCGACAGGCGAAAGCCAGCGAGATGATGCGATGTTCAAGTGTGCCTTCCTGGGGTGCGGTCCGCGGGCGAAGGGCCATGCCCGAGGTTACCAGTTCGTCAAGCGCGGTCAGATGGTCGCGCTGTGTGATCTGAACGAGGAGCGGCTCAATCAGTTCGGCGACGAGTTCGGCGTGGCCACGCGCTACACCGACGTGCACGAGATGCTCGAGCGGGAGCAGCCCGATGTCCTCCACATCGTCACGCTGCCGGCGTTGCGGCTGGAGACGTTGACCATCGCCGCGGAGCACAACGTGCCGGCGGTGATCATCGAGAAGCCGATTGCGCTTGACGGTGCCGACTACAAGGCGATCCGCGCGCTGGCGGCCAGCTCGCCGATGAAGATCTGCGTCAACACGCAGCTCAACTTCCACGCTCACAATATGGAGCTGAAGCAGGCCGTGGCCGAAGGCGCCATCGGGCAGGTGCGGTTCATCGACGCCAGCGCCCGCTCGACGCCGCTCGATCAGGGCGTGCACGTCCTGGAGCTGGCGCACAGCTACGCGGCGTTCAGCCCGATCACCGCGGTGTTCGGCCAGGTGGCCGGCGCTGACCAGTTCGATTCGCGCCAGCCGGCGCCGAGCGCCTGCGTCGGCAACGTCAGCTTCGAGAGCGGCGTCAAGGCCAACCTGGTCTGCGGCCGCGTGGCGCCCTATGCCACCGAGCACCGCGACGTGATCTACTTCCACAAGCGCGTGGCCGCCTACGGCACCGAAGGCTACGTGTCGTGGAGCATGGGTGGCTGGGAGAAGTTCACCGCCGCTGGTGGCTACCAGAGCGGGCCCATCGACTACCGCGTGGAGGACGATCCCGCCCAGGGCCGCCTGACCGAGGCCATGTTCGACTGGCTGCTGGACGAGTCCAAGCCGCATCCGACGCGGATCGAGCGCTCGCTGGCGCAGTTCGGCGCCATCCTGGGCCTCTACACCAGCTCGCTGACCTGCGCGCCGGTCGACCTGCCGTTCGACCCGCCGGACAACCTGCTGGAGCAGTTGCGCCCGCGGCTGTAGTGGCGTGAGAGTGGGACCGGCGCCAGGCCGGTCCCACTCTCAGTCCAACCGGGCTTCGACGCTCCGCGCGTGCGCCTCCAGGCCCTCGGCGCGAGCGAGCGTGGCGATGGCCGCCGCCTCGTTGGCCAGCGTGTCCCGTTCGTAGGCGATCAGACTGCTGCGCTTGACGAACGTGTCCACGCCCAGTGGCGAGCTGAACCGGGCCGTGCCGCCGGTGGGCAGCACGTGCGACGGGCCGGCCACGTAGTCGCCCAGCGGCTCGGGGCTGTAGGCGCCGAGGAACACCGCGCCGGCGTGGTGCACCCGCCCGAGCCACCGCGAGGGCTCCTGCACCAGCAGCTCCAGGTGCTCGGGCGCACAGGCGTTGGCCAGCGCGCAGGCCTCGTCCAGGTCGGCCGTGACGATGATGGCGCCGCAGGCGTCCAGCGCCTTGACCGCCACCTCGCTGCCCAGCGCGGCCAACTGCGCGGTCACCGCCGCGTCGATGCGCGCCGCCAGGTCGCGACTCGGCGTCAGCACGATCGCGCGGGCGTCCAGGCTGTGCTCGGCCTGCGACAGCAGATCGGCCGCCACCTGTTCCGGCCGAGCGGTGTCGTCGGCGATGATCAGGATCTCCGACGGCCCGGCCAGGCTGTCGATGCCGACGGTGCCGTAGACCAGCCGCTTGGCGTGGTTGACGTACGGATTGCCCGGCCCGGCGATCAGGTCGACGCGGCGAATGGTGTGCGTGCCGAAGGCCAGCGCGGCGATGGCCTGAGCGCCGCCGACCAGGTAGACCTCGTCCAGGCCGAGCATGGCCGCGGCCGCCAGCAGGTGGACCTCGCCGGTGCCGTCACGCCGCGGCGGGCAACAGACGGCGATCTGCTTGACGCCGGCCACCTGCGCCGGCACGCAGACGTGCAGCAGCGTGGACGGCAGCACCGCCTGACCGCCGGGGACGTAGACGCCCACCCGCTCGATGGGCGAGAACCGCTGCCCGACCCAGCCGCCGCCGGGCCGCGTGGCGAACCAGTCCTGGCGCACCTGCCGGCGGTGGAAGTCGGTCAGGTTGCCGATGGCCGTCGCCGTGGCCGCGATGAACTCGCCGGGCACGGCCCGTCGCGCCGCGGCCAGGTCGGCCGCCGACACGCGCATCCGCGGCAAGGTCATCTCCGGCGCGTCGAACCGCCGCGTGTAGTCCAGCAACGCGGCATCGCCCCGCTGCCGCACGTCGTGGACGATCCTCTCGGCGTCGCGCGCGTGCTCCGCCGTGCCGACGAACGGGTCACGGGCGAGCACGGCCTGCACTTGGGCGGCTTCAGTGGCGGCGTCGAGCATACGCATCAGGTTCTCCGAAGGCCCATCTTACGCGAGGGTGCGGCGAAGGCGCAAGGCGCGAGGGCGCTCACCCACGGGCTGGCCGGCTGAGCAGCTCGGTTCGGCCGGCGAACCGGACCTGAGCGGCGAGGCGTCCGTCCTGTTCGGTCATGGCGCCGATAGCCGCCGGGTTCAGCTTGGCCCCGGCCAGCAACCGAGCCGGGATGACCAGCGTTCGCTCCTGCGGGCCGCTGCCGCCGGGCACCAGGGTCAGGTTGGTCAAGCGCCCGTCCGCCACGGCCACCTCGATGACCAGATCGCCGTGGCAGGCCAGCCGGAACGAGAAGTCGCGCCACGATTCCGGCACCCCGGCCGCGATGCGGAGTTGGTCGCCGCGGCTCTGGACCAGCATCTGGTTGAGCGCATAGACCACGTTGCCCGAGGCGGTGGCGAACCACGGGTGCATCGAGACCTCGGCTTCGTTGATCTCGAACAGCTCGGCGAAGCACCCGGCGCCGGCGGCCGCTTCGTCCAGGAGCTCGACCGGCTCCACGGTTTCGCCGATGGCCGCCAGCGCCGCTGCCATCCAGCCGGCATACCAGGCACAGACCGAGTTGCCGACCGGGTACATGTTGCCCGAGGCGCGGCCCTCGGCCACGAAATCGAGCACCGCCCGACGCTGCCGCTCCTCGGTCTCGTCGAACAACGGATAGGGGAACAGACCACCCAGGGCGGCGACGCTGCGCTCGGTGCAGCCGGCATAGGGCACGTACTTGTCGCCGTCGTGCGGCAGCGATTCGCGCAGCTTCGCGGCCGTGAGCCACCAGTCGGCCGCCTCCGCGTCGTCGTCACCGAGGATGGCTGCGGCCTGGGCCGCGGCTTCGAGCGTGTAGATGGCGCCACAGGACGTCATGAAGGGATTCAGGCGCGCCGGGCCGAGGCGCTCCAGATCGGTACACTTGCCGATGAACCGGCCGCCGTCGGGGGCCTCGTAGACGAGGTTGGCCAGGAAGAAGCGCGCGCACTCGCGGACCACCGGGTAGCCCGTCGTCCGCAAGTAGTCGGTATCGTGGGTGTACTGGTACTGGAACCAGGCCGACAGCGCGATGTTGGACATGTGGAAGACATGGTCCATCCAGAAGCCGGGCGGGACCGCTTCGGTGCCGTCCTCCATCGCCTCCCACGGAAAGCGGGCGCCGTAGCGGCCCGGCTGGTTGTAGTGGCTGGCGCGCTGCACCGCCACCGGCAGGCCGGCACAGCGGAACTCGGGGCAGCGCCGGGCCAGGTCGCGATGGTTGCTGCTGATCAGGGCCTGATAGCAGAACATCTCGTCCCAGCCGAAGTAACGCCCGGCCCAGTGGGTGTCGAAGACGCCGACCGGGAACGACCACTTGGTCGCATTGGCCCGCAGATGGTACTGAGCGGTGTGGTACACCCGCTCCAGGCGCTCGTCGGGCAGCCGCACCTCGGCTTCGGCCCAGTAGCGGCCCCACTCGGCCCGGTGGGCCGCGAACAGGCCGGCGCTGCCGTCGCGCCGGATCTGCGCCCGCAGCTTGGCCGCGCGGGCAAGGTGGTCGGGCCCGTCCAGCGTGTCGGCGAACAGCAGGTAGAACGTGACCTCGGCCGGCTGGCCCGCACTCAAGACCACGTCGGCCGACAGCGTCGCCACCTGGCCGGTGACCTCGGCCGTCACCGGCTGGCCGGCCAGCGCCGCCACCACGCCCTCGCTCGCTGGATAGCCGTCGAGCTGGTAGCGGAACTCGACCGACTGCCCGGCTTCGGCAAGGGCAGCGGCGCAGTTCACCCGCCGCGGCGCCCGTAGGTCGTCGCCCGGCGGCGTGAACTGGTAGCGGAGCGTCAGGCGGGCGGCACGAACGGCCTCGTCAGTAGCCTGCACGCGCTGTGTGACGACGACCAAGTCGTGGGCCAACGGCGTGAAGACCGTCGTCTCGACGGTCAGGCCCGCGGCATACTCGTGCCGGCAGGTCACCGCGGCTGCCTGCGTGTCGAGCGTCTGCGTCCAGCGGTCCGGCTCGCCTGGCGCCTGACCATCGGCGGTTGCCGACAGCTCCCAGTGGCCGAACGGCACCAGTTGGTCGTGCGGCGGACCATACCGGCGCCCGGCCCACCAAATGCACGGCCTCATGCCACCGTAGGTGCGCTGCCGCTGCCCGCCGCGGTGGTCGACCAGCAACGACAAGCTGCCGTTGCTGACCAGCGGCGGCACGTAGCCCGCCGGCAGCGTGTCGCCCTGACCGCTGACCTCGTTGATGAACCGGCTGCCGGGAGCTACGGCCGGCCCGACGTCCTGACGTTGCGTGCTCACTGGTCCCACTCCCTCTCTGCCGGTCAGTCAGCCGACCACTTCGGCGTGCAGCACCACCGCGCCGTCAGACCGGTCTTCGGCCGACCGCGGCCCGCCGATGCGGTCGAGCAGCACGCCCGGCACGGTCAGCCGGCCATCGGCGACCACCACCTCGCTGGTCACCTCCACGGCTTCGTCGGCGGCCAGGTCCTGGGCCCAGACGCGAAGGTCAGCGGACGGCCGACTGAGGCCCAGCGTCAGCGACGCCAGACGACCGAAGACACCCACCGGCCCCGCGGCGCAGTCGGTGTCGACGGTCACCGCGGCGAGCGGCGTGTACAGCCCGCGGCCGGGCGCCAGCCGTGGGCGTGTGACCACCGGCACGGCGCCGCTGGGGTACCGCGCCGCCACCAGCCGCTGGGCGCACGCCGCCAGGCCCCCATCAGCGTCAGGCGAGGACCCATCTCCCAGGCTCCCAGAAACGCGCGGTCCCGGCGCTCGTCGGCGCCAGGACCGCCCGCTGCCATGGTCACTTGCCGTCGAGCCGCGTGCGGTACATCGCGTAGCCCACCTCGCGGCAGGCGTCCACGGTCTCGCGGTAGGGCGTGTCGGCGATGTCGACGAAGCCAATCTGGTAGTTCTCTTCGTCGAGCACGCGGCCGGTGGTCGGCTCGTCCTGGTACTGGAACCAGTGACAGCCCACGAACTGCGGGTGCTGCAGGGCGCCGCGCACGTAGTTCTGGTAGGCCGCCGCGCGTTCGGCCTGCGAGTCGACCGGCACCAAGCCGGTGTGGAACATGCCGCGGTCCAGCGCGCCGAAGTGGTACTCGCCGATGATCAGCGGCACATCCGCGGCGAACGGCAGCTTGAAGTCGGCCACCGAACGCTGGTAGAGGTTGTAGCTGACCACGTCGCAGTACTTGGCGCCGGCGGCGGCGGCCAGCGGGTTGACCCAGGCGAAGCGGCAGCCCAGGTAGAGCTGGTTGGGTGCCGTGACGCGCAGCGCGTCGCGGATCACGCGGAAGTAGGTCTCGGCGCTCTTGGTGTAGAACGCGATGAGATCCTCGCGCGCCTTGAGCCGGTCCGGTGCCTTGGTCGACTCGGCCAAGGCGTCCCAGCTCGCGTGCTGAGTGCCCCAGGCGGCGTTCAGCTTGTCGATGGTGGCGTACTTCGCCTTGAGGTCGGCCACGAAGACCTGCTTGGCCGCCTGCCCGGCGGGCGACTGCAGCGCCGCCACCGCCAGCGAGGTGTCGTCACCCCAGGCGATCTCGTTGTCGACGAAGTACCCGAGGCACCACGGATCGCCCGCACTGCCGCCCTTCAGGCCCTTGGCCGCGCGCTCGATGCCCGCCGCGAAGCTCGGGTCGAAGACGTCGCGGAACTTGCCCCAGTAGCCCTGGCTGCCTTCGAGCATCTTGCTCTGGAAGCCGACGGTGGCCGTGTAGGGCGTGCGGCGCAGTTGGTAGACCGTGGCGTCCGACCAGTTGGCGATGGTGTTCAGGCCCCAGCTCCGCAGGCGCCGGTGGGCGATGTCGGCCGCCGCCTGGCGCCACTCGGCGCCGTACTTGCGCTTCAGGTTCGACCCGGCGAAGCTGAAGCAGCGCGGGCGCTTGCCGGCATAGTGTCCATGCAGCGCATAGGCCGCGCCGATGACGAACTCCTTGTACTCAGGCCGGTCGCCCGGGAAGTCCTCGAACCAGCCGTCGCGCTCGGTGACCGGCGTGGCGTCCATCATGCGCACGCAGTCGATGCCGTGCGAGAAGAACAGGTGGCCGTCCGGATCGACCAGCCACCACTTGCCCTGGTGCTTCTCGGTGCGGAAGAACCCGGTCGCCTTGAGCTGCGGGCCGCTCTGCCAGCCGCCCCACTGGTCCCAGTCGTCCGGGCCGGGTCGCGCCGCGAGTTCCTTGGCCTCGTCGGCCACGCGCTGCTTCAGCTCGGCTTCGCTGTGCACTTTGCCCGGCCAGTCGCGGTGGCGGTACTGCCCGAAGGTATCGATCAGCGGCAGGAACGGCTTGCCGGCCGGCCACGGCGCCTCGGGCGTGTGCTCGCCACCGGCCCGCAAGTTGCCGATCTGCAACTGGTGGTCGCTGCTCGGCTTCGGCACGAACAGCACCAGCTGCGTCACGTTGCGCGTGTCGATGCTGCCCTGGTCACCCGACCCGTACGGATAGCCGCGCATGCCGAACAGCTTCACCGGCGGCGGCGCCACCGGCCGGTGGCGGAGCGTGACCTTCAGCGTCACGGTCGCCCCAGGCGCGACCGGGGTTTGGCCGGTGACGCAGTTGCGGATGCCGTCGGCACCGGGATTGTCAACGCGGCAGCAGAAGGTCGCGGCGGCGGTGCCGGTGTTCTTGATGTCGATGGCCAGCCAGGCCCGCCGGCTGAGATCCCACTTGCCATCCGGCGCCGGCAAGGTAATGCCAGGCCAGTCCTGTCGATGGCCGGTGGCCAGTTGGAGGCCGCGGCCGTCACCAAAGGGCACCAGGCTCACCTTGACGTCGGACGCCCGGATGGTGGCCGGGTCGGTCACCTTGGCAAAGTCGAACAAGAGGTCGTCGGCCATGGCACATCCACCCGTCAACAGCAGTATCGCAAACGCGGCTACGGTCTTCACAGTCACTCCTCGAGCGCTAGGCTGGTCGACTCATTGGCGCCGCCCTCGGTGGTACCTCCTCAGGCCCCCCAGTACTCGGCCAGCATCCGCAAGTAAACGCGGCAGCAGGCCACCAGGTCGTCGACCAGCACGTATTCGGGCTCGCCATGCGCGCCATGGTTGGCCGGGCCATGGCCGACACAGGGAATGCCGGCCTCGCGGACGAAGATCGGCACGTCGCAGACCGCTTTGGCACCGGCCAGCGGCAGCGGTCGGCCGTGTTCGGCCTGGTACGCCGCCTGGAACGCGCCGACCAGCGGCTCGTCGGGCGACAGCGCGTAGCTCGGACGCACCAGCGTGAACTGCGGGACGACGGAGATGCCCTCGGGCAGCGGCAAGTCGGCCAGCAAGGCGCGTAGCTCGCCCTCGGCCTCGGCGGCGGTCTTCTGCGGGCTGAACCGCCAGGTACCTTGCGCGTAGGCGGCGGTGGGCACCTGGTTGTAGAACGAGCCGGCCTGGACCTGGCCCACGAAGATGGTCTCGGCGCCGACATACGGCTCCGGGGCCGCCGCCATCCGCTGCTGTTGCGCGCGCAGGCGGCTCAGGGCCTCGGTGAGCACGTCAATCGGGTTCGGCGCGCCGGTCACCTCGTGGCACAGCTCGCCCTCGCGCGTCACGCGCAGCTCGTAGATGCCCATGCCGCGGCCCACCAGCGGCAGCACCTCCTGCCCGGTCTCACAGACCACGGCGACATCGCCATGCCGGCCGCGCCGGCAGAGGTCGGTCAGGCTCTCGCCATAGCCGTTGGGCGCCTCGTGCAGGTCATGGGCGGTGAACAGCAGGTCACCGGGCGGAATGACGCCACATTCGGTGAAGACCGCCGCAACTTCGGCCATGATGGCCAGCGAGCCCTTCATGTCCGCGGCCCCGCGGCCGATAACTCGGTCGTCCAGGCACTCCGGGGCGGGGTGCGGCAGCGGGACGTGGTCGGTGTGCCCGTCGAACTGCACCGTGGCCGCGCCGGCGCCGGACAGCCGGGCGAGCAGCGTCGGTTGCTCGGGATAACGGCCGGTGTCGAGTTCCACGGCGAGTCCGGCCTGTGCTAGCCGGTCGGCCAGGAACCGGGTACAATCGGCGGCGTGGCCGGTGGGGCTGGGTATGCAGACCAGCTCGTGCGTCAAGGCGCGCAGACGGTCAGGGCGGATGGCGGCACACAGCCGGGCGGTGTCCATCAACGGATCTCCGCGGTCGGTTTGGCTGTCGGGCGGTCCGTCCCTGCCGACCTGCGGCGCGATGCGCGGGCCGGTGGGCCGAAGGAGCCGGAACATGCGGCGGCTGAGTCTGGTCAGCCTGGTGCTACTGGTGGCGGCTAGTGCGGTGAGCGCGGGCACGCGGCCGCCGCTCAAGCCGTTGGCGCAGCGCTGCTGGGAGACCGCCTGGCACCGCTCGCAGCGCGATCTGGCCGGCCGGCTGGCCAGCTATCGCACCCAGTTGCGGCGCGGGCGCAGCGCGTCCATCTTCCGCCGCGGCGACCCGCGGCGGCCGCTGGTGGCACTGACCTTCGACGACGGTCCGCATCCGGGCTACACGCCCCAGATCCTCGACGTACTGCGCCGCGCCGGCGCCAAAGCCACGTTCTTCGTGGTGGGCGAGCAGGCGGCGCGCTATCCCGAGCTGGTCCGCGCCATCGCGCGCGACGGCCACTGTCTGGGCAACCACACCCAACACCACCGCCGCCTCTGGCGCCTGTCGGCGCAGGAGGTGGCCGCCGAGGTGCGCGCCTGCAACGTCGTCCTGCAAGCCATCTGCGGCCGCCCGGCGAAGATCTTCCGGCCCCCCGGCGGGCGTTGCGACGGCACGGCCACCGAGGTCATCGGCTCGCTCGGGCTGGTGCAGACCGGCTGGACCCTCGACACCAGCGACTTCCGCGAACCCGGCGAGGACTACATCTTCCGCTACACCACCAGCCGCATGAAGCCCGGGGCGGTGGTGCTCATGCACGATGGCGCCTACCAGTCGCTCCGGGTCCTGCCCTCGGCCATCACCCGGCTACAGCGGGGCGGCTACCGGTTCGTCACCGTGGAAGACCTGCTGCGCGACCGGCGGTAG
>CAZHGD010000200.1:0-13223 GCA_964531735.1 uncultured Fimbriimonadaceae bacterium | reverse complement strand
CCGCGGCGACCCAGACCGGCAGCCGGCTCGCCGCCAGCGCGGCCACCATCACGCCGCTCGCCGACAGCAGCACCACGGTGGCGACCGAGCAGCCGCAGCCCGCCACCGCTCGCGCCGGACTGGCCGTGGTGGCATCGAGGAGCGCCAGGGCCAGCGGCCAGGCCACCGCCGCGGGACGTTGCTCCAGCCGCGCTGACTCGGACTCGCCGGCGGCGCACCAGGCCACACCGCACGGCACCGCACACAGCACGGCGGTGATGGCCAGCCGGATCCAGCCGCTCTGCCAGATGAGATCGTACGTGTCGGTCAGCAACTGGTCGGCCAGCGCCAGTGCAACGCCGAGCAGCAACCCTTGCAGCAGGCGCGCTGGAGAGGTCGCCGAACTGACCCACAGGTCAATGCCGATGGCCAGCAGCACGATGCCGAGGCCGCCGTACCACGGCGTTAGGGCGGCACCAGCGCACTGGGCGGCCAGGCGTAAGGCAGCCAGCGCCACCACGGCCCAGGCGGCGAGTCGGCGGGCCCCCCAACGATGCGCCAGGCCACGGCTCAGCGGCAACACGCCGAGCGCCACCCCCACCACCCAGGCAGCCGCCGGCGCCTCGCCCCACGCGACCATGCCGACGCGCCAAGCCTGTAGTCCCAGCACCAACGCCGCGGCAGGCAGCAGCAGGTCGACCAGACTGCTCTGCTGCTGCCGCCTAGCGCCCTCGTCCGCTGCCACGGGCACCTCTCGAGCCACCGCCACACGCCTACCCCTTACTACGCACCATGGTACCCATCGCGCCGCCCATTACCCACACCGCCGTCCACGGCCCGCCCTGTCCACTCCGCGGCGGCGGCGACCATCGGGTCGGTCCCGCCAGGCTCCGGGAAGGTGCCGGAGCGGCGGAGCGGAACACTCACCCCGTAGCTCGTTTGGGCTACCTGAGATCGGCTTGATGAACTCGCTTCCGTCCACCTATGAGGTTAGCACCTTCCGTCGCCAAGGGTACCTGGTTGAGGCCGCCATCCTTGAGGCCGAGCGCGCCGAGTCCTGGACTCACCGGCTCGAAGCGGCCGTTGGTGAGGCGGTTCCGTCGTCTGTTCACCCGACTCACCAGCGCGCCCCGATCACCAACGGCGTGGCTGTGGCCGAGCGCACACCCGCCGCGGCCGAAGTGGCTGCCTTGGCGGCCTGGTGTGACCTCAACCGCCAACTGGCCGCCGATACCCGGCTGTTGACCTGGGTCGGCGCGCTGCTGGGTTCGCCGCCGCGCCTGGTCTCGTCGGTGGCTCGGCTGCGCACCGATGCAGCCGACGAGGCGGGTTGGTGGCGGCAGGAGTCGGCGCAGTGCTCGCCGGCCCCGTCCCGTATGGTCTGTGTCTGGCTGGCGCTGGACGACGTGACCGAGGAGTCCGGCTGCCTCGTGGTGCTGCCACGGAGCCACCAGGATGGCCTTCTCCGGCACACGCGCCGCCAGGGCCAGTGGTATGCCGAGGCGACGCGCCAGGCCGCGACGTCGCGGCCTGGCGGCGGCTACGCCGTGCCGCTGCCCGCCGGCGGCGCCGTCTTCTACGACGGCCGACTGCTCACCGCCTCCGTGGCTGGGCGGCCAGCCTGCCAGCAGCGAGCCCTCCAACTGAACTACGTGCCGGCTGACGAGGAACTCGGCCCGCGAGTGTGAAGCCCCGCCCCCTGTGAGAGGTGTCCTATGCGCTATGTGATTGCCGCTCTGGTGCTGCACACGACGTTTGCGGTGGCTCAACCTGCCGACCGCAACCTCGCCCTCGGCCGACCGTACACCCTCTGGCCGGCACCGAACTACGCGCTCTGCGCGGATGCCGGCGACACACTGCAGCTCACCGACGGCGACTACGTCAAAGGGTACTTCTGGACCCAGAAGGGCACCGTCGGCTGGCAGAACTCCAAACCGGTGATCATCACCATCGATCTCGGCCAGGATGAGCCGATCGGCGGCGCGAGCTTCAGCACCGCGGCCGGGCGCGCGGGCGTCGGTTGGCCGGCCGCGCTGCTCATCTACGTGAGCGACGACGGCAAGTCCTGGTACGAAGCCGGCGACCTGGTCACGCTCAGCGCGAGCCAGAGCCTGCCACCGGCGGAGGGCTATGGCACGCACCGTTACGTCACCCGCGCGCTCAAGGCGCACGGGCGGCATGTGGCCATTGTCTGCCAACCCGACGGCCCGTACTTCTTCTGCGACGAGATTGAAGTCTATGCCGGCGCGCCCGAACTCGCCGGCAAGCCGCGGCAGGCCGAGGCGGTGACCGACCTCAAGGCCGCGTTCCAGACCCGGATGATCAACCTCCACGTGCAGTCGCGCGTGACGGCCGAGATCGCCAACCTGCGCAAGGCGCTGGCCGCTGCCGGGCTCCCGGCCGACCGGCAGCAGGCGCTGGCGGACGAGCTGAAGCGCGCCGCCGAGGAGAACCTGACCGCGCCGCCGGTGGCCGCCAACAGCAAGCTGATCCTGCCGTACAACGCGGCGCACCGGCGCGCCCTGCGGGTGCAGGCGGCGCTCTGGCGCGCCGCCGGACGCCCGCCGCTACAGATCTGGGCCGGCCGGCGGTGGGATCCGCTGCTGCCTGCCAGCGTCGCCCCGATGGCCGACCCGACACCGCAACTCGACGTGGCCCTGATGCAGCGCGAAGTGCGCGGCGCGGCCTTCTGCCTCACCAACGCCAAGGACACCGATCTGGTGGTGAAGCTCCAGGCCGATGGCTTCGCCGACCTGCCGGCCGGCTGGCTCACCGTGCAGGAAGTCGCCTTCACGGCCGCCTCGGGCATCGGTGTGGCCGCCAGCGCCTTGCCCGAGGTCCCGGCCGAGCGCAGTGGCTGGACCGTCAGCGTGCCCGCCGGCATGACCCGGCAGGTCTGGCTGACCATCGACTCGGCTCGCCTGAAGCCCGGCCGCACCGACGGTCGGCTGCTGGTCTCAGCCGGCACCGCACCGGCCGTGACGGTGCCGTTTCGCCTGCGGGTCTCGACCGAAGTCATGCCGGACCAACTCAGCCTGTCGCTCGGCGGCTGGGACTACACCGACAGCTTCGCTTACGGCGTCACCGCCGAGAACCGCGACAAGCTGGTGGCGTTCCTCAAGCGCTACCACGTGGACACGCCGTGGGCGAACGGGTCGGTCATGCCGTTCGGCCGCCATGCACCTGACGGTGGGCTGACGGTCCCGCCTGACACCAAGCTGATGGATGAGTGGCTGGCACGCTGGCAAGGCGCTCGCCACTACGCGGTCTACAACGCCTTCTCGGCCCTCAAGGACACGGCGGCCGACCGGCGCCGCGTGACCGAGTGGATCAACTTCTGGGTGGCGCATCTGCAGAAGAAGGGCCTCAAGCCGTCGCAACTGACGCTGCTGCTGGCCGATGAGCCGTACTCGCCCGAGCAGGACAAAGTCATCATCGACTACGCTCGCATCGTACACCAGGCCCAGCCGGAGGTCGTCATCTTCAACGACCCGACCTGGACCGACCCGCGCAAGGCCACGCCGGCCCTGTTCGAGACCTCCACGGTGCTGTGTCCGAACCGACCGATGTGGATTGAGCATCGCGCGGTCTTCGAGCCCTTCTACCTGGCTCAACAGGCCGCCGGCCGCAAGCTGGTGTTCTATAGTTGCTCGGGGCCTGTCCGCAACCTCGACCCGTACAGCTACCACCGCCTCCAGGCCTGGGACTGCTACCGCTACCAGATGGGCGCCATGTACTTCTGGGCCTTCGGTGACAACGGCGGCGGCACGGCCTGGAACGAGGTCGGCTCGCGGTATAGCTGCTACTGCCCGGCCTTTGTGGCGCCCGACGGGGTCACCACGGCCAAGCACATGGAAGCGATTCGCGAGGGGCTCTACGACTACGAGTACCTGACAATGCTGCGCGACCGGGTGGCCAAGGCCGAGCAAGCCGGCGTGGCCAACGAGGCCGTCGCGGCGGCGAAGCGGTTGCTCACCGACGGGCCGCGGCGGGTGCTGACCGCCCAGGGCGTCGACGACCTCACCTGGCCGGCGGCCAAAGACCGCGAGGTGGCCGACCAGGTGCGCCTGGAAGTCCTGGCCGCACTCGAGCGCCTGCCGCGCTGAGCGCGTATAATGTGGTTGGTGCCGCGGGGGCACCGACAAGGGAGTGCCCGGTGCGTCGCCTGCTGCTGGTCGTGTCCGTGCTGTCGAGCCTGGCCCTCACCGGCTGCGGCGACCACAAGACGGGTGAGGCGGTGGTCGACCGCCTGACGCAGCTCTGGGAGCTGCACCAGCAGTCGTTCGACGGCGGGCGCAGCTACCGCGCGTCGAAGGTCCGGTTCCAGTTCGTGCTGAACAGCGACCTGACCTGGACCGACCGCGATGGTGGCGGCGGCGCCTGGTCGGCCGACGAGACCCGCCTGACCATCCGCCACGCTGAGGGCAAGGCCGTCGAGTACTTCAACTACCAGGTGGAGAACGACGGCACGCAACTCCGCCTGCAATGGTGCGACGCCAAAGGCAAGGCGAGCGGCCGGGTCTCGGTCTACCGGAAGGTGAAGACCGAGTTCCGCTAGCCGCTCGCCGAACCGGTCAGCGCGCGCCCCACCCGCGCTCGACCGGCGGCCGCCGATCATCGACGCGCTTCGCCTTGCCTTGCGAGCGCTCGATCGTGTGCGGCTCCACCAAGTCGATCTTGGCGTGGATGCCCGTGACGGAGTAGATCTCGTGCCCGATACGCTCGCGGAGCGCCTGCATCTGCGACATCTTGTCGCTGAAGAACTCGGGCTTCAGCTCCACTCGGACGGTGATCTGGTCCATCGTGCCGGGCCGATCGACCTGGATCAGGTAGTGCGGCGCCGTGCCATCGACGCGGAGCAGCGCCTCCTCGATCTGCGACGGGAACAGGTTCACGCCGCGGACGATGAGCATGTCGTCCGTCCGCCCGATGACCCGGCTCATCCGCGTCGTGGTCCGGCCGCACTCGCACACGTCACGGCTCAGGCAGGCCAGGTCGCGGGTCCGGTACCGGAGCAGCGGCATCGCCCGCTTGGTCAGGTTGGTGATGACCAACTCGCCGTACTTGCCGTCCTCGACCGGTTCGAGCGTCTCGGGATCGAGGCACTCCACCAGGAAGTGGTCCTCCTGTAGGTGCATGCCCTTGCGCGCGGAGCATTCGCCGCTCACTCCGGGCCCCATCACCTCGCTCAGCCCGTAGTTGTTGAAGGCCTGGATGCCCAACTGGCGCTCGATCTCGAAGCGCATGTCCTCGGTCCACGGCTCGCCGCCGAAGTGGCCGTACTTGAGGTTCAGTTCCAGCGGATCGATGCCCTCGGCACGCGCGACTTCGGCGATGTTCAGCGCGTAGCTCGGGGTGCAGATGAGCACATCCGGTGCCAGGTCACCCAACAGCAGGATCTGCCTGGCGGTGTTGCCGGCGGCCACCGGCACGATGGCCGCACCGACCCGCTCCACGCCGTAGTGCAGGCCGAAGCCACCGGTGAAGAGGCCGTAGCCGAAGGCAATGTGGACCAGGTGGTGCGCGCGCAGACCACCCGCCACCAGGAACCGGGCACACAGCTCCGACCAGGTGACCAGGTCCTCATGGGTGTAGGCCACGAGCGTCGGCTTGCCGGTGGTGCCGGACGAGCCGTGGATGCGGGCAATCTGCTCGCGCGGCACCGCCAGCATACCCAACGGGTAGTTCTGCCGCAGGTCCTCCTTGGTGGTCAACGGCAGCCGGCGAACGTCGTCGAGGCCCTGGATGTCCTCCGGCTGGACACCCGACTGGGCCAGGGCGTCGCGATAGAACGGCACGCGGCTCACGGTCCTGACCACCTCTTGCAGCCGCGCGAGCTGGATGCCGGCCAGTTCCTCGCGGGGCAGTTGCTCAGTCGGATCCCAGATGTCCGCCGCGGCGGTCGTACGATGCGCTGTCATCACTAATTCGCTGTCCTCACTGCGTGGTCACGCCCGCAGTGCGCTCTCATCCACCACGTTGAAGCCGGCTTCGCCGAGCAACTCCAGGGCGCAGTCCGGCTCGTCGAAGCGCATGACCATCACCGCGCGCCGGCGCTCGGTGCCCGCCATGGCGTACATGTACTCGATGTTGATGCCGGCGGCGTCGATCAGCTCCAGGACCTTGGCCAGGCCGCCGGGCTCATGGGGCACTTCGACAGCCACCACGTCGGCCACGTTGACCACGCAGCCGGCCTGCTCGAGCACCTGCTTGGCCTTGGCCCAGTCGTTGACCATCAGCCGCACGATGCCGAACTGCTGGGTATCGGCCAGCGTGAGAGTCTCGATATTGATTCGCGCGTCGGCCAGGGCCTTGATCGGGATCTCCAACTGGCCCGGCTTGTTCTCCAGGAACACCGACAACTGCTTGAGCTTCATCGCCGTCTCTTTCCGCAGTCACCGCCGACCATCAGCCGGCGTCCATGTTGCGTTGGTCGAGGACCCGCTTCGCTTTGCCTTCGCTCCGCTGAATGGTGTGCGGCTCGACCAGCCGCACCACCGCGCGGATGCCGATCGTCTGCTCGATGGCCCGGCTGATGCGGCTCTGCAGCCGCTCCAGAGCGCCCACCTTGTCGCTGAACAGCTCGTTGGTCACCTCCACCTGAACCTCGACATCGTCCAGGCCGTGCGACCGCGTGAGCACGATCTGGTAGTGCGGCAGCGTCCCTTCGGCCTCCAGCAGCGCCGTCTCGATCTGCGAGGGGAACACGTTCACGCCACGGATGATGAACATGTCGTCGCTGCGCCGCGCGATACGCTTGATCCGCCGAATGGTCCGGCCGCAGGCGCAGGGCTCCGCCTCGATGCAGGTGATGTCGTGCGTACGGTAGCGGATCATCGGCATCGCCTGCTTGCTCAGCGTGGTCAGCACCAACTCGCCCTCGGCCCCATCCGGGCACGGCTCGTCGGTCACCGGGTCGATGATCTCGGGGAAGAAGTGGTCCTCGAACAGATGCAGCCCCGCTTGGCACGGACACTCGGCGCCGACGCCCGGACCGATGATCTCCGACAGGCCGTAGATGTCGTAAGCCTTGATGCCGGCCAGGGCCTCGATGCGGACCCGCATCGCTTCGGTCCAGGGCTCGGCGCCAAAGACGCCCGCGCGCAGGGGCAACTCGCGGATGTCGATGCCCATGCTGGCGGCCTGCTCGATGATGTGCAGGAAGTAGCTCGGCGTGCAGCAGATGGCGGTCACGCCGAAGTCCTTCATGACCATGATCTGCCGCGTGGTGTTGCCGCCGGAGGTGGGGATCACCGTGGCGCCCAGCGCTTCGGCGCCATAGTGCGCGCCCAGACCACCGGTGAAGAGACCGTAGCCGTAGGAGTTCTGGATGACGTCGCCGCAGTGGAGCCCGTAGCTGGCGAACGTGCGCACCATCACTTCGGCCCAGACCGCCAGGTCGGAGTCGGTGTAGGCCACCACGATCGGCTTGCCGGTGGTCCCGCTGGACGCGTGGAGCCGGACCACCTCACGCATCGGGCTGGCGAACAGGCCGAACGGGTAGGTGTCGCGCAGGTCGGTCTTCTGCGTGAAGGGCAGCCGGCGGATGTCGTCCAGGACCTGCACCTCCGCCGGGCGGACACCCAGGTCGTCCATCCGCATGCGGTACAACTCGACGTTCTCATAGGCGCGGCGGACCACCTGCTGGAGCCGACGCAGTTGCAGGTCTCGCAACTGCGGCAGCGGCAGGTAATCCGGCGCACTGGCCGGGTGGAATCCGCCCGGCGCGTCACTCCACAGTTCCGCCATTGGTCTCCCTTCCCATCCGTCCCACTGGCCCGCCAACAGACCACCCCGCGCACCGGCCGGCGCAGGTGATCGGGCGCACGGCCGCCCGGTCGCCCGCGGCTCAGTCGCCCACGCGACGACCCAGCTCGAACGCCTGCAGATTGGCCTCGTGCAGGCTCTCGGCCAGGTTGTGGCGTATCGCGCTGGCCCATTGCTCCACCGTGAACGGCAGATGCCGACTGAGCACGCCCAGCAACGCGATGTTCAGCGAGCGCTTGTTCGACAGCTTCTCTTCGTCCACCGCGTCACAGGTGATCAGCACCCCGCCCTCGCGGAGCGACGGCAGGTTCGCCTCCACCTGATCGGCGGCCTGGACCACCAGATAGTCGGCCTCACCGGGCGGCACCATCGGGCTCATCACGCCAGCGCCGAATCGCACGTCGCTGCTCACCGAGCCGCCGCGCTGGCTCATCCCGTGCAGTTCGCTCTTCTTCACGTCGCAACCAGCCTGGAAAGCCACCTGGGCCAGAATGTCCGAAGCCTTGACGACCCCTTGCCCACCCAGACCGGCGATCACGACGTTGGTCACTTCAGCCGACATGCTCGCACTCGCTCTTCTCGGCCGCGCGCCGCTCGTACTCGCGAATTCGCTTGGCCGCCAACAGACAGGGCCGCCGCGCCACGATCACCGACAACTCGTTGCGGTCGAGGCAGTCGCGGACCAGGGCCGGGAAGCCGTCGCCGTCGCTCATGACGTCCACCACATGCACGTTGCGGACGCCGAGCGCGCGCGCCAAGTCCTCGAAGATGACTTTGCCGGTCGGCTCGTGGGTCAGCGTTCGCCCGGTGCCCGGGTGCTCCTGCTGACCGGTCATCGCCGTGGTGCCGTTATCGACAATGATCAGCAGGTGCCCGGTCGCCGGCGGGTTGTAGACCATCTCGACCAGGCCGCTGATGCCGCTGTGCGCGAAGGTGCTGTCACCGATCACGCTGACCACGCGCTTGGCCTCGTCGGGCGGCAGCACGTGCCTCATGCCGAGGCCGACCCCGAGACTGGCGCCCATGCAGACGCAGGTGTCCATGGCGTTGAACGGCGGCAGCACGCCCAGCGTGTAGCAGCCGATGTCGCCCGAGACCAGGCAGTCGTAATCGCGCAGCGTCTCGAACACCTTGCGGTGCGGGCAGCCCTCGCACAGTTGCGGCGGCTTGCCCCGCGGCGGCGCCGGCTCCGGCGTCTGGTCGCCGGCCAGAATGCGGCGCACCCGCGCCACGTTCAGCTCGTTGAACCGGTACATCGCCGGCTTGCCCTCGACGTCGATGCCGGCCGCGCGCAGCGAGTCGACCAGGTACGGGTCGCCCTCCTCAATCACGAGGCAGCGCTTGACCGAGGCGCGGAAGCGGCGGATCAGCTCCAGCGGCAACGGGTAGGTCAGCCCGAGTTGCAGCACCTTGGCGCCCGGTGCGGCTTCGCGCGCATGGACCACCGCGATGCCCGAGGCGATGATGCCCAGCTCGTCGCCGCCCTCGTAGAGGCGGTTCAGATCGCAGGTCTCGTTGTACTGCGCAATCTCGTCGAGCTTCTGGCGCAGGCGCCGGTGGGCCGGGCGCGCGTAGGCGGGGATCATCACCCGGCTCTGCGGGTCGTGCTCGAAGTGCGGCGCCGGCGGCTCGCCGATGCGCGGCACCGGCACCACGCAGGTCTTGGCATGGCACACGCGCGTGGTCAGCCGCAGGATCACCGGGATGCCCCAACGCTCCGACAGCGCGAAGGCCGCGTGGGTGTAGTCGTAGGCCTGCTGCGAGTCAGCCGGCTCGATCATCGGCACGCCGGCGGCCACCGCGTAGTGCCGGTTGTCCTGCTCGTTCTGTGACGAAGCCAGCCCCGGATCGTCGGCCGAGACCAGCACCAGGGCGCCGCTCACGCCGGTGTAGGCCGCCGTGAAGAGCGGGTCGGCCGCCACGTTCACGCCGACGTGCTTCATCGTCACGATGACCCGGGCCGCGGCGAAAGCCGCGCCCAGGCCGACTTCCAGGGCGACCTTCTCGTTCGGCGCCCACTGGGCGTGGCCACCCAGGGCCGCGAAGCCTTCCAGAATCTCCGTCGACGGCGTGCCGGGGTACCCCGTGCCCAACGCCACGCGGGCGTCTCGCGCCGCCAGTGCCACCGCCTCGTCGCCGCTCAGCAGCAGCCGCTCCGTTTCGCTCATCAGGGCTCTTGCTCCCTCGGACATCGGTCTGAACTTACCGGTCAGATGCAACCACTTCGCCGCCGCCGGCCGCCGACCTCCGCTCCGCGGGCGGCCGATCTTCCGACAACCAGCGCGCCGGTGCCCACGATTCTTCGTCAGTTTGCTCTTGACAAGCCGATCCAACTGTACTATATCACCTAGTACAGTGGAGCCGACGTGGAGTTCACCGTCTCACCGGGCAACCGCGACGCGATCTGGCGGCAGTTGGCCGACCAGGTGCGGGCGGCCGTGGCACAGGGCGTGCTGCGGCCGGGCGACCGGCTGCCCTCGGTGCGGGAGCTGGCGCGGCGACTGGTGGTCAACCCGAACACCATCGCGCGCACGTACCAAGAGCTCGAGCACGAGGGTCTGGTACACACCCGGCAGGGCCTGGGTGTGTTCGTGGCCGCCGGTGCCGCGCCGGATGCGCCGCGGGAGCGCGAGTTGTCGGCGCTCACCGAGCGCTTCCTGACCGAAGCCGTGCTGCTGGGCTGTCAGCCCGACGAGGTGCTGGCCGCGGTGCGTGACGCCATGGAGCGCTTCCACTGGCAGGGAGAGTGAGGGCATGGCTGACCCAACGCCCAACGAGGCCGTGATCGAGACGCGCGGGCTGACCCGTTACTACGGGACGCAGCGGGTGGTCGACCACCTCGACCTGCGGGTGCCCAAGGGCTGCATCTACGCCTTGCTGGGCCGCAACGGCGCGGGCAAGACCACCGCGGTGCGGCTGCTGCTCGGTCTGCTGCAACCGGACCACGGCGAGGCGACCATCTTCGGCGAGCCGTCCAGCGCGCTCCCGCCACGGACGCTGGCCCGGCTGAGCTACGTGCCGGAGAACGCGCCGTTCTACCGCTGGATGACTGTCGCCGGCGCGGTGAGCTTCTGCCGGTCGTTCTACGACCGCTGGAACGGCGCGCTAGTGGAGCAGATTCTCGACCATTTCGAACTGCCGCGCCGCCGCCAGGTGGCCCGGCTGTCCAACGGTCAGCGCGTCCAGCTCGCCCTGGCGCTGGCCGTGGCGCCCGAGCCGGAGCTGCTCATCCTGGACGACCCGACGCTCGGGCTGGATGCGGTGGTCCGGCGCGACTTCCTCGAGTCGATGGTCCAGATCGTCCAGAGCGCCGACCGGACGATCCTGTTCAGCTCGCACATCCTCGGCGATGTCGAGCGGGTGGCCGACCGCGTCGGCATCATGGTCCAGGGCCGGCTGATGGTCGACTGTCCCACCGAGCGCTTCCGCACGGCCTTGCGGCGCGTGGTGCTGACCTTCGACGAGCGACCGCCCGCCGTGCCGGAGTGGCCGCGACTGGTCAACGGCTGGGCCGTCGACCGCCAACTCGACCTGGTGGTGATGGACTTCGACGACCAGCATCAGGCCCTGGCCGAGGCGCTCCGGCCGCGGTCGCTGCAAGTCATGGAGCTGAGCCTGGAAGACGCTTTCGTCAACTACACCCGCGGCCGGCGTCGCTCGCTGCCGGTGTTCGCGCGGCTTGGGGAGACGGCCAATGAGAGGACTGCTTCGTAAAGAAGTCTGCGAGGTTGCACCCATCGCGCTGGTGGGACTGGCACTGATGGTCTATGCCGTGCGCCACGACGGCATCGGGCAGGCGTTGCAGCAGGCCGAGCGGCTGCCGTTCGAGAGCGACAACCTGGCCGGCAGCCTCCGCCTGTATGGCCTGGCTCTGGCCGTGGCCCTGGGCTGGCGGCAATCATGGGCCGAGCGGCGGCAGGCCACCTGGCCGTGCCTGTTCACGCGTCCCGTGGCTCGCCAGCGCGTGATCCAGGCCAAGCTGGCCTGCGGCGTCCTGGCCCTGCTGCTGACCACGACGCTGCCGCTGCTCTACTACGCTTGGTGGGCAGCCTGCCCGGGCCACCATGCCAGTCCGTTCTTCTGGGACTGGACCTGGGACTCCTGGCTCACCTGCGCCGCACTGGTGCCGGTCTACCTGGGCGTGTTCATCGCCGGCCTGCGTCCGACCGGGACCGCCCTGGGCGGCATCGCCTTCGCCGTCGGCAACGCGGCCCTGGCGGTGCTGGTCTGCGCCGCCCTGAGCTACCGGCCAAGCAACTCGCTGGCGGCGATGGCCATCTGGTCACTGCTGTTGGTGGCGGCGGGCCGGCAAGTGGTCCGGTCGGCCGACCTGGTCTGACGGAGGTCGCCATGAGACTGCGCAGGTGCCTCTGGGTCGACCTGCTGGCCACGCTCACCAGCGGCCTCGCCCTCGCGTTGGCGGTCAGTTGCGGCGGTGGCTGGTTGGCCGCCGCGGTGACGCCGCCGCCGGAGCCGGCCTGGACCCGCCACTGGCTGGAGTTCACCACCGACCGGCAGCCGGTGGTGACGGTCGCCAGCGCGGCCACGGCCGGCCAGCCGGCGGTGATCCAGGATCTGGCGGGGCAGGTCATCGAGCCGCGCCCGGCGCTGCTGGCCGGCTTCGCGCTGGGCGCGCCGCATCGGCCTCACCAGCCCCCGCCGCGACGCACGCAGGTCTTGCGATATGGCCATGGCGAGGCCGACGCTGACCGGCTGTGGCTCGGCGTCCGACCGCGGTCGCACCCGCGCCGGGCCTACCTGATGCGCTGCGATGCTCAGACGGGCGTCCCGGTCGGCTACTTGACGCCCAGCGGGTTCGCTGACGCCCTGCCCCCACCCAGTGGCTGGTTCGACCTGTCACCGCGCTGCGGCAGGTTCGACTGGTGCCATTCGCAAGTCGTGGCCGTCCGCCGGCAAGGCGGCCTGCGCTACTTCTCCGAGCACCTGATCCGGGCCGGTGACCAACTGTGGCGCGCTGACCTTGGCCAGCGGCGGTTTGGGCTGGTGGGTTGCTTTCCCGGCCTGGTCTCGGCGGTGGTCCGAGCGCAAACGGCGCCGGCTGCCGCGGAGCCAGGTCCGTCGCCGGTCGGCGAGGTGATCGCGCGCGGCAGCGACCGGATCTGGCTGGTCTCACCGACCGGCCAGGTGCAGCGGACCATTCCCGTGCCCGAGCAACTGCGCGACCAGTACCTGGTGGTCTACCTGTTCACCCCCGCCTGCGCCGTGTCGTCCGACGCCGACGACCACCGGACGGCCTGGCGACTGAACGACGACGGCACCGCCACCAAGTTGGCCGAACTGCCGCCCGATGCCCTGGGGCCGCGGCCTGACCATGACCGGTGGCGAGGCGCGCTCGCCGGCACCGCCGTCGGGCCCCTGGCGCTGGCCTGGTTCCGCGCCTTCGCAGACGGCGGCCTGGTGTCCGCCCGGTGGCCCGACGTCGCGCGACGGCTCGGCCGCTGGTGGCTGCCGCTCTT
>CAZHGD010000199.1:1224-13503 GCA_964531735.1 uncultured Fimbriimonadaceae bacterium | reverse complement strand
CCGGGGCTTGTCGATCCCTGGTCTTGCCGACGCGATTCTTGGACAGGCTCCTAGGCAGCCTGCCGGTGATGTTGTCCCGTAGGGGCGACCCTTTCGTCGCCCGGCTGCGGGCCACCAAGCGCCAACCGGGCAATGACAGGGCGGGCACCAGGCCCCGTCCCTACCGGACAGGATCTCCGAGCGGCTACTTAGCGGCCCTGCCGCCCAGGTCGTTACGGTCGCGGCTCGATGACCACGTTGTCGAGATAGGCCACCGCCGGGCCGTTGGCCACCGAGACGAAGCCGAACCAGGCCAGGCGCTTGAACGCCGGGTCGCAGCTCAGGCCCCGGAACACCTGCGGCTCCTGGCCGGGCAGCGTGATGGTCAGGTCCCAGGCGCCTTTGGCGCCGTCGCCCAACGGGCAGGTGATGGTGTAGTGGACCCAGACACTGCGTGGAATGGCCAGCAGGCGTTTGCCACCCGCGGTCAGCCAGCCGTCGGCGCCGAAGGCCAGCACCGGTCCGGTCTTGAAGGCGTTGCCGCCGTCGCGCCAGGCATGCTCGAACGGCGCGCCGGGCTCCAGGCGCAGGTCGAAGCTGGCGCGACCGGTGCCTTGGCCGTAGCTGCAGTTGTAGAACACGTGCGGGTTCCAGAAGTTCGGCTGGCCCGCGGCGTCGATGAACTTCAGGCTGCGCTTGCCGCCGGCGGCGGTCTCCTCGGTCACGCGCGCCGTGGCCGCCGGGCTGTCCTCAAAGGTCTGGGCTACGGTGGACTGGTCGCCGACCGGCGCGTCCTCGAAGTCGTCGGCCACGGGTTGCGGCGGCGGCGGTGTGGCCGGTGCGAAGACCGCCGGCTGGTTCGGCGTCACCGTGCGGTTGGTCAGCCGGCCGGCCTGGGTGTAGTCGAACGGTTTGAACCCGATCTTGGCCGCCGGTGAGCCGGGTCTGAGGTGGAAGTCGCCCTTGGCCGGGTCCTGGAACAGCGGATCGGCCACCAGCGAGCTGTGGTCCTGGCCCGTCTTCTGCCAGCCGGCGAAGTCCAGCGCGCCGAACTTCGGCGCCCGGCCAGCCAAGTTCCAGTAGAGGTTGTTGTCGAGCACGCAGTTGGCCAACGGCCAGGCCTGATCGACCAACTCGCCCACGTCCCAGAGCAAGATGTTCTCGGTCAGCGTCATCGACAGGTGCGGCTCCATGCGCCCGCAGCGCAACAGCGGCGCGCTGGCATCGAGAATCGGCCCGAAGATGTTGTTGCGCGCCACGTTGTTGCGACCATAGTTGACGTTGAACGAGTGCGTGGTGCAGCGGTGGACCAGGTTGTTCTCCACGGTCATCTCGCTGCTGCCTTCGTCCAGGTAGATGCCGACGCCCCACGGCACGCCGACCTGATCATGGACGTGGTTGCCGCGAATGACGGTGCCCGGCTGCACACCCAACGTGTAGATGCCGGCCTGATCGCCCAGCACGCGTTGCGGCATGTCGTGGATGTGGTTGTCGAGGATCAGGTTGTCGCGCGTGGGCGTCTTGCCGTAGCCCCACGACCAACCGACTGAGATGCCCGAGTAGTAGAAGTCGGCGATCTCGTTGTGCGACAGCTCGTTGTGGTGCGCGTAGCCGATCCAGATGCCCACCGCCGGCGGGTGCATCCGGCCGCCGTGGGCAATCAGGCAGTCACGTACCTGATTGTGGCTGGCCACCGCCTCGTCGTCGTTGTTGGCGCCGGGACCGATCTTGACGCCGCCACCGCCCAAATCGGTGAACTCGCAGCGCTCCACGCGGCAGCGCTTGCTGCCGTTGCCCAGCTCCAGCGCGTAGCCGCCCAACTGGGTCAGGCGGCAATCCTCGAACACGGTGTCGCGCAGGCCCTCGGCGCGGATCGCCGCGCCCATGTCGGACTCCGCCTGCGGCGCGCTCCGGCCGGCGGGCGGCAGCAACCAGTTGGCGTGGGCGAAGGTCAGCCCGCGGAAGACCAGGTTCTCGACGAACCGGCGGGCGCGCACGTCGCTGGTGAACTCGACCAGCGTCTCCAGCCGCGGCGCCACCACCTGGGTGCGCGCCGGCGTCTCACCGGCCTTCGGCACGTAGGTCAACGTCGCCGTGGGCCGGTCGAGGTACCAGTCGCCGGGCTCGCCCAGCGCTTCCTTGACGTTGTCGACGATGAAGCGCGTGCCGCCGCCGAGCCCGGCCATGGCCGGGTGCCAGGTGGGCGAACGGAAGGTCACCGTGCGCGCCGCGTCGTCGAGGCCGGCGATGCGCATGCGCGAGACCGACCAGATGTGGAAGCAGAGCACCTCCAGGTCCCCACGGTTGGCCCAGTCGGCGCGCAGCGCGCCCTTCTCGTAGCGCAAGCGATTGGCCCCGCGCTTGGCCACGTCGGGCGTGGACGGCACGGTACCGGCGGCATACGCGTAACCCTGGCGCGGCAGGCGCGGCCGGTAACGGCGCTCGCCGCCGACGAAGAGCTGGCTGAAGTTGGCGTCGGCCGGCAGCTTCGCCTGCCAGCGGCCGTCGGTGACGGTCCACTCGCGGACCGGCTGGCCGCCGCTGAGCACGACGGCCTCGCCCGGCGCCGCGCGGTAGACAATCGGCGCCCCGGCCCGACCGGAGTCCTCGGCCAGGAACGCCAGCGTCCGCGGCAGGTAGTAGGTGCCGCCGCGCAAGGTCACCTGGGCACCGTCGGCCAGTTGCCCGCCGGCCCGCCGGTGGCGCAGTTCATCGCGCGCCCGCTCCACGGTGGCGAACGGCGCCGCGGTGGTGCCCGCGGCGGCGTCGCTGCCCTGCGGGCTCACATACAGCTCGACCGGCGCGGCCGTGGCCGCCGCCGCCAGCCCGCAGATAGATAGCACGGCGCACAGGTACCGCATCGGGAGGGCTCCTGCGCCGCAGGTTGGCGCGGGCGCGGACAAGTCCTTCCGCGGGGAAGGACTCGCCGCGCGGGCAGCGCAACAGACGCCACAGAGCGCCGGGCGCACCCGCAGCGTCGGTCGCGGCCGGCGGGTGCGGAGGTGGAGCCATGTGGTGCGCTCTCTGGATGCCCGCGATGGCCGCCGTGGCCGGGGTTAGCCCGTTCGACGTCGGCAGCCAGGCGCAGTTGTTTGTCGACCGGGTGCTGGTGCGCGACTCCGAGCGGGTCTCGTTCACGCTGCATCCGGCACAGAAACATCCCGCCAACCCGCTGGTCAGGGCCGACCGCCCATGGGAAGGCTGGCGCCTCGAGATCTATGGCAGCGTCCTGTATGACGAGGACGAGCACCGGTTCAAGATGTGGTACCTGGGCGAGGCGCCCGACTACTTCCCCAACTACGCCACCCTCTATGCCACCAGCCGCGACGGCATCACCTGGGACAAGCCGCTCGTGGGGACGATTCCTTGCGCCAAGGCGAAACAGCACAACGCCGTGGCCGAGGCCTGCCTGCTGGCCAGCGTCATCAAGGACAAGGCCGATCCGGATCCCGAACGCCGCTACAAGATGATCTGCTGGATCCAGAAGCCCTATGGCTACCAGACCATGGTCTCGCCCGACGGCCTGCAGTGGAAGCAGCTCAGCACGCAGCCGATCTCGCCGGGCGGTGACGTGATTACCGGCTTCTGGGACCGCACGCGCCGGCAGTACGTGGCCTTCCCGAAGCTGTCGTCGCGCGTCCGGGGCCTGGACCGCCGCTCGTTCTTCCTGATCACCAGCCAGGACTTCCTGACCTGGACGAAGCCGAAGCTGGTCATCGAGCCCGATCTGCGCGATGACGCCGGCTCGCTGGCGCGCATCGAGGAGACGCGGTCCATCCTGGACGTGCCCGACAACCCGAAGCTGATGCGGACCGAGTTCTACGGCCTCGGCGCCTACCAGCACGAGAGCTGCACGCTGGCTTTCCCATGGCTGTTCACCGTCAACAATGACGCCCGCTACGGCAACCAGGAAGGACCGGGCGAGCTGCAGTTGGCCGTCTCGCGCGACCTGGAGCACTGGGACCGCCCGTTCCGCACTCCGTGCGTGCCGCGCGGCAAGGTGGGCGAGTGGGACTGCGGCTTCTTCGTCACCGCCGCCGAAGCGATCCGCGTCGGCGACGAGATCTGGCTCTACTACGGCGGCTCCAACTACACCCACGGCACACCGGTGCTCTACCGCGCCGAGGGTACCGGCCGGCTGACCCGCTACACCGGCAGCATCGGCTTGGCCAAGTGGCCGCTCGACCGCTTCGTCTCGGTCGATGCCGGCGCCGAAGGCGGCCGGCTGACCACCGTGCCCGTGGCCTATCGCGGCCGGCGCCTGGAGCTCAACGCCGCGACGCGGCCCGGCGGCCACCTCACCGTCGAGCTACGCAGCGCCAGCGGCGCCGTCCTGGCCCGCTCGCAGCCGTTCAGCGGCGACGACCTGCGGCACACCGTGGCCTGGACGCAGCCGGTCGATCTCGCCGCGTTGGCCGGGCAGCCGGTGGTGCTCAGCTTCCAGCTCGTCAGCGCGTCGCTGTACTCGTTTGCGTTCCGGATGTGAGGCCCCGGTCCAACGGCCGGCTACTCCACCGCCAGGCCCTCGAACCGCGCCGGTCCGCCCTCGGTGCGGACGCCGATCACGCCGGTGCGGGTGTTGTTGCGATCGCTGATGAAGCAGGGACTCGACTCGGCCAGGACCTGGCCGTTCGCGTCGAGCACGCGCAGGCGCACGCGGTCGGTCTCCACGTGGCCTTCCAGCCGGTAGCGGCGGCCCGCTTGCAGCGTGACGCCCTCCTGCCGCCAGAGCACGCGGCCGTCCAGGCTCTCCAGGCGCACCTGCTCGCCCAGCCGGCAGAGGAAGCCCTCTTTGAGCTGCGCCTCGGCCTGGAACACCAGCGCCACCGCGCGGCAACCGGTGCCCGGCGTCACGTCGCAGCGCCAGGTGGCCTGCGCGCCTTGGAGCTTGAGCCAGAGCGCGGTGGCCGGCTCCGTGCCGACCTGCGCCACGCCGCCGGGCACCGGCCGCCAGGTGCCGCCGGTGACCGCCCAGTCCGGCCCGAGCGGTGAGGTCGCCGCCGGCCCGGCGACCACCGCCGTCTGGTCGGAGAAGGCGCGGAACTCGGCGCCGCCGAGCCAGGTCATCAGACCCAGCGAGCGCCGCACCCCGCGCTCGGCCGGGCGCAGGTCGAACTTCGGGCTGGCTGCAAGCACCGTGGTGCCGTCGGCGGCCAGTTGCCGGCAACTGACCTGCCCGCCGCCGATGGTCAGTTCCAGCAGGTACTCGGTGTCGTAGTGCCAGCGGCCCTGCGGCGACGACCACAGCGCCTCGCCGGGCAGGCGGTAGAGCATCAGGCCGCCGTTGCCGTGCTGACCACCGAGCCAACAGTTGAAGCCGTTTTGCAGAGCCTCGTCGGCGGTCAGCAGCAGGCCGCTGCCGCCGGTGCCGCGGTTGACCTTCACGCGGCAGCGCCAGGTGCCCTCGGTGCCGCCCAGCGTGCGGCAGACGGCGGTGGTGCGGTTCACCGGCGACGCCTGGCGCAGGACCTTGCGTTCGCGGGTGGTCCAGGTCCAGTTGGCCGGGCCGACCAGGCGCCAGTCGCTGTCCTTCGACTGGATCAGGCGGAGCTTGTTTGGCGCGTCGGCGACCAGCGGCGACGACGGCTGCGCTGCGCGCTCGCCGGCGTAGAACCGCGCCGGCCCGCCGCGCGTGACGAAGCTCAACTCGCCCTCGCTTGGCGCGGCGTCCAGCCAGTCGCTCTGGGACAGCAGCGTCCGCCGGTCCCAAGCCAGCATCTGCACGCGCGTGCGCGGTCCGTCCACCACCGCTTCCAGCAGGTAGGGCGTGTAAGGCGTCCAGTCCACGAACGGGTCGCTCCAGACCAGCTTGCCCGCCGCGTCGGTCAGCGCGAAGCCGCCTTCGCCCGGCGCGCCGCCCAGCGTGAGCTGCCAGCCGCCGAAGGCCAGCCCCGCGGCGGTGGTGCCCGGCGCCGGCTCCACCAGGCAGCGGCGCACCGGCCCGCTGCCCGTGGCAGGCACGGTTCGCGTGGCTGGGGCCGCGCCGCGCTGCCAGGTGACGCCGCCGAGCGTCACCCAGTCGCCCTGCGCCGCGCCGACCATCGTGGTGGCCAGCACGGCCAGCCCGCTCGCCCAGGTTCTCGCGCTGGTCATCGCCGTGGTCCTCGCCGCGAAGCGCCGCCGTCGCGGATCTGCGTTATCCTAGCAGATCGGGCCGGGGACAGACCACCACCATGGTGTCGTTGACCGAAGACAACCTGCTCGCCCATGTCGGCTGCGCCGTCTGCGGCGCCGATGACGCCTTCGTGCGCTGGGACACGCCGCTGGGCGAGCCGGCGGCGGAACCGCATCTGGAATCCTGGTTCTGCTGCACCAACACGCAGTACGGGCGTTTCGGCCGCATCGTGGAGTGCCGGTCGTGCGGCCTGCTCTACCGCGACCCGCAGGAGCGCGACCTGCTGAGCGGCTACACCGCCGCCATCGACCCGGTCTACGTGCGCGAGTCACCCGCGCGCGACGACACCTTCGAGCGCAGCCTGCGCCAGCTTGCCGCGTTTGCCCAGCCACCCGGCCGCCTGCTCGACGTCGGCTGTTCCACCGGTCGCTCGGTTCGCGTGGCGACCCGCGCCGGTTGGCGCGCCGTGGGCCTGGAACCGTGCCGCTGGGCCGTCCGCGAGGCGCGCCGCGCTGGGCTGCCGGTGGTCGAGGGCACGCTCGAACAGCACCCGTTCCGGCCCGGCGAGTTCGATGTGGTCACCTTGTGGGACGTCATCGAGCACGTGCCCGACCCGCGCGGCGTGCTGGCCGCGGTCCACTCGCTGCTGCGACCCGGTGGCGTGATCGGCCTGACGACCATGGACCTGGGCAGCCTGGTGGCCGGCGCACTGGGCTGGCGCTGGCCGCACTACATGCGGATGCACCTGTGGTACTTCCGCTTTGAGCATGTCGCGCGGCTGCTCCGCGAGGTGGGCTTTGTGGACCCGTGCCGCCAACGCCACGTGCGTGTGCTCAGCGCGGCCTATCTGGCCTCGCGCCTGGAGTTCGCCGACGACAGCCTGGCCCGCGCCGGCCACGGCCTGGTGCGCGCGTCGGGCCTGACCAAGGTCAAGATCCCCATCTGCCTGGGCGACCTGATGGCGGTCTACGCGCGCAAGCCGTAGCGCCTATCGGCCCACCGGTCCGCACTCGATCACCGGGTAGGGCGGCTGCGGCGCGAACCAGAACACCCACGCGCCCGGCGGCGGTTGGGACGGGTCGGTCAGCGCCTGCAACGGCACATCGCTGTAGAGCGGCAACGCCTCGGCCACGTCCTTGAGGTGCTCGGGCAGTCCGTACAGACAGACCGTGCCACCGGCCTCGGGCAGGGCGGCGGCACTCAGCACCGCCTCGACGGCCTGGTCACGGTAGCCAGTGTCGCGCAGCCGGTTGCGGCAGACCAGTCGCGCCAAGCCCACCGAACCGAGCACGAAGACCGCGGCGAGCGCGATCAGCGCGGTCCGGCGGCCGCTGGCCCACAGCCGGTCCACCGCCAGGGCGGCCAACAGGGCCAGCCCGATGGACGGGATGTAGAGGTAGCGCGGCGCGCGGGCCAGGTCATAGGCGAAGGGCGTGTAGGGCACGAAGCCGAGGTAGCACCAGGCCACCGCGAGTTGGAGCAGGCCGCGGCTGCGCACGAGGGTGATCGCCGCCACCACCGACACGGCGAGCAGCACGGCGTCGGACAGCCGCAGGGCCACCGCCACGGCGCCGGGCGCCAACGCTCGTTGCAGCAGCGCCTGGTAGTTGTCGAACCGCAGATCGGGCCAGACCATCTGCGGCACCGCGTAGACCAGGTTGGGCAGCATGTGCCAGCCGACGCGGAAGCCGACCGAGCCCGGCGTCATCGGTTCGGCGATGGGCGGCATCGACCAGCGCCAGGTCACCAGCGCCAGCGGCGGCAGCAAGAGCCAGGCCAGCGCCCGTTTATCCGCCGCGCGGAAGACGGTCAGCTCGAGCCCGAACAGCAGGGGCACCACGGCGATGCCGCTGTCCTTGGTGAACACCGCCCAGACCGCCGCCGCCAGCGACCAGGGCAGCGCGCGGCGGCAGCCCTGGCGCCAGCGCACCCAGCCGATGAGCGACAGCAGAATGCCGCCCGCGGCGAACACGTGCGGTCCGCCGGCCGGCCAGGTCACCGCTTCGTGATGGCAGAACAGCAGCGCGAAGCACAGGCCGCCCGCCCACGCGGCGAGCAGGCGGCCGGTGAGCAGCCAAATCAGCACCAGCACCAGGCACGAATCGACCGCGTGGCAGGCCAGCAGCTCGGCGAAGTAGAGCCACGGATCGAGGCCGCTGGCCTGGTAGGTGAGGTAGTACAGCAGGTTGTACACCGGGGCCACGCCGGCTGGCGCGTAGGACAGTGGCAGCGTGCCGTCGGCCCAACGTTTGGCCGTGCGCAGCCACCAGAAGTCGTCATGGCGGAAACCGGCGTGTAACGCCGGCTGCCAGGCCAGCCAGGCGGCCAAGGCCACCGTCGCCAGGGCCAGCACCATCATCGCGGGCCGGAGCGGTTGCGGCTCGGTCGGCGCCAACGCGGCGTCGGTCATGGCTTGGCGGCCGGGCGGTCGAAGCTGGGCACCGCGAGCTGCTCACCGCCCTTGAGCGATGACTGGTGCGCCACGATGCCCGGCACGGTCATGGCCAGCGACTCGTAGAGGTCCACTTCGGGCGCCCGCCGCTCGATCAGGGCCATGATGAACTCGTGCGTCAAGAACGGGTGTGAGCGCCCGTGGCCCGAGTCCCGGCGCATCTTCTCGGGCACCATGTGCCAGTAGTCGGGCAGCCCGGACAGCGACGCACCGCCCTTCAGACTGCCGCGCAACGGCTGCCCGCCCGAGCCGTCCATATAGAACGCGCCGTCGCTGCCCAGCCATTGCGCCCGCTCGCCGTGGGCATGGAGCGACCAGCACACGTTGGCGCGGAAGGCGCGGCCCTGCGAGGTGCTGCACATGGCCACCTGACTGGCAAACGGGTTGTGGTAGGCGTTGTCCTGCAATGCCGGGTCGCCGTTGCCCCAGCCGAGGCACGAGACCCGCGTGACGCGCTCGCCGGTGACGCTGACCAGGAACGAGATGGTGTGCGTCGGATAGAGCATCGGCGGATAGGCATAGCGCCACGTCCGCTGCCCGTCGCGGAACCACAGCGACTGCCGCTCGGCGCCCGTCATCGGGTGGTAGTACTCGGCCTCGATGTACTTCAGGTCGCCGAACAGACCGTCCAGGTACAGCCGCCGCGCGGTCATGGTCTCCCAGCGATAGTGGCTGGTCTCGGCCATCATGTAGGTCAGCCCGGTCTTCTCGACCACCTCGCGCAACTGCTGGGCCTCCTCCAGCGAGCAGCAGGCGGGCACGGCGCTGATCACGTGCTTGCCGGCGTTCAGGCAGGCGACCACGTGTCGCGCATGGTCCGGTGCGCCGGTGAACACGGCCACCGCCTCGACCTCTTTGTCGAGGATGAGCTGCTCGAGCGATTCGTACGGCCGGTTGCAGCCATAGGTCTGCACCAGCCGGTTGCGCCGCTCGGGGATCAGGTCGCTGACGGCGACCACCTGGCAGTTCGGGTGCTCATGCCAATGGAAGCTGCACCCGAACCCGCCGCCGACCACGCCGACGCGGATCTTGCGGTCGGAGGTCTGCTGGAACGGCTTGCCGGTGGGCAGCGCTCGCACCACAGCCGGCGCAATGGCCAACGCGGCGCCGCCTTGCAGGAAGCGCCGCCGTGAGATGCCCGACGGATCACCGGTCATATTGTCCTCCGCACACCGCGGTCCAAGCCGTGCCCAGGGCGAACCGTAACGTGTCAGGGGCGATGGCGTCAAGGCGGGAGCGATGCGTGTCGCGCCGGCAGGTAGCGTCGCCTGGCCGAGGCGACTGGTGTCTTGCCAGTGGCGGTGCGTGCGGCGGCAGTGCGCCTCGGCGAGAAGATCGGCCCTGTGCACCGCCAATGCCCAGGTGCTGATCAGCCGGCGGCCGACGCCTGATGACACTGCACTTCACCTGGGATCCGGCCACGGCCGACGCCAACCTCGTCAAGCATGGCGTCTCCTTCGAGGAAGCCGCCACCGTCTTTCTCGACCCCCTCGCGCTGGTCGACTTCGATGCCGAGCCATCCCGCTGGGCACACCGTCGACACCCGCCCGCGCTGCCGGCAGTGCGCGGTGCGGTACCTGTGTGGCCCTGCCGCAGGTCGGCGTCAGCCCGCAGGCGTGGCTCGACGCGCGCGTGCCGGGCGAGCGAAGGGCGGGCGGAGGGTAGTGCGGCGGGCGGTGTGGCGCCTCGTCACCCACCCGGCCGCCGTAGCCACACCTGCTGCCCGGCCACCCGATAGCCCGCGTCTCCTTGACGGCCAGGCTGGCCACGTCGGCCAGCAGTGTGCGGTAGCCGCGTTGCTGCGCCAGGAGCACCATTCGCGCCGACAGCGCCGTGCCGACGCCGTGCCGGTCAATGGCCCAGGTCGCTCAGGCGGCCGGCAGTCGCATGCCGTGGCGGTGTGCCACTCGCGGCCGGCGTGACCGGCCGCAAGGACTACCGGCCCAACTGCCGAACTGGCCGCCGGCGAGGTATGGCACAGGCGCCGACTGGGTGCCGTGGTGCTGCGCGCAGGAGCGCGCGTGGTGTCCGACTCTGGTGGTGGAGGCGCAGGACTCGGTCGAAGCGCGTCGAGACGCGCGGCCTGGCCGCGGTCGTCGACAGCGCCGCCTCTGCCGATCTGGCGAAGCACACGCTGGACAGCAACCCGCATTGCCGGCCGTGCGCAGTGCGCTACCTGTGTGGCGGCGTGTGCCGCGCCTGGGCGGGCGGCGCCGGGCATGACCTCGATGTGCCGGTCGACTGTCATCGTCTGGCACAGCGCGCCTGGCAACTGGTCGCCGCGGCCCTGGCGCAGGTCGGCGTCAGCCCGCAGGCGTGGCTCGACGCGGGCGTGTCTGGTCACGGCTCGGTGAGTCGGGCGTAGGGCCGTTGGCCGAGCGGCTGGACCGAGGCGGACCCGTGCTGCCGCCGACGCGAAGCGCCTGAGCGGCACCTGATGCCGGCGGGTCGGCCATGGCCACGCTGCTGGGTTCGGGTGCGGATGCCGTTCGACAGGACGTCCGAGCCATGCCGCCGACGGCGCTGTGGGCCACTGACGCTGAGCGTCCGTCGTCACGGAGGCGACGATGCAAGCCATACCGAACCTGACGTCAGCGACGAGCCAGGATGTCTTTCCGGTCTTGAGTTCCATCCTGTTGCCGCAAGAGCTGTTGGCGGCGCTGTCACCCGACTACAAGATAGGCGGGCTGCGCACGTGTGCCCTGATCCGCTCGGGCCTCAACGACTCCTACCTGGTCCAGTCAGCGGACCAAGACTACGTGCTCCGCGTGTATCGGGCGCGTTGGCGCAGCCTGCCGGATATCATGTGGGAGCTTGAGTTCCTGGTTCACCTGGCCAACCGCGGCATTGGCGTCGCTGCGCCGGTGCCGCGAATCGACAGCGGTCTCGTATCTGCCGTCCGGGCGCCCGAGGGCCTTCGCTATGCGGCCTTGTTCACTTACGCGGCCGGTGAACCGCTCCGCTGGGATCGCCAGGACGCCTTTTGCAACACGGGTCGTCTCACGGCGCGACTCCACCATGCGGCCGACGACTTCACTTGCGCACACCAACGGTTCTGCTTGGACTTGGAGCACCTGCTGGACAGGCCCCTTCAGGCCATTCTGCCTCGGATCGGGCATCGCCCGCAAGACACGGCCTACCTGCTGGAGTTGACGCAGAGACTGCGCACTGGCCTTGCGGCGCTGGCCGGAAGGGGGCTGGACTGGGGTCCGTGCCACGGGGACCTGATGAGCGGCAACATCCACTGTCGAGACTCGGACGTCTTGACGTTGTTCGATTTCGACTGCTGCGGGCTGGGCTGGCGGGCCTATGAGTTGGCAACGGTCCTGCTCTTCGTCTCCTTCATGAGACAAGAAGCCGGCCCGAGATGGAGGTCCTTCCTGGACGGGTACGGCGAGGTCCGACAACTGGGCCGGCACGATCTCGAGGCGATCCCGCTGTTCACTGCCGCGCGCCTGGTCTGGTCCATGGGCGTGCAGGCCGCAGGAGCGGACAAGTGGGGCCTCGACCGACTCGACGGTGGGTTCTGGGACGCCCGCTTCTCGTTTCTCCGCCAGTGGGAGACTGCGCCGATGCCAGTCTAGTGTGGCGTCCCGCACCAGGCCGAGACAGCGCGGGAAGCCCATCGGGATGGCCTCGCACGGGCGTTCAGGCTCGCGCACCAGCCTCGTGCGTGCAGCGGCGCCGAGAGCGCCCCTGTAGATGCGGGTTCTGGTCGTTGCAGAGCACCACC
>CAZHGD010000199.1:0-1124 GCA_964531735.1 uncultured Fimbriimonadaceae bacterium | reverse complement strand
GCGGCGCCGAGAGCGCCCCTGTAGATGCGGGTTCTGGTCGTTGCAGAGCACCACCGTCTGCGCGTCGGTCTGCTGGTAGGCCTGCCAGATGGCGCGCGTCTTGGCGGTGCAGTGCGCGTCACGGGTGCGGCACCACGAGCGGATGCGGTGCCAGGGCAGGCGCGCGGCGGTCAGCCAGCGCCAGAGCGTGGAGCGGGGCCGGTGGGCGCCGGTGGAGATGGCGCTGCCAGCAGCGCTCTACCGGGCAGCCCGCGCCGGACATGCCGCCAAACGCCACCGACCGGAGCGCGCCGTTGTCCGTCGCGCGGCCATCGACCCCGCCGGACGCGACCTCGACGCTCCGCTCGACTGCCGCGCACACCGAAGCAGCGCGCCCGACGACTGGTCCACCCCGCCCCCGCCATCACCCACCCGGCCGCCGTAGCCACACCTGTTGCCCGACCGCCTGGTAACCCAGCCTCGCCTTGACGGCCAGGCTGGCCGCGTTCGTCGCGGCCACGTCGGCCAGCAGTGTGCGGTAGCCGCGTTGCTGCGCCAGGAGCACCATCTTCGCCGACAGCGCCGTGCCGAAGCCGTGCCCGCGCTGCTCCGGCCGCACGCGTAGGTAGCCTTGCTCAATCCGCGCCGGGTCGGCCGCCTCGCCGGCCGGCACGAACGGGAGCACCAACGAGCCATAGCCCACGTAGGCGCCCTCGATCCGGGCGAAGCAGGTCGCAGCCGGCAGGCGCCAACTCGCCATGGCCTGTTCGAGGAACTCGACGTAGGGCTGCTCGGGCCGCTCGTCGGCGCGGACCAGCTCGTGCCAGAGCCGTAGCGCCGGCTCACCGGAGCCGAGCTCGTCGTCGAGGGTCACGATGCGGCAGCCCTGCGCCGCGGCCTTGGCCAGGTACCGTTCCAGCCCGGCCGGCGCGACTTGGGCCAGGTCGAGTTCGAGCTGCACCGTCTGGCGGTACCGGTCGAAGCCGCGCGCCGTCAGGAAGCGCACCGTTTGGTCAGCGCCGTCGCGCACGCAGGTCTGCACCTCGTCGCCGCCGCGCCGCGCGAGCAGCGCGGCCAGCAGCGCTGAACCGGCGCCGCGGTGGCGGCCAGCCGGGTCGACGCACAGCCCCAGCACCTGCCAACGG
>CAZHGD010000198.1:0-13622 GCA_964531735.1 uncultured Fimbriimonadaceae bacterium | reverse complement strand
GCAGGCGGCCAGACCGCCGGCGGCGACGGTCGCCAGCATCGCGCGGAGGCGGGTGTGGCCGGTGTGGCGCGCCGCGCTCCACCAGGCGCCGCAGAGGAGCGCGCCAGCCAGCACCAGCGCCGCGCTCACCGCCGTGGGGGCCACCACGGTGCCGCCGACCCACAGCGCGCCGGTGGCGGTCAGGGCCAGCAGAAACGCGTTCTCGGGGCGCCGGCCACAGGTCAGCGCCAGCCGGTAGGCCGCGTAGAGGGGCAGGACGAGGGCTGGCAGATCGCTCAGCACCGGGCTGGGCCAGCAGCGCGCCACGAGGCACGCCGGGCCCAGCGCCACCAGCGGCAGCACGAGGTCAGCCCAACCGATGCGACGTTCCATGGGGGTCTCCCAGGGTCATTCTAGCACGTCGGCCGTCGCCCTGTCGGCGGCCTGCGCGCGCAGCCACCGCCAACTCACCCAGGCGGCGCGGACGATCTGTCCGTACATGCGGGCACGGTTGCGCAGGCCGCGCCAGAAGCCACGGTGGAACTCCGACGGCGGGTGGTGCACGCCGTCGAGGGTGACCCGCTGCGTGCGCCAGTGGCGGCAGCGCGCGGCGACGCTGAGCGCCGTCTCGACGCCGTAGCCTTTGGTGGCCGCCGGGCAGACCTGCGACCAGAGCGCCGCTCGCAGGCAGCGCTGGCCCGACAACCACGGCGTCAGGCGATGAGCCAGGTCGGTGTTCCAGCGGCCGCCGCTGAACAGTCCGATGGTCATGTCGGCGCGTCCGGTGACCACCGGCGCGAGGAGTTGCTCCACGTGGCGCGCCTGCAAGTCGTGCAGGTCGGCGTCCAGGAACAGCACCACCGGTGTGCCCGCGGCGGCCAGCCCGGTGTGCATCGCCTGACCTTTGCCGCGGTTCTGTTCGTGACGCACCACGCGGACGCGCGGATCGCTGCCGGCCACGGCCGTCGCGGCCTCGCCGGTCCCGTCGGCCGAACCGTCGTCGACGACCACGATGGCGTCCACCGACCGCACTCGCGTCAGCACCCGCAGCACGCCGGCGATATGGTCGGCTTCGTTGTAGGCCGGGATGACGATCGCCGCGTGGGTGGACGCGGCTGACGATGCGCTGTCGGGCAACGGCATGGTCGCGACGGACTCCGCAGCAGGTGGGCAGCCCCTGCTCGGCGCCATTCTAGCAGAAGGCCGGCCCGGACGCCATGCTGCCAACCAGGAGGGGGTCTGCGTCCCAGGCTGGGGTGAGCTGAGTTCCCCGGGGATCGAGAGGTGTCCAGACCGGTGGCACAGGAGAACACTGATCTGCACCCCTCCCATCGGAGGGGTCGCATGCCGTACCGCGCTGGCCGGATGGGGCCCCTACCCCACGCGGCCCCTCCGGCCAGATTCTCGCCGCCGCCACTCACCCTTCCAACGCGTGCCGGAGCTTCGCCGCCAGCGACTGGCGGGTGAATGGCTTGGCGATGATCTCGATGCCCGGCGTCGACACGTAGCGGTCGGCAATGACGTCGGCGGTGTAGCCGGACATGTAGACGACCTTCAGGTCGGGGATGGCCTCGGCGAGCTGCTCGTGGAGCTGGCGTCCGCTCAGGCCCGGCATGATCACGTCGGTCAGCAGCAGGTCGATGCGGTCGGGTTGGGCCAGCCCGACGGCCAGGCAGTCCTCCGGCGTCTCGGCGGTCAGCACCTGGTAGCCCAGGCGCCGCAGCATCGCGCAGGCCATGTCGCGGACGGTCTCGTCGTCCTCGGCCACCAGTACGGTCTCGCTGCCGCCAACCACCTTCTCCGGCCCTGGCGCCAGAGGCGCGGTCTCGACATCAGTGACGACCGGCAGGTAGACCCGGAACGTGGTGCCTTGGCCCGGCTCGCTGTAGACGCTGATGTGCCCGCCGTGCTGCTTGGTGATGCCGAACACCGTGGCCAGTCCGAGGCCGGTGCCCTTGCCGCGCTCCTTGGTGGTGAAGAACGGCTCGAAGATGCGCCCGACGGTGGCGGCATCCATGCCCGTGCCACTGTCGCTGACCGCCAGCATCACATACTCGCCCGGGGCCACGTCGGGATGGTCGGCGACGTAGCCGTCGTCCAGTTCGACCAGCGCGGTCTCGACGCTCAACGTCCCGCCTCCGGCCATGGCATCCTGGGCGTTGACCGCCAGGTTCATGAGGACCTGCTCCACCTGAGTGCGGTCGGCGCGGATGGTGCCCAGGCCGGCGCCGAGCCCGACGTTGATGTGGATCTCCTCGCGCAACGTGCGGCGCAGCAACCGCACGAAGTCGGTGACGACCTCGTTGAGATCGAGTAGGACCACCTCGAGCGGTTGCTTGCGCCCGAAGGCCATCAACTGCTTGATCAGGTCACGAGCACGCTCGGCGGCCAGCGCGATCTGCTGGATGTCGCTACGACATTCCCGATCCAGATCGCCGTCCAGCAGCATCTCGCTGTAGCCGAGAATGGGTGCCAGCAGGTTGTTCAGGTCGTGGGCCACGCCGCCGGCCAGCAGGCCGACCGCCTCCATCTTCTGCGACTGCCGGAGTTGCGCCTCGAGCTCGACTTCCTTGGAGACGTCGCGGACCACGGCCGCGAAATGCAGCACCTGGCCGCGCTCGTCGCGAACGGGCGAGATGCCCACGTCGGCATCGTAAGTCGACCCGTTGGCGCGCTGCAAGGCCAGCCGGCCCGACCAGGACGCGCCGGCGCCAACCTCGGCCCACACCTCATCGCCGCTGAGCGGACTGCCGGCCACCGGATCGAGGCAGCGGCTGGACTGGCCCACCAGCGCCCGACTGGTGAACCCGCTGATCCGCTCGAAGGCCGGGTTGACGTATTCTATGACGCCGCGGTGGTCGGTGATCACGACGCCCTCAGCGGCCTGGTCCATCGCCGAGGCCAGGCGCCGGAGCTCGGCCTCGGCCGCGCGACGGGCCTCCTCGCTCTCCAGTGCCGCGGCGATGATGCCGAGTATCTGCTGGTCGGCATCCTCACCGGGCCGGACATCGGCGAAGTAGACACCCAGAGCGCCGATGTCGTGCCCGCTGGGACCGCGCACGACATGGCCCAGGTAGGCCACAGCGCCGAGTAGCGTCACGGACGGGTCGCTCCCCGCATAGGTGCTGCTGGCCAGATCGACCACCTGGAGCACGTCGCCGTCGACGCGGCGGAGCACGTCACAGCAGAGCTGGCCGGCCAGGTCAGGTCGCGGTTGGCCATCGCCGGCCGCCTGCCACGCCGCCACCGCCTGCGGCTGGCCCGCCTCCACCCGGTGGTAGATGGCGAAGGCGCCTTGCAGCACTTCGCCGGCCAGGGCCACCAACTGGTTGACGTTGTCCAGGTAGTCGGTACCCAGACTCAGGACGCGCGCATTGACTCGAGCCAGCCGCTCCTCGGTACGGCGCACGGCCTCCTCGGCGCGCTTGCGCTCGGTGATGTCGCGCGCAAACGACATGTTGACCTCACGGCTGCCATAGGTGATGTGGCTGCTGGTGACCTCGACGGGGAACTCGGTCCCGTCCCGGCGCCGGTGTACCGTCTCGAACACCAGGTGGCCGCGCCGCTTGATCTCGTCGAAGATGGCGTGGAACTGGTCGATGGGGAACAGCGGGTCGAGGTCGGGCACACTCATCGACTGCAGTTCCTCACGCGTGTAGCCGAGGATCTCGCTGGCCGCCTGGTTCGTCCGCAAGATGCGCCCTTCTCGATCCAGCCAGAAGAAGGTGACCCCGCAGTGGTCCAGCGAGTGTTCGGTCAACCGGAGCTGCTCTTCGTACCGCTTCCGCTCTGTGACGTCGCGAACGTTCGCCAGCACGTGGTCCACGCCCGCCACTGTGACACGCGTCAGGTATACATCCACGTCGAACAAGGAGCCGTCACCGGGCCGCCGCGCCTGCCAGGGGAACAGGAGCGTCTCGCCGGCCAGAACGTGCTGCCAACGCTCCATCGCCGTCGCGATGCTGCTCTCGGGCCCGGTCAGGTCGGCGATCGTGCACGCCAGCGCCTCCTCTCGGGTCAGATGGTACATCGCGAGCATGGTGGCGTTGACATCGAGGATCCGGCCGTCCAGGTCGTGCACAAACACGGCATCGTAGGTGTTGTCCAGGAAGATCTGGAGCATCTCGCGCGAGCGGCGCAGCTCGACCTCGGCCGCTTTGCGGTCCGAGATATCGCGCGCCGAAGTGATCACCTGCTCGACCGTTCCGTCGGCTCCTTTGAGCGGCACCAGCAACCAGTCCACCCACGGTCCGCTGGGCAGTTGGAACTCCATCCGGCCGGTCTCGCCGGTGTCGAAGACCTGCCGCAGGGCCTGTGCCCACAGCTCGCACAAGTCCTGCGGGAAGCCCAGTTCCTCATGCGTCTTGCCGATGAAGTCGGACGCCGCCAGGCCGCTCTGCGCCTCGGCGTTCGGGTTCACGTAGAGATGGCGCAGGTCGCGGTCGAACAGCATGATCGTGTCGAGCGAGTGCTCGGCCAGCCCGCGAAAGCGCTGCTCACTTTCGAGCAGCGCCGCCTCGGCACGCTTCCGCTCCGACACGTCGCGCCAGACCACCGAGAAGGCCGGCCGGCCGGCGACGGCGATCGACGTCAGCGTCACCTCGACCGGGAACACGGCACCGTCGGGGCGCCGATGCAGCCACTCGAACCGGAGGCTGCCATTCTGGGCGGCCGCATCCAGGTAGCGCTGCGCCAACTCGTCTGAGCCGACGCCACCGGCCTGCTGCGGTGGCGAGATGTCAGCCGGGCTCCGGCCGATCACCTGGTCGCGGCCCGACAATCCGAGCATGTCGGCCGCCGCCTGGTTGCCATCGATGAAGCGCCCGTCGGCCAGCAACAGCGACGCATCAGCCGAGTCCTCGAACAGCGCGCGGAAACGCTGCTCGCTCTCGCGCAGTTCGTGCGTCCGCCGCGCAACAGCGACGCCGAGAGCCCACGACCAGGCCAGTCCGAGCACGGCAGCGACGAGTAGTGGGGCCAGCCAGTGCCCGAGCAACCCTGGGGTACGGCGCTCGGCGGCTCGATCCGGCTCCGCCACGCGCAGCCAGCGATCGCGGAGGCGGTCGGACTCGCCGGATAGCTGGAGGGCATGCAGCGCACGATCAAGGCGGGCGATGGCGTCGGCGTGGCGGCGGGCGGCACCGAAGACACGGTCACCTTGCTGGAGCGGCTGCCCGACCGACACGAGCCCGCGCAGCCCAGCCTGCCTGAGGCCGTACAGCGCCACCTGTCGGTCCAGCACCGCCACGTCCTGCTGCCCGTCGGCCACCTGGCGCAGAGCGTCTACCGGACTGGCGGCACCGGCCACCGCCACGCCGGTGCGTGCCAGCGCGTCGATGGCCGCGTCAGCCTGCGGCGCCACCACGCGCAAGCCGTCGAAGGGAGCAGCGACGTGACCAGCGGCCTCGGACTGGCGGACCACCGCCACGTATGCGAGCAGCGTGTGCGGCGTGGTGTACGCCATCCCCAGGCCTTGCGCTGCCGCCTGCGGCAACGACACGACCTGGATCGCGTCCTCGGTCTGCAACTGCCGCAGTGTCGATGCCTGGGCGGCCGTGATGCGGAGCTCGAGCCCGGCCTCGCGCGCGGCGGCTCGCGCCAGTTCAGCGACCAGGCCAGCCGGCTGACCGGAGCCGTCCAGGTACTCGAACGGCGCGTAGCTCTCGTCGATTCCCAGCACGATGGTGTCGGTCGGCGCCGGTGCCGTCTGTGCGGCGGCCGTCGTCGCCAACGGGCGCATCAGCCCAGGTGGAGCCGCCTCAGGCCGGAGCACGAGGAGTGCCGCCGTGATCAGTACCACCACGGAGCAGAATGGGCGTCCCGGGCGGCCCGCTGGACCGCGGCCCGGCCGATCCGGCCTGACGAGTTGGCTTGCCATGCCGACGCTTCTCTGACGGCGCTGTGCGCAGGCCAACCCACCATGCACCGACCTCGAGCGAGACCAGCCGTTCTAGTATGCCAACGGTGGCCGGTGCTCGGCGGCACGCGCCGTCACCTGCTCGTCACCTGTCGGCGCTGGCGCGCCTCACGCCTCCAGCGCCTGCCGGATCTTCTCGGCCAGGGCGTGCCGCGTGAAGGGCTTGGTGATGATCTCCACGCCCGGTTCGGCGAGGTAGCGGTCAGCGATGACGTCGGCGGTGTAGCCGGACATGTAGACGACGCGCAAGCCGGGTATGCACTCGGCCAGTTGCACATGCAGGTCGCGGCCGCTCAGGTCGGGCATGATCACGTCGGTCAGCAGCAAGTCGACCCGATCGGCCTGCTGCCGGCCCAGTTCGAGGCACTCGGTGGCCGATGATGCCGTGAGCACCTGGTAACCTAGCCGACGGAGCATCGAGCAGGCCATCTCACGGACCGTGCGGTCGTCCTCGGCGACCAGGATCGTCTCCTGACCGCCGACCACGTCGGCCGTCTCGGGCAGGCCCGACGGCTCCGCTGCGTCCTCGGTGACAGCCGGGAAGTAGACGCGGAAGGTCGACCCGGCGCCAAGGCTGCTCTCGACCTGAACGTGGCCCCCATGCTGCTTGGCGATGCCGAACACCGTGGCCAGCCCGAGCCCGGTGCCCTTGCCACGCGCCTTGGTGGTGAAGAACGGCTCGAGGATGCGGGCCGCCGTCTCGGGTGCCATGCCGTGACCCGAATCATGCACCGCGAGGAGCACGTACTCGCCGGGCGCGACGTCCACATACTGCGCCGCCTGCCGCTCGTCGAGGACGACGTGCGAGGTCTCGATGCGGAGCTCGCCACCATCGGGCATCGCGTCCTGGGCATTCACGGCCAGGTTCATCAGCACCTGCTCCACCTGGGTCCGGTCGGCCCGCAGGCGGCAGGGCGTCGCAGCCAGGTGCAGCACCAGGGCGATGTCATCGCGTAGCGTGCGGCTGAGCAGGGCCTGCCAGTTGTGGACCACCTCATTCAGGTCGAGTAGCGCCACCTGCAGCGGCTGCTTGCGGCCGAACGCCATCAACTGGCGGACCAGGTCGCGGGCCCGCTCGGCAGCCTTGACGATCTGGGCCAGGTCGCCTTGGTGCTGCTCTGACAGCCCGCTGTCGAGCAGCATCTCGGCGTAGCCGAGAATGGGGGCCAGCATGTTGTTCAGGTCGTGCGCCACACCGCCCGCCAACAGACCGATGGCCTCCATCTTCTGGGCTTGGTGGAGCTTGGCCTCCAGGTCCACCTCGCGGGTAATGTCGCGGAACACGACCACCATGTGCGCCAGCCGGCCGGCCTCGTCGCGCACCGGAGACGCCGTCACGTTGGCCTCGAAGCAGCGGCCGTCGCGGCGACGCATCTCCAGCCGACCGGCCCACGGTTGGCCTCGGCCCAGCCAGGAGACGATGTCGTGTTCAGCCACGTCATGGCTGGTGACCAGGTTCAGGCGACCGGCCAACGTGCCCAGCAGTTCATCGGCCGCGTAGCCGGTCGTCTGCTCGAACGACGGATTCACGTACTCGATACGCCCTTCGTGGTGGACGATCAGCACACAGTCGGCCGCCTGGTCGATGGCCATCGCCAGACGCCGTAGCGCCGCTTCGGCCACGCGGCGGTCGGTGATGTCACGGGCGAAGGACAGCTTGAAGCCGCGCCCGCCATACTCCAGGTAGCTGCTCGAAACCTCGACTGGAAAGACCGAGCCGTCGCGCCGCCGGTGGCAGGTCTCGAAGAGGTGGTGGCGCTCGGCGGCCACCTTGCCCCAGGTCGCGGCATAGCGGGCTGCATCGTAGTCGGGATCGATGTCGTAGACCGTCAGGTGGCAGAGCTCGTCGGCGGTGTAGCCCAGCGATTCGCAGGCCGCCGCGTTGACCTGCAGGATGTGGCCGGCTTCGTCGAACCAGAAGATCGGCAGGCCGGACTGCGCGATGGAGAACTCGGCCAGACGCAGCCGCTCCTCGTCGCGCCGACGCTCCGTGATGTCGCGCACGTTGGCCAGAATCGTCGGGCCGCCCGCCTGCTCGATGCGGGTCAGGAACACCTCGACGTCGAACACCTCGCCGGTGTCCTGTCGCTGACACTGCCACTCGAACAACTGGTTGTGGCCCAGCATCGCGCGCCGGCAGTACTCCACCGCCTGAGCCGCGCTGGCGCCCGGTCCGGACAGGTCCAGAACCGTCTTGCCGAGCGCTTGTTCGCGCTCAATACCGAACATGCTCAGGACCCGCGCGTTCACGTCACTCAGCCGGCCCTGGTCGTCATGGACCATGACGCCGTCGTAGGTGTTGTCGAGCACCGCCTGCAGCAGACCTCGCGAACGCCCGAGCTCCTTCGTCCGCCGGTCGATGGTGAGCCGCAGCAACCACACCCAGAGCAGGGCGGCCAAGACCAGGAACGCCACCGGGCCCGCGGCAATCAGCAGAACGTGACGGACGCGCTCGCCGACATCCACCGGTGGCTCGAGGACGCCCAGCCACGCATCGCGGATGCGGTCGTACGCGCCCGTCTGCTTGAGGACGCTCAGGCCGTAGTCCAGCCGCGTGATCAGGTCGGCGTGGCGCGCGTAGGCGCCGAAGGCATACTGACCGACAATCAGTGGCTCGCCGACCGAACGGACGGCCTCCGAGCGTGACCGCCGCAGGTGGTAGAGGCCGACGTACTTGCTCACCACCGCCACGTCGGCGGTGCCGTGGGCCACCGCGTCGAGCGCCGTGGCCGGGTCGGGCAAGCCCACCACCGGCAGGCCGCGGGCCAGCAGCGTTTCGTACGAGGTGTCGGCCTGCTGCGTCACCACGCGCAGACCGCCGAGGCCCTGGGCGCGGTACTGCGCCACCTCGGCCCGGCGCACGAAGGCCGTGTAGGTCAGCAGCGTGTGAGCCACCGTGAAGGCCATCTCGCGCTGGCGCTCAGGCGTGCGCACCAACGAGATGACCTGGACGCGGTCGTCCTGCTGCATCTGGCGCAGCACCGACCAGGCCGCGGCGTGGTACTCCACCGGCTGACCCAGCTCGCGCCCAATCTCGCGCATGAGTTCGACCAGGAATCCGGCCGGATGGCCGGCTCGGTCGACGTACTCGTACGGCGGGTAGTGCTCGTCGAGACCGTAGACGATGGTCTCGCCTGGGGCCGCCCGCTCGGCGTGCTGCCCTGGCGCACGGCCGCACCAGAGCACCAACAACAGGCCACCGGCCAGGCAGACTCGCCCTCGAGCAGCCCTACGCTGCCTCGGCTTGACGTCAGACGACGCTCCGGTGCTATCCATTGATCACCGACAACGGCCAGCCCTGGCGGCCCGACGGGAGAGCCGCGCTGCTGCCATTCTGCCGCCGGCTGCCCGCCGTCGTACCCCGCCTCGTGGCCGGCAAGTGAACTCCGGCCACGCCGCCTACTCGGGCACCTCCTCGGGGTTCCAGTTGGTCGGCGGTGTCACCACGGCCCCAGCCGGCAGGCCGACCACGCCGCCCACCAGCGGATCGTTGGTGGCCGTCATGTGCTCGTCGACCCGCTGGCGCAGGTCGGCCAGCACGTCGGCGTAGGCCGGGTCACGGGCCACGTTGGTCTGTTCGTGCGGGTCGCAGCCCAGGTCGAACAGCAACTCGCGCGGCCGCGGCTCGCGGAACTGCCAACTCGCGGCCAACAGCCGCTTGCTCAGGCCGTCGTCCACGTTCGGCGGGAACCAGTATGGCCGGTACTCGTAGCTGCGGATGTACTTGTGCTCCCGGGTCCGCACCCCGCGCATCGGGTCGTACGCGGCATGGTAGGTCAACTCGCAGTAGACCTCGTCATGCAACGACGGCACGTCACCGCGGACCAGCGGCAGCAGGCTGCGGCCTTGCACCTCGGCTGGAATGTCGACGCCGGCCAAGTCACAGAACGTCGGCAGGTAGTCGATGTTGGAGACCAGCGCGGCCTCGTCGCGCCCGCCGTCGAACCCGCCCGGCCCGCGGAACACAGCGGCGATACCAAGGCCCGGGTCGAGCAGCGTGCCCTTGGCACCCGGAAAGGCCACGCCGTGGTCGGTGGTGTAGACGACCAGCGTGTGGTCGGCCAGACCGGCCTCGTCGAGCGCGTCGAGGAGCTGCCCGACGCAGGCATCGACACGCGCGAGATCGCCGTTGAAGTCGGCGAAGTCGCGGCGCGTGGCCGGGTCATCGGGCAGGTAGGGCGGCACCACCACGCCATCGAGTGGCGCGGCGCCGCTCGGTGTGAACACCCGGTGGGTCTCGAAGAAGCCGACCGAGGCGAAGAACGGCTGCCGCGGCGTGTCAGCCAGGAACTCGACCACCTGGCGCGTCACGTCCTCGCAGCGGATCGGGTGCGGCTCGCCCTTGACGTGACGCTGGTAGCCGGTGATGCCGACCGGGTCGGTGCTCTCGTGCTGCTCACCGAAGAGCAGCGTCTGGTAGCCCGCAGCGCCGAGCAGCTTCGGCGTGGTGGCCACGCCGGGCCGCAACTGGAACCCGCGGTGCGCCAGGCCGATCAGGCCGTGGCTGTGCGGCAGTTGCCCGGTGATCGCGCTGGCGCGGCTGGGACTACACTGTGGCGCGGTGCAGAAGCAGTTCTGGAACCGCACGCCCTCGGCCGCCAACCGCTCCAGGTGCGGCGTCGCCACGCCGCGACCATAGCCACCGATGTGGCGCCCCGTGTCGTGCGTGATGATGAACAGGATGTTCGGCCGCTCGGCCATGAACAGCTCCTACGGCACCAGAGCCCCGAGCGTCTCGCCGATCAGGTTGTTCCGCGGGTAGGCATGGCCCAGGTGCTGGCGGAACGCCTCGGCGTACTCGACGCCGACCTCGGCCCCGCGGCGGCGGCCCCAGGCGCGCATGCTCAGCAGGTACTCGTCGATGCCGTGGTGCGCCAACAGCCAGTTGCGCTGGCTGGCATGGCAGGCCAGCATCTGCTCCTTCTCGGCGATCTGGTCGCTGATGTCGATGAAGAAGCCCGGCTGGATGCGCTCGCCGAGCGGCGTCTTGCCCTCCACCGGATCGGCATAGTAGAGGTGCGGAATGTGCGCCAGCGGCGGCGCCGGATTGGCGGCGTCGGTGAACACGTTCTTGATCGGCGCGCCGAAGGTGGCGTCGCGCACGATGACGCTGGCCTGCTCGTGGTCGAGCATGTAGTCGGCCGGCGAGTGCGTGATCACCACGTCGGGCTGCACGCGGCGCATGATCTCGACGGTGCGCTTCAGGCTCTCGGCGTTCAGGAACACGAACACGTCGAGCAGATCGGCACAGTAGAACTCTGCGCCGATGCGCTTGGCGCTGTCGATGGCTTCCTGCGTCCGGATGGCGCTGATCTCCTCGGGCGACAGGTCGACCGAGCCGCAGTCGCCGTGCGTCATGGTCGCCAAGGCGACCGACCAGCCGGCCTCCTTGAGCCGCAACAGCGTGCCGGCGCACTGCATCTCGATGTCGTCGGGATGAGCCATGAAAGCGAGTACCGTGGGCGTCTTGCCAGCCATCAGGACCTCCGGTCGGCAGCAGTGTGTCACGGGGCTCGGTCGGCGTCAACCCGCCGCCGGGGCCAACACAGGTGGGCACGGCAATCGGTTGAACCGTACCGGCGGCAGCAGTGTCTTGCCCTCGGAAGAGGTGAATGGACGGCAGCGACCTGGAACTGGTGGTGCGGCTGAGAGCGCGCGACGCGGCGGCCTTCGAGGAACTGGCCGCGCGCTACCGCGACCGCCTGCGCCAGCACCTGGCGCGCCTGCTGGCCGACAGTGACCAGGTGGAAGACCTGCTCCAGGAGGTCTTCATCCGGCTCTGGACCCTCGACCCCAGCCGCCTGCCGGCTGACGCGTTCCGGCCGTGGCTCTATCGCGTGGCCACCAACCTGGCGCTGAACTTCCGCCGCGACGCCGCTCGCCGGCCAGACCAGCCGGCCACCGACGGCCAACCACTCGAGCCGCCGGTGACCGCCGGCGCCGAGCAGCAGTGGCAATCAGCACACGACCGCCGGCTCTGCCGGCAGATGGTGGCCGCCTTGCCCGCGGACAAGCGCACCGTGGTCCAACTCGTGTACCAGGACGAGTTGAGTCTCCACGAGGTCGCCACCCGCTTGGGCATTCCCGAAGGCACGGTCAAGTCCCGTCTGCACCATGCCCGTCGCCATCTGGCGCGGCGCTGGCGCGAACTCGATCCGGATGTGGAGGACCCGACATGAACGTCCTGCCCGACGCCCCGTGGCACCGCGCGTCCTATGACCGCTGGCTCCATGAGTCCTTGCCGCAGTTGCTGTCGCAACGGGTGCCCGTCACGACCTATCGGGTGGCACCCGACCCGCCGACGCACTGCCTGCTGCACCTGGGTGTGGGACCAGCCAAGGTCGCCTGGAGCCTGCCGGCTCCCGACCACGATGGCCTGTTCACCGTCGCCGGCACGCCCAAGGTGGTCGTGCCACTGGCGTCATCCGATGATCTGGAGACGGCCGAGATCCGCTGCGTTGGTGAGCAACTGCTGGACTTCGTGGCCGCTCGCCTGGGCGAAGCGCCGGCCGATTTGCCCTGGACACCCGAGCTCGTCGAGGCCTGGCTGCCGCTGGCGAGCTGGGTCGACGAGTTCTTCCGCTCAGCGCCCACGGCGCAGGTGCTGGACCAGACCAACCCGTTGGCCGCGGCGGAGCACTGCCGCCGGCTGCGGATCGACCTGGCGCCCGAACACTGCCGGCCGGCCGTGCTGGCCCACACCGGACGCCTCTGCCCGTTCCAGCGGCCCGAGGGCCCGAACCTGCCGGTGGTGGGGCACTTGGCCCGCGGCGCCGACATCGCCGACGGGCGACTGGTGGTGGCCGATCCGGACCCGGTGGCCGGACTGTCCGTCGGGGCCGCGATGGTCCCGCTGATCGAGCACTGTGACCCGGTGCGGCAGCTCATGGGTATCAACATGATGCGCCAGTGGCTGCCGCCCGACCAGCCCGAGCCGGCCTGGGTACAGTCGGGCCACGAGCCCGATGAGCCCGGCTGGTGGTGCGGCCGCAACCTGCTCACCGCGTACCTGTCGGTGGGCGTGCACACCTTCGAGGACTCGCTGGTCGTCAGCGAGTCGGCGGCCGCTCGACTCGGCTACCCGGCGCCGCTGGAGCCGGGCGACAAACTGAGCAACCGTTACGGCACCAAGGGCACCGTCAGCGCCATCTGGCCCGACGACGCGATGCCGCACCTGCCCGACGGCACGCCGGTCGACCTGGTCTTCTCGTTCATCGGCTGCCACGCGCGCCAGAACTTCGCCCAGTTCCGCGAGGCCGTGCTGGGACGCCTCGCGCAGCGGGCGGGCCGGCCAGTGGTGGTGCCGCCCTACGCCGCCCCAGCGGCCGAGGAACTGCGCGGGCAACTGCGTCAGGCCGGCCTGCCTGAGACGGGCATGGAGCACCTCCGCCGCCACGGCGAGACACTGCCGCGCCCGACCACCGTCGGGTACGTCTACTGGGGCAAGCTGACCCATCGCGCCGCCACCAAGCTGCACTGCTCCACCGGTGAGGGCCGCGGGCAGCGGCATAGCCTGCTCGACTACCAGGAGTTGCGCCGGCTCGGCCTGGTCCACCTCCTGGCCGACTACTGGCACCGGCAGGCCGAGGGCCGCACCAGCCCCGAGGCCCTGACCGCCGAACTGCTGGCGGCCGGCAACGACGCGCTGGCGCCAGCGCCGCCGCCGTCACCGCAGTTCGCCAACCTGCAACGGCGCCTGGCCGCCGCGGGCCTGGCCGCCACGCTC
>CAZHGD010000197.1:0-13776 GCA_964531735.1 uncultured Fimbriimonadaceae bacterium | reverse complement strand
CGGGCCGGGCGCAACAACCAGGGCAAGCTGACGGTCCGCCACCAGGGCGGCGGCGTGCTCCTGGCGCTCCAACCGGCGCACGCCCGCCTGGATGCGCGCCTTCAGATCCGCCGGCGGCTCCGTCTCATGCTCCTGCATGCCGGACAGCGCCTGCAGCATCGCGGCATGCAGCTCCACCGTCTCGGCGAACGAGGCATCGGTGGCAATGAAATGCTCGACAATCAGACGGCGTGGCTCGCTGAGCGCGCCTTCGAGGTACTCGTCGAGCCACTCGGCGGCCTGCTCGCGGGTGGCCGTGACTTCGATGTCACCGGCCACGGCCCGCAGAATCGCGTCGCGGTGCCCGGCCGGCGGGTCGACCGACGGGAGTTCCCGCACGACCGCGATGATCTGCGCCATGGCCTCGTACTCGGCCACGTCCTCGGGGTGATTCTCGCACCATGCGGCCAACAGCCGAGCTTCGGTGTCGCTCAGCTCGCCATCGAGGTATGCGGATAGGTTTTCGAGTCGCTCCGTGCGGTTCATCGCTCTTCTCGCGTCGCGTCGTCCAGCGGACTCTGGAACTCCTAGTCCCATCGACAGCGCGCCTGACTCGAAGTTTCGCCGATGGCGCAATCTTACCACTATCTCCGCCAGCGGGCCACCCAGGCCGCCTGCAACGCCTCGATCCAATCTTCTGCTGAGCCTATCGGCTGGCGCTCCGGACTCTCGAGTCTCGCGCGTAACGGCGACGCGAGCCGGTTGGCCAGGGCCTGCCGCGCCGGCAGCGGCAACGCGCTCCGCCGCTCCAGGAACCGCGTCAGCACGTCCACTTCGGCGCGGGTGACCCGTTCCAGTTGCGCTGCGGTGAAGTGCAACGGACTCGTCGCCGCGCCGCCGGTGCCCTGCACCAACTGGTCCAGCCACGGGGTTGGACGCTCGCGGACCACCAGCGTTCCGGCGACCTGGTCACCGAGGCGTTGGCAACGGGGGTGCAGCCCCATCATCAGGCCGCCCAGCAGGTACGGGGCCACCCAGGGCAGCAGGTCGACGGCGCGCAGCAGGTTGCGCACCGCCGCTTCGGACAGACCGACCGGGTGACCGCTGTCGCGGATGACCCGCAGGTTCAGCGCCCGCTTGCCCGGCGTCTGGCCTTGCCAGGCGAGTTCGAGCGCCACGTGGTAGCCCCAGCCGATGGCGACGGCCAGCACCAGCAACGGCGGCCAGGCATAGCGGATGGTGGCTGCCGCCCAGTCGGGTCGGCCGCCCAGCAGGTACCAGGGCCCCACCGCCACCGCCAGCACGGCGAGCAGCAGCAGCGCTTGGCAGAGCGTGTCGAGCAGGGCCGCGGCGAACCGCGAGCCGGGGCCGGCGAGGGCAAACCAGAGCACCGTGCTCTCGGGCGTCAGCACGGTCACCAGGCGCTCCAACTCGACCGGCCCGGCGGCCGTCGTCGGCGGCGTGTCCGGTGCGGGCGCTGTGGCGGTCGGCCTCATACCGGCGACCTCCTGTGACGGATGCGTGGGGGCGGCGCTAAGCGAGAGCCAGACCGGCCTGATTGCAGAAGAGGGGGAAGGGTGAGTAGAGGGACTTGAACCCTCGGCCTCCAGGGCCACAACCTGGCGCTCTAACCGCCTGAGCTATACCCACCATGAACGTCATCAAGGTACCACGGCCGACGTCGCTGGTCAAGCCTGCGGCCGGCCGCGTTGCCGCAAGGCCGCCGGTGTGCTACGATTCGGCCGCAGTGAGCAAGACTCGGTCGATGAGCGATTCCTTCCGTCTGGTGCTGGCTTCCAACTCGCCCCGGCGGCGCGAACTGCTCGCCGGGCTCGGCGCCGCGTTCCAGATCGTGCCGCCCGACGATGCCGTCGAGGTCGACCAACCGACCCAGTTTGCCTCGCGGGACGAGGTGGTGGCCTGGGTGGACCAGATGGCCGCCGCCAAGGCCGAAGCCGTGGCCGCCGACCATGCACCGGACACCTGGGTGATCGGGGCCGACACGATCGTGGTGCTCGGGACCGAGGTGCTGCACAAGCCCGCGGACGAAGCCGAAGCGGTGGCGATGTTGTTGCGCCTGCAGGGACGGACCCACACCGTGATGACGGCGGTCGCGTTGCGGCGAGGCGGCAACAGCGAGGGTCGGTCGCGTGTCGTACAGACCGAGGTGTCGTTCTACCCAGCCACGCGCGCTGAGCTCGAGGCATATGTCGCTTGTGGTGAGAGCCTCGACAAGGCCGGTGCCTACGCGGCGCAGGGTCGCGGCGCGCTGATCATCCGCCGCATCGAGGGCTGTTACTTCAACGTGGTGGGTTTGCCTGTGGCCACGCTGGCGCGACTGATGGCTGAGGTGGGACTCGACATCTGGTCTGCTGGACCGGGTGCGGAGGCGGTCGGATGAAGCAGTTCTTCGGGCTGTTCTCGCGCGACATGGGCATCGACCTGGGCACCGCCAACACCTTGGTGACGGTGCGCGGCCGCGGCATCGTGTTGCGCGAGCCGTCGGTCATCGCCGTCGAGCGCGACAGCGGCAAGGTGCTCTCGGTAGGTCTGGACGCCAAGCGGATGATCGGCCGCACGCCGGCCAGCATCGTCGCGGTGCGCCCGCTGAAGGACGGCGTCATCGCCGACTTCGACCACACCCGCGAGATGCTGCTGTACTTCATTCGCAAGGTCCACAAGCGCAAGGCGTTCCTCGCGCCGCGGGTGGTGATCGGCATTCCGAGCGGCGTCACGGAGGTCGAGCGGCGCGCGGTGATTGAGGCGGCCACGTCCGCCGGCGCGCGCAACGCCTGGGTCATCGAGGAGCCGATGGCCGCGGCCATCGGCGCGGGCCTGCCGATCAGCGAGCCGGTCGGCTGCATGATCGTCGACATCGGCGGCGGGACCACCGAGGTGGCGGTCATCTCGCTCGGCGGCATCGTCACCTCGCGCAGCATCCGCGTGGCCGGCGACGAGCTCGACGAGAGCATCATCAATTACATGCGGCGCACCTACAACCTGCTGATCGGCGAGCGGACGGCCGAAGAGGTGAAGATCCGCATCGGGTCGGCCTATCCGCGCGAGCAGGAAGACGCCATGCAGGTCCGCGGCCGCGACCTGGTCAAGGGACTGCCCAGCGAGAAGATGGTCACCTCGACCGAGATCCGTGAGGCGGTCTCCGAGGATGTGGGCGCGATTGTCGACGCTGTGAAGTCGACTCTGGAGACCACGCCGCCGGAGTTGGCCTCGGACATCATGGAGCGGGGCATCTACCTGGCGGGCGGTGGCGGTCAGCTCAAGGGGCTGGACAAGCTGATCTCGGTCGAGACCGGCATGCCGGTCCACGTGGCCGATGACCCGCTGACCTGTGTGGTGGTGGGTGCCGGCCGCGCGTTGGAGGAGTTCGAGCAGTTGCAGAAGGTGCTCGCCTCCGCCGGCGCGGTGCATTAGGCCCGCGGGTCGCCGGTCAGTCGGGGGGCTCGTCGCCGAGATCGGCCAGCAGGTCGGGGCGCTCGCTCTGGTCGAACGACTCGAGAATGGCGTACCACATCTCCAGGTTGGCCATCCAGAGCCGCTGCCGGCTCTCCTCGGCCGGACCGGCGTAGCAGTCGGCGAGGAACCGGCGGATGGCGGTCTCGACGCCGCGGTCGGTCTCGCCGCCGAGCAGGTAGCGGCCCAGTTCCATCGGCTCCGGCTCACCGGTCGTCTGGTACCAGGCGACCAGTCTCTGGACGTTGTCGTAGGTGGCCCGGCGGAGATCGGGTCCAAGCTGCTCGGAGACGGCCCGACGGAAGGCCTCGGGTGACATGGCCAACACGCCTCCGGCCCCGGCCGGACGACGCGTTGGGCCGGGGCGCTCGACCAGTGGGCACGCGGTCGCCGCTAGAGCTCGACGGAGCGGTCGACCGACTTCTGTTCGGTCTCCGCCGGCGCGGTGGCACCCATGCGCGAGCGCAGTTCGGCCAGATCGGCATCGATCTCGGTCGATTGCAGCGACTTGAACTGGTCCTCCAGGTCGAGCCCGGCGAGCTCGGCGTTGAGGTCCACCGACGCCTCGGCGCGCGCTTCGGCCTCGAGCACCTTCTGCTCCATGCGCTCGAAGGTCTCGAACGCGCTGGTCTGGCCCAGGCCCTGGAGCGTCTCCTGAATCTGCTGCTGCGCCTCGGCGCGTTTCTTGCGGGCGATGAGCAGGTCTTTCTTGCGCTTGGCCTCCTCGATCTTCGAGTTGAGGCCGCGCAAGGCGGTCTTCAGCGTTTCCACCGCCTGCGACTGCTTCTCCCACTGGTCCTGGTACTGCTCGGCGAGCTGCTGGGCTTCGTTGCGCCGGGCCACGGCCTGCCGGGCCAGGTCTTCCTTGCCGGCCTGCAGGGCCTGCATGGCGCGCTCTTCCCACTTGGCCGCCTCTTCCAGTTGCAGGTCGAGCTGGCGGCGGAGCTTCTTCTCGTCGGCGATTGCCACGGCCACCTGGCGCTTGGCGTCGGCGAGTTGCTCCTTCATCTCAATCAGCATCTGATTGAGCATCTTCTCGGGGTCTTCGGCCCGATTGAGCAGGTCGTTGAGGTTGGCCTTAATGATGTCGGAAAGGCGCTTGAAGATGCCCATCGCTCACTCCTGTCCCTTGATCAGCGCTGACAGCTCCGCGTAGTGCTCGGTGGCCGCCGTCAGCAGGGACTCCAGGCTGGCGTGCAGATCGCTCATGTCCAGGGAGGCCGTGCGCATGGTGTCGATCAGGAACACCTGCCCGGCCTGGATCGCGTAGGCGCCGAACGCGATGCCACTGGCGTTGTAGCTCAGCAGCTTCTCGTACAGTTCCAGTCGATGGGCCGCGGGCAGGTCCATCACCTTGAGCCGCATCTCGAGGATCGGCGGATTGTGCGAGACGATCACCGGCGGCAGGCCGTCATCGGCGTCGTCGACGCTCCACACCCCGTCGCCGAGGGACTCGGCGCGCAGATCCATGCGGATCAGATAGCTCTCGATGGTGTCATTGTCGACCAAGGGAACGTACCTCCCTGACGGCTGCGCCGTCCACCTGCGGCCAGTATAGATGCCGGTCGATACGGCTGTCAAACCGCTCGCCGTCTGCCTTGACACCGGAATCCGCGCGGTGCTACACTCCGCGGCGGCTACAGCCTGGCGTCGAAGGGAGCTCGCTGTGATTCGAACCTGCAAGTTGCTCGTTCTCGTACTGCTGGCGGCCACCGCCACGTTGGCGCAGGAGGCACCGGCCAAGACCAAGGCCAAGAGCAAGGCCGCCACGGTCAGCGGGCGCATCGGCGCCATCGACGCGACCAAGAAGGCCCTGACCGTGGCCGCCAAGGCCGGCAACGTGACCATCCTCACCGATGGCAAGACCGAGATCTTCATCAACGACGACAAGGCCGAGTTCGGTGCCTTGAAGGTCGACATGAAGGTCCGTGTCGCCGGCGTCAAGCAGGGCGATGAGGTCCTGGCGCGACGGATCATCGACGACAAGACCATTGCGCTCTATGAGCAGGAAAGCGACGGCGTCGCCGCGGTCATCGAGAGCCTGCCCGCCGGCCGGTCGGGCCTGGTGGTGACCACCGAGCAGGGCAAGCGCCGCGAACTGGCGATCGGTGCCACCAGCAGCATCATGAAGGATGGCCAGAACGCCGCGGCCGACACCTTCAAGCCGGGCGACAAGGTCTACGTCGCCGTCCGCCGCGCCAAGGAAGGGCTGGTCCTGCGCGGTCTGGCCGACCCGGCCACGTTCATGGCCTTCCTGGTGCCGCGCACCATGCGGGGCAAGGTCAAGTCGGTCGACGGCAAGACCTTGGTGGTGGTGGCCGCCGGTGACAAGGAGACCACGCGCGTCAAGCTGACCCGCAACACGAAGTTCTACAGCGGCGGCAAGGCCGAGGCGGCCAGTCCGTTCAAGGCCGACGACGAAGTGGTGGTGAAGTACGCCCAGAAGACCAAGGGCACCATCACCGCCAAGGTCGTCTTCGCGCCCGACAGTTGGAAGGCTTACGGCGAGGCCGCGCTGGCCGAGAAGAGCAAGCCCAAGGGCTAGATCGCCGGCCGGCAACGGCGTGCTGAGACAGGCGGGCCCACCGTGGCCCGCCTGTGCTCTTTGGGGCATGGCAGGAGACTGCGGGCCGGCGGCCGAATCGGCGCCTGAGGAGACTGCGCGATGTCCGCCAAACGCATCCTGATGCTGGTTGGTGACTTCGTGGAAGACTACGAAGTCATGGTGCCGTACCAGGCCCTTCTGATGGTGGGGCACACCGTCCACGCCGTCTGCCCGGGCAAGCGGGCCGGCGAGCGTGTCCGCACCGCCGTCCACGACTTCGAAGGCGACCAGACCTACAGCGAGAAGCCCGGCCACGGGTTCGCGCTCAGCTATGACTTCGACGCGGTCGACGCGACCAGCTACGACGCCCTGGTGATCCCGGGTGGGCGCGCGCCCGAATACCTGCGGCTGAATGAGACCGTGGTCGACTGGTGCCGCCACTTCGTCGAGGCCAACAAGCCCATTGCCGCCATCTGTCACGGGCTGCAGTTGCTGGCGGCGGCCAACGGCCTCTACGGGCGCACCTGCACGGCCTACCCGGCCTGTGCACCCGAAGTCACCAACGGTGGTGGCCACTACCGCGAGGTGCCGGTCGACCAAACGGTGGTCGACGGCAACCTGGTCACCGCGCCGGCCTGGCCGGCCCATCCGAGTTGGCTGGCCAGCTTCCTGCAGGTGCTGGGCACCAAGATCGTGCCTTAGCCTGCCGGCGCTGGCCGCACCTGTGGCGCGTCCCGCTCTGCGAGCGGGCGACGGCGCCGAGTGGAGGGACCTGATGCGTGTGCCGGGTTGTCTGTTGCTGGCGCTGCTCGCCGTCACGGCCGCCGAGGCGCAGGAGCCGCTGCGCTTCCTGCACGACCCGGCCGTCTCGCCCGATGGCCAGCGCGTGGCCTTTGTCTGGCGCGGCGACCTGTGGCTGGCCGGTACCGCCGGCGGCCCGGCGCAACGGCTCACCGAGACCGGCGACAACAGCCTGCCGGTGTTCTCGCCGGACGGGTCGCAGCTCGCGTTCAGCTCCAGTCGCGCCGGGAACTGGGACGTCTACGTGATGGCCAGCTCCGGCGGGCGGCCGCGGCGGCTCACCTACCACGCGGCCGACGAGGTGGCGAGCGACTTCACGCCGGACGGTCGCGAGATCCTGTTTGCCTCGCGCCGCTACGGGCCGGAGCCGAGCCCGCTGCGCCAGGAGTTCGTGGTGCCGGTGGCCGGTGGCACGCCGCGGCTCCTGCAACGGTGCGGCGGCTCGGTCGGGCGCTTCTCGCCCGATGGGCGGCAGTTGGCCTTCGTGCGAGGCGGCAGCGACGCCCACCGGCGCAACTACCGCGGCGGCGCGGCCGAGGACATCTGGTTGCACGATCTGACCACCGACCGCTACCAGCGCGCCACGGCGGATCCCGGGGTGGACACCTCGCCGCTCTGGCTGCCCGACGGCCGAGCGCTCGTGTTCGTCTCCGACCGCGCCGGGGTGCGCAACCTCTACCGGTTGACCATCGAGGGCGGTCTGGCCGCGCCGCTGACCGAGCACCACGAGCCGGTCGGCCGCCCGAGCCTGGCGCGCCACGGCAGCGTGCTCTGCTACGAGTGCGAGGACCGCTTGTGGCGCCTGGACCTGCCGGACGGTCAGCCGCGCCCGCTCGAGATCACCGGGCCCGGCGACCGCCGCGAGGCGGACGAGCTGTGGCAGACCCTCAATGGTGGCGCCGGTGAGTTCGCCGTGGCGCCGTCGGGCAAGGAGGTCGCCTTCGTCGTGCGCGGCGACATCTATGTCACGCGCTACCCCGAAGGCGGCCCGACGCGGCAACTGACGGACACCGCCGCTGAAGAAGGTGGGCTGAGCTGGAGCGTCGACAGCAAGACGCTCTGGTATAGCAGCGACCGCGATGGTCAGTGCGACCTTTACACCGTGGCCAGCGCCGATCCCGACGAGCCGCGCCTGCGTCGTAGCGCGCGGCTGACCACCACGCGGCGGACCAAGACGCCGGTCAACGAGACCGACCCGCAGATTGCGCCGGACGGCAAGCGCGTGGCCTATGTGCGCGACCGCGGCGACATCGTGGTGGCCGACCTCGAACTGAAGCAGGAGAAGGTGGTCTCGCGCCACTGGACGCACCCGATGGTGCGTTGGTCGCCGGACAGCCGCTGGCTGGCCTATGCCCAGCCGGACCAGGACGCGAACTGGGACGTCTGGCTGGTGAGCGCCGACGGCGGCAAGGCCACCAACGTCAGCCAGCATCCCCGCGCCGACTATGCGCCGACCTGGTCGGCCGACGGCAGCAAGCTGGGCTTCCTGTCGCAGCGCGGTGGCGAGAAGGCCGACGGCTGGTTCGTCTGGCTGCAGCGCGAGGAGTGGGAGAAGACGCGCCAGGACCGCGCCGACGCCGAGGACGATGCCTACGACAAGCCGGCCCGCAAGCCGGCGGCGCCGGCCAAGGGCGCCGAGGGCCAGGCGGCCGACGCCAAGGCGGCGCCGAAGCCGCCGGTGCCCGAGCCGCCGAAGCCGCTGGTGATCGACCTCGAGGGCCTGTCGCAGCGGATCAGCCGGTTGACGGCCTCGCCGACGGGCATCGGCGAACTCGCGGCGGCGCCGGACGGCAAGAGCTTCGCCTACACCGTGGCCCGCGACGGCAAGGTCGAGCTGGGCACTGTTACGTTCGACGGCACCGGCGCGCAGACGATGGCGTCGTTCGGCTCGGTGGGCCAGCTCTCCTGGGCGCCACAGGGCCGAACGCTGCGGTTCCTGCGCGACGGCGGGCGCGTGTGTACGATCGGCCTGCCGGCCGGGCCGGTGGCGACGGCCGCCTTCGAGGCCGTGGTCCACCGCTCGGTGGCCGCAGAGCGCGCGTACCTGTACGACACCGTCTGGCGCACCATGCGCGAGGAGTTCTACGACCCGGCGATGCACGGGGTCGACTGGGCCAAGCTGCGCGACCAGCACCGGCCGCGGGCGCTGGCGGCGCCGAGCCGCGCCGATTTCGACGATGTCGTCAATGATCTACTCGGCGAGCTGAACGCCTCGCACATGGGCTTCTACTCACCACGCCGGGCGCCGGCCGGTGTGCCCGCGGGCGAGTTGGGCGTCGTCTGGGACAACGACCGTACGGGCCAGGGCCTCAAGGTGGCGGCCGTGGTGCCGCACACGCCGGCCGACCGCGGTCCGGGCAAGTTGCGACCGGGCGATCGGGTGGTGGCCGTCGACGGGCGGGCGGTGGATGCCAAGACCAACGTCGACGAGTTGCTGCTCGGCACCGTCGAGCGGCTGGTGACGCTCGAGGTCGTCGGCGCCGACGGGAAGGCGCGGCCGGTCGCGCTACGGCCAATCACCGCGGCCGAGGTGTCGGCGGCTCGCTACGAGGCCTGGGTGCTGGCCAGCCGGGCCGAGGTCGAGCGGCTGAGCGGCGGTCGGGCGGGCTATCTGCACATTCGCGCCATGGGTCTGCCGAGCCTGGCGGCGTTCGAGCGGGATCTCTACGCCGCCGGCGCCGGCAAGCAGGCGCTGCTGATCGATGTCCGCTGGAACCCCGGCGGGCACACCGCCGACCTGCTGCTCGACATGCTGATGGTGCGGCCCCATGCCTACGCCGTGCCGCGTGGCGGCCCGCGCGGCTATCCGGTGGACCGGCTGGCCGCGCCGGCCTGGCTGGCGCCAGCGGCGCTGCTGATCAACGGCTTCTCGGTCAGCAATGCCGAGATCCTGGCCCATGCGTTCCGGACGCTCAAGCGCGGGCCGGTGGTCGGCACGCCGACCAATGGCGGTGTGATCAGCACCGGGGCGACGACTCTGGTCGACGGTAGCCTGCTGCGCCTGCCGTTGCGCGGCTGGTACCGCGTCGGCGACGGCGTGAACCTGGAAGGCAACCCGGCCCAGCCCGACGTCGAGGCCGACTTGCGGCCCGAGGACGAGGCCGCCGGACGCGACCCACAACTGGCGGCGGCGGTGAAGGCGGTGCTGGCGACCCCGGCGCCCTGACACGACAAGGTGGCCACGATGCGGACACACACTGCTGTGATGATGCTACTGTCGTTGCTGTGGTCGGTGCCCGCCTGGGCCGGATTCGAGTACCGCTACCTGGAAGCGGAGAAGTACCGCGAAGGCGTCGCTTGCGGCCTGCGCCACGAGGGCTTCACCTCCTGGATGGGCCATCCCTCGGGCGGCCAGGTGATGGTGCTGGCCGACCGCAGCGAGGGCTGGCTGGAGTACGAGGTCAGTGGCCTGAGCGCCGCGAGCTACCACGTCTTCGTCCGCGGCCTGGCCTGGGCCAGCGGCGCCGATGTGGAGGTCTGGTGGGACGGCCGCCGGCTCGGGCGGGTGAGCTATGCGTCGCCGGGCACGGCGCTACGCTGGTCGCGCGAGGTCGGCGTCGTACAGGGGCCGGGCGACCACAAGCTGCGGCTGGTGGGTCTGAAGGCCAACACGCAGGCGCCGTACCTGGACACCGTGCTGCTGACCACTCAGGAGGGGCTGCAGCCGAGCGACGACGACCAGGACTTCCGGTCGTTCACGACGCCGCTGCCGCTCCTGAAGGTGGCGGCACAGGACGCGCCGGTGGCACCCGAGCCGGCGGCCACCGAAGCCGCGGGCGCGGCGGTGACGTTGGCCTCGCTGACGGCCACGGCCCTGAGCGTCGGTCAGGCCAAAGTCAGCGCCAGCATCCGGAACCAGCAGGCGACCGCGCGCTCACTGCACCTGGCCGCGGCGCTGGGCGAGGACCTGCTGCGCGTGCCGGTGGCGCTACCGCCCTCAGGCCAGGCCACCGCCGAGGTGGCCTGCCAGGTCAACCGCACCGGTCGCCAGAAGCTGCACGTCGAGCTGCGCGAAGGCGAACGGGTGCTGCTGGCCGGGACCTACGCCGTCGTCATCCCGCCGGCGGCCATCATGGCGCCGGCGGAGACGGCGCTGCCGGTGGGTACGCCGCGGTTGCGCTGGTCGGCGCAGTTGCAGGTCACGCCCGAGGTGGCCGCGGAGTTCGAGGCCGAGGTCAGTCTCAGCCGGGCGGACGGTACGGTGCTGCAGCGCTGCGTGGTGCCGGGCAAGCTGCCGGCGGTGGCGGCCGAGTTCGCCACGGCCCAACTGCCGGTCGGGCGCTATCAAGTGCATGGCTGGCTGTCGCGGCAGGGCCAGGTGGCCCAGGAGCAGGCGCACGACCTGGTGGTCTACCAGCCGCAGAGCTGGGAGCCGTGGGAGGCGGTGCAGCGGACCTCGGCCGACGGTGACCGCCTGCTGCTCAACGGCCGGCCGTTTCTCGGCCGCCTGCTGTTTCACGCCGCGCCCGAACCGCGCGTCCGCGAGCAGGGGTTCAATCTGCTGCAGTGCTTCGGCGGCGATCCGAACCCGTTGGACAGCATTCAGCGCCACCTCGACCTGTGCCGGCAGCACGGCCTGTGGGGCACCGTAGCGCTGTTCAACAACCGCTGGCTGTGCCCTGGTCCGGGATTCGACCTGGCGCACCTGGCAGAGGCGGTCCAGCGGTTCAAAGGGCATCCGGCGGTGTTCGCCTGGGACCTGATCGACGAGCCCGACGGCGCCGGCATGGCGCCGGCGCTGGTGGCCGAGGCCGCGCGCCTGGTCCGCCGCCTCGACCCGAACCATCTGGTCTGGGTCAACCTGTGCCAACCGACCCGCCTCGTCGATTACCGCGAGGCGCAGGACTACTGGAGCTACGACACCTACCCGTTCGGCTCCATCCAGGGCGCCGGCGGCTATCTGCCCTATCTGGACGTGTCGGACCGCCACCTGCGCGGGCGCGTGCCGCTGGGCACCTGCTTGCAGACCTGGTCGCCGGCCAAGAACCGTATGCCGACGGCCACCGAGCTACGCTGTGGTGCTTGGCTGCATATCATTCACGACTACCGCTGGTTCGGCTACTACAGCTTCTACGACCCGCCGCCGAGCGGCTGTCTGGCGCGCGACGCGGCGCTGTTCTCGTACACCCGGGCGCTCAACGCCGAGCTGTTGGCCGCCGCGCCGCTGATCACGGCCCGGCCCGGCTTCGCGTCGGTCGCCTGCGGGCTGCCGGCGACGGTGTTCCAGGCGGCGCGCAAGCAGGTGGGTGAACGCACCTGGCTGGTCGGCGTCAACCTGACCGAGCGGCCGTTGCGGGCGCGGGTGCCGGCGGCCGACGGACGCTGGAGCGTGTCCACCGAAGGGCGTGAGGTCAACGCCGTCGGAGGCCGGCTGGAAGAGACCTACGAGCCGTTCGGCGTGCATGTGTACGTGCGCTGAGACGAGAGGAACCAGGTGAGCCCCGGCGTATCGGGCCGGAGTGGAGTAGCAGCAATGCCCAGGTTGTTCGGCAGGTGGTACACGCAGCAGGAGGTGCGCGAGCTGGTGGGCGACATGGACCAGGTCGCGGGCATCTCGCGGATGGTCTACGACGAAGGCCCGGAGCGTGGGGTCGAGGTGTTGCGGTTCCGGACCGGTAGCGGCCTCGATTTCGACGTGCTGCCCGGCCGCGGCATGGACATCGCGCACGCCTCGTTCCAGGGCCTGCCGCTGGCGTGGATCTCGGCCACCGGTGTGCCGCACGCGGCGCACTTCCAGCCGGAGGGGCTGGGCTGGCTGCGCGGCTTCTTCGGCGGTCTGGTGACCACTTGTGGTCTGCTCAACGCCGGCGGGCCGTGTGCCGACCCGGAGCACAACACACTCAACGCGGGCATCGGCACCGAGGACACCCAGGTCGTCAAGCTGGGCTTGCACGGGCGCGTCAACAACACCGCCGCGCGCAACGTCGGTGCCGACTGCCACTGGGATGGCGACGACTACTTCATCACCGCCTACGGCCGCGTCCGCGAGGCGATCGTCTTCGGCGAGAACGTCGAGTTGACGCGGCGCGTGCTGGCGGTGGCCGGTGAATCGTGCATCACCATCCACGATCAGGTGACCAACCGCGGGCATGACACCATGCCGCACATGATGCTCTACCACATCAACCTGGGCTGGCCGGTGGTGGCGCCCGAGGCCGAGCTGATCACCTCGGGCGCCGAGGTCGAGCCGCGCGACGAGGCCGCCGCGCCCGGCCTGGCCGACTGCCGCCGCTTCGAGCCGCCGCAGCCGACCTTCCCCGAGCAGGTCTACTACCACCACCTGGAGCCCGACGGCAATGGGCGCTGCCACGCGGCGATCGTCAACCGCGGCATGTACGGTGGGTTCGGCGTCGGCATCAGCTACCATGCCGAATCGCTACCCGAGTTCGTGCAGTGGAAGTCGATGAAGCGCGGCACCTATGTCTGCGGCCTGGAGCCGTCGAACTGCCGCGTCACCGGGCGGGCCGACGAGCGGGCCGCCGGGCGGCTGAAGTTCATCGAGCCGGGACAGACCATCTGCTACGACGTGACCATCAACGTGCTGGACGGCCCGGCTGCCTGCGAGCAGTTCGCGGCGGAGGCCAAGCGATAGGGCGCTGGGCGCTACGGTCGGCCGTGATGCTGGCGGTGCTCGGCCTGGCCGCGCCGCCACCAGGCCTCGCCGCTGGCTGGGCCGTGACCGGCACGCAGCTTCGCGACGGCGACCGGCCGGCTGCTTGGCGCGGCTGGTGGTACCCGGTCCACGCGCGGCGCGACGGACAGGCGCTGGACGCCGCCGCCGTGGTGGCCGAGACACAGCGTCTGGGCCTCAACTTGTTGGCCCTCACCGTGGCCGAAGGGCCGACGCTCAGTGATGCGAGGGCCTTGCTGCGCGCGGCGGCGGCGGTGCGGCTCGCGGTGGTGGTGCGGCCGCTGCCCGACGCCGATCCGGCGGCGGCCGAGCGCCTGGCCCGGGCCCTGTCGGACGCGCCGGCGCCGGC
>CAZHGD010000196.1:0-13801 GCA_964531735.1 uncultured Fimbriimonadaceae bacterium | reverse complement strand
GCCCTCAGAGGATCTGCGCGCGCAGGCCCTCCAGCAGCTTGACCGCCTGCGCGATGTCGGCCAACTGCTGGTCACCGGAGATCTCGCGCTCGATGGTCAACGGACCGTGGTAACCCACCTTGTCGAGCGTCCGCAGGTAGTTCTCGATGCCCACCTGGCCCTGGCCCAGCGGCATCTCGACGCCCCACTCGTCGCCCGGCTTGGCCGCCCAGTTGGCGTCCTTGCAGTGGCAGCTCTTGACGTAGCGCCCGACCATTTCGAGCGCGGCAATCGGCTCGCCCGAGCCGTAGAGAATCATGTTCGCCGGATCGAAGTTGATGGCCAGGTTGTCGCGGTTGACCGCCTTGAAGAAGTGCAGCAAGGCCGGACCGGTCTCCTGACCGGTCTCGAGGTGGAAGCGCTGGTCGAGCCGGGCGCAGTAGTCGCAGACCTCCTGGGCGGCCGCCACGACGCGCTGGAAGATGGGGTCGTCGTCGTCCTCGGGCACGAAGCCGATGTGCATGGCCACGGCGTCGACGCCGATGGCGCGGGTGAAGTCGGCGATCTCCTTGGTCTCCGCCAGGCGCTCGGCGTAGCTCGCTTCGGGCACCAGACCGACCGTCTCCTTGACCGTCGGGATGTCGGCGTAGCTCTCGCCGGGGAAGCCGCAGAAGACCACCGTCACGCGGATGCCGGCCGCCGCGAACTGCTCTTTGATGGACGCCGCCTGGCCGCGCGTCTCGCGGTGCGGAGCGTGGATCTGCACCGTCGGCACGCCGAGCTTGCGGACCGCGTCGAGCCCGGCGCCGAGGCCGGCGTCGACCGACGTGAAGACACCAATCTCCCAAGGTTGCATCGTGGAATCTCCTGTCTCGACCGGCCAGCGCAGACGCACCGCAGGCTGACCAGCAGGAGAGCGTAGTCGGCGGGCGGGCGCGTGTCAACCGGTCAGCTCGGGCCAATCGTCCGCCGGCGCGCCGCCTTGACGCTGGCCGGCGCCGGTGGCTAGAATGGCGCCGGCGCCGAGGCGCCGCCTCATTGCGGTGGTTCGCCTGGGAGTGCGGTGGATGTTGTTGCGGCCCGGCGATGTGCTCGAGGGTGAACTCGACACCTATCAAATCGTGGCCCCCATCGGCCGCGGTGCCTACGGCTGCGCCTTCCGCGCGCGCGCCTCCGACGGGCACTGGCGCGTGGTCAAGCAGTTCGAGCCGAACCAGGCGCTGCCCGATGCCGACATCAGCTACCAGCGGCAGTGCTTCGAGCGCGAAGCGGCCATCCTGCTCCGCTTCACCGGGCCGGCCATGGTGCGCGGGTTCGAGCTGATCGAGAACGGCGGCGACCTGCACCTGGTCATGGAACATGTGCAGGGCCTGAGCCTCCGCGCCGCTCTCGACGACCAGCTCCGCCGCCGCGGCCGGCCGTTCGACGCCGGCACCACCATCGCCATCGGGCACCAGCTCTGCGCGGCCATCGAGGCGCTGCACCAACTCGAAGGGCAGGTCATCTACCGCGACCTGAAGCCCGACAACGTCATGTGGGACGGCGTCGCCCGCCGCCTCAAGCTGATCGACTTCGGCACCGCGCGCTTCAACGCCGACGCCCGACCGGCCACCTGCGGGTTGGGCACCGAAGGTTACGCGCCGCCGGAGCTCTACGGCAGCGGCCAGGCGCTGACTTTTGCCACCGACGTCTACACCCTCGGCGCCGTGCTCTACGAGCTGTGTACCGGCGCCGTGCCGCCGGCGCGCCAGACACCCACCGACTTCCGCGGCTTCGAGGAAGCGCTGCCGGCCGGGCTCCGAGCGGCCTTGCTGACCGCCCTGCAGCAGGCCCCCGAGGCGCGGCACGCCAGCGCCGCCGCGCTCGGGCTGGCGCTGGCCGACGCCGGCGTGCCGCCGTTCGAGCCGCCGCTGCGTCACCAGCCGGGCAACCTGCACCCACTGCTGGCCTGCCGTTGCCCGCTCTGCGGGCGCGAACCAACCCGTGAGACAGCGGTCTACTGCGGCTATGACGGCGCCATGTACCAGGTCGCCTTCCTGCGTCTGGTGCCGCGGCACCGGCCGGCGGCCACCCTCTACCTGGATCGCGCGCAGATGGTGCTGGGCCGCGCCGACCCGACCACCGAGTGGTATCCTGAGGTCGACTTGGCCCCCCATGATCCGGGTCGCCATGTGTCGCGGCGCCATGCCACGCTGCGGCGGGCCGGCGCCACCTATGAGCTGACCGCCCATGCCGCCGTCAACCAGACGCGCCTGGATGGACAGGTGGTGCCGCCCGAGCAAACCGTCAGCGTGGCACCGGGCAGCCGTATCGAACTCGCCGATCTGGTGGCCGCGGTGGTACACCAGCCGGTCCTGGACGTGCCGATTGGAGTGACGACGTGAGCCCAACCGATCCCCCTTTGGTCGAGGGCAGTGTGCTTGAAGAGATCTACGAGGTCGGCGAGCACCTGGCCGCGACACCGTACGGGCACCTGTACGCCGTCCTCAACACCGGCGAGGCCAGACCGCGGCGACAACTGCTGCTGGCTCGGCCAGTCGACAGCGAGCACGACCTGCGGCTGCCGGGGCGGCCACCGGCGCCGGGCTCGGCCATCCCGGCGTTGGCCGCGGCCCTCGACACCGCGACCTGCCAGGCGCTGGTCCTCGACGTCGCCATCGGTCCGCTGTTGGCCGACATGCGGCCCGTCGGCGACGAGGAACTGCTGGCGATGGTGCTGGCCGCGTCCGGCATCCTGGATGAGCTGCGCGTCCGCGATGCGTCGCCCGCGCCCTTGCGGGCCACCCACCTGGCCTTGACCAGCACCGGGCTGACCTACCTGGGGCCGGTCCTGTTGCGCGGCGACAGCGAGGACGAGGTCGCCGTGCTGTCGCGCCTGGCCCGCGAGTTCTCGGGCTCGCAGACGCTCTGGAGCAGCGAGGTCCATGCCATCCTGGCGCGGCGCGCCGCCGCCAACCTGATTGTGGCCTGCCGGGCGGCCCGGCCCGATCTGGAAGTGCAGATCGACTCGGGCTGGGCCTCGGACACCGGCCCGCACCGGCGCGAAGACGAGGATGTGGCCCTGCGACTCGGCTGGTCCTTGCTCGCCGAGGGCTGGTCGGAGACCTCCGAACTGCTCGCCCTGGCCGACGGCATGGGCGGCCACCGCAACGGCGCCGCCGCCGCGCGCCTGGCCCTGCAGACGTTGTCTGGAGCGCTACTGACCGAACGGGCCGACGAAACGCTGCGCGGCGGCGCGGATGGCTGGCGCGCCAACGACCACGTGGCCGAGGCACTGCGCCGGACCGTCCAGTTGGCCAGCGAGACGGTCGCGGCCCTGGCCAAGCCCGGCGAGGACCTGGCGCCGGGCTGCACGCTGGCGTTGGCCTGGGCCATCGGCCGTCGCTTGTTCACCGTCGGCGTGGGCGATAGCCGCGTCGGGTTGGTCCGCAACGGCACGCTGACCTGGCTGACGCGCGACGACCGTGGCGGACCCGGCGAAGGGCACTACCTGACCCAGTGCCTGGGCCAGAAGCAGCCGCTCCGTATCGAGGTGGGCCTGCGCCTACTGCAACCGGGCGACCGGGTGGTGCTCTGCTGTGACGGCGTCTGGGAGGTGATCGACGAGGCGACCATCCTGAAGGAGCTGAACACGGCCGCGAGCCTGCAGGCAGCGGCCGAGGGCCTGATCGTGCGAGCCATCGCGGCCGGCTCGACCGACAACGTCACCGCCGTCGTGGCCACCGTGCGGGAGTCCGCGAGTGGCTGAGGGGCTGCGGCTGCGCACCGAGCTGGACAAGTCCTTCCGCCCGCTCAGCGGCGAGTTCCTGACGGTTGCCTTGCTGGAGCTGACGCCGCCGCGCCGCCGGCAGCGACTGCCGCTCAATCTGGGCGTGCTGCTCGATTGCAGCGAGTCGATGAGTGGCGCCAAGCTCGACCGCGCTCGCCAGGCCTGCCTGTCGTTGATCGACGCGCTGGAGCCCGAGGACCACATCGCGGTGGTCTCGTTCAACTCGCAGACGCACCTCCTGGTCACTGGCCCCGGCCGCGTCGACGCCACCCGGGACTCCGCCGCGGCCCAGATGGCGCGCCTGCGCGCCGAAGGCGTCACGGCGCTGGAGCGGGGCCTGGACGCCGTCTACCTCGAGGTCGGTCGGCTCGCCGGACCAGACTGCCTCAGCTTCGTGATGGTCATGTCGGACGGCTACCCCACCAACCGCGATGGCTTTCTGGAAGAGGACACCAGCCCGTTCCTCCGGCGCGCCGATCGCGAACAGCGCGAAGCCGGCGTCTCGCTGACCACCATCGGCCTCGGCGACGCCAAGGCCTACGATCCCGTGCTGTTACGCAACCTGGCCGACGCCGGCAACGGGCAGTTCCTCTACTGCCCCGACCCGGCCGACCTGCCGGCCCAGTTCACCGGTGAGTTCCAGCGACTGCAACGGACCGTGCTGGCCGAGGTGAACCTGACCGTGCGACACCTGGGCGGCCAGCTCCGCCGGCTGTGGCGCGCCGCGCCCGACAAGAAGCTGTTCGACACGCCCGACGTGGTCAATGGGACGTTCACCGTGCCGCTGGGCAGCTTCCAGGACGATCTGCCGCAAGCCTTCCTGCTGGAAGTGGTCACCACCGCGCCCGCCGGCGCCCAGCCCGAGCGGTTCCGCCTGCTGGAAGCCGAAGCCGCCTGGATCCACGAGGGCCGGCCACGCAGCACGCAAGCCGAGGTGGTCCTGGAGTACACCGACCACGAGCGGGCCCTGGCCCAACGCAATCCGGAAGTCGTCCACCTGGCCACCGAATGCCTCGACGCCTTGCTCGAAGGGCAACTCGAAGAGGCGGTCGAGCACGGCGACACGGCGCGCCAGACCGCCGTGCTGGCCCGCAAGAAGCAACTGACGCGCAAGCTGGGCAAGACCGTCGCGACGCAGGTGCTGGAAGAGATGGAGGCGGCCTTGGCGCGGGGCGAGAGCATCTCAAGGGATGCCCTGGCGCGATCCAGCCAGGCCACGCGCCCGACCCAGAGACTGGGGTAGACACGATGCGCTGTTCGGAATGCGGTCAGACCAACGTCGCCGGCTCACTGTTCTGCGAGCGGTGCGGCTCCGATCTGGCCGCCACCACCGAGTTGCCGCCCGTCGCGAGCCCGGCCGCCGCCGCCACCGGCGCGACGCCGCCACTGGTCGAGTGCCCGGCGTGCGGTTGCGGCAACCCGCCGGAGTACCTGGTCTGCGAGAGCTGCGGCGCGGCCCTGTCGGAGACCGACGAGCCGCCGCCGGCGCCGCGACCGGTCGAGCCGGCCCGCCGCGTGGAACTGCCGGGCGTGCCGCCGCCACCACCGGAACTGCCCGTACAGCCGTCCGAGCGCCCGGCCGCCGCAGCCATCGGGCCGCGCAAGGGCAAGGTCAAGTTGGTGGTCGAACAAGGCATGGTGGTGGGCAAGCAGTTCCTGCTGAACAACGACACCATGCTGGTCGGGCGCGAAGACGCCACCGACGAGATCTACCCGGACATTGACCTGACCGGCCTCGACGAAGGCTACGTACACCGCCGACACGCCAGCCTGGCTTTCGAGGGCTCATTCCTGTTCGTCACGCACCTTGGCGGCCACAACCGCACCTACGTGAACAACCGGCCGATCGCCGACCACCTGGCCTATCCGCTGAACGTCGGCGACACGGTGCGGTTCGGCAAGGTGCTGATGCGTCTGGTCGAAGCCACATGACCTGCCGGTTGCGTCACCGTCCTGGCGAGCCCGTTCTCGACGGATTGGTCGTCGAGGCCGAGCTGGGCGCCGGCGCCTACGGCACGGTCTATCGCTGTCGCGCTGACGATGGGACCTGGCGGGCGGTCAAGGAGATGCACGTGGCCGGCGACGAGCTGGCCGTCGCCAACGCGCTGGCCTTCTTCCGGCGTGAAGCGGCCTGCCTGGCCCGCCTCGACCACCCCCACGTGCCCCACGCCTATGCCCGCGACGTCGAAGCCCCGGTCGGGATCGACGCGGCCGGCTACCGCGCCGGCAAGGCCGCCCACGCGGTCCTGACCATCACGGCCCGCCACTACCTGGTCATGGACTACGTCGCCGGGATGACGCTCGAGCAGCACCTGCAGCGCGCCCTGGCCGACGGCACCCAGGTGCCGCTCGACCTGCTCTGGCGCTGGACCGGCGAGATCGGCCAGGCCCTCGCCTACCTGCACCGCGAGGGCCTGGTCCATCGCGATGTGAAGCCGCAGAACATCCTGATCCGCGAGGCAGACCAGGCGGCGGTGCTGATCGACTTCGGGCTCTGCCGCGAGGCGTGTGAGCCGGGCGGCTACGGCACTGTGCCGCTGACGGGCAGCGGCCGCTTCGGCACCACCGGCTACGCACCGCCCGACCCGGTGGAGCAGGAGAGCCCGGTACCGGCCAGCGATCAGCACGCGTTGGGCATGACCATCCGGCGCGCGCTGACGGGCCTCGACCCAACCACACCGGCCGGCTATCAGGTCCTGTCGACGCGCCGGCTGGCCGAACTGCGACCCGACCTCGAGCCGCACCTGGCCGCCGCCCTCGACCGCGCCGTGCGCACCGCGCCAGACGACCGACACGCTTCCATCGACGCCTTCCTGGCCGCGCTGTCGGGTCCGCACGCCACGCCGCGGACCGGACCGCAAGCCAGTTGGCTCGAACTCGAGCCGGACAGCCTCGATCTCGGCCGCGTCGCCCCGGGACACCACCGTGACGTGACGCTGATGATCCGCGACCGCCGGCCCGGCTTCGTGCCGTCCGGCGAGGCCAGCAGTCAGGACGAGCGGCTCCGCATCCTCGCCCCCACCCAGCACGGCAACGATATCGCGCTGCACCTGTTGCTCCACGTGCCGCGGCGCTCGCCGCCCGGCGAGGTGCGCACGCAACTGGTCATCGAGGGCCATGGCAACGGCGAACGCCATGTGGTACCGGTGGCCTACTGCGTCGACCCCGAGGCGCCGCAGACTACCGGCGGCGCGCCGCTCGGGTGCCTGCTGGGCGCGCTGACCTGGCTGGTCGGCAGGAGCTAACGCGCTGACGTGGAACTGACCGCGGTAGCCAAGCGCTAGGAGCAGTAGAGCGCCACCGCTCAGGGAGCCGGAACGATGAAGGCATTTGTGCTGCGTTGGCTGGTCAACGCCGGCGTGCTGCTGGTGGTCGCGCAGCAGTACACCGCACTGGGCCCCGATGGCCACCGCGCGTTCGAAGTCAGCGGGTTCATGCCGGCCCTGGGCGCGGTGGTCATGATCACGCTCGCCAACGTGCTGCTGCATCCGCTCGGCGAGGTCGTCACGGCCCTCGGCTGCCTGTTCAACGTCATCACGCTCGGCCTGTTCGGCTGGGCGGTCTCGTTCGCGTTCTACACGTTCGCGTTCTACCTGGTGGGCACGTTCGACCCGCTCGGCGGCTTCCATGTCGCCGGCCTGAAGGAGGCGGCGTTCGGCGCCTTCTGGATGTCGGTGGCCAACGCCTTGCTGACCCCGCTGCTCCGCCGCAGCGACGACCGCAGGCGCTGAGCATGGCCACCACCGAACTGGTCATCGTCTCGGGTCTCTCCGGCGCCGGCAAGTCGACCGCCGTGCGCTGCTTCGAGGAGATGGGCTACTTCACCGTCGACAACATGCCGCCGGCGCTGCTGCCGATGTTCGCTCGCCTGTGTGCCGAGCGCGAGCCGCCGGTGACGCACATCGCCGCGGTGGTCGACGTCCGCGGCGGCGAGTTCTTCGACCACATTCGCGCGGCCCTCGACGAGCTCGACGAGACCTCGGTGCCCTACCGCATCCTGTTCCTCGACGCCACCACCGAGACGCTGCTGACGCGGTTCAAGGAGTCGCGCTTCCCCCACCCTCTGGCGCACCGCTGCGACTCGCTGCTCACCTGCATCGAGACCGAACGTCGTCTCCTCGAGTCCCTGAAGGAGCGCGCCAGCGTCGTGCTCGACACCTCGTCGGAGACAGTGCGCCAGTTCCGCGGCGAGATCCTGCGCCTGTTCGCGCCCGACAGCGGCACCCGGCAGCGCACCGTGCAGGTGATCAGTTTCGGGTTCAAGTACGGTATCCCACCCGACGTCGACTACCTCTTCGACGTGCGGTACCTGCGCAACCCGCATCACGACCTCGACCTCCGGCCACACACCGGCGAGCATCCCGGCGTGCGCGAGTATGTCGAAGCCGACCCACGCACCGGCGAGCTGCGGGGCCGGCTGTTCTCGCTGGTGGACTTCGTGCTGCCGAACCACTGGGACGAAGGGCGCTGGTACGTCAGCTTCGCCGTCGGCTGCACCGGCGGCAAGCATCGCAGTGTGATGCTCGCCAGTGACCTGGCCGCGCACTGCGAGGCCGCGGGCTACCGCGTGGTGGTGCAGCACCGCGATCTGGGCAAGGAGTAGCCCGGCCCGCTGGCCCGGCCGGCCGGCCGGGCCACGACCGACGAAGCGGAGACGCAACATGCGCAGTGGATGGCTGTGGGTGATGCTGAGTGCGGCCGTGGTACCGGGCCACGGCGCGGCGGCGGCACCGGCGCTACGGCTCGCGGACGGCGGACGAGCGCTGGTCACCATCGTCACCGCGCCGGAGGCCACGCCGGCCGAGACGACCGCGGCCAAAGAACTGGCCGGCCACTTGCTGAAGATCACCGGTGCCTCGTTCGCGGTGGTCGCCGAGCCGCAACTGCCCGCCGGGACGCCGGCCGTGTACGTGGGGCCGACCGCCTATGCGCGCCGGGCCGGCGTGGACCCCGCGGCCCTGGGCGAAGAGGAGTGGGTCATCCGGACCGTCGACGGCAACCTGCTCATCGCCGGCGGGCGGCCGCGCGGCACGCTGTTCGGCGTGTACGAGTTCCTGGAGCAGCACGGCGGCTGCGCCTGGCTCGACCACGACACGTCGGTCATCGCGCGCCGGCCGACGTTCGAGGTGTCGGCCATCGCCGAGCGCGGCCGACCGGCCTTCTGGTCACGGTCGTACTACACCGGCTTCTCGCACGGCGCCGACACGTTCCATGTGCGCAACAAGCACATGCTCCACAGCTACGACGCCAAGTACGGCTACCAGGCCGGCTTCGGCTCGCCCGGCAACTGCCACACGTTCTATGCCTACAGCCAGGACTGGCCCGACGTGCCCGAGTACTGGGCACTCACCGGTGCCGGCAAGCGGCGTCGCCCCACCTCGGCGTCCGACGTGCAGTTCTGCCTTACCCATCCCGAAGTGCGCAAGCTGACGCTGGCCAAGCTGCGCGCGTACATCCGTCAGGATCGCGAACGCGCCGCCGCCAAGGGCGCTCCGCCGCCGCGGATCTACGACATCAGCCACAACGACGGGCTGGGCTACTGCCTCTGTCCCGGCTGCAAGGCGGTGCTCGAACGCGAAGGCGCCTACAGCGGTGTGATGCTGGACTTCATCAACGAGATCGCCCGTGGCATTCGCGATGAGTACCCCGACATCCTGATCCAGACCTTCGCCTACACGTTCACACTCGATCCGCCGCGCCACATCAAGCCCGAACGCAACGTGCTCATGCTGGTCTGCGACCTGGGCTCGGAGTGGTACCCGCTCACGCACGCGGAGAACCTGCGCTCGGTGCTGCACCCGGACAACCAGCGCTTCCAGAACACGCTCCAGGCCTGGGCCGCCATTGCGCCGCACCTGGCCGTCTGGGACTACTGGAAGATCTACCGGCCGACCTTCGCCTACACCAATGTGTCGGCTCTCCAGCCCGACCTGCGGTTCTTCCGCGACCACCGGGTCGGCCGCATCTTCGTGGAAGGCGAGGATCTCGACGACGGCAGCTTCGCCGCCTTGAAGCAGTGGCTGGGCCTGAAGCTGATGGACAACCCGGACCGCCCGGCCCGCGAACTGATCGAGTCCTTCCTGCGCGGCTACTACGGACCGGCCGCGCAGCCGCTCGGCGAGTACCTGAGCTACCTGGAGCAGCGCATCGCCACGACGCCCGGCTCGTTCGGCCGCCGGCACCCGATGGACTGGCCCTACTTCGACCGGCCGTTCTTCGAGCACGTCAACGCCCTGCTCGACCGCGCCGAGGCCCTGACGGCCGACAACCCGCTCTACCTGGCGCACGTCCGGCGCGAGCGGGTCCCGGTGGACTATGCCCGGCTGTTCCTGTGGGAGCGACTCCACGGCACCGCGGCGACCGCCGAGAAGCAGGCGGTGCTGACGCGCTATGCGGCGAACCGCGCCGCGGCCCTGCGCGTGTACCACGGCGGCACGAACCTGTCGCAGCAGTTGGCCCGCCTCGACCAGACGCTCAAGCTGTTCCGCGCCATGCCCATTCCATTGCCGGCGCAGTTCCAGGGCAAGCAGGTCGTGGATGTGCTCTGGCCGGACTTCCCCTCGGCTGAGCGCGTCGAGGACCCGCAGGCCACCGCGGGCATGGCCGTGAAGCTCGGCGCGCGCCCGAACGACGCCGCGTTCCATGTGCTGCCGCTGACCCTCGGCGTCTATGACGGGCTCGGCAAGAAGGCCGGGCCCGGACTGGCCCTGAAGCAGGCCGACATCCCGACCGATGGCAAGTACCACTTCCACCGGCTCGGCACCTGGCCAATCGGCGAGAAGACCTACGTCTGGGTCCACTGGACCTGGCTGCTCCAGATCCACCTGACCAAGGCCTATCAGGCCCCGCTGGCCCGCAAGATGGACATCTGGGTCTCGCTGAAGGCGCTCGGCCCGGCCTACGTCAAGGGTGCCACCGACGAGAACGGCGTCTACGTGGACCGCATCATCCTCGTCGAGGCAGACTGACCGGCCCTGTCGCAGCGGCCGGAAGGTCATCGCTCGGTCACTGCGAATCCGCACGCGATCGAGTGTCCTGGAGCCGACCATGGTCTGGTTCGCCGCCACTGTCCTGGGTACCGCGCTGACCGCCGCGCCGCTGCTGCCTGCCGTCGAGGTACAGGAACCGGTGTACGCACCGGCGCCGGCCAACAACGGCGCCGGACCGCTGTGGTGCTACGGCTCCACCTGCCTCGTCCGGCGCGGCGACGACGTGTTCATCAGCGGCCTGGAAACGCTCGCCGACCAGAAGCCGCTGAACAACGTGCGCTGGGTGCTCTACCGCCGCACGCCGCAGGGCTGGACCATCGCCCAGGCCGACCCCACCGGGCGCCAGCGCGAACCTTGCCCGCTGGTGGTCACCGACGACGGCCGGCTGCTGCTGTCCACCAACCCCACGCTCACCCCGCCGGGCACCTACAACGGCGCGGCGCAGCCGAAGCTGCTCCAGTTCCGCTGTGACCAGCCGCAGCAGCCGCCGACCGAACTGCTGCCGGTGTTCAAGGACCCGCCGCCGTTCAGTGAGCACTCCTACCGCGGGTTCGCCGGCGATGGGCGCACCGGCGAGGCGCTGCTGTTCAACATCTGGATGTACGACCGGTACCACTGGGCCTTCTTCGATGCCGGCGGCAAGTGCACCGCCGCCGGGAAGCTCGAGTTCCCGTTCGGCGCCGAGTATGAGAAGCCCGAGCCGATCCGCTGCTGCTACCCCGAGATCCTCGTGCGGGGCCGCGAGGTGCACGTGCTGGCCATCAGCGACATCATCGAGCCGGTCAGAGCCTGGCGCGAGTACAAAGAGAAGCTCACCGGCCAGAAGTGGGACTACGACTTCCGGCGGCTGTTCTACACCTGGACGCCCGACATCACCAAAGAGCCGTTCCGGCCGTGGGTCGAGGTCGCCAGCCGCGAAAAGACCTGCGGACACATCAGCAACCTCGACCTGTGGCTCGACGCCCAAGGCCGCGCGCACCTGCTCTGGATTGAGCAGAGCGTCTGGCACCTGAAGATGCGCGACCAGTTCTTCCCCGGTCTCAAGCAGACCTGGTCGCTGCACTACGGCATCGCGGAGCAGGGCCAACTCAAGCACAACACCGTCCTGCTCGAAGGCGGCGAAGGCATCAAGGGCCCGGTGCCCGGCTACGCCCGGTTTCAGGCCACGCCGGATGCGCGGTTGTTCGCCTGCTACTATGCCTACGGCGCCGATGCCGACGGCAAGCCGGTCAACGAGAACCGGCTCGTCGAGTTGCTGCCGGACGGCACCGCCGGCCCGGCCGCGCGCGTCCCCTTCGAACTGCCGTTCAGCTCGTTCATGACGGCCACCGTGCGCGGCGGCTCCAAGCCGTCGTACACGCTCGACCTCTACGGCACCGTCTCTGGCGGCGAGGGACTGTGGTACGGCCGCGTGGACCTGGCCAACCGCTTGCTGGCCGACTTCAACAGCACCGTGGCCCGCACCGCCGACGGCAGCCGACTGACGCTGGACGCCGGAGCGTCGCGGTCGCTCGACGGCCCCATCGCCGACTGGCGCTGGACCATCGAGGGGCGTGCGGCGACGGGCCGCCAGACCGAACTGACCATCGACCATGGTGGCGCGGTGCCGGTCACACTCACCGTGCGCGATGGCGCCGGGCACGAACGGACCGCCAAACGCACGGTACACCTGCCGCTGGCGCCTCGCGACCTGGGCCTGAAGCAGTGGGGCCTGGCCTTGCGCTGTGAGGCCGAGTCGTTCGCGGCTGAGGGCGGTGGCGCCATCCACGTTCGCCATGACAAGCTCCATGCTTCCGGCATGTCGCTGTCGCACTGGAACAGCAAGGGCCACTGGCTGGAATGGATCGTGGACGTGCCGCAGAGCGACACCTACCACCTGGTGCTGCGCTACGCCACACCCGAGAATGCGCGCCGCGCGCTCGACGTGGACGGCCAGGCCTGGCGCGTCCTGGTGCTGCCGCGCACCGGTGGCTATGGCAGCGAGAACGCCGACAACTGGTCGCTGGCCGCAGCCCGACGCGACGGCGGGCTGCCGGTCTCGCTCGAGCTGACCGCCGGGCCGCACACCCTCCGGCTGACCAATCCCGACGGCACGGGCTGCAACCTCGACTACCTGGAACTCGTCGCGGCCAAGGCACCGTACGCCGAGGCGCCACAGTGGCTCGGACAGGCCGATGGTCCTTACCGGTACCTGGTGCCGCTGTCGGGCACGCTGGCCCCGACCCGCATCCGCGCGGAGATCGCCAGTTGCTACACCGTGCCCATCGGCCGGCCGTACCTGGGCGACGGCGTCAAGGATGTGCCCGCGTCGAAGCTGCGGCTGTTCGAGGACGGCCAGGAGTTGGGCCCGGCCCACGCGGCGCACGCCGACATCCGGGCCCAGGGACGCGGACGCTTCTCGCACTGGGTCGACTGGATCTACTTCTCGGCCTCGGACAACTCGGACCCACGCCGCAACGGGCGCAAGTACACCTGGCGTATCGATCGCTAAGTAGCCGCTCGGAGATCCTGTCCGGTAGGGACCGGGCCTGGTGCCCGCCCTGTCACTGCCCGGTTGGCGCTTGGTGGCCCGCAGCCGGGCGACCCAAGGGTCGCCCCTACGGGACAACATCACCGGCAGGCTGCTTAGCGCGCCGTGCCCCGTGCCCCGCGTCCGGCCTCGGTACCCGGCGCGGGGTACGCCACTCGCGCTCGTAGGGCGGGCTCTTGCCAGCCACTCGCAACAGTTGCGGCGCCCGCCGCACGGGGCGAGCGCTGGCGGGCAAGAGCCCGCCCTACGCCTCCCGAACCACCCGCTCAGTCGCACCCGACGCGAGGGGTATGCTTCCGGATTGGTGGGCGCTGCTGGCGCAGCACCTCAGCCCGGGGCTACCTCGCTGCGGCGCACATCTGCCGATCAGCGCCGACGACGAGCGGGAGGGCGAAGCTCTTGCTGAGCCGGCCGTACGCCCGCCGGCGAGCGGCAACGACCGCACGAGGCCAGGTCCCGCTCTGGTGGCCAACCGCCGCACGGCCGGCTCAGCAAGAGCTTCGCCCTTGTATGTTGGGTGTCAGAAGTAGCAGA
>CAZHGD010000195.1:0-14031 GCA_964531735.1 uncultured Fimbriimonadaceae bacterium | reverse complement strand
CCGGCAGCGATTGCGCTGCTGCTGGTCGCGCTGTCGCCCGCGCCGGCGCGGGCCGTGCGACCGCGCACCGTGCCGAGCGGGTCCACGCGAGCGCTCGCCAACAGTTCCCATCGCGCCAGTCGCAATCCGGCGCGAACCGCTGACACCGAACGGTCGTCAAAGACCAAGTCCGAACGGCCGGCGGCGGATCCGCCGGCAACCGGCAAGTCGGGCCGCAAGCGGAGCCCGGCGGTGAAGCCGGCGCCGTTGCCCGGTGAGGGCAGTGGCGGCGTGCTCGCCGGCGAGTCCGGACGGGGCTCGCATAGCGAGGCTCCGGAACTGGTGCAACGGCGTGGCAACGTTTCCGTATTGGGTAGTGACAGCAACGGCAATCGCAACGACGATGGCCGGAACAGCAGGGGTGCGGTGGACCCTACGCGACGCACTGAGACACCGCCCTTCTGACGGCTGGGCTTATGGCTGTAGATGACCAACAGACCGATTCTCGGCACTGGGTAACCCGCGCAGTCCTCGCGGTGGGGTTGCTGGCGGGGTTGACGGCGGCCGCCGCGGCCGACCGGGAAGCGGATCGTGCGGCCGGGTTGCCGCGCCTGACGCTCAACAACTTCGCGGGCACCACGCCGGCCGGCTACTCGTATAGCGGTTTTGCCTACGACGGTGTCGACGCTCTCTTCGGCAGCGCCGGGCGTCTGTCGCTGCGGTTCGCGCAGAGCCGCCGCTTGGTCCAGTCCCCGTCCGGCGCCACCAATCCCCTACGCCCCGACAAGGTCCAGGACGCCTGGCAGATCCGCTACGAAAGCGACGCCAAGCAGGCGCAGGGCCTCCGCTTCCGGCTCAACTGGAGCGAGGTCGACAAGCGTTTCGCCGGCGGCCAGGACAGCGGCTTCTCCACCGATCTGCGCGGCGTCCGGCAGCGCGACTTCCGGGCCGGCTGGAGCCAGGGCCAGCTCAACTTCGAGATGGGCCGCGACCGGGCCGAGGACACGCTGCACAGCGCCAGCCTGTCACGCGACGTGCTGGCGGGTGGCGCCTATGGCTTCACCTTCCAGCGCGAGGAACTGCGCGTGGACGGCACCGGCCGCCTGGGCGACGGCCTGTCACAACGCCTGCTCGGCAAGGACGGGTATGGGCTGGGCCAGCGCAAGCTCGGTTCGGCGCAGGCCGGCTTCAGCGACTTGTCGCAACTGCGGGGCGTGCGCGACCGCTACCAGGCCGTCGGCTACGCTCAGGGCAGCGCTCAGTTGACCGCTTACGACCGGCGCGTCAGCCTGCGCGGCCAGACGCTGGTCGACCGGCAGCAGAAGCTGGTCTACGGTGGCCTCCAGGTCCGGCGGGCGACGCGCTCGATGGACTACGCCTTCGCCGGCTACCGCGAGATCGGCTACACCGACTGGACCAGCCTGGCCGGAGGGCGTGAGGACGTCACCGAGACCACGTTCGCCAGCAAGCTGCTGCAAGCCGGCTGGACGCAGACGCGGCTCCGCTTGCTGCCGGGCGGCAAGGCCGACGCCGCTACGCTGACGCAGTCGAACGACTACCGCCTGTCGCTGCGGCCGGCCGACGCCGTGACCCTGGGCTACCGCCACAAGGGCTCCGTCACCGGCACCGAGAAGCTGTGGCGCGCCGGCGATGCGAGCAAGCTGACCCACAATGGCGAGGACCAGGTCAGCCTCGGCTGGACCGTCGACACGCACAACATGACGCTGACTCGCCGCGGCTACGGCATCCACAACGCGACCAGCCACATCCGCGGCACCGAAGACACCGTGGCCTACCAGTACGGCAAGCGGACCAAGCTGGGCTACAAGGGGCGCGAGGAGCGCACCGTGCCGGTGAGCGGCACCGCAGAGAGCACGCGTACGCGCAAGCTGCAGGTGACCGCGGCCACCGCGCTGGGACCATCGTTCCAGATGGACCAGAACCGCACGGCCACCGGCTCCGCTCAGCGCCACACCAGGATTCGCTTCGACCGCGAGTTCATCCCGGAGTTCTCGGTCGGCACCGGCTATGAGACCTGGCGGAACCTGGCCGACGGCTCCTTCCGCATCACGGGACGCAACAGCGTGCTGGCCGCCAGTTCACGGGCGGTGGCCTACGACTGGAAGCTCTCCGCGAAGCCGCTGCGGACGACCGGCTTCGCGATCTGGCAGCGCAACCTCTACTGGGACCAGGCCAAGGACACCACCGACTTCAAGACCGGCGCGCACATGCTGACCGAGCACGGCGTCCAGCTCACCCAGTCGGTGGTCGGCGACTTCAAGCTGCGCGCCCGCTGGAGCCGCTTCCAGCGGGACCGCGCGCGTGACGCCGACCGCCGCGAGGTGGTCGCAGCCTGGGAGCCACCGGACGGCAAGGGCATCGGCACGCTCGAGGTGGGCTACCGTGAGATCCGCGTGGCCGACGGTCACACCGTGCCCAGTCTGGTGGCTGGCGCCCGATTGCGCCCGTACAAGGGCCTCGAGTTGCAGGCGCGCATGGCGCGAAGCGAGACCGTCGGTGCCGCGGCCGTGGCGGAAGAGTGGACGCAGCGGGATAACCGGGCGGTGCAGTTCGCCGCCACCCACCAGTGGGGCAAGGACGGCAAGGCCAGCGTCACCTTCACCGAGGCGCCGGACACGCGCACGGTCGCGCCGGGCGAGCGCCGCCCGAAGTCGCGCGACCTGCTGGTGGCGTTCAGCACGCCCAGCAACCTCGGCGTCAAGGGCTTGCGCCTCGGCGGCCAGTACCACAGCCTGACCCGTCCTGGCGGCACGGCCGACCTCGACGAGGACCTGCGCGAGCACCAGGCCAGCCTGGCCTGGGCACCACGCAGCAATGAGGAGCTGCTGGCCAGCTTCAAGCTGCGCTCGCTGCACCACGGCTGCCAGCGCGAAGGCGACTCCCGGTTTGAGTTGCAGTACACGCGCAAGGTCGGCGTCGGCCAGTTCCAGGTGACCGGTCACTGGGGCGAGGAGTTCGACCCGGTGGCCGCCGCCGCCGCCGCGCGCGGTGAAGACTACGAGCGCTACCGGTTCGGCTTCCAGTACACCACCCCGTTCTGACCCGCAGGATACTCGCCGCTCACCGCGTACTTGCTCATCTGCTCGGAGCACGAGAGATGAAGCACTATGGGTGGCTGTTGCCGCTGCTGGCGGCGGCCTCGATCGCATCTGCTGACTTCAAGCCGGCCTTGGTCGGTGCCGAGGTCACCCCGGTGCGCGTTCGGCCCGGCGGGCAGGTGCGCGTGGTGCTGCGGTTCCGCAACGCCGGCGACTCCGCCGCCGACCGCCCCTATGTCGTGTTCCTGCACTTCGAGGATCCGGCCAAAGGCTGTACCGGCATCGCCTGGCAGCACGACCACGAAAGCTCCGAGCCGGTGCCTTTCTGGCGCCCTGGCGAGGTCGTCATCGACGGGCCGATGAACCTGGTGGTGCCCGAGAAGGCCACTGACGGCACCTACAACGTCCACGTCGGCCTGTTCGACCCGGCGGGCGGCGAGCGCGTCCTCGACCAGGTTGGATGTCAACTCGTCGTCGACTCGGCCGCACCGCAGACGGGCACCGTCGGGCCTGAGCCGCTGTCGGCGGCCACGGCGGCCAGCCGCGCGGACGCCGCGGCGGCGCGCGTGAAGGAGCCGGTCACGGTGGCCGGCACGGGCTTCCGTTTCCGCATCAGCCCCGGCACGGGCGCTTGGCTGCTGGAGGACACGCGGGCCGGCGCGCGGTGGTTCTCCAACCCGCTGAGTGACCGCTTCGGCACGCTGCTGCTCCGCCAAGGCAAGCAGATCCAGCCGGTGGTCGTCCGCGACCTCAAGCCGGTCAAGGTGGCTGCCGACGGCGCCGTGCTCGCGCAGGAGCTCCGCCTGCCCGGCGGCGCGGCCAGCGGACTGACACTCCAACTGCGGTTCACCGCGCTCAAGACCGCGCCGGGTGGCTTGGAGATGGCCTACGAGGCACTCGGCACCAGCCCCTGGACGGTGGAGCGCTTCCGCATCCTGGACGGCGCGCTGCCAGCCACCGAGACCGGCGGCGGACGCACCGTGTACCCGCACCGCCTCGGTCAGCAACTGACCGCGGCCACCGATGTGCCGACGCAGGTCTCAGGCCTGACGTACAGCGGCGCCACGATGCAGATGCTCAGCATCGAGAACGACGGCGCCTCGCTGCTGGTCTCGTGGGACGATGTGGACGTCTGGTGGCAGACGCGCCTGCTGTGGCTGGATCACCCACTGCTGGCGGGCCGGCGGTCGCTGCTGCACACGGTCGATCTGAGCAACCGCGCCCGGCGGGTGGCCCTCTGCCCGCTCGGCCGCGGCGACTACGTGACCGCGGCTCGCGCCTACCGCGAGGTGGCCCGCCGGAATGGTTGGTACCTGCCCCGCGCCGAGTTGGTCCGCCAGCGGCCCATTGCCGCCCAGATGGCCGGCGCGGCGGACTTCAAGCCGTTCGTCTTCGTTCGCACCGTGGCCAACTCGGTCTGGAACAAGAGCGGCAAGGAGCAGGTGCATGTCGGCCACACGTTCGACGAGACGGGCGCCATGGCCGACCATTGGCGCCAGGACCTGGCCATCGACCGTGCCATGGTCGTGCTGGCCGGCTGGATCAACGGCGGTTACGATAACCGGCACCCGGACATCCTGCCGGCGGCGCCCGAATGCGGTGGCAACGAAGCCCTGACTCGCGCCGCCGCGCGCATCCGCGGCTGCGGCTACCTGTTTGGGCTCCACGACAACTACCAGGACATGTATGAGGACGCGCCGAGCTTCTCGCACGCGATGCTGCGCAAGGAGCCGAGCGGCAAGTCAGCCCAGGGCGGCAACTGGGCCGGCGGGCAGGCCTGGCAAGTCCGGCCTCAGGACCAGCTCAAGCTGGCCCAGCGCAACCTGCCCGAGGTCAAGCGCCTGTTCGGTCCCACGGCCTACTTCATCGACACGGTGTTCGCCTGGGGCCTGGTCGATTCGCAGTTCGCGGGCGACCGCTGGGACCGCAACGTCGACCTGGAGTACAAGTCCAAGCTCTGCGCCTATGCACGCGACCTGACCGGTGTGTTCGGATCGGAAGAAGGGCGCGAGTGGGCGGTGCCGGTGTCGGATTACCTGGAAGGCCTGCTCGGACACAAGTACGACACCGCGCCCGGCGTGGTGCGGCCGATCTTCCTGATCACCTACCACGACTGCGTCAGCACCTATACGCACCAGAGCACGCGCATCGGCCCGAACGACGCGCACCATGTTCTCGACACGCTGATCTACGCGGAGATGCCGGTCTACGAGTTCGGTAGCCATCTCTACTGGCAGCGCGCCGAGAGCGAGGCCGTGCCCGTGCGGGTGACCGCCGAGGTGAAGCCGGTGGACGGCCGCCAGTTCGACATCACCTACCGCTGGCAGGCCACCGCCCGGCCAACGGTCGATGCCACCTGCTTCGTCCACTTCACGCATCCGAAGTCGCAGCGCGAGGGCATCGCCTTCCAGAACGATCACGCTCTGCCGAAGCCGCTCAGCCAGTGGCAGCCCGGCGAGACCGTGGTGGATGGCCCGCACCGCGTCACCGTACCGGCGGGCGAGTACGGCGAGTTCCGCGTCGAACTCGGGCTGCTCAGCAACGGCTCGCGTCTGCCGCTGGCGATGCGCTCGTCGGGCGGCGGACGGTACGCGGTCGGACGCGTGCTGGCCACCCGGGACGGGCTGCGCTTCGAGCCCGAGGCCGGCGGCACCCAGGCCCAGCCGTTCGCGCGCAAGGAAGGTTGGCCGAAGGAGCTGGGCACCACCGACCGCTTCATCAAGAACACCTACGAGGTGCTGAGTTGGACGCACCGGCTGACCTTCGGTCAGCCGTTCGAGGAGCACCGCGTCGATGGCGGACTGGAGCAGACGCGCTTCGGCAACGACCTGCGCATCGCGGTCAACTACGGTGCGGCGGAGCGCGTCGTGGACACCGGTGGCCCGCTGGGCAAGGTGACGCTGCCGCAGGACGGCTTCGTGGTCTGGTCGCCGACGTTCGTGGCGGTACACGCCACCGCCGCGGCCGGACGCGCCTACCCGACCGGGGTGCTGTTCACGGCCCGCAGCCTGGATGACCGCCCGCTGGCAACCAGCCGCCAGGTCCGGATCTACCACGGCTGCGGCGGACCCGAACTGCAGTTGGGCGGCCGGACGCTGCGCGTGGAGCGCGAAGCGGTGGTGGCACTGCGCGACTAGCGACCAGTTGGCGGCGCGGCCCCAGCCGACGTTGACCATTCACCGGTCCCGTCTCGGGCGAGACGGGACCGGCGGCAGCACGCGATCCGACGGTCGTCGGCGGTAGCGCCGGCGACCGAGACGTTCAGGTGAACAGGCTGACGCCGTAGCCCACCGCGGCACCCAGACCGGCCAGCGCCAGCAGAGCGCCGAAGCAGCCCGCCTTGGGCGTCACCACCTCGGGGCCTTCGTCATCATCGGTCTCGACCGCGATGGCCTCGACCTCGACGTCGACTTCGGCCTCATCTGCAACGGCGGGCTCTGGTTCGGCCGCCTCGGGCGCGGCCGGCGCTTCCGCCACGGGCTCCGGAACAGCCGGGGCTTCGGCGGCCGGTTCCGGTGCGGCCGAGGCCGCGTCGTCGGCACTGCTGGAGCTGTCGTAGGAACCCGAATCGATCGTCTCGTCGTCCATGGGCACTCCCCGCGCCGCACCACGCCGGCGCTCGGCTGGCTATTCGCCCGGGCCGCCGCAACTCCTGCCAGGCGTGACAGAACGCGGCTACCGCACCGTCTCGTCGGTCAGGCGCAGGCCCGGCCATGGCCGCTGGCGGCAGTCCGCCAGGCGCGACGCCAGATCGCCGGCATGGATCTCCAGCTTGTGGCCGTCGGGATCGAGGAAGTAGCACGAGGCCCCTTCTGAGGTGTTCTCCTGCCACACCACGACGCCGGCCGCTTGCAGCGCGTGCCGGGCCTCGTCGAACGCCTCGCCGGGCACACTGAACGCCAGGTGGGTGTATTCGGGCAGCGCACCCGGCCGCGTCGCAGCGTCCTGGTGCAGGACCAGCCACACGCCGCCCGCCAGCAGATAGGCGCCGGTCGGCCACCGGGCCACCAGACGCAGACCGAGCAGGTCGACGTAGAAGGCCAGCGACCGGTCGGCGTCAGACACCGCGAGGGTGATGTGGTTGAGGCCCTGGACCACGGTCTGCTCCGGCGGCCGCCACGGCCGTGCTGGCCTCTCGTTCCGCCACACCGTCGTCCATTCCTGCTCGACACTGTCGGGGAGGAACCGCTTGGCCGCCGCCAAACACGGCGGCCAGGAGTAGGTCATGCCCACGGGTGGTACCGCCGAAGAGGCCGCACGCCTGGCCCACTGGCGCGCGGCGCAACAGTCAGCGACCGGCGCGCCAGTGCCGTTCTCGTTCGTCTGCCAGGAACAGCGTCACCATGGCGCCCTGCCGGAGCTCGGCCTGAGCGTCGAGTACGAGGTCATCGAGCCCGCCGGCTTCGCCGCTGTGGAATGGGTGGTCCATCTCTCGGCCGCCGGCACGCAGGACACACCCATCCTGAGCGACATCCTGGCCCTCGATGCCCGCTTCGCCCTGCCACGCCAGCATGGCTGCACGGTCCATTGGTCGCGCGGCAGCGAGTGCCGCATCGACGACTTCGAACCGCAGTGCGCCCCGCTCAATCCCACCGCCCACGGTCCGCAGGAGGCCTGGCGCGGCGCCGGTAACCCGTTGGTGCTGGAGTCGAAGTCGGGGCGTTCCTCGTGCGGCACGCTGCCGTTCTTCAACTTGGTGACCGATGACGGCTGGGGGGTGATCGTGGCCGTCGGCTGGACCGGTGACTGGCGCGTCCGGCTGTGGCGTGATGACGACGGCTCGCTGCGCGTGACCGCCGGCCTGAAGCGCACGCACCTGCGACTGCACCCGGGCGAGCGCATCCGCACGCCGCGCATGGCCGTCCTGTGCTACGAAGGCGACCGCGAGCGCGGGCAGAACCAGCTCCGCCGCCTGCTGCTGGCCCACCACAATCCGCTGCACCGCACGGGCGACTCGGTGGCGCCCATTTCGCTGGCAACGTGGGGCGAGAACCAGGCCGAGCGGCAGTTGGGCAAGATCGCCTGGCTCACCGAGCAGCAGATCGCCGTCGACAACTACTGGATCGACGCGGGCTGGCACGGCGACGCGCCATACCAGAGCAACTCCACGGTGTTCAACAGCGTCTGGTGGCGCGAGGTGGGCAACTGGTGGCCCAATCCCCTCACCTACCCCGACGGTCTGGCCCCGATCGGTGAGGCGGCGGCCGCCGCCGGCCAGCGGTTCACGCTGTGGTTCGAGCCCGAGCGGATCCACACCGAGGGCCGCCTGGCACACGAGCACGCCGACTGGCTGCTGGGGCCGATCGGCAGCAACTACCTGCTGGACCTCGGCCGACCCGAGGTGCGCCAGGCCATCACCGAGCTCATCTCGAAGCTGCTGAGCGACGGGCGCGTCACCTGCTACCGCCAGGACTTCAACACCGACCCGGCACCATTCTGGGAGGCGGCCGACGCGCCGGATCGGGTGGGCATGACCGAGATCCGCCACATCGAGGGGCTGTATGCATTCTGGGACGCGTTGCTCGACCGGCATCCCGGTCTGCTCATCGACAACTGCTCCAGCGGCGGGCGGCGCATCGACCTGGAGACCGTCTCGCGGAGCATCCCGCTCTGGCGGAGCGACTTCCAGTGCTTCCCCGAGTACGACCCGATTGGCCTGCAGTGCCAGACCTACGGGCTGGCGCCGTGGGTGCCGCTGAGCACCGGTTCGTGCGACCGGCCCGATGACTACCTGCTGCTCAGCGCGACCGGCGTTGGCCTGGTCTTCTGTACGCCGCCCAATCCGACCGGTGAGCCCGAGGGCTTCCTCACGCCCTGGCAGGCGTTCGGCGCCGACTGGCTCCGCCACGCCGCCGCCGTCTGCGAGCGGCTTCGTCCGTACTACCTCGGCGACCTCTATCCGCTGCTGGCGTTCAGTCTGGCGGCCGATGCCCTGGCCGCCTGGCAGTGGCACCGGCCCGAGACCGGTGGCGGCCTGTTGCAGGTCTTCAGGCGGCCCGAGTGCCCGGCCAACGGCCTCGACCTGAGGCTGCGCGCGCTCGACCCGGCCCAGACGTACCGGTTCACCAACGTCATCGACGGGACCTCATTCGAGGCCAGCGGCGCTGCGGCTGGCGACGCCGGCCTGCCGCTGACGTTCACGGCGCGGCCTCAAGCGCTGGCTTGGGTCTACGAACCGGTGGCCTAGCCGACCGGCCCAGCAGTCCGGCACCAGCGCAGGCCCACCAGACTAGAACTGCAAGCCTTGGCTGGTGCTGAACTGCTGACCGAACTTGCCGGTGCCGAACAGCGTGGCCAGGCCGGGGAAGGCGGCAATGTTCAGGTCGACGCGGAACTCCTTGGACTGCTGCCGATAGCTGCCGACCAGCGAGACACAGCCCATGTTGAAGTCGACCAACAGGTCGTTGAAGGTGACGCGCTTGCTGTAGCCGTCCCAGGTCAGCGCGTTCTGGATGGTCAGCCGCCGGATCGGCCGGAGCGTGGCCAGGCTGTCGACGTTCTGCAGGCGCGCGTTGCGGATGTCGTAGTTGAAGCCGACATTGTGGCTCCACCAGCGCCCCGGCACCATTCGCACCTCACCGCGGAGAGCGCGGAAGCCGGCGTCGCTGTAGCCGCGGCCCTCGAGCGAGTAGCTCGTGCTCAGGTCGAGGAACAGCGAGCGGAACGGCTTGATCTGGGCGCCGATGCGCAGGTCGCGGTTGTAGCCGGTGAGCATGTCGTAGCCGCCGTTGAGCGTTAGCGCCATCAGCCCATCATCCGGTCGCGCCGGGTGCGGCACGAACCAGCTCATGGTGAAGTCGAGGTCGTTGATGCTCTGCGCGAAGTCGAAGCGGCTGAGCGGTGAGTAACCAGCCACCTCCTGCCAGCGGTAGCGCATGTCGAAGCGCAGATGACGAATCGGCGCCCACTCCATGGTCGGGCCGATCGCGACGATGTACTTCGCCGCCGGGTCAGGATGATCGAAGAAGCTCTGGCTGTAGCGGAAGTTGGTCAGGAAGCGCACGCGCCGGCCGAGCGACAGCCGGCCGACGTCGCCGTTCAGATCGAAGTTGGCGCGCAGCACGGTGGACAGACCCGACTGCTGCGTGTACGGGTTGGTCACCGTCTCGCGGTACTGGCCGAGGTTGGTGTCGAACCGCAGGTTGAACACGTCGGGCAGCGGCATCCGCAGGCGCCGCGAATCGGTCCGCAGACTCAACTGCGGCACAATCTCGGTGGTGGTCTGCAGGAACGTGCTCTGCCGGTCGCCGTTGAGGTCGAACTGCCGCTGGTCCAGCACCTCCCAGTCGAACAGCGTCCAGCGGCCGCTCAGTTTGGCATGTGTCTGCAACTGGGCATCCGACGTGCTGCCGGTCGACGCGCGCCGGGCGTAGTCGGCGCCCAGGTCGGCATTGAACACGTCGCCGACCGCCAGCCGTTGGCCAAAGGTCAGGCGAGTGTAGTTGCTCGACGTGCCCGCGCTGGTGGTATCGCTGCGGCTGAGGCCGATGGTGGTCGTGCCCAGGCCGAACTGATGCGTCAGCGTCCCCGTCAGGTTGCTCTGCGAGGTGGACGTGCTGAAGCCCGTGTTGCGACTGTAGCTGAAGTTGCCCTTCAGGTCGGTCTGCCGGCCCATACGCTGGCTGAGGTCGCCGCGCAAGGTGGTGTCGTTCTGCTTGCTGCCGAACTCGGCGCTGATCCGGCCTTGCCCGCGCCATTCGGCGCGGGCCCAGCCGTAGTCGTGCTCGAGCCCGGTGAAGAAGCCGCGCTTCTCGGTCATCATGCCCGAGACGTTGCCGAACTGGCTGTCGGCCAGATCGTAGAAGTAGCGCATGCGCGTGAAGAAGCCGTAGACATCGTTGCGGCCGAACTCCGGCAACCACTCGGCGCGCCGGTAGCGGCGCAGCGGCAGCACGAGCTTGCCGACGGCGAAGATGGGCACGCCGAACACGTACACCTTGGCGCTGCGGAAGATGATCTTCCGGTCGGGAATGACCGCGATGGTGCGGGCCTGGATGTGGTACTTGAGGTCGTTCGGCGGGCAGCTCGACAGGATGCTGCGGTGCGCCGAGAAGTAGGTGTCGCGCACGCTGAAGGTGTCGCCACCGGACAGGTAGATGGGCTCGACCACGTCCGGCCCGATGGCCGCCGGCATGATTTTGGCCCGGAACGGTCCGGTCGTGTACCAGTACTTGCGCAGGTCGATATCGAGCTGGTCGGTCTCGAAGGTGGTGCCGTCGTCGCGGAGGGCGCTGACCGGACCGATGATGCGGGCCGTGTTGAGCCGGTAGTTCACCAGCGCTTCGTCACCGCTCACCTTCAGGTCGCGCCAGCGGAACCGGAGGTCACCGGTGGCCCGGACCGTTCGCCGCTGGTCATCCTGCTGCACCGTGCGGGCGCCCAGCTCCACCTGATTCTGGCGCAGCGTCGCCGCCTGCTTCGCCGGCGCACCGGCGGCCTGCCCCGCCGGCGGTGTCTGGCTCGGCGTGGCGGCCAGGGGATCGGTCGGCGCCGGCGGGGCACCCGCGTCGGCGCCGGCCGGAACCGGCGGTCCGAGTTGGGGCTTCGGCTGGGTCTGTGCCGGCGCGGGCAACCCCAGCAGCGCGGCCAGCCATAGCGCCACGCAGCCGGTGGTAACCGGCCGGCGAAGCCGCTGTGCTGTCGCTGACTGCCGCACGCCTGGGCCTTTCGTTGAGGCGACTCGTTAGACTCGGGTGCCGGATGGCCTCTTCACATCAGCGGCAGCGCCGCAGCAGCCACGCGGTCAGCAGACCGAAGACAATGGTCTGCAGCCACACACCCAGCACCGGCGCGTGACGCAGAAAGCCGTCGCGCGCCAGCGACTCCCCCAGCTTCAGGGTCAGGAAGTAGATCACCACCAGGATCGCGGTGATCAGCAAACCAAAGAAGCTGCCGCGATGCGCGGTCAGCACGTTCAGCGGCACGCACATCAGCGCCAGCACCAGGCAGGCCACCGGCGCGGCGTACTTGCGGTGCAGGTCGATCACCTGGTCCGGCCGCCGGATGCCTTGCTTGCCTTGCTGCCGGATCAGCGACTTGAGCTGGCTCGACGACATCTCGCCGGCCGTCTGACCCAGGCCGATCACCTGCGGCACGAGCTTCGAAAAGCGCATCTCGACCTCGTCGGTCTCCGACTCGCGCTCCAAGGTGCCGTCGCTGCGCCACATGTGGCGAACCACCTTCTTGAGCACGAAGCGCTCACCGATCAGGCGGCCCTCCTGGGCCATCAGCGCGGTCGGATAGTCGCTCTGCAACTCGGAGAAGATGACCAGGTTGCGCATGACGCCGGTCCGCGGATCGACGCTGTTGACGAAGAACCAGCGGTCGTTGGTCGGCGGCTGAAACCACTTCTTCGGCTGGATGACCACCGTCGGGTTGGCCAGCGCCAGCCGGGTCGTCGCCCGGACGTACTCCTGCTTGGCGGCCGGCGCCAGGTGCTCGCTGATCAGCCAGGCCAAGCCACCGACGCTCGCGCCGAAGATGACCACCGGCAGCAACATGCGCTCGAGGCTCAGGCCGCCGAGACGCATCGAGCTCCACTCGTTCTCGCGCACCAGCCGATTCACGCCGAGCGAGACCGCCAGCATCGTCGCCAGCGGGAACGCGATGACCATCATCTCGGGCATGATCAGCAGCAGGATGCGGGCCACGGTGAGCAGGCCGACGCCCTTGACGATGACCAGGTCGAGCAGCTTGTAGAGGTGGTCACCCAGGAGCATGACCAGGATCATCAGCACGCCGACCACGAACGGCGCGATGATCTCCTCGAGGACGTAGCGCTGTAGCGAGAGCCTCACGGTTCGACCGCGGTGCGCACCCTGATCACCGGGAAGCCGTGCGCCGCAAAGGCGGCGCTGAGGTCATCGAAATGCCGCTCGTCGCGGTAGATGCCGACGATGGCCCCGCCACTGCCGGTGGTGGTGGCGCAAGCGCCGTTGCTCCGGGCGATGTCGACCATGCGGAGCTTGGTCTCGCCGATCACGGCATCGCCGTAGAGCTTCCGCCGCAGCGCGAAGTTGGCGTTCATCAACTCGCCGACGCGGTCCCATTCGCGCCGCTCAAGCGCGGCCCGGCCCTCTTCGGCAAAGCCGGCGAAGGTCTTCATCGCCTCGACGACTTCCTCATCGCCACGCTCCCAGCGCGCCCGAATTGGGCTGTGGATGCGACTGCTCTCCGAGGGGTCGCGCAACGTGGCGATGTAGAGCGGCGGCAACAGGTCGAGGTCGAGCGGCACATAGAGCCCGTGACCGTCGCGCTCCAGGCGCTCGCGCGCGAAGTCCATGTAGACGAGACCGCCATAGACCTGGATCACCCGGTCTTGCAGGCCGGCCGTCAGTTCGAGTTCTTCGGTCTCGACGCTGAGCACCAGATTGGGCATCAGCGGCTTGACGAACTGCTCCTCGGTGACCCCGTAGAAGCGCATCAGCGCCCGCAGTGTGGCGGTGATGATGGCGCTTGAGCCCGCCAGGCCGAGGCCGCGCGGGATGTTGGTGCCGTAGCGCAGCGTGAAATTGCGGTCGGGCAGCAGAATACCCAGTTCCAGGCACCGCTGGTAGAAGCGCTTGCAGGTCGCATAGAGCAGACGCAGTCCCCCGTAGTAGCCTTCGCGTTGCGCCGTGCCTTGCAGCTCGCGTAGTGACCCGAACGTTCGCGGGTCGTGTTGCGGGTTGGCCTCGATGACCAGCTCCGGGCTCTCCCACAAGGTCGCATGGGCACACCAGTTCTGCACGATCACGGCGATGGTCTTGCCGTGGAACCCGTCGGACGGGTTCCCGAGCAGTCCGGCTCGGGCATGGCAGATCGAGTGGATGATCCCGTTGCTGGTGAGCGGCATCGCGGCTGTCCTCTCCCGGCCCGCGGCGCGGGCCGCCCGGTATTGTACCGGCCGGCAGTGACGGCGGCAAGCCGCCCACCGCGGCTCACCGCAGCTCGGACAGGGCCTCGTGCGCCGCCTGGGCCGCGCACTCGCTGAGCGCCGCGTCGGCGCCGGGCG
>CAZHGD010000194.1:0-14151 GCA_964531735.1 uncultured Fimbriimonadaceae bacterium | reverse complement strand
ATGGGTGGCGTCCCCAATTAAGGCGTCCCCGATAATGGCAGAACGTTGGCGGCGCCGCCCGGTCTCGGCGGATCAGCCCCTGGCGTAGACCACCACGTCGCCACCGTTGGGCAACTGCGCGGTGAACCGGCCTTCGGCGCGGAAGCCGGCCGCGGCCAGAGCCGCGCAGCGGGCCGTGGCCGCCGCCGGCAGGTAAGCCTGCACCTTGCGGTCCACCGGCGGCAAGGCGGCGATCAGGTCCGGCAGATGCGCCGCGTAGGCCGGGTGCGTGAGCACGTCGAGCAGCGTCACGGCGCCCTTCCAGCGCTCGTCCGGCCGCAGCATGGCCACGCCGACTGCCGCACCGTTGGCCCCTTCGAGGACGCGCACCGCCGGGCCGGCGCCGTCGCACACCGCGCGGTAGAGGCCGAGGAACGGGCCTTCGAAGTTGTAGGGCCCGAACGCCGCGGCGCTGGCCAGTTGCAGGCCCTCGCCGAAGTCATCGCAGAAGAACTGCGCCAGCGTCGGCCAGTGCCGCCAGGCCAGCGGCACCACCTGCGCCGGCTGTGCGGCGTACCACCGCTCGGCGAAGTCCGGCACGCCTTCGTACTTCATGAAGCCGGTTTCGGGCAGCACGCCGCGGAAGCCGAAGCTGTGGTAGATCCAGTACGGCGCCGAATCGAACCCGGTACCGAGCGTCAGACGCAGGCCGCCGCGCGCGGCGAAGTCCGGCATCAGTTGCCCGAAGATGGCCTTGCACAAGCCTTGGCGACGGTGCTCGGGACGGGTGAACACGTGGCCGAGGATGCCGACGCCGGCGTGCTCGACGGTCATCACGTTGGAGACCGCCAGGCCGTCGATGCTGGCCAGGTAGTAGCGCGTCTCCAGGCCGTCGAGGGCATGGTCGAGGCCCTCGGCGATGTGCCAGCCCCAGCCTTCGCCCTTGTGCGCGAGCAGCTCGCCGATGCGGCGCGGGTCACCGGGCTCCGGCGCCTGGGCGACGCCGATCTCGGCGGTCTCGCCGGTGGGCAGGCCAATGGTGTCGAACGGTTGGTACATCGCGAGGTTCTCCGCTGGGGGCGTGGATTTCGACTCCCGCCGCGAGCAATCCTGCCCAACTGGTCGCAGTTCGAGTACAATGGCGCGACTTGCCGCAAGGAGCGAGGCGTGAAGCTGGAGCGATCGAACCGTCTGCAGAAGTTGCCCCCGTATCTGTTCGCCGATCTGCGCCGGCGCATGGCCGAAGTGCGCGCCACGGGCGTCGACGTGATCACGCTGGGCATCGGTGATCCGGACCTGCCCACCGCCGATCCGGTGGTGGCCGAGATGTGCCGGGCCATCGCCGACGCCACCGATCCCGATCGGCACCGCTACGGTTGCGACGTGCCGGTGACGGCACTGCCCGAAGCCATCGCCCGGTTCTACCAGCGCCGGTTCGGCGTGGCCCTGGAGCCGAACGAGATCTGCGTCACCATGGGCAGCAAGGACGCCATCGCCAAGCTGCCGATGGCCTTCTGCAATCCGGGCGACATCGGTCTCGCGCCCGAGCCGGGCTATCCCACCTACAACATCGGCCACACCTTCGCGGGCGCGGTAACCCACTATCTGCCGCTGACCGCGGCCAACGGCTACCTGCCCATCCTCGAGGACATTCCGCAGGCGGTGCGCCGGCAGGCCAAGCTGCTCTGGCTCAACTACCCGAACAACCCCACCGGCGCGGTCTGCGACCTCGACTTCTACCGCCGCGCGGTGGACTTCGCCATCGCCAACGATCTGCTGATCTGCAACGACCTGGCGTACAGCGAAAACACCTATGACGGCTACGTGGCGCCGAGCATCCTGGCCGTCGACGGCGCCAAGGACTGCGCGATCGAGTTCTTCTCGCTGTCGAAGGCGTTCTGCATGACCGGCTGGCGGATCGGCTTCGCCGTCGGTTGCGCCGCGGCGGTGGACGGCTTGCAGACCGTGCAGAACAATGTCGACAACGGCCAGTTGCGCGCGGTGCAGTCGTCCGCCGTGACGGCGCTGGACCGCGCCGAGGAGCTGATTCCGCCGCTCAACGTCATCTACCAGCGCCGGCGCGATCTGGTCATCCGCACGTTGAACCAGTTGGGCTGGCAACTCGAGCCGATGAAGGGCACGCTGTACATCTGGGCGCCGGTGCCGGACGGTTTTGGCGGCGACAGCATCAAGTTCGCGGCGCACATGCTCGAGCGGGCCGGCGTGGCTGTGACGCCCGGCGTGGGCTACGGTGAGCATGGCGAGGGCTTCTTCCGGATGTCACTCACCTACCCGGACGATGTGCTGGTGGCCGCGATGGAGCGGCTGGCCAAGAACCTGTAGACCGCTGGCGCGGTGGTGCCGTGACGGTGGCGGCGAGGAGCGTTCGATGGGCAACGACTACGAGGCGCCCCAAGAAGGCGCAACCGGCAAAGGCCGCAGCCTGCGGGATCGGCTGAAGGACGAGGGCTCGGCGCACCGCCGGCAGTTCACTCGCGCGCAGTTCGAGGAGGCCCTCGACGAGCGCGTGCACCGCTCCGGCACGCGCCGGCTGATCAATGGCTTCTTCTTCGTGGCTTACGTCTCGGTGGGTCTGGACTTCGTGCTGCGGCTGATCGAAAAGCAAGGCCTGATCGCCATCGTGGCCAAGGTGCCGGGGCTGTTCTGCTATCCGCTGCAGCTGCTCTGGAACCCCGATCCGAAGTTCTGGGAACTGGGTCCGCTGCACGTCTACAAGCAGCAAGGCGCGACCCTGCTCATCTTCGCCGTGGTGCACACGCTCCTGCTGGTGGCGCACCGCGAGGCGCTGGTGCAGCGCTATGGCGGCAGGCCGAAGAAATGATCCTGGGCCGTGAGGCATTGGTGGCCGCAGTGGCCCGGCGGCAGGCCGCCGGCGAGGTGGGCGTGCTCAGCAACGGCTGCTTCGACCTGGTCCATGTCGGCCATCTCCGCACGCTACAGGCCTCCCGCGCGTTCGGCGACTTCCTGATCGTCGGGTTGAACAGCGATGCCGGTGTGCGCCGGCTGAAGGGCCCGACGCGGCCGGTGGTGCCCGAAGACGAACGGGCCGAGCTGATCGATGCGCTCCGGTGTGTCGACTACGTCAGCTTGTTCGACGAAGCCACGGCTTGCGAACTGGTGGCCGCGGTCCGGCCGCTCGTCTACGTCAAGTCGATCGAATATCGCGACAAGCCGCTGCCGGAGCGCGACATCGTCGCCAGCTACGGGGGCCGCGTGGAGCTGGTGCAAGTCCACGCCGGTCACAGCACCACGACACTGCTCAGCCGCATCGTGGCCGCCGAGAAGGGCTCATGAGGTTCGCCGGGGTGTACTGCGATCGCGACGGCGTGCTCAACGTCGAGCGGTTCGACTATGTCTACCACCCGGAGCAGTTGGTCCTCGTGCCCGGCGCCGCACCGGCCGTCCGCCGACTGAACCTCGCCGGCCTGCCCGTGGTGCTGGTCACCAACCAGAGCGGCGTCGGCAAGGGGCTCTACACCGCCGGCGATCTGGCGGCGGTTCACGACCGGCTGCAACAGGAGCTGGCTCGTCACGGCGCCCACCTGGACGCGATCCTCGTCTGCCCGCATCGCCGCGAGGATGGTTGCACCTGCCGCAAGCCGCGCCCGGGCCTGCTGCTCGAAGGCGCGGCGCGCTGCGGCTTCGACCCGCAGGCTGGCGTGTTGGTGGGCGACAACCTGACCGATCTCCAGGCCGCGCACGCCGCGGGCGCCACCGCCATTCTGGTGCGCAGCGGCCGTGGCCTGGCGGTCGAGGAGCAGTTGCCCGACAGCGCCGTGCAGCCCGACCAGGTCCGCGACGACCTGGCGGCGGCGGTGGACTGGATTCTGGCCCCATGAGGATCCTGCTCATCCGGCTCAGTGCCCTCGGCGACGTGGTCACCGCGTCGCCGGTGCCGCGGGTGATCAAGGAGGCCCAGCCCGACGCCGAAGTGGTCTGGGCGGTCGAGGAACGGTGCGCCGAGGCCGTCCGAGGGCACCCGTTCGTCGATGAGCTGGTGGTTCTGCCGACTTCACGGCAGTGGGGCCGCTGGCTGCGCCGCGGCCGGCTGAACGCGTTGCGCGAGGCGCTGGGAGACCTGCGCCGGCAGCTCCGGGCGCGCCGGTTCGACGCCGTAATCGACCTGCAGGGGCTGTTCAAGTCGGCACTGATTGCCGGGGTCGCCGCCGCCGACGTGAAGATCGCGCCGGACGATGCCGCCGAGCGCCTGCCCGGCTGCTTCACCCAGAGCGCGCCGCGACAGACCGAGCCCGATCACATCGCCAGCATGTATACCGGCCTGCTGGCGCCGCTCGGGATCGCCCCGCGGTCACGCGAGTCGCTGCGGCTGGTGTTCGCCGTCGGCGATCCGGCGCGGGAGCAGATGGCTGCCTGGCTGGCCGAGCGCGGGCTGGCACCGGGCGGCTACGTGGCCATCGTGCCGGGCACCACGCGGCCGCAGAAAATGTGGCCGGCGGCCTACTGGCCGGACCTGATGGCGCGCCTGCACCGCGAGCACGGACTGCCGGCCGTGCTGATCGGCGGGCCGAGCGAGCAGGCGCTGGCCGCCGAACTCACTGGCGCGACTGGCTCGCCGCTACAGAGCGCCGTCGGTGCCACCGACATCAAGCAGACCGGAGCCTTGCTCGAAGCGGCGGCGCTGACGGTGGCGGTGGACACCGGGCCGATGCACCTGGCCGTGGCGGTTGGCTGCCCGACCATCTCCGTCTTCGGCTCCACCGGCCCGCGCCTGTTCAACGATGGCTCGCCGTACCGCTGCCTGCACCGCCAGTTCGCCTGCTGGCCCTGTCACCGGCACCCGGTCTGCGAGCACTACGAGTGCCTGGCGGCCATTCGGCCGGCGGATGTGGCCCGGGCGGCGCGCCGACTGCTGGGCGCCACGGTCCGTTGAGGGTGCCATGCCTGGTCTCACCGGCATCGTCCTGACGCTGGATGAGGCCCCGCGCATCGAGCGGTGCCTCCGCAGTCTGGCGATGGTGGCCGACGAACTGCTGGTGGTCGACTCGGGCAGCCGCGACCCGACCATCGACCTGGCCCGCGCGGCCGGCGCCACGGTGCTCGAACAACCCTGGCCCGGACGCGCCGCGCAGTCCAACTGGGCTGCCGCGCACGTCCGTACCGAGTGGTTCCTCCACCTCGACGCCGATGAACTGGTCAGCCCGGAGCTGGCCCGCGAGATCCGTGCCTTCCTGGCCACGGCCCCGACGGTTGACGGCGCCTGGCTGCGGCGGCGCGAGCAGTTCATGGGGCGCTGGATCCGCTGCGGCGCGCACCGCGGCATTCTGCGCTTGTGCCGCACCGCAGCCGCGCAGATGCCGCCCAGGCGCGCCCACGCCGTCTGGAACGTGCCCGGTGACACGGTGCGTCTGCGGCACCCGTTGCTGCATGTCATCGACCAGCCGTTGGCCGAAGTGGCCGGCAAACTCGTGCAGCGCAGCCTGCTCTCGGCGCTGGACTACGCCGACGCCGGCCGGCGCAGCTCGGCCGGCGCCATCGCCTGGCACACGGCGGCCACGTTCATGCGCATGATGCTGCTCAAAGGCGGCGTGTGCGATGGCGTGCCGGGCCTGATCTGGAGCACGCTGCGGTCGTCCTACTGCTTCTGCCGCATGGCGTGCTTGTACGAGTTGCAGCGCCACCGGGACGCCTCGTGAGTCGGCGCCTCGCGGCGGCTGCCGCCTGGCTACTGGTCGTTGGCTGGAGTGTCGCCTACCTCCTGACCGGCCGCCTCAGCGATGACGGTCTGCACGCCTATGCGGGCCGCGCGGTGCTACGCGGGTGGCGGCTCTACACCGACTTCGCCTACCACCAGGGACCGATGCTGCCAACGGCGCTCGCCGGCTGGTACCGCTGCGCCGGCGTGGGTTTCGTCCAGGCTCGCGGGCTGGCCGCCGGTCTGGCCGTGCTGGCCGTGCTCCTCACCTGGCGCGTGGCGGTCCGAGCCGGCGCGGGACAGAATGCGTGGCGGCCGGTGCTGCTCGCGCTGGCCGCCTGCCCGAGCCTGATGCTGCACCTCGGCTATGTGCAGCCGCACGGGCTGGCGACCGTACTGGCGCTGGCGGCGGCGTGGTGTCTGGTGGCCGGCGACGGCGACCTCACCCCCCCGCCCCCACTTCGCCCGCGGAGAGGGGGAGTCGAACCCGGTCTGCTCCGCGCGGACTCCCCCTCTCCGCGGGCGGAGAGGGGGTTGGGGGGCGAGGTCGCCGTCGCGCTACCAGCCGCGCTCCTCCTGGCCGCGGCGGCCGCCACCCGCATCAGCTTCGCCGCGCTCCTCCTGCCGTTCGCCTGGCACCTGCGTCAGCGCCGAGCCGCCCTGCTGGTGCTGGTGTCCGCGTGGCTGCTCGCCCTGGCGGCGCTCTACGGGCCGTACGTGGCCCGCGGCGGCCTGCTCGACGTGCTCTACCTGCCGTTCGGCGGTGGTGGTAACGCGCTGACCCGCTACACGGCGGCGCTGTATCCGGTGGCCGGGCGCCTGGCGAGCTGGCCGAACCAGCTCGTGTACTACGCGCCGCTGTGGGTCCTGGTGGTGGCCGCCACGGCCACGCGGCGATCCGGTTCGCCGCTGTTGGTCCAGACGGCGCTGCTGCTGACCATCGTGCACGGCGTGCTGCCACAGCGGGTCAACCACTCCTACCTGGCCGTCGCCATGCCGTTCTGGGCCGCTTGGGTGGCCACGGTGGCACCGCCTGTCGGCCGCCGCACCTGGCAACTGGCGCTGGTGCTGGCCATGGTCCCGGCCACCGTGCGGGGCGTGAGCCGCCTCGATCTGGACGGTCCCGGACCGGCCCTCGGCCGCGTGCAGACCGCGGCGCGGCGGCTGGCTCAGTTCACCGCGCCGGACCGGCCCGTGTTGACCTTCGCGGCCGAGGTGGCGACCGCGGCCGACCGTGACGTTCTGCTCGGGTTCGAGCTGGGCTACTTCGCCTACTACCCGAACATGCCCGAGGACGTGGCCCGCCGCTGCCACGTGATCAACCCGGCCGCGCTACTGACACTGCTTCAGGAGCGGCGGGCCGAGACGCTGTTGCTGCACGCCGGTGCCTTCGCGCCGCTCGGACGCACGAGCGCCGCGTGGCCGGACGCCGGCGGGCTCTGGGCCGCGGTGCGTGACGGCTACGAACCGGTCGACGCCTGGCCGCACGTCGGCGAGAAGGCCGGTGGGATGGTGCTCTGGCGACGGCAGCGTCACGCCGACGAGGAGGGAGCGCCGGCGCCGCGCCCAATACCATCCGGCAACCGCTGAGCCGTCTCAGAGGAGCAGCCGATGATCCGTCATCTTGGCCCCGTTGCCTTGCTGTGCGCTGTCGTCGCCGCCACCGGTGCGGAGGTCCGCGACGACTTCTCCACCGGCGGCTGGACGCGCTTCAACAGCACGCCCGGCACACTCACCGTCGAGCAGGGCAAGCTCCGCCTGGTCGACAGCGCCGACGAGCCGGAGTGGGTGACCGCCAGCAAGGTGTTCAAGGTCGACTGCGCCCAGACACCGGTGTTCATCGTGAAGGTCAAGGCCCTGTCCGACCGCGGCACGGTCAAGCTGATCCGACAGCCCGGCGGCGACAAGCGCGAAGCCCTCAGCATCGATCAGCCCGGCCTCTACGCGGTCGACGTGCGGCGGGCCTACGGCTGGACCGGGGCCGCCGACCTCGAGGTCTGCCTCTACGCCATCGGCGACCAGAGCGACATCACCTACGAGTACGTCAAGTTCGCCGCGGCGCTGACGCCGGACGAACAGCGGCAGATCGCCGACCGCCAGGCCCAGGGCAATCCGAAGCTGCAAGTGGCGCCGTTCGAGATGGTGCCGCTGTTCAACTCGTGCTCGTACTACTTCGTCAGCCCGGTACACGCGGGCCTGGCCGTGCGGTTCCGCCGCCGCGGCGAGGCCTGGCAGCAGGCGTTCGCGCCGGTCTACGTGCCCGAGGACCGCATGTACCGCGGCAGCCTCGTGCACCTGACCGAGGACACGCCCTATGAGCTGCGCGTGACCGACGGCACCGGCGGCACCTTGGCGCAAGGCGAGTTCCGCACCTGGCGCACCGAGGTGCCGATCGCCGAGACGATCGTCCTCGACGAGAGCAACTACCAGGGCCACCTGAAGATCACCCGGTCGGGCACTCCCACCGGCTGGCTGCGCTACACCGCCAAGGACGGGTTCGTGCTCCGCAACGACCGGCAGGGGCCGTTGCTCGAGCTGGCCAAGGTGAAGTACGTGATCCTCGACGGGCTGACCTTGCGGGGCGGCCTGAAGAACGCCGTCACCATCAAGCAGTGCGAGCAGGTGCGCGTCCTCAACTGCGACATCGCCGGCTGGGGCCGGATCGGTACCCAGCGGTTCGACCTCAACGGCATGTACTACACCGCCGCCGGCGAGGCCATCAACTGGGACACCGGCATCGTGCTCAGCCGCAGCACCGGCACGCTGATCGAGCGCTGCTACATTCACGATCCGGTCAACACCGCCAACTCCTGGTACTACGCGCATCCGGCCGGACCGCAGGCCGTGGGCATCGACAAACCGCGCTCGACCGTGCTGCGCTACAACGACTTCGTCGGCAGTGACGAGCACCGCTGGAACGACGCCATCGAGGGCGCGGGCAACTTCGACGTCGACGGCGGGTTCAACCGCGATGCCGACATCCACGGCGAGTTCCACTGCTTTGCCAACGACGACGCCATCGAACTCGACGGCGGCCAGATCAACGTGCGGGCCTGGTGGAACTGGTTCGAGGGCTGTCTCTGCGGCATCAGCATCCAGGGCTGTATGGCCGGCCCGTCGTACGTGTTCGACAACCAGTTGGTCAACATGGGCGACCAGCGCAACCTGGCCGGGCAGACCATCAAAACCTCGTCCAACGTCAGTGGCCCCAGCGCGGTGGCGTTCATCCTGGGCAACACGACCTTCGGCCCGTCGCACGACCTGAACCTGCTCAAGCACCTCAAGACCGTCGCCCGCAACAACTTGTTCGCCGGCCGAAGCAACATCACCGGCCGAGCCAACAGCCCGCAGTCGGACTGCGATTACAATCTGCAGGTCAACGAGAAGCCTGGGGCCGAACCTCATGGGCTGGTCGGCGAAGCCGGCCTGGCCGATCCGGCGGCCGGGCTCTACGGGCTGCGCGACAACTCGCCGGCCATCGGCCGCGGACAGCCGCTGGCGAACTTCCGGCCGGGCGAAGCCGGCCGCATCGACCTCGGCGCCGTCCCTCACGGCTCCGACCTGGTGCTCCCGGTCCGGCCGCTACCGGTCAGGCTCGATCGCAACCAGTTGCGCTTCTCCGCGGCCGAGACGGCCGCCGCGGCGGGCAAGGCGGTCACCGCCACGGTGACCGCCGCCGGGTTCAGTGGACGCTACCGCATCGCCCAGAACGAAGCCTTCGACTGGTTCGAGGTGAAGCCGGCCGCAGGCGTGCTGGAGTCGGGCCGCGCGCAGACCTTCACGGTCACGCTCAAGCCCGAGCGGATGACGGCTCGCGCGCTCTACAAGGGCGCCTTCCTGGTCCGCATGGCCAACGGCCTGTCACGGCCAGTCATGGTCTACGCCGCCACCGGTTACCAGCAAGCGGTGAAGCCGGCGCGCGCCGGTGTCTGGACACAGTTCGTCGAGGCCGAGTCACCCAGCGGCGGCAAGGCCTACGACGTGGTCAGCGATGCCACCGCCTCGGGTGGTCGCGGCGTGACCATCGCCGGGCCAGCCAAGGAGCATCCGGCCGAGTACCGGTTCAGCGTGCCACGCGCCGGCAAGTACTACGTGCTGCTGCGCGTGCGCGGCGACGAACCGACGAGCCAGCACGACTCGCTGCACTTCGGCGTCGACGACCGGCCGCTGGACAGTTGCCAGCTTCGCGTCTCGACCAACTGGAGTTGGTGCCTGGCCGCGCAGAACCGCGCCATGTCGCTGATCTGCCTGCAGCACTTCGACCTATCGGCCGGCGAGCACGTCGTCAGGCTGGCCCCGCGCGAGTCGGTCCAGGTGGACCTGGTGGCCCTGACTAATAATCCGTCGCTCTTCGAATGACCGCCGCTTGGCAATCATCGCGCAACAGAAGGTGACCGGCCGGCGGCGGCGAAGATCCTCGGCACGATCGTGCCAGGGCCGATCAGGGTTGGCACCAGAGGGAGGACAACCTTGAGCAAGAGGGTGCATCGGACCGCTGCCATCGCAGCGCTGTTGTGGGTCGTCGCCGCCGAGGCCAAACCCCTCGATCCGGCGCTGTTCACGGCCAAGCAGGGGCCGCCGAGCTGCCTGGCGCCGTGCGGGCGCGGGCAGGTGTGGTACGGCGAGTGGCGTCTGTTCGACATTGTCGCCAACGCCGGCGGCCTGACCGCCATGGAGCGGGCGCGCATCATTGCCCGTGAGCGGCTGGCCGTGTGGGCCAAGGACGGCAAGCTGACCGCCGATGGCGCCATCCGCATGGGCCGCCTGAACGGCGAGTGGGTGCTGTTCGTCGACAAGAACCCGGACTGCGGCCCCTGTGGCGGCAACCTGTTGGTGACCATCGACTGGGCCACGGCGCGCGCCTTCGGCGGCCGACCGGCCACCGTGGCTTGCTATTGGCGCGAGCGGCTGGCGCAACTGGCCGCCAAGGGCTACATCCCCGGCGCCAAGGCCTCGGCCACCGTGCCCGAAGGCTACCAGCCCGGCAAGGACGACGCCGAGCCGCTGCCGGACAACCAGCCCGACCAGAACAAGAGCAACTGAGCGCGGCCGGATCGGCGACGCAGAACCACGCCGGCGGCGGGTCGGCGTGGTTCTGCGTTCACGGTCGCGCGGGCCGCCCGCTTCCCATCGCCGTCCTCCTGCGCTAACCTGAGCGGGTGGCGCGGAGGCCGTCGTGATGTCGTTGACGCAGCTCATCGGTTCGATTGCTCCTGTGGACGCGGCGGCGATGGCCGCCGCCAGCGAGCGACAGGGCCAGCTCACCAAGCCGCCGGGCAGCCTCGGCCGCCTGGAGGAGCTGAGCATCCAGTTGGCCGGCATTGCCGGCGCCTGCCCGCCGCCCGTGCCGGAACGCAAGGGCGTCCTGGTGTTTGCCGGCGACCATGGCGTGGTGGCGCAGGGCGTCAGCGCCTTTCCACAGGAAGTCACGCCGCAGATGGTGCTCAACTTCCTGCGCGGGGGCGCCGGCATCAACGTGCTGTCGCGCCTCGCCGGCGCCAGGGTGACCGTGATCGACGCCGGGGTGGCTGCCGAACTGCCCGAAACACCCGGGCTGATCCGCGCCAAGATCGCCGCCGGCACGGCCGACCTCAGCCAGGGCCCGGCGATGAGTCTGGAGCAGGCCGAGGCGGCCCTGGCCCTGGGCGCTCGCGTGGCCCAGGCCGAGATCGGCGCCGGCGCGCAACTGCTGGCCGCCGGTGAGATGGGTATTGGCAACACCACCCCGGCCACCGCCGTCGTCGCGGCGGTCACCGGCCTCTCGCCGGCCGCCCTGACCGGGCCGGGCACCGGCCTCGCCGCGGCGGGTGTGCAGCACAAGGCGCGCGTCATCGAGACGGCGCTGAGTGTCAACGCGCCGCGCGCCGACGACGGCCTCGACCTGCTGGCCAAGGTCGGCGGCTTCGAGATCGGCGCCATGGCCGGCGCCATGCTCGCCGCCGGCGCCCACCGGGTGCCGTTCGTGGTCGATGGCTACATCGCCACGGCGGCGGCGATGATCGCCGTGGCCCTCGCCCCCGAACTGCGCGGGCGGCTCATTGCCGGCCATCGCTCGGCCGAACCGGGCCATGACGCCGCCCTGGCCCATCTGGGCCTGGCGCCACTGCTCGATCTGCGGCTACGGTTGGGCGAAGGCACCGGCGCGGTGCTCGCGTTCCAACTCGTCGAAGCCGCGGCGCGCGTCCTGGCCGAAATGGCCACCTTCGCCGAGGCCGGAGTCAGCGGCCAGGATGAATGATCTGCTGCGGGCGGTCAGCCTGCTGACCACACTGCCGGTGCGACCCGACTGGGACGACCCGGCGCCGCTGGGCCGCGCCATGGCCTGGTACCCCGTCGTCGGCCTGCTGCTCGGCGTGCTGCTGGCGCTGGCCAACGCGCTGCTCTGGCACCTGCTGCCGGCGGGCGTCGCCGGCGGCCTGGTCCGCGGCGTGCTGGTGGTGGTCGCCTGGGCCGGGCTGACCGGCGGCCTGCACCTCGACGGCTGGTCCGACTCCTGCGACGCGCTGGCTGCACCGGTCGACCGCGACAAGCGCCTGGAGATCCTGCGCGATCCGCGCCTGGGCAGCTTCGGCGCCGCCGGGCTCGTGCTGCTGCTGCTGGGCAAGGTCGCGGCACTCGTCGCCTTGGGCGGCGCGCGGCCGGTGCTGCTGGCGCCGGTGCTGGCGCGCTGGTGTCTGGTGCTGGTGGCCGCCGGCTGGCCCAGCGCGCGACCCGGTGGCATGGGCGACCGCTTCCGCCAGGGCCTCGGCGCCCAGCAACTCCGCGCCGCGTCGGTGGTCGCGCTGCTGTGCGCGGTGCTCGCCGGTGTGCCGGGCCTGTTGCTGATCGGCGTGGCCTGGTGCGTGGCCCGCGGCGTGGCGCGGCTGGCCGCCGCTCGCCTCGGCGGCCTGACCGGCGACATCTACGGCGCCACCGTGGAAGCCGTGGAGACCGCCGTCCTGCTGGCCGCGGTGGTGCTGGAGACCTGCCTGTGGACCTGATGCGCTGCGCGTACCCAACCGTCACGGGTTCGCTACCAGGAACCAGGTGACCCGATGGCGCTACGCCTGGGGTGCCCATCCTGCCTGCTGCCCGCGGACCTGGCCACCAACGTCCGCGCCGTCGCCGACCGCGTGGACGACGTCGAACTGGTGCTCTTCGATGTGCCCGGCCACGGCTGCAACTTCCCCGACGCAGCAGAAGTCGCCGAGTTGGCGCGCCTCGCGGCGGCCCATGACCTGACCTACACGGTCCATCTGCCCCTCGACCTGCACCGCGACCGCGTGGACGCGCTCGAACAGGCCGCGCGCGCCATCGCCGCGACGCGCTCATTGGCGCCGTTCGCCTGGGTCGCCCACCTGGATGGCACCGTACTGCTGGACCACCCGACGCCGACCGCAGTGGCCACCTGGCAGGTGCAGGCACACGACGTGCTGGCGCGAGTGGCCGGCTGGACCGGGGCCCCCGAGCGCGTCTGCGTGGAGAACGTCGAACGCTGGGATCCGGCGCACTTCGCGCGGGTGGTGGAGCGGCTGCCCGTGTCGCGCTGTGTCGACTTCGGCCACCTGTGGCTGGAGTCTGGCGACCCGCTGGCCGCCTGGCGCGCCTGGGGGCCGCGCGCGCGCGTGGTGCACCTCCACGGCGTCAACGGGCGCGACCATGTGGGTCTCGACCAGATAGCCCCGCACCAACTCGACCCGGTCGTGCGCGAACTGGCCACCGGCTTCTCCGGCGTGGTAACGTTCGAGGTGTTCACCGAGGACGAGTTGGACCGGTCGCTGGCCACCTGGCACGACACGGTGGCCCAGCTGGGTCTGGGAAGGGCAGGCTGATGGGACGGTTGACCGTGGTGATCGGTGGCGCGCGGAGCGGCAAGAGCCGCCAGGCCCAGTCACGCGCCGCTCGGTTGGGCGGCGACGACGTGCTGTATGTCGCCACCGCTGAGCGCACCGACGCGGAGTTCGAGGCGCGCATCGAGCAGCACCGCGCTGAACGACCCGCGGCCTGGGTGACGCTGGAGGTCCCTCGCGGCGTCGGCGGCGCGGTCCAGGCCCACGCCGCCGCACGCGGCGCCGCGCCGGCTGTGGTACTGGTGGAGTGCCTGACGTTGCTGGCCAACAACGTGCTGATGGCCGCCGGTCCCGACGCCACCGCCGAGCAGGCCGAGCCGCTGTTGGCGGCTGAGGCCGATGAGCTGCTGGCAGCCATCCGGGCTGTGGACAGCGAGTGGCTGTTGGTCACCAACGAGGTCGGCCTTGGTCTGGTGCCGTTCTACCCCGTCGGGCGACTCTTCCGCGACCTGGTCGGCCGGCTGAACCAGCGCCTGGCGGCCGAAGCCGACGAGGTGGTATTCATGCTGGCCGGTCTGCCGTGGACCCTGAAGCCGGCCGGACTCGGCGCCGCATGAGCGGCGTCTGGGAGGTCGACGCGGCCGGCGGGGGCGGGCAGTTGGTCCGCACCGCGGTGACGCTGGCGGCCATCGCCGGCCGGCCGCTGCGCGTGACCGGCATTCGCGCTCA